>JAJQBK010000047.1 GCA_021203305.1 Lachnospiraceae bacterium
CCAGATAACCCTCCCATCCCATCTGCTTCATAAGTCCATAAAAAATCCCGTCCGCATATGTGCCATCCTGCAGGCGAATTCCCGAATGAATATAATCATGGAAGCGCCAGACTGTAATATCATATTTTTCCAGAAGCCGCTTCTTATACTGATAAACTTCATTTTCACTCAGCCAGGAGGTCGTATCGCCATGATTCCAGAACATGGATTCATGACATATAATGAAATTGGCTCCGCGTTCATGGGCATTCTGAATTACTGCAGGATTCACATAGCAGGTTACAACGATACCGGTGCATTCCTTATCCACTGCCCCAAATAAAACCTGATCCCGCGATGTAACAGGATCAATTTTTTTACCATGTGACATACCCAGGCAATTTTGCTTTATAATCTCAATCAGCTCTTCTATTTTCATGCTATGCTCCTATCAGGTCCCTATATGAAATAAGCTCTACCCCATTCTTTTGAATCCAGGATTTCAATTCCTCTGAAGTATAAAACTGAAGATCCCGCATCCGTTCCAGTGATAATGTAGTCATTTCCACCAATTCCGCATCTACATAACCGGGATGTCCGCCCAACGCCGCATATTCCTTCCCCAAATAGTAATCCTCATGCTCAAAAAAGAATTTTGCCGGATTCTTCATCAGCTGCGCTTCCGCGTTAAAATTCTTCTCCTTTTCTTTCGGTACTCCCGGAATAAATTTTGCGTAACCAAAGCCATACTTCCTTTGAAGCTCATTGGAATTCGGTACATCCTCCTCTTCGCTGATCTGCTTCATTGCCGCGTCATAGTTCTCAGGATGAATCGAATGCCCGTGGACATACTCGGGCTTTTTCCCCATCAGCCGGACAAACCGGTCATATTGGGCACGCATCTCCTTATAAACCTCTTCAAAGGGAAACATCTCGGCTCTCCCCTCCTCATTTTTCCAGCGTGCATCCCTGACACGCTCAGTTGAACGGATGAAATCGCCGCTTTCATCTACCAGATGGGGAACTTCCTCCGGAGCGCAGACCGGTCTTCCTGATACCAGGTTGAAATCAATTCCAAAACAAACCTCCGGCCTTTTTTTCATTTCCTCTACGGCAAATTCCGTTGACGGCATATTGGCAAATAATCCCGTACAAGTCAGGACGCCATAATCTATCGCGTCCAAAATTCCCAGTGTCACACCTCGAGTAAATCCATAATCATCGCCTTGTACTAATAATTTCATCAAATTCTCCTTTCGCAAAAAGGCTGCCGCAAATCGAAAAGTCCATATTGCCCTTTTCATACTTTGCGACAGCCCTGTCTGTTTAAAAAATTCCAACAGCCGCCAAAACAATGCAGACTACAATCGTCCCTATCAATAGCTTTGTTGCTGAAATACCCTTATTCAAAAGCCTTACAAACGCTAAGACAATAAGTATTGACAAAAGACCCGGCAGAATTCCATCCAGCAGATCCTGGACCACTACCTCCGCTCCTCCCAGAGCAATTGTCCAATTCAGGTTAACCTTGACGCTGCTGGCCACCATTGCGCCGACGACTCCCAGTCCAAGAATGCTGGCTGCCTTCGTTACTGACTGAATCAGCCCTGTAGAGAAAATTCGGTCAATAAATCCCGTTCCTGCCGTATAACCCACTTTCATCATATACCAACGTGCAATCAATTGAAAACCGCCGTATATCAAAGCAAAGGAAATCGGAGCCAGAATACTTCCCTGCGCGGCAAATCCCATAGCGATACCAGCCGCGATGACACGTACGCAGTTAAATAACAGCGAATCACCCACACCAGCCAGAGGTCCCATTAAGGAAGAACGGATATCATGGATTGTCTGCTCATCGCAGGTATGCTTGAGCATCTTCTCTTTTTCCATCGCATAATTCAATCCCAAAATGAAGCACATCATAACCGTATTGGTATTAAAATATGTGCGGTTATAGTTGTAGAGCGCCTGTTTCCGCTCTTCCGGATCCGTATACAGTTCATCTATGACAGAAGCAATCGCCATCGTATATCCATTCGCCTGAGATTTCACAGCGTTGGTCATATTTGCCGCGATACAAACATTGGCGTACATTCCTTTCAGCGTTTTTTTCTCCTGCACAGTCAATTCATTTCCAGCCATCAGAAAAAGTCCTCCATTTCATTCTTTGTTTTCTCATCACCGTTTGAAACAGCTTCCACTCTGGTCTTCGAAATCTTTAAATCATTGTAGAAATACATCACTGCTACCACTGCCAGCACAATAGCAATGGACAGGGTATCCATACCGACGATCTTCGCCAGAATAAAACCAACAAAGAAGAATCCAGCTGTTTCCGCATTCCAGATGACTTTGCACAAAATTGCAAAACCGACTGCTGTCATAATCCCTGAGGCAGCGGACAGCCCGGTTGTAAAAAATGCCGGAAGCATATCTAACAGATTTGCCAGCCCTTCAATACCAAAGGCTACGCCGAGGAAGATCGCGATAGCGTGAGGCAGACGGTCTAAAACCAATCCACAGCCAACCACCTGTATCCTGAATTTTCTCATATTGCCGGTGGCGGCCAGTTTTTCCCAATATGGGACAAACGCGGCAATGACAGGCTTCCAAAGCTGTCCCAGCGTTGCTATTACTGTTCCAATCGGCATAGCCAGAGCCGCAGCGCTTTCCATATCAGCTCCGGTAAGGATCGAAAACGCCGTTACAATAACAGCAGACACACCAGCATCCGAAGGAACCGAACCGCCAATTGCGGAAATTCCCATGAAAATCGCCTCCAGAGAACCACCCATAATGATTCCGGTTACAGGATCCCCTAACAGCACTCCAGTAATAACAGCTCCCACAATCGGTCTTTCACATATCTTTAAATTCGTCAGGCGGTCCACCCACACCTGAATCAAATACGACAATGTTACAATCAATGCATTTACTATCATATTGTTCACCTCAATCCTTTTCTTTTCTTCCGTCTCCAAAATACTTTGTGACATCTACCGCCGGTTCCTCCGGAATCGTTTGATAAATGCATTTCAGCCCTGTCCGAAGCAGCTGCCGGAAGCAGACGACGTCCTCGTCGTTGCAGTAAATATTGTTGGCATAAGCCTTCCGGGGGGCTCCGTCCTTCTGCGCCGCAATCCTTCCGTAATTCCCGACATTGATGTACGGGATGCCGTCAACGTTTTCTGCAATTCTGCAGGCGTCTTTCGGGCCATTTGCCAGAAGCAGTATCCGCAGAGAGCCGCAGCGTGGATCGCCTAACAGCTCAATGGCCTTATCCACCGGAAGAATGATCGTCTTCACCGTGGGCGGCGCCGCCATCAGCAGACTTTTTTTCATCAACTCATTTTCTGCCGCGGCATCATTCGCTACAATGATCCGATCCGCTTTCGCTTCCGCTGCCCATTTAATCGCAATCTGGCCATGGATCAAGCGTTCGTCAATTCTGAATAAAGCTATCATTTGTTCTCCTCCTGTATTATTTTTTGCCCTGTAATTCTCCGGGCTTTGCCTCATTATAAACCCCTTCTTTTTGCACTTGTACTCACAAAAAAACGCTACTGCTGGTGCAATAACGTTTTTTTGCTTAATATTCGTGCAATTTACCAGTTCTTCCGGATCAGTTCCAGCAGCGTATCAGGCGTTGCCCTTTTACCCACACATTTCTCTAAATTCTCACCTTCTCCCGCCATTCCTCTTGCCAATTCTTCCATCAACCGAAGTAATTGCAGGTCTCCCTGAAAATCAACGCTCAAAAATACAATGGTACTGATTTTTTTTCGTTTCCAGACTCCTTTCTTGGACAGATAGTAAATCTCAAAAATATTCTTTTCCGTGTGCTCCCTGCCGACAATCAGAAACAGAACCTCATTCCAAACGAATGTATCGTCCAGTTTTACCAGATCCTGTTTCAGTTTTGCCACACTGTTAATATTCTTTGCGTGACGATAGCTGACCAGATCCAGAAAATGAAACATATCTGTATAATCAAAATCGGGAATAACATATTCCTCAGGAAAATCAAATTTTGCGAGCAACGCTTCCAGCTGAAAGCTCCTGTGGACGATATTGCGCCGGACAGCATCCATTTGCCCTGTGGTGGGAATCAGGTCTACATAAGCATACGGCAGCTGGTAATGGCAGGAATACTTCTCATGATTTATAATCATATAGTCGTATTGCGCCTGGTCAAGACCCCGGACCTCATAGAAGCCGATCGGTTCCATACACTCAAACCACTTTTTCCCGATTTCTCTTTCTATTTTATCCCGTACAATCATACAGGCCTGTTTCCCGCTGCGCGATTCAATCAAAACTCTTGGCTTCTTATATGTATACTCAATCCGGTTTACCGCCGCATAGATCCTTACTGCAAAATCCAGAATGTCGATTGTGCTGATGTGGATTTTTTCCCGTTTGTAAATTACATCCTCCAGAGTATTGGCCAAAGCCACACAGACCGGGGAGCCGCATATCTCATTGTTCTCTATATCACGACCCACCAGGGCAAAGCTCAATTCTCTGAAATACATTTTAACACAGAGCGGAATGAGAGCCGCGGCAAAATAGTCATGCGGAACAGGAATTCCATCCAGCCTGATATTCCACCTGTCCTGAAGTACTTCCCACATGCCGGAAAGATAAGACTGCGCCATTTCATAAAATATCGGATGGCTCTGCTGATAGTCCCTGCTTTCCGTCGGATCCTGCCAGATCAGCAGCAAATATTCCACACTCAGAATTTCGTTACTGTCCTCCACCGGAATATCCGGTAAATACTCCCTCTCCCTTTCCATGATCCGACGGGCTATACCATATTCAGGAAGCCCTGTCAATATTTCCGCCTGCTCTTTACTAAAACTAAAACAACAGCCGTTTCGGCGGCGCACTGTCATCAGCGTCAGATAACGGGAAAAACGATATATATATTTATCATAAACCGTCTTGCCGGACGCCCGGACCACCTCCAGCAGGGCGTGCCGAATATTGGCAATCCGCTCTGTGTCCTGTTCAAAAAGGTCAGTGTATTTTGTCTTTTCCAGATAATTTTTTGCATATGTGTCATGCGTCATGAACAACTCCAGGCAGCAATAACGCTTATTCATTTCATTTCCTTCAATTTTTACACCATAAGCCGGCTTTGAAACCAGGCTGAGGTTAAATATCTCCAACATGCTCCGCACCCGGCGCATTACCTGTTTCAGCGAGCTTCTTGAACAATACAGTTCGTCAGCAATATCCTCAATCTTAACATAACCTTCATCAGCTAAAATACGGCATATAATGGTAGTCGCCATTTTTTCCGTTTCCTGTGAAGAAATAAATTTAAAATGCCGTCCCGAAAAGCTGTCTTTCAGTCTCAGGTACAGAAATTGATCTTCTACTACCAGATAATAACCAACTCCCGGCTTCGCTTTCAAAACAGCACCATGCTCCTGAAAAAACAGGCGGATTTCCGGCACAAGGGACTTTACCGTGCGGACACTCATTCCTATGCTGTTTGCCAATTCTTTCGACGTGACCGCCCTGTTCTCATTCATTAGTATACTGATTATTTTAGTTTTGCCAAAATCACTCATCTGTAAGCTCCTGATTCCTTCACGCGACGCGTTCTCGTTGGTTCAAATTTTTCTTACATTTTACATTATTTTAGCGTATAACTTCCAAAAAATCGAGTCTAAAATAAAAACTTCCTGCACATATAATCCTCATAACGTTTCCCTTATTCCATTTTGCATGAAAGTCAGTGCAAAAAGCTGCATGGTTCTTATCGTCTTCTTTGCTTAAAATAAAGAAAACAAAGGAGGCTTCTTTTAATGAAAATCTTTCTTTCTACTCATGGAAAAATGGCAAGCGGAATCAAGTCGTCTCTGGATATACTGATGGGAAATACCGACTGCCTGACCGTATACGATGCATATCTGCCGGACGATTCCGGCAACGTCAGGGAGCACGCGGACGCTTTTTTTGCCGCAACTCCCGAGACAGAATTAAAGCTGTTGATATCCGACCTGTATGGCGGCAGTGTCAATCAGCAGCTTGTGCAGTATATTGATCATCCAAACACATATATTATCGCCGGCGCAAATCTGGCTATGCTGATAACCCTGATATCCTCAGCAGATGATAACTCTCTGACCAAAGCCGACATAGAGCAGATTATTGCAGATTCCAGGCAGATGACAAAAATGGTGTCCCTCGACTTTGAAGTTGAAACCGATGATTTCTTCTAAATAAGGCAGCCAAAGAACTGCCAGCCCGGGGTACAATCTCTAAGGCTTTCAAAAGGGGCTGTTTTCACAGCCCCTTCCATCTTTTCTCTAACAAAAAATATCCAGATCCTGCCCGTTTACGACTTCTCCGTCATAACCGGCGTCCTTTATCTCCTGTAAAATCGCCTCGCACCGCCAGGCCATCTCCGCGTCCAGATCCTTTGTGTTATCCTGTATCTCCATATGATAGATACGATGATAGGTCACCAACAGCTTCGGCTGCGCCTTCTTCGCTATTCCGGCCAGGTCTACGCTCAGGGTGTGCACCTCGCGGTGGTACTTCTGCCACTTCGGCTCCCGGGCGGAAATTCCTCCCGTGTACTCCACTTCATGCAGCAGAATGTCGCAATTTTTCGCTTTCTCCGCCACAATTTCCAGGGGCGCTGTATCCCCGCTGATCACAATCACCTTGTCCGCGGTGGTGAATTTATAACCGTAGCTTAACAGTGTACCGTGGCTCACCGGGAAAGGCTCTACCGTCACCTTATCATCCCGGTAAACCACGCCCGGCTCAATCTCCGTCACCCGCACCTGATATCCCACCTCATTGGCCCGTTCGAAGCCGTGAAGGCGAAAATCAATATCCACCTCATAGGCGGCCAGAATGTGGTCGGTCATATGTTGTATGCCCTCAGGGCCGAATACCTTAAGAGGCTCTCTCCTCTCCAGCACCCAGGGGGTAAAAATCAGATCCGGATACCCGGCGGTATGGTCTGTGTGCAGGTGGGTGCAGAACGCCACCGTCAGCCGGTCCGGCCGCAGGGCGTCAATTCCCTTACGGTAGGCCTTCGCCGCCTGCCGGACCACTCCGGGGCCAAAATCCACCAGATAGGCCTGATCATCCACCACCACGGCGGAAGCAGGGCCGCTGGCGTTGGGACAGGCATTCGGAGTGCCTGTCCCCAGTAATACTAATTTCGTTGCCATTCCTTACTCCCCGGCATGGTCACTCTTTTCTCTCCATGACCACTGCCTGCTTTTGACATGACCATCGTTTTCTTCCTGCTATGGCCATTGCCCACACTCAACGCATTGCCTTACTCATCCACATGCTTGATGGAAATGCCCGTAAAGCCGTAGAAAATACTGAAAATCGGCGTCAGGTACAGCAAAAACAGATAGGGGAAGAAAGCCGCCCAGGCAACTCCCAGGGTACCCGACATGTATACACAGTACCCGTGCCAGGGAATCATCGGTCCCGCCAGCGTACCGGAATCCTCCAGCGATCTGGAAAGTATCTCGGGCGCCACCTTGCGCTCCTTGAAAATCGGCGCCATCAGACGGCCGGTCAGCACATGAGCCATAGGCTGGGAGCAGCTGATAATACTGGTCACATAGCCTACCAGAAGAGTCGCCACGATCATGGAGCCGTCGCTCTTAATATGTCCCACAATGGCGTGCAGAAGGTTGTCCAGCACACCCAGCTTGTCCAGCATGCCGCCCATGCCGACCGCGAAGCTGATGATGGCCACATACTGCAGCATGCTGTTCATGCCGCCCCTGTTTAAGATGGTCTGCAGGATTCCCACCTCAATGCCGGTGGAGTAGCCGTTGTAAGCCACCTTGATAATGCTGGCCAGACCGATGCCCTGATAGAAGAAGGAAACCAGGCCCGCCGCAAAGCTGGAGAGCCCCAGCGCCGCCACCGCGTTCACCTTCAATAACAGCAGGATAATCAGCAAAATGGCGGGAAGCAGCGTCACGATCCCTAAATGAAATTCCCCGTTCAGCGCATCAATATATGTAGTCAGATCTCCCGCGGTATAACCGCCGCTGGTCTGCTGGATGCCAAGGATGGTAAAGATCACAAGGCTGACTAAAAAGGCGGGAACGGTGGTCCAAAGCATGGACTTCACATGATCTCCCAGCTTGGAGCCCGCAACAGCCGGCGCCAGATTGGTGGTGTCGGACAGGGGGCTTAATTTATCGCCGAACATGGCGCCGCAGATGACCGCGCCCGCTACCATACCGGGATTAATGCCCATGGCGTTGCCGATGGCCATCATGGCCACGCCGGCGCTTCCCACAGAGCCGTAGGACGTGCCCGTCACCAGGCTTAAGACCGCGCAGAAAATCAGCGTCAGCGGCAAAAGCCAGGTGGGATTGATCAATTGCAGTCCTCCCACAATGATCGTGGCAATGGTGCCGCTCTGCAGCCAGGTGCCGATCATCACGCCGATGGACATCAGAAGAATCAGCGTGGGAACCACCACGCGGACCGCGTCATAGGCGCCGCCGATGATCTTTCCGTAATCCATCCGCAGCACGATGCAGAACAGATAGATGATGATCCAGCTGAAGAACAGGCCGATCATCGGGCCGCCGGTCTTTAAACGGATGCAGACCGCCACCGAGCCGATGATCAGAAGCAGTAGTACGATTGACTGCGGCATGTTGAGTTTTTTGTCTTCTGTCATTTTCTCTTCCTCATTTCGATTATTGGCCCGGCACTTATCCCCGTCCTTATCTCCGCCCTCAAAGCAACCCTTTCCACATTCCTTTTGGCGTTCAACGCGTTAAAGTGCCAAACCTGCGGCTGATTATATCACTTTATATATGTAAAAGCAATAAAAAGCACAGCAGAAACTTTAGAAAGAATTTATGGTTTTCTCATTGCCGTTCTGCTATAATACATTTCATGCGCCAATCTATGTTTCACGCACCGCGCATTATTAAGGACATGTCGGCCAATAACTTATGCATCTTGCACCGCCTGATACGCGAATCGCAGCCTCTAAAAGGCTCGCCGCAACCCGCGACTTTGAAAATTTACTTTGAAAAATCATCCCTTTTCATGCCGCACTGTTTCCGACAGTTTCGTTATATCCCGCAAACCGACTGCGAAAAGGATGAGGAAAGGATTCTTTACATATGACAAAAGAAATAACCGCCTGGGTAAAATCGCACAAATACTGTCTCGCCGGCCTTTACGCGCTGGTATTTCTGGCCGGCTTCGGCATTCTGGAGTTAGTGGAGCCGGAGCCCAAATACTACATGCACTCTTCACTGGACGACCTGATTCCCTTCAATGAGTATTTCGTCATCCCTTATTTTCTCTGGTACATCTGGATTCCCTTCTTTTTCCTTTATTTTATGCTGAAGGACAAGGATTCCTTCCTGCGCTACAACTTTCTGATTTTCGTCGGCGGTACTGTCTGCCTTTTTATCTACGCCCTCTGGCCCAACGGCCTGGAGCTTCGTCAGGAGATTACCTCCAATAACATCTGCGCCTGGATTGTGAAAACCATCCGCTCCATCGACCCTCCCTGCAATGTATGCCCCTCCATCCACGTTTCCAGCACGGTGGCCGCCCACATGGTGGTGATCAGCTATCAGGATTTTAAGCACAGCCGCCTGGTCAAAACGCTTTCCTGGATTCTGGTGATTCTGATTCCCGTTGCCACCCTGTTTATCAAACAGCACTCCGTCATCGACGTGTTCTGGGGCCTGGTTTTAAGCCTGGTAATGGCTCTGATCTGGGAGATCATCAGAAGAAGCCCTGTCGGCAGTCGTTTCTTAGCTAAAAGCACACATGGATAAAAATCCTGAAAGGGCGTCTCATGGATATCACCATAACAGAATTTCACACCAAAAAAGAAATGTACGCGCAGATGGCGCGGCACATTCAGAATATATTTGAAGAAACCTCCGACCTGTACGCGGCTCTCGCCAACACCTCCGCGCTGATGGCTCTCTATCTTAAGGACATCAACTGGGCCGGTTTCTATCTGTTAAAAAATAAGGAACTGATCCTCGGTCCGTTTCAGGGAAAGCCCGCGGTAGCCCGCATCCAAATCGGCGACGGCGTCTGCGGCACCGCGGTCAGAGAGCGCGCCCAGCAGAGAGTAGACGATGTACACAGCTGCTGCAATCACATCGCCTGCGACCTGAATTCCTCCTCGGAAATTGTCACACCGATTTTTGTACAGGATCAGATTTTCGGCGTGATCGATGTGGACAGCCCTCTGCCCGCCCGCTTCGATGAGGAAGATGGAGAGGGCATGAAGTTGCTGGCGGAGACTTTTTCCGGATACGTTCCGATTCCGCCGGGCTGACACCGAAATGCAGCATGATGTCCCGGTTCTCAATGTCTTTCGTTATTACAACACCTCCTCCCATAATAAGCCATATGAAATTGGCACAGGATATGTAACAGTCTCGAATCGTACGATTATTTGCTTCTTTGGTATTACGCTTTTATCGCCAGAAGAATTATTGGAATTATTCTGAGCTTTTGATGAAAGCATAGATCCTTCCCGGGATTTTTCTTTACTCATCCATCGTCTGACGCATATTAAATCCCCCCCTGCTCAAATATATCCGTCAGGAAAGATATCCTCTTCCCGACCTGTTCCTTCACATATGGCGAAGTCTCCGCTATATCATACCCATGCATGGAACGCGTTGTTTCATTCAGCACAATTTTTATGCCGTCTTCCCTGTAGCGTTCCGCGATCTCTATTCCCGCATCATGGAGGCAGTCAAATTCCACGGTTTCCACATAAGCCGGCGGAAAGCCGGAAAAGGTTTCTGAAAGCAGCGGCATAAACAGCGGATCATCGCGGTCTTTTGGATCCGCACACAGATCAAGCGCTTTTTCGTTTAATACGGCATTCCACATCGGGGTGTCCCGAAACTTTTGCATGGACTCTGTATCCGGACGGCCTGCGGCACCCGGATACATCAACATCTGCCCATCCGGCATTCTTTTCCCCTGTTCCCTTGCCATAAGCATAACCGACATGGCCAGGTCAGCGCCGACACTGTCCCCGCCGACTGCCAGTTTCCTGAACGGTAGATTCTTAAGCGCCCAGCAATACGCCTCAAAGCAGTCTGCTGCAGGGACAGGGAATTTATATTTCGGGGCCAGCCGATAATCTGCAAACAGCACCGCACAGTTGGCCCGCAGTGCATAAGTCTGCGCGAGATTTTTGTGATAGGCAGCCGCCTTCAGCACAAAAGCTCCGCCATGATAATAAATCAGGACGGCGTCTGTCTCTCTGTCTTTCGGCCGGATCAATTTCGCTGTAAACTCACCGATGTGAAGCGTTTCGGAAGAAAGACGGGAATCCAGCTTCTTTCCATGCTGTATCACCGGCATGAGTCTGTTTGCTGTCTTTAAAAGTATCGGCTGTACCGGCATCCGGATCCATCTGTATTTCTGAAATTCCGGGCGTAAATCATACTTCATGAGTTTTCCATACCTCTCTCCACGATCCACATACCTATGAATGAATTCCTCATATCCCTTCCCCCGTTACTGTTCCGACATTCTCCTCACTTCATCCGGAAAGTCCTGCCTTTTCTGCTTCCTTCAATACCAGGCATCGGCCCATACTGTGGGAAATCTCCCTCCCGCTGTGTTACAGCCGGGTGCACCGGCGGCCCGTCATTTACCTTATCCCCTTCCGCCAGATAGCGGTTCGCCTGTGTGGAGAACATTGTATAATAAATCCCGCCGGCCGCCATCAGCTCCTGGTGTGTGCTGCTTTCCACCAGCTCTCCGGCTGACAGCACCAGTATCTTTGTCGCTACGGTCGCGCTTGAAAGCCTGTGAGATACGAAGAAGGTCGTCTTATCCTCCCTGAGCCGGTCAAACTCATTATAGATTTCCTGCTCCGCAATCGCGTCCAGGGAGGCCGTCGGCTCATCTAAGATCAGCACATCTGAATCCGAGTAGAACGCCCTCGCGATCGAAATCTTCTGCCACTGGCCGATCGAAGGCTCGATGCCTTCCGGCTCAAAGTAACGCATCAGCGGCGTATCGTACTCCTTCGGCAGCGCCCGGATAAACTCATCGGCCGAGCTGGCCCTCGCCGCCGCGTGAATTTCCTCTTCCCGAACCGGCTTCTCAATCTGGCCGAAGGAAATATTCTCCGTGACAGTGAACGCGTATTTGCCGAAATCCTGAAAAATCGCGCCAAACATGCCATAAAGCTGCTCTACATCGTACTCTTTGATGTCGTGTCCGTCCAGGAAAATAACGCCCTCCGTTGGGTCATACAGCCGCATCAGAAGCTTTAAAAGCGTGGTCTTTCCCGCACCGTTTAATCCGACTAACACCACCGTGTCGCCCGGATCTACCTTAAAGCTTATATTCCTGATCGCATTGCGGCTCGTACCCGGATAACGGAAGGACACATTCCGAAACTCGATGGTGTGGCCGCAGTGGCGCTTCACAGGCAGCGCTTCGGGGATGCTGGGCACAATGCGCTTTTCCTCATTCATGAAGACAATCATATTCTCAATGAAGAGCGTGCCCTCATAGATGGTGGATGTTTTGCTCACCAGCGTGGTAATGCAGGCGGCAATTGACGTTAAAGCCCCCGTATACAGGGAATAATCACCGATCCTGCCCTGTCCGGCCGCCACCGTGTAAGCGATGAAGAAAAACAGGCCGCAGTTGACCGTGGTGGTCAGAAGCGTGGTCAGAATGCTCCAGGTGCCCTCCTTCACGATCAGATTTCGAATCCCGGCGAAATATTTCCGGAAAACCTTATTATAATTGACAATGAACATATCGGAGAGGTTGAAGAGACGCAGCTCCTTCACCATATCCTTGTTCATCAGCGTGTCCGAATAATAGGTCATCTGCCGTCTGTCCTTGGAGCGGCGGCGCATGTAGCGGTAATTTTTATTCCGGTAGACAAAGGTAATGATGGCGCTCGGCAGAGACAGCACAATGACAATCAGCGGCGCGAACCAGGCAATCGCGCTCAGGATCACAATAAAGCTGATCGTGGAAATCAGCGTGCTGGCGATGGAGAACGTCGTGCTGATGACGTTGATCAGTCCGGAATCCGCCTCCCGGTTGGCATTTTCAAATTTCTCATAGAACTCCGGCATATCAAAGGAAGCCACATCGATCTCCTTTGCCTTGTTCATCAGCTTCACCTTTACATGCCTGGAGACCAGCTCCCCGGAAATGCGCGTGACCATATTGCTGACATTGGAGACGACGCTGGTAAAAAACATATATCCGAACTGCAGAATCATCGCCGGCAGCAGATAGGCCGTCAGCTCCTTAAGCGTGGTCATCCCGCCGGTCAGGACATCCGACACATGGTTTAACAGATTCGCGGATATGTAAGCCGAAATCACAGGCGAAACGCCATCGAAGAGTGCCATCAGAGCCATCAGA
The DNA here is from genome assembly GCA_021203305.1 of Lachnospiraceae bacterium. GTDB lineage: Bacteria > Bacillota > Clostridia > Lachnospirales > Lachnospiraceae > RGIG6307. Next base: position 13,399 of record JAJQBK010000047.1, read on the forward strand.
AAGAGCAGACTCTTTCTCGCCTCCCAGACCAGGCGCACGATATAGAGCAGGCGATATGTCGTTCCGTGAATTACCCTGTATAAATATCCCGGCACCTCGCCAAAAGACTGCGGCTTCGGTTCCTTTAACATCTCAATCTGTCTCTCCCGGGCGCCGGGTCCTCCAAATCCTCCTGGCGGCATCATCGTCCTCCTTTATCAATATTCTTCACATTAACAAGTATCCTTCCCTTCTCAGCTCGTCCTCGTAATGATTGTCCTCGATCTGGTCGAGCACCTCTTTCAGTGCGGCGTCATAATTGCCTCTGTCCGCGAATTTCACTTCAATCTTCAGTTCAGTATCCTTCTGTCTCTTTCCATCGCCTTTTTGTTTGTTTCAGCAATGATTTCAGATAAGCTTTTCCCGGTTTCCGGAATCAAAAAATCTTCAACCATATTCCTGTATCTGTCCTGATTTTGGCGAAAATAAACAATTAACTCATCATAGTCTTCTTCCTGCTGTGCATGATGAAGCGCCTGATAATAGTCCTTTTTTGTGTCATCAAAAATAAGGACAGGAAGGAAACTCTGCCTCAGACATTCTTTAAAAACAAGTATTCTCCCCACTCTTCCATTACCATCCTGAAACGGATGTATTTTTTCGAAATCGGCATGGAATCTGGCAATGTCTTCTAACGATACCATGTTCTTTTTCTCGTAAAACGCTATTAAATCATTCATCTTTTCAGGTACTTCTGAAGGTAGTGCCGTCATAATATCTGAAACAATATTCCTGCGGTTTTTATAGTCGCCGATAGGATATCCGTTTGCTATGTCTTCAAAAACGCCTGCTTTTAATTTAAAATGATATTGTTTCACCAGATCTTCTGAAAGAGGCAGCTGATACGTTTGAAGCATGTAATTGAACATTGTGAAATGACCAGTCATTTCCTCCACATCCTTCGTTCTGAATTCTGTGCCTTCCCCGGAAAGCGAACCGGTCTCAAAGATACTGGCAGTCTGCTTTTCACTCAGGGTGCTTCCTTCAATTTTGTTGGAGTTATATGCCATTTTACGCTGGGTAAGAGCATATACGCCACTCCTGTCCTGTGACTTGTATTCATTAATCATCTGCTTTACAAGCCGTTCTGCAAAAGTCATATAAAATCCCTCCTTCCAAAACTCTGTTCGAATTATATCATTGTTTTAACCCGCTTGCAACAAGTTCCCGGTTCCGTCAGCGTATTGGGACTGATGAACGACAGGCCGAAAAGGGTTCAGCTTGTCATTGACGAAGATGTTCTTAAAGGCGAATATGTCGGCTGCCACCTCTGCATCAACACATCCAGCCTGAGATTGAAAACAGCAGACCTGACGGTAAAATTCCTTCCGGCAGTTGAGCATGAACCGATTGTGGTACATTTGACCAGCGGGGAATAAAGGCTGGGGGTGTTCACGGTGTCTGGCACCATGAACACTTTTGATTTTAGGCATAAAAAAGAGCGTATACCTTTTCCCATAAATCGGGACGATATACGCTCTGATTTTTATGTATTGATTTTTCCGAACATAAAGTCCATTTGCCTTTCGATAAGCAGATGCCTGCTCATAACTTAACGGCAAATCGAACGAGAGAAAAGTCCTACCTGCTTGCAATGGCTGCCTGGATCGAAGTCCTCATCATCCAGCCAGTCCAGGTCGAAGTCTTCATCATCCGTCCAATCCAGATCAAAGTCTTCATCTTCATCCAGCATAGACGCCTTGGACTTCTTTTTCTTCTTCCTCCACTTTCTGATACGGCAAATCGTATCCTCTGCGCTGGTAAAACCTACATAGGCCATGTCAAAAACCGCGACTGCCGTCAGCAGTGCTTTCACTTGATTCATTTTCATTCTGTAACCTCCAATTCTTTGTTGAAATCCCTTTTGTCCGCATTTAGAAATACAAAAACGGGCATTCTGGATAAAATGTCCATGCATGCCCGATTCGCTCTTTTTTTGCCCTTTAAAATATGGCTTTTCTGACCCCTAAATGCGGACAGGGTGCCTCTTGTTCCACTTCCGTTTCTTATCCTTCCCCCTTCTTTCTGCTGCCGCACAGGCCAGGCAATACATGCTGCGGTTTGACCTGGGGACAAACCTGGTGCCGCACCTTACACAATGTTTCAGCGAAATATCTTTAAAAATATCCGTCTCCAACTCCGGTGATAACGGCAGTACCGCATTCCGAAACCACCTGCACCCAACCGAATAGGATATCCGCTGCGGACAGACGTGCTCATCCCCATCCTCCAGCATAATGCAGTTGCCTTTCTCGTAATTACAGCAGTTTTGCTGGATGAGTTTTGCAGCCTCCCTCTACTGCTCAGGCGTCATCTCATACAGCGCCCCGTCCGGCTTTCGTTCCACCGGCGGCCCATACCGTGAGCCTCGCTCCACTTTTTTCATCACCTCCAATCATAAAAATAAGCTCACACGATTCATAAAAATCATATGAGCTATGTATCTTCATTCCTGTATTTAATTGTTTTGCTGATTAGCCAAACATTACAACATTATTATTTCTTTGGCAATCTGGTCTATTGTTTTCCCTGATGTATCTATTTTCTTTGTATTCAAATTCTGGTATAAAGGAATTCTGTTAACGCTTCTCTCAATAATATTCTCCTGGCGAATTCCCTTTTGTATATCCTTAAGTAATCTTTCCCTAAGTGCCTGTTCATCACATAAAAGTGATATTGTCTTCACTTCACAATTCGCTTTATCAAGTTCTTTGAGAATCGAATCTATAATTTTCTGCTCATGCATAACCCAGCAAAAAACTATATTTTTATATACGGAGCAATGAATGAACTGATTTAACAAAAAGCATATATTCCTTCGTACCATCTCCTTTGTCTCTTCATTAACCTGAAACGGATCTGCATCCCAGCACCAATCTTCGTCCAGAAAAACGCAGTCAGCCAATTCCTTTTTCAATTTCTGGCATACCGCTGTTTTTCCCACTCCCATTGTCCCACCGATTAAATAAATGTTTTTCATCTTCACCCTCGGTTTAATCCATGCAGTCGCCTGTCAATCAACTATCCATCAACGAAATTTTCCCTACAAAACAGCAGTTTCTCTAAGCTTTTTCAGCAAAAAATGATTTACCAATCAACTACCCGTCAACGAAATTTATGCCCAATACGGTATATATTTTCTCAATTTCACAGCCGCAGCCGGATCTGCAATTTTAATCAGTTCTGCGTCAAGTGTTTCCTTTATAATTCTTGACATCATTGCCTTGTTTTTCTCGTCTATTCCAAAACGTCCCCTCAACACCGAATTTGAAACATCCATTTCATTCACATAATAATAACACGTTGCAAGATAACATGTCCGAATTCTGTCTTCTTTCTTCCAGTCTTTCAAACTTGGATACCAATACAGTTTCGTTCGGGTAAAATCATCACCTGTCTCTACCTTTGGCGCAGGGATTTTCAGATCACTCATCCCTTCCTCTATACGGTCAAATCCACTCCCACGTTCCTCACAAATCCTCGCCATACGTAGGAAAGAAGCCATCGATTCATTCCTTGCATGAGGAGCCGTATCGATGATCCGGTTCACATTCACCAACAATCCGCCTGGATTCGATGCTTCTACTTTCGTATCAAAAATTTCCATCATTGGCCCTGTACCGCGTACATCCAGCTGTTGATGAATAATCAGGTTGCTGACCATTTCACGAATTGCCTTCTCCGGAAACATCCGATGTTCGATTCTGGACCCGGATTCGATTTCCTCGCTCTGTGGGATCAGTGTATTGATATAATCGCAAATATCATCAAATTCGACCGCATATCCTTTGGTAAACACTTTTTCACGGAGCGCATGGGTTCTTCCATTTCCTTTATATTGAATAACCCGTATTGCCTTCCTCTTCAAATTTCTGAAATCATTCAAATTTTTTGCCAGAAGCAAAGCCCCCATATTTGTGATTTCATAATTTCCATTATCCATCTCGTGAATGAATCCCTCATCAATCATATTGTGAATCATCGCAGAACGGTTTGTAGGCAATGGCAACTTCAGTAATGTATAATAGGCAGCACAATCAAGAAGCGCGGTCACATCTTCCTCCGTCACATTAGATATAGCTGTGCGAAGTTCATAGGCAGTATTTTCAAACGATCTCCAGAGCGCACGTTCCTTCTCCGGAAATTCCTTCAGCTTCTTCTTATAAGACCCAATCCGGACAAATTCCATCCCGCCAAAACTTACCGGTCTCACTGTCGCTTTTGGTATTTCAAGGACAACCACCTTCTTATCTTCAACCATAACCTCTGTAAAAGTAAAATCCAGATTTGGAGAAGTCAAACCAGCCAGCCAGTTTTCAAGCTCCTGATTACCTTTCTTTGCTTTCGCAGGTGAGAAAACAGTACCAATCACTTTATGCGTGGCATCGTCAATTCCCCACAAAACGTATGCCGTCTCTTTTCCATTCAGTGCAGCAGAGTTACTTAATGCTGAAATATATTCTCCAATCATTTGCGGATTCTCATTATCGCACTTAAATTCAATCCATTCTGTTTCTCCAGAAAGTTTGCTCAATCTTTCTACCAAACTCTTATAATAATCATCTGTTGCCCGAAGCATACCCATCTTCCCCATCTCTTTAAATTCTTATTATCTCTGTCAAATTCCGATCTTTATAATTGTTTACAAATCTCAGTATGTTTATTATATCAGTTCCATCTGTTCCAAACAAGCCGCAATCTACCCATTTCTCTATGTAAGACAGCCCGAAGGCTGTCCCAGACTCATACCTGTCTACACCAACTACACCAGCTCATCATCATCAAAGTCGTTATCATCCCCATCGGAATAGTCTGCCTCAGCATCCTCCCCATACATATCAGGGATCTCATAGTCTGTTTCGTCATCCTCGTCCTCATAATCCGCATCCGGGTCCGGCTTTGTTTCCTCCTTCTTTTTGCCCTTCACCTTCGTGTAGGCGTAGAACCCGCCGCCGGCAGCAAGGACAACCACCAGCAGAACGACCGGCAGAAGGTTAGCGCTGCCATCCCCCATATCCGTCGTCTCAACAGGTTCTGTCTCTTCCTGCGTATCACAGGAAGTCTCGGCTGCAACTGCCTCGCTGTCTGTATCTTCCGTATCTGCGGTGGCTTTGGAAGCTTCATATTCCTCCACCTCTTCCTCTTCCATCAGTGCAAGCAGGTCAGCCTCATCCACCTGGTTCAGGAAGTGCACAGTCTCCTCACCCTCATCATCGCGGTCAATAATGATATAAAAATAGTTGCCGTTCTTCGTTTCCACCGTAATGAATTGCTTCCCAGTATCCTCTTCCGTCGCGGTATCAATGTCATCCACCAGAGTCAGATTGCCGTCAGGCGTCAGTGCCGCAGAGGTATCCGTGTCAGCCGTATCTGCGGTTTCATTCCCCTGCAGCATCATACTGAGCAGCATCAGCATGAAAAGCTCGTCAAAACCTTCCATGTCACTGTCTTTCGCGGCCTCCTCCAAAATTTCCAGATAACCGCCGTAGACATAGCCAGTCTGTTCTGGAACCGTCACCAGATACCAGCCGTTTTCCTCACTGAGGATCTCAACCTCTGTTCCGTTGGAAATCTTTCCGATAATGTCATAACCTGTGCCGGCGCCGGCGCGGAGGTTCAGCCAGGAATTCACGTTCACCACCTTCCCGGTAGCGATGGCGCTTGAATCTTCCTCATCAGAAGCTTCCTCATCTCCTGTTTCCCATACCCAGTCGGTAAAGGGAAAAGTGAAGGTGCCGTCTTCTGAAATGAATGCTTCAAGATCATTTTCCGTATTCTCTGAGGCTTCATCACCTGAAATATTACCTTCATCCTTCTCTTCTGCAGACGACCCGCCATTTTTCTCAGCAGTTCCGCTGGTCTCTCCCTCTGCTGTTACAGACGTCGACACTTCCGTGCTCTCATCGCTCTCTGTGTCCTCAGCACTCTCCTCCACTGCCTTAATCTCTTCCTCCGTACCCGTATAGGCAAACGCCGTGACCGGGCAGGAACCCAGGCAAAGCGCCAGTGCCATCAGAACCGAAATAATTCTATTCTTCATCTGTACTTTCTTCCTCCATCTTAAATGAATTTGTCATTTCCTGCGCCTTTGCCGACTCCGGCAGCGTCGTCTGCATCATTTTCAGCAGCTGTGCCAGCTGGTCAGGCGTCAGGTTGTAGGAACGCGTAACATCACAGATCTCCGCGTTTTCCTGCTCTTTATAGCGGGTTTCCAGTTCTTTTGTTTTGGCTTCCCACTCTTCCCACTTGGCGCGGGCCTTTTCTAAGTCCGCGCCGATCTTATCCAGTTTCGCGCTCATAAATCTCCTTTCCCGAGTACTGTAATTCTATCTACGGCAGACTGCCAAAGCATAACAGGTGCTCCTGCCAGTATGACGTTTCAATGGACGTATACTGAATCGGATTGCCACAGTGGATCATCATCCCGTCGCCCACATAGATACCGACATGGCTCGCGCCGCTCGTATCATAGGTTCCCTCAAAAAAGACCAAATCCCCAGGCTGCGCTTCACTTGCCGAGACAACCGTACAAAGGTTCAGAAGTCCATTGGCCGTCTGCCTGCCGACTGACCAGCCATTGCCGCAGTTATTGATTATCCACGAAACATACCTCTTTTCGTGAGCTTGTACATTAACTACCTTCCTTGTGCCCTGCGGGTAAAAATCAAAAATTTTCTCTAAGGGGTCATTTTCGGGCGATTTTCTCTGATTGGCGAATTGGTGTTTTCAGCAATTTTCGATTTAAAGCAGCCCCAGGTGGGGAGTTATCCGTCTGGGACTGCCGAAAATCGCTGTTTTGCCATTTTTACCGATTGGCGAATGATTTTCGCCTGTTTTCAGGTATTATAGGCGTCACCTCCTTTGCCGGGCAGGATCGCGATCGCTCATTTACCTCCATTCCGGCATGACGGACGGTGTCTGCCATACATACTGGCGGTACTTGTCCTTGCCTTTCTTCTTGCGAAGCTCACCGCGACGGACGATCTCACGGCACCGGATCAGATAGCTCCCATATTCCTCCGGCATTTCCTCGTGAATGCTGCTGACAGTAATCATGACCGCCGTCAGGATTGAGCCAAACGCTGGCATGACTGCGATACAGGAGAGGGCACGCAGACGGTTCATAGTCTGGTAATAGTCCTCGTTGCAGAAAGCGTTGACAAGCTGCGCCATGCCGTAATTCTTCCAGGGCCATCCGTTTTCCAGGTCTCCGGTTGCCGCCTGATAGTCCAGTGCCTCCTGAATCATTCCCTGTTCCATTTCATGAACACAGAGATAGAAGTCGTGCCTGTAGTTAGCGGTAAACACCATCACATCCTTCAGCCTGTTTGCCAGCCGTTCCAGCTTTGCACGGGTTTCCTCCTGAACCGCAATCAACGCTACGAGCTTCAGGTTGTCGTAGGTCTGTTCCTTGTCCGGACAGCCGAACGCACACAGCGCCATCTTCTCGTAGTTGGTGAATCTGTAGTAGTACTCCATGTATTCCGACAGGCGTTCAATTCTCTGCCTGTAATCCTGCGGGAACTCTGTCTGCAAAGTCTGCATCTCCGAATCCGATAAAAGAACGTTCCGGTACTCCCCGTACTGATGGCGGGGCTCTTTCTCCCTCTTTCTTTTATTTGATTCAGTATCTAATTGATCAGTATTTGTTAGATCAGTATTTAATTGCGCCCGATTTTCCAGCACAGGTTTATCCAGCGCAGGTTTTTCCAGCATTGGATTTTCCAGCGCTGGATTATCCAGTGCTGGATTTTCTGCTTCTGGATGCTGACCTTTTTTCTGCGGCTTTTCATAAATCACATAGATATTATCCCGAAGCAGACCTTTCTCATCGCGCCTGCGCTCCCGAACCAGATAGCCGCATTCCTCCAGTTCTCTCAGTGTGGAGGAAATACCGCTCCTGCCTTCTTTGCAGATCTTTGAAAGACCGGCAATGCTGTAATCCCAGGTTTCCGGCAGGCTTAAAAAGACGGAAAGCAGTCCCTTCGCTTTCAGCGTCAGGTTCTCATCCCTCAGATGATGATTACACATCGTAGTGTAGTCCTTGCTTTTCTCAACTCGAAAGACCGGCATATAACCACCTCCTAACTCGGACCGGTCCGCAAAGCCCTGTGATCTCCCAGGACGGCATTCATCACCTCCACAGTACACCATCCAATGCAGGGCGCATGTTTTCCGTATGGACAGCCATTACATAGGCAGTCATCACTATTTTTCACCTCTTTTTCATCACGAACGATATAAAAACAATTCCGCTCCCCCAGAGAACAGACTGCCTCTCGTTCTTTCCAAAAATAACAAAACTCACACTCTTTCGGTCTGTCCCTGGAATAACGAAAGTTATCGTCCGCAGCATCACTGTTCATTCATTTCCACCTTCAATCTATTTGATTTTGGCATAAAAAAAGAGCATATACCTTTTCCCATAAATCGGGACGATATACGCTCTGATTTTTATGTATTGATTTTTCTGAATTACTTTAAGCGGGATAAACACACCACTGTTTCCAATGATGTGTCTATCCTACATTTAGCACTCAATAAATATTAAGGAGCACTCTGACATTCGTCTCACGCCACTGATTTTTCCGAACATAAAGTCCATTTGCCTTTCGATAAGCAGATGCCTGCTCATAACTTAACGGCAAATCAAACGAGAGAAAAGTCCTACCTACTTGCAATGGCTGCCTGTGCCGCCGCCAGCCTTGCGATCGGTACGCGGTACGGGGAGCAGCTGACATAATCCAGGCCGATCTGGTGGCAGAATTCCACAGAGGACGGATCGCCGCCGTGCTCGCCGCAGATGCCGATGTGCAGATCCGGGCGCGTCTGCCTGCCCAGCTTGATAGCCATCTTCATCATCCGGCCCACGCCCACCTGATCCAGCTTCGCGAAGGGATCGCTCTCCAGGATCTTGGCGTCGTAATAGTCATTCAGGAACTTGCCGGCGTCGTCGCGGGAGTAGCCATAGACCATCTGGGTCAGGTCGTTGGTGCCGAAGCAGAAGAAATCCGCTTCCTTGGCGATCTCGTCCGCAGTCAGGCAGGCTCTTGGGATCTCGATCATAGTGCCCACATGGTACTTCAGAGCAACGCCGGAAGCCTCGATCTCCGCGTCCGCGGTAGCAACCACGGTCTTTTTCACATATACCAGCTCCTTCACCTCGCCAACCAGCGGGATCATGATCTCCGGCACGATATTCCAGTCCGGATGGGCCTTCTTCACTGCCAGGGCGGCGCGGATTACAGCCTTGGTCTGCATCACGGCGATCTCCGGATAGGAGACAGCCAGGCGGCAGCCCCTGTGCCCCAGCATGGGGTTGAACTCGTGCAGGGAGTCGCAGATCGCCCGGATTTCCTCCACGGTCTTGCCCTTGGCCTGAGCAAGCTTCTCAATGTCCGCCTCCTCGGTGGGAACGAACTCGTGTAACGGCGGGTCAAGGAAACGGATGGTCACAGGATTTCCCTCCGTGGCCTCATAGAGCTGCTCGAAATCCTCCTGCTGCAAAGGCAGGATTTTCGCCAGAGCGGCCTCCCTCTCCTCCACGGTATCGGAGCAGATCATCTCACGGAAGGTGGCGATTCTGTCCTCCCCGAAGAACATGTGCTCGGTGCGGCACAGGCCGATGCCCTGTGCGCCCAGCTCCCTGGCCTTTCTGGCGTCAGCGGGCGTATCCGCGTTGGTGCGCACCTCCAGCTTCCTGAACTCGTCCGCCCAGGCCATGATGCGTCCAAACTCACCCTCCACAGTAGCCTCCACTCTGGGCACCGCGCCCTCATAGACGCAGCCGGTGCCGCCGTCGAAGGAAATCACATCGCCCTCATGATATTCCCTGCCATTCAGGGTAAATTTCTTATTGGCCTCATCCATGATAATGTCGCCGCAGCCGGACACACAGCAGGCGCCCATGCCTCTGGCCACCACCGCCGCATGGCTGGTCATGCCGCCGCAGACTGTCAGAATGCCTTCCGACGCCTTCATGCCGGTGATATCCTCCGGGGAGGTCTCCAGACGGACTAACACCACCTTCTCGCCCTTCGCGGACCGCTCCACAGCGTCCTCGGCGGTGAAAACAATCCTGCCGCAGGCAGCCCCGGGAGCCGCGCCCAGGCCTCTGGTGATGGGCGTTTCCTTCTTCAGCGCTTCCTGATCAAAGGTGGGATGCAGCAACGTATCCAGATTTCTCGGGTCAATCATGGCCACCGCTTCCTCAGGCGTTCTCATGCCCTCGTCCACCAGGTCGCAGGCAATCTTCAGCGCCGCCTGGGCGGTGCGCTTGCCGTTTCTGGTCTGCAGCATATACAGCTTGCCATGCTCCACGGTAAACTCCATATCCTGCATATCCCTGTAATGATCCTCCAGGATTCTGCACACCTCAGTAAACTGTGCGAAGGCCTCCGGGAACTTCTCCGCCATCTCATCGATATGCATCGGCGTGTGCACGCCGGCCACCACGTCCTCGCCCTGAGCGTTGGTCAAAAACTCACCGAACAGCCCCTTCTTTCCAGTCGCAGGGTCACGGGTGAAGGCCACGCCGGTACCGCAGTCATCACCCATATTGCCGAAAGCCATGGACTGCACATTGACAGCGGTGCCCCAGGAATAGGGAATATCATTGTCTCTCCGATACACATTGGCGCGAGGGTTGTCCCAGGAACGGAACACTGCCTTGATGGCGCCCATCAGCTGCTCCTTGGGATCATCCGGGAAATCGGAACCGATTTTGGACTTATACTCCGCCTTGAACTGCTCCGCAAGCTCTTTCAAATCTTCCGCGTTCAGCTCCACATCCTGCTTCACGCCCCGATCTGCCTTCATCTCATCGATCAGGGTCTCAAAATACTTCTTTCCGACCTCCATAACCACATCGGAATACATCTGAATAAACCTTCTGTAGCAGTCCCAGGCCCAGCGGGGATTGCCGGACTTTTTGGCAATCGCCTCCACAACTTTCTCGTTCAGTCCCAGGTTTAAAATTGTATCCATCATGCCCGGCATGGAAGCCCGCGCGCCGGAACGGACGGATACGAGGAGCGGATTCTCCTCATCCCCAAATTTCTTGCCGGTCTCCTCCTCCAGCCATACCACATACTCGTTGATCTGCGCCTTGATCTCATCATTGATCTCACGGCCATCCTCATAGTACTGTGTGCAGGCCTCCGTGGTAATGGTGAAGCCCTGCGGAACCGGCAGCCCCACGTTGGTCATCTCCGCCAGGTTGGCTCCCTTGCCGCCCAGCAGATTCCGCATGTCCGCGCTGCCCTCCCGAAATTTGTAGATCCATTTTTTTCCCATGTAATATGTCCTCCCTTATGAACATAATATGCCGCCCTGTTTCAGGCGGCCTCTGAACTGTTGCCCAACAGTCCCCGACAGATGCAAAATTTCTGTCCTTGAAGTGTGTTACAGTATAACAGATAAGTTGTTAAAAATCCATAAAAAATATGTACAATTTAGTTAAAATATTTCCTGTGATTCCGCTCATTGAATCTGGAACGGAATTATGTTATGATATAACAAATTTCGATTTTTATTATAAACCCGAATTATTCACGGTGGTATAAAGTACTTGCATACCAGCCGTCAAAGCAGC
>JAJQBK010000016.1 GCA_021203305.1 Lachnospiraceae bacterium
TGGTTATTTTGTTTTGAAATTTAATGGGACAGACCTGGTTGATATAACATATCATTGTAATAAATCTTTCCTTAATGATTTATCATGCAATAATCAAGAACATCTGTTTTGATTACACTTTCAAAAGAGGGCGTGCGAAGTGCCTTTCTACCTTGATATTGGATTGATTTATAAACTCAAACTTCGCACTTTGAAAAGTGCGAAGTTTGAGTTAATAATAGCAGAACAATACATTTTCCAAAAAAATGGCGGGTGTCTTACCCGCCGTTTGGTGGACCCGGGCCTTGCGGCCAGCCCAAATTATAATTGTACCAGTACAATACAGATTTTCTTCTGTGCTGTTATTATACTCAATTCCTTTGATAAAATCAACAAAATTTTATACCTTATTGCGCGAAGCGCACCCTGCGCGCCAGCGCATGGATTCAGGAATGCCTGGAAGGTAATATATCCTGACCATTATGCCGCCTTTATCTGTTTACCGCTAAAAAGAGGGGCCAGAACAACCGTTCTGATTACACTTTTAATTACACTTTCAAAAGAGGCCGCGCCTGAAAAAGGCGCGGCAAATTAAGCGCGGGCACTGAAAACATCTTTGTTTAATCGCTGTATAGGTTTAAAGTCCCCGGAGGCCACATACTCCAGAATGCTTTTTTTCAACTGCAGGGAAGCCGGGTCCGTTCCCGCCAGGTCGAAGCCGCAGAATAAAATGTCGGCGCGGCCCACTCTGGCCTCGAAGAGGGGCGAGCGGCGGGTGTTGTCGTAAAAGTTGGGCACGGGCTCCACGATGGGGGTGAAATCCTCCAGGAAGGAGCCGGTGTCCATATTTTTGGAATGGATGACCGGTTCACGCCACTGGAAATCCGTATAGCGCTCCGTGGGAAAAGAGCGGAACACCGGGTGAGTGTGGTCGATCATCATGCCGCAGGTCTTTTTCGAAGGGAAAAAGGCCGGGGACCAGAAGACGGGCTCGAAGCTGCCGTCGATAGCGTCCGCAAGGCCGTCCGCGGTGACAATGGCCCTGCCGCCGTCGGCGATCAGCCGCCGCAGTTTGTAAGAATCGGCACGGAGGATGGGAACGGGACATTCCGGGAAGGGGGTGTCCGCGAGATTTTCCATGACATAGAGGTTCCAGGTGTTGGTGTGACTGTTTACGGTGACAGAAGCCTTCAGGATCGCGGGAGCGGTGATGCCGGTAAGGGGAATGGACAGGGTGGAATCCCGGGTTACGGTTTCGTAGAAAATATCGCCGCCTGTCATGATTTTTACTTCGTAAAGTATGGGAGAAAGCTGCTCCTCCCCATAATCGTACAGCGCCAGTTCAGCCTTCAGCGTCTCTCCCTCCTCAAAAACCCTGCGGGACTTCCACAGCGGCACCACGCTGCCCACAAAGGAGGAAAATCCCTCCGGCGTCGTAATTCCCTTACCGTCGAAAAAAGCGTCCAGCATCCCCACTGTGGCGGTGCACTGACCGGGATAGTCAGTCAGGGAAAGCAGCTCGAAGCCGCCGAAGCCTTCGGTGCGCAGGGCCGCCTCAATTTCTTCCTTGTAAAATTTCAGCGCCAGGTCGCCGGAGGCGCGGATATATTCCGGCAGCAGGCGGTAGACATTCTTCTCTTTCATAAACTGCCGGATCACGTCAAAGTTCACCGGGAGCATGTTGCCGGTGAATTTCTCACAGCAATCCACATCCGGGTAGACACAATACTGCCCCACTTCGAAGGAAATGATGGGGACGGGCGTTTCCGTAACCGCCTTTGCGTAATCAGTGCAGGTAGATTCCGCGGTGTCCTGAAAGAGGCGCTCATCATGCAGCCGCACCCGGTTTCCGTACGCGGAAAAGGCGCAAAGATAGTCCTCGCAGGGGGAGATGGGATGGTCGAAGTTGGAGGTCAGGGTGTACAGACGGCGGGGGTCCAGGGCCTTGATCTGCGTGGTAATTTCTTCCAGAAGCGCAAAGTCCCCCAGAATCTCATTTCCGTTGGAAAAGAAGAGGAAGGATGGGTGGTTGCCATAGGTTCTGGAAATGGCCGCTGCCTCCCGCGGAAAATAAGCGCGGTGTGCCATATCATCGCCAAACTCCAGGGCGCAGACGTCTTTATTTAACCACAGAGGCATCTCCACGGACAGATACAGGCCCAGCTCATCGGCGGCGGCAAATGCAGCCTCGGGCGGACACCAGGCGTGGAAACGCACATGGTTTAAGCCATAGGATTTGACAATGGAAAGCCTGTGGAGCCAGGAGGCTTTGTCCATGGCGGGGTAACCGGTCAGCATGTCCTGGGCGCAGTCGACGGTCCCGCGCAGGGAAATAGGACGGTTATTTAAGTGAAACTGCTTGTTTTTGATGGAGATTAAGCGCATGCCGAAACGGAGTTCTTTTTCATCTGTAGTCGTTCCTGTTAAACAGGAAGAGAGCTCCTTTGCAACAGAGTCTGTACTGTAATCAGGGCTTTCCAAATGGTCTGAACAGATGGCTTCGCCATCAGAAAGACCGCCCTGATACAGATTCATTTTCAGTGTATAAAGTTCGGGATGAAACTCATTCCACCATCTGATATCCTTTATCTCATAAAATAACCGCACAGGCTGCCGGGAGGTGAAAAGGCGCACCGTTTCCGTTTTGGCCGGCAGCACCTTCCCGTCCGGGTTTGTCACGGATAGTTTTACCGTGACAAATCCGGATTCTCTGTTCTCATCAACAGATACCTTTGCGCCGGAACGGTTCACGATCGTGCAATTCACTTCAATACCGGTTTCCTGCGGGTAGATCTGAATATTTTCCAAGTGGGCCGGATTTTCCCGCTGCAGCTCGATCCTGCCGATGATGCCGCACCAGATGCCCTGGGTGTCGATGCTGTAGCCGCTGGCCATGCCATCGAGGCCGACCAGGTCGCGGTTGTCAACGCGAATGCGCATAACATGCTTCCCCGGTGTGATTTTATTTATCCTGTAAATATGCGGCGCGCTCAGCTCAATGATCCGCCGCCCAATCTGCCTGCCGTCTATGAAAAGCTCGGACGCGATATTCACCCGCTCCAGGAAGAGCGTCAGATCATCACCCGCCCAGGAGGCGGGAATTTCAATCTCCCTCTCTAAAAGGAGCGGGCCGATGTATTCATATTTTTCCCGCGGCGCGCGGACGGTTTGCTCATTTAACTCCGTGTAATATTCCTGCCTTCGGCCAATCCGATTATCACAGGTGGAACCGGGCAGCGCAAAAAGGCCCCTTTCGCCTGTGTCGATGGTATAATTCCAGATTCCTGCGAGACTTAAGATTTCCATGAGGGCTCCTTTTTTGTATCGTTTCCTTATTTCACATTTATTTTTCGCAATTTATCAGTCATTGCGCTTATGTTTACGAGACGGCCGGTTCCATCATAAACGGCATTTTCCGGCTGGTATAGTGTTTCGTAAATAACCGGACATTTTGAGAAACGCTGTACTATAGCTTCCTTTCATAAACCGGCACCGCCCGCACCTCATGAAGAGTACTGACACGGGCTTTGGCTTCCTCCCTGCGCGCCGCCATCGCAGATTCCACATTCACATTCACCCCCTCCCTCAGCGGCGTGATATAAACAGTCACGCAATTGTCAGCCAGTTCTTTTTCAAAGTCCTTCAGGCCGATCTCCCAGACCGCCCCGTTGGCAAAATTATCATGAATCAGCCTCCCGTCAATAAAGGCCTGGCCGATATCTCCGCTGTAGGACAGCTGCAGGCGTACATCCTTCAGGCCATCCGTAAACCCTTCTGGCAGGGCGATGGTATACCGTCCCTCCCCCACCTGTGTGACCTTCGGCGTAATCACCTTCTCCTCCATCCGCACCAGATAACAGCCCAGGAAAGAGGCATACGGATGCTCTCCGATTCTCTGTATCCGCTCAGAAGCTTCGAGCACTCCCGCTTCCGGGAAAGTGTACACCTGACTGGACGCGCTGGTCGTTTCCAGCCGAAGCCCGTTTTCATCCTCCAGCAGCGCTTCTGGCGTGAACAGCAGGCGGTCATTGCTGATCACATACATCTGATTGGCCAGTTCGCGGCTGATTATCAGGACGCGGACGCCGGCATTTTCTTTTTTTACACAAAAACAGGCCACACCCGTTTCCGGGATATATGTTTCCTTTTCTCTCCCCTCTTCATTGACGGCAGCGCCTCCCTCCGCATTTTCATAAACGGAAACGCCTTCCTCAAAGCAAAACTCCGGCCTCATTCCCTCCGGCGCCATGAAGACAAAGGTCCTTTCCCCATCTGAATCCAGCACGGTAACCGGCTGGGCTGTGGCGGACACCAGGTCAATGCCATCCATATCAAAATGGAAGGGCAGAATCGCGTTCTCCTCCCCGGCAATGCCAAAATCAAAAGCAATTTTCTCATCCTTCAGCTTCAGGAGAATCCGTTCCCGGCCTCGATCCGGCATTTCCAGATGATCCTGAAAATTATTGACAAAGACAAAGCCCCTCTTTCCGTCTGTCCGGACGGCGTACCGCAGCGTCTCCCGGTCTTTGGGATCAATCTCCGACGCTCCTTCGGGAAGCACCGTCCCCAGCGGACACAGCCTGTCCCCGAAAGCTTTGGTAAAATAATGGATGCTCTTCAGCCTTTTATAGGATTCCCTCACCTGGCCAAACTCCCCCAGCGCCGCCTGATAATCATAGGAAATCTTCGGAACCTGAGCCTCATTCATAAAGGTCCCGTGCTTTCCCAGGGGGTTGCTTCCTCCCTGGAACATATAATATCCCAGAAAATTGCAGCCTGAACCCATCTTGATATTCGCCATTGCGTCCACACTTTTATATGGATACTGAAAGCGATAATAAGGTTCTTCCGCTTATCATGGTGATTCTCCCGAATCTTCTGGTGTTTCACCACATT
>JAJQBK010000052.1 GCA_021203305.1 Lachnospiraceae bacterium
ATGTGCTTAAAGCCCTGAAAGCGCCCCTCCCCGTCCAGGGCAGCCTGTCCGCCCACACCCCCCCGGTGCCCGCCCCGCACGGTAAAATAACCGTTTTTCAATTCCTGCTGATAGGCATGCATTCCAAAACCGCAGAGCCACTGCGCAATATTTTTCAGATCCTCCGTCCTGGCCTGAGCCTTTTTTAACAGCCGCTCCTCCCCGTCATATTTCAGAGAAAGCGGCTCTCCCGCCCTGATTCTGATTTCCTGCAGACGATTTTTTTCATAGCCAGCCAAATTCCATTTCTCTATGTATGATTCCGGCAATAATTCACGCATCATCTCTCACCATCCTGCTTCATTCTATGAGGCAAGTCCGGATTTATGCATGAAAAATTTCCACCTTTACGGTCGGATGCTCCAAAGAGTATCCGCACAGGCAGAAAAATTTAAAAAAGGTCGATATATCGACCACATTTCAAAACGATTCATGATATAATCCCTATATCTGAGAAAAAAGAAGGAGGGGGCAGACATGCTGAAGCTCGAAATTAAACTGGATGACAATAAAATCATCGCCGACAAAAAATATGACCTGGACAGTATCTACCGGGTACTGGACGAAGGTTTTGCCAGGCAGGGAATCCGCCGGACCCAGGATCAGGACGGTACGCTGTGTTACATCGGCACTTCCCAAAAATATGGATCATTCGGCGGCATCATCACATCCCTGCATGAAAAATCATGGTTTATGGATTATGTTGTGAAATGGCTCTGGTACAACAGCGATAATGGTGAAGACGAAGACGACTTTGCTATTGACGATGTGTTATATCACTACACAAAGAAAGAGAGCGTAACATAATGGCGTGGGAAGCAGATAAACACCTGAAAGCACTTTATTTTGATCTGTGTGTCAGGCGCTTAAAAGATTACTACTCCAAGACAAACCCACTTGGAGCATATAAGAAAATTCGAAATTATCTTTTGAAGCGAAATTTTACCCACAGGCAATATTCCGGATATCATTCTGAATATAAGACAACCGAT
Organism: Lachnospiraceae bacterium; assembly: GCA_021203305.1. Taxonomy (GTDB): domain Bacteria; phylum Bacillota; class Clostridia; order Lachnospirales; family Lachnospiraceae; genus RGIG6307. The sequence goes on from JAJQBK010000052.1 coordinate 1,032, forward strand.
TTGGAAATCTTCGATCAGGTTCTAAAGATGAGTGGGGAAATGCCATGGCTGCCGCTATGTCTGAATCATTTTGAAGTTACAGACGTGGGCCCTGACTATGATCTGATGCACCTGTTCGAAAAACCTTTTTCTGATCCGGATACTTCATCATAATTATATGAAACCACACTGCAGCAACTCACTGCTCCTAGGTCACCCCCGAAAGCTTTCTTAATTGTCTGATCTCTTTCCCCAGTTCCATTTTTGTTCTCTCCTTTCGTGACCTGAGCATAACACTCTCGCTCCGGCAAAGAAAGCATCACAGGCTTACATTCGCGCTCTTTTGCTTTACAAAAACCAATCCCCCCCCCGATCAATGATTGACATGAGAAACGTATCATCGGGAAATACGTTAATCAACAGTTATTATATTGTAATTCAAAAACAACCAGATAACCGGCAGAGAATTGATGCCGGAAATTGAATCTATTCCGGGGATTCCACGTTGACTTGCCCGGAATATTCGTATACAATTAAAGAAATTTCCAGTTTTTTTGAGGAGAATCATTTTGAAGACAAATTTTCATACGCACTGCAATCGCTGCAAACACGCTCAGGGAACAGAGGAGGATTATGTACGCGCCGCCATCAGGGCTGGCCTGGAGCAGCTGGGTTTTTCCGATCACGGTCCTTTTGAAGATGTGGATTACGGTCTGCGGATGCCTTACGGTGAATTACAGGAATATCTGGATGAGGTCGATGCACTGAAAAAAGAATATCTTTCCCAAATAGTATTGTGGAAGGGCCTGGAGATTGAATACCTTCCGGAGAAGGTCGGATACTATGAAAGCCTTCTGGCAGGGAGAGGCCTGGATTATCTTCTGCTGGGCGAACATTTTTACCGCCATGAGGACGGACAAATGCGGAACATCACGCAGGCGGAGAGCACGGAGGAATATGTGGTCTACGCCCGCAATCTGGCCGATGGGATGAAAACGGGTTTCTTCCGGGCTGTCGTACATCCGGATATTTTCATGATCAACCAGCACGCCTGGGATTCCAACTGCGACCGGGCAACGGATATGATCATTGACGCCGCCGTTGCCACGGACACCGTCCTGGAGTACAACGCCAACGGTTACCGCAGAGGCGTCAAGGACTATCCGGACGGTCCACGCTATCAGTATCCCCATCTCCGCTTCTGGGAACAGGCCGCACAGGCCAATGTCCGGGTGATGGTTGGAAGCGACTGCCACGAGCCCTCCCAGGTATGGGATGAGGCCATGGAGCAGGCTTATCAGGACTTGGAGAAGCTGGGGATACAGCCTTTGATGAAAGGCTTTCTTTGAAAGTCAGGACTCACACTTATGAAGCATAACAGTACGTATATCCCGCACCGAACTCTTATCGGTATTTACATTTTTCTGTTTGTCCTGTTAATCCTGGGGGCATTCGGCGACTACCAGATCTCATGTGCGCTGTACGATGAAAGCAACCCTGTCGCTGTTTTCTTTGCCGCCTTCGGAGAATGCCCCGCATACCTGGGGCTGGTGGCGGCGGGCACCATGGTTCTGGCGGCCTGTCATCGTCAGCATACCCTCACAGGGATTCTGCCGCGTCACGGGAACCACGGATGCTCCTCGGGCGGTAATAGACGCTTTTCGGACAGTAACGGATGCTCCTCAAAAAGTGTAGCGCATTCCCTTATGGATATTCTGCAGTGTTCAGGTGGTGCAGCCCTGGTAGCAGCCGGCGGTTTTCTGACCTGCAATACTCCCGGCAATTATCTCGACTGGCCGGATTGGGTGTCCATCGCGGCGGGGCTTCTGCTGACAGTTATCATCATCGCTGCCACTATTTTCCTCTGCCATGGGGCGGACCCGGCCATCGTGCGCAGGGTGGCGCTTGTATTTTCCCTGACCATCCTTGGTCAGTTATTGCTGGTCAATGTCCTAAAGGTACTGTGGGGACGCCCGCGGATGCGCCTGGTGGTCAGTGATGCGCGGGCTTACTTTATGCCCTGGTGGCAGCCGGATACTTCCCTGAGAAATACCCTGACAGCGGCCGGTGTTGCCGCGGATGAGTTCAAATCCTTCCCCTCCGGCCACACGGCTGACGCAGCTATGGCCGTGCTTTTGGTGATCCTTCCCTGTATCAGGCCAGAGCTTGAGCCATATCGCAGGGGGCTGTTTGGGTTTGGCTTTATCATTGCCTGCGTAACCGGGTTTACCAGAATCATTATGGGAGCCCATTATCTGACAGATGTGGCTGCTGGTTTTCTCTGCGGCTTTACCATTATGATACTTGCCTTTAAGCTGCTGCCGGATACGAAATCGAGTAACGCTTAATTTCAAAGAGACAACAAAAAATCACAGAAGGTTCTCCTGGCTTCTGTGATTTTTCTTTTAAAAGTCAATTGCATCATCAAAAATGCCTTCTGTTTCCGTTTTTATTCCTCTGCAAACATCTCATTCAGGAAACGCAGTCCCGTATTCGTCCTGAAGATTCTCTCCCTGGCAGCACAAACAGCCTCGCCGCTCAGAGAATCCTCATACAGGTTCACCAGGAAATCCGCCTCCACAAGAATCTGATAGTCCATCCCCTGAATATCGTGATAGGTATGGTGATGCCCCACCAGATATTGGATGCGCTCTGTCTCTTTCTCCGAGAATCCCCCGACTTCCTGCAAGACCTTTTTGGCCTCCGTCGGTCCCTCAATCTCCTGATAGTGCCCGGCGCTGGAGCCATATTTCCGCTCACTTAAATGAATACCGATATCATGCAGGATCGCCGCTGCCTCCAGAATGTCCTGCGTATCCTCATCCAGTCCCTCCAGAACGCCGATCGTGGCGGCAAAATTGTGTACCTTCACAAAGTGCTGAATGCGCTGCACGTCTCCTCTGTCATACTCAATCATCGCCGCCATCAGTTTTGCTGTTCGCTCTTTCATACTATTCTCCTGTAGTGAAAAATAATGCCTGAAAGTTAGGAGAAATCCTCACACGTCATAAGAGTGTTTCATATTTTCCCGTCTTCAGGACGGAGCAGATTCCCTCTACCCCGCATTTCACCATATCATAAACGGCGGCATCTGTAAAGAAGGCCATGTGCTGGGTCATGACCACATTGGGGAACTGACGCAGATAGGCCATGGATCTGTTGCTGATAATGTCATCACGGCGATTTTGGTGGTAAATACCCTCCTCGTGCTCAAAGCAGTCAAGGCCCAGGCCGCCAAGCTTTTTCTGCTCAATTCCGTCAATCAGGGCGTCCGTATCCATCAGCGCGCCGCGGGCGCAGTTGATCAGGATGACTCCCGGCTTCATTTTTTCAATAGATTCCCGGTTGATCATATGCCGGGTTTTTTCATTCAGATTCAGGTGGATGGTAATGATGTCGCCTTCCCTGTAAACAGTATCCAGGTCGGTATAGGTAAGCCACTGGGAAGCTTTCCCCTGATAGACATCATAGCCAAGCACCCGGCAGCCAAACCCGGAAAGAATCTGTGCCACTTGGGTTCCAATCCGTCCGGTACCGAGGATGCCGACCGTCAGGTTCCTCAGCTCTCTTCCATACAAACCACCGAGGGAATAATCATTAACCTGCATGCGCCAGAGCGCCGCCTTATAATGCCGGATACACAAAAGCATCAGCATGACGGTGTATTCGGCCACGCCGCCCGGCCCGTAACATGCATTGCAGACCGGCAGTCCGATCTTCTTTGCATGTGCCAGATCGATGTGGTCATAGCCCACCGTCCTGGTGGAAAGGCAGCGAACGCCCAGCCGCTGATATTCATCCAGAAGCTCCGCATTGATATTTCCCTGCCCCAGCGTGGTGACGCCGTCACATCCGGTGGCCACGGAAGCATTTCCCAGGCAAGGGACTTCTTCTGTCAACACCAGCTCCACACCCAGCTTCTCTCCCAGCTCATCAAAATACTGTCTCTCGTCTTCCCGCACTTCATACGCAATTATTTTCATAAGCATCTCCTCTGACTACCCTCTATTGTTTCATCAACTTTATTGAATTCTACCAGAGGCTGTGCTATCTTAAATGTAATCGGGATTACAATTATAATTTCAAAGGAGTTCTCAGCATTATGGAGGTCAAATTTACTGATGAGGAAATCAGCCTGTTCGCCCAGGCCGGATACCTGCGCCGCTATTCGCAAAATGAAGTAATTTATATGGAAGGAGACACCGCCAATACCCTCTGCATTATCCGGAAAGGCCGCGTGCGCGTCATGCTGAGCACCTCGGAAGGGGAGGAACTGACCCTTGAGATTGTGGAAAAGGGCCGCCTGTTCGGGGAATCCTCTTTTCTGAGCAAAAGTCTGCGCCCCACTACTGTTACAGCCGTCACCGATGTGGAACTGATCTGCTGCACGATAGGCGCGCTGATCCCCTTCCTGTGCCGGACGCCGGACGTCCTGGCAAAGGTTTTACAGCACTGCTCCGAGACCATGAACCATCTCTCCTATTCCCTGCATTCCTTCCGCTTCATGGACCGGCGCCAGAAAATCGCCTCATTTCTGCTGGAAGAAACAGATACAGACAATCCGGATAAGGATATTTCGTCCGGCTGTCTGCCTTACACTCATGAGGAAATCGCCTGGTGCCTGGGGCTGGCCAGGCCGACCGTCAGCTCTGTGCTGAAGGAATTTGAAAAAAATCATCTGGTGCGGTGCGCTTATCGGAAAGTCTATGTTCTTGACAGGAGCGCTTTGAGGAATATCGTATCCTGTTCATAATGCTTCTTTCTGTCACGCTTGTATTTATACTCTCACCCACACCTGCATTTCCCCTTCCCCCCGGTTGGCCCAGGCGTAATAGGGGATCATGTTTAGCGTGACCTGCTCCTCAACTGGAGTTAGATAATCCTGGTACAACGACTGTTTTTGCCCCATCAGCAAATCATCCTCGTGCAGCATCCGCTGCTCCGCCGCCTGATTGACACCGCATCCCGTCTTCATCCGCAGTCCCGGCACCTTTAACAGCATCATCTTATGCCCCAGCGACTCGTCCTCCTCCATTATGATTCCGCGGCAATGACTTCCAATTCTGCTCAGATCCACGCGATTCAAATGCAGATCCGCGCCATTGTCCGCCTCCTCCATACAATAAGTAATCGGTCCTCTGGTAAAAGCTACTTTTCCGATATCATCCCTCACCTTCGGGCTGGCGGTCACCATGTGAGGTTCCATGGTGAAATCAAGAGCCACTGAATCGCCGTCACTCCAGCTGCCGCTCAGATACAGATAGCCGTTTTTTAATTCGGTCTTCAGAAAGTGATCATCGGGCGTCTCTTCTCCAGCCGCCGGAATCCTTCCCCGGTTCTCTTCGTTCCATGGAGTCAGCGTTTCTTCGCTGGCAGCTTTTTTCTCATCCATATCCGTCATTTCTCTGAACGGTTTTTCTCCTGTCCGGATCAGCTTCCCGCCCGAAGCCATCAATACATACTCATTTCCGCCGCAGCGAACCTGAATCCGGCTTTCCCCGCTCCATCCGGGAATCCGAAACGCAAGGGTATATGGCTTTCCATATGTTTCAGCATCTTTTTCGCCGGTGCGGCCCATCCCGCTGTCCGGCTGCCCGTCATTTTGTTCATCCGGCATTTCAACCCGCGTAACATCCACATGAAAATGTCCGCCCCAGGGCATGTCTGTTTCAGTCGTCAGGCGCATTTCTTCCCCGCCCGAGGGCACAGTCAGCTCACTTCCCACATACAGATGGGTATACAGTGTCCGCGTCTCCTCCGACAGCGTGTATACGTAAGCCCCCAGAGAACTGACAATTCTGGCAATATTGGGCGGACAGCAGGCACAGCCAAACCACTTCTGCCTCACCGGCTGCACATGCGAAAGACGGGAATCCTTATGGCAGGCGCCCGGCACCACCTCCAGGGGATTCACATAAAAAAAGCTCTTCCCGTCCAGCGCCATTCCGGCCAGCACCGTGTTGTACAGCGCCCGCTCCATCACGTCCGCGTAACGACTGTCCGCTGAAATTTCCAGCATCCTGCGGGCAAAAAAGGCCAGACCTATGGCCGCGCAGGTCTCCGAATAGGCCTGATCATTCGGCAGGTCATAAGGATGGGAAAAGGCCTCCCCGTGTGCCGTCCCTCCGATGCCTCCGGTCACATACAGCTTTTCAGAGACGATGCTGTCCCAAAGCCGTTTGCAGGCCCGGTACAGGCTTTCATCCCCTGTCAGTCTGGCCATGTCCGCCATGCCGCTGTACAAATAGACCGCCCGAACCGCATGCCCCACTGCCTCTGACTGCTCCCTGACCGGCAAGTGCGCCTGATAATAAGCGTACCTGTCGGGATTCTCATCCCCTTTCCAGGGCTTTTCCTCAAGCTCCGCCCTCTTTCTGCCCTCCTCATCAAAATAATAAGGCTGACTGCCCCTCTGATTCAGGAAAAAAGAACTTAATTCCAGATATCTTCTTTCTCCGGTGACCTCGTAAAGCCTGGCCAGTGCCATCTCCGCGATCTCATGCCCGGGGTACCCCTTGCACTGTCCTTCCTCCGGCCCGAAAAATTCAACACAATAATCCGCGTACCGGCAGGCGGCCTTTAAAAGCTTCTCCTTTCCGGTAGCCTGAAAATAAGCTGCCGCGCCCTCCGCCAGATGCCCCAGGCAGTACAGCTCATGGTGATCCTTCAGATTTGTGAAGGCCCTGTCCATCCCGTTGACAATATAATAGGTATCAAGATACCCATTCTCCTGCTGGGCCGCGCAGACAATATCAATGGCCTCATCCGCCGTTTTCTCCAGCTCCGGATCCGGATGATTGCACAGGGAATAAGCCACTGCCTCGATCCACTTGTAGAAATCCGTATCCTGAAAAACAAAGCCGTAAAACTGGTCCGGGTCCGCCACCCCGTCCTGCGGCAGCGTCTCAAAGCCCCGGAAGGTATAAGCGGGCGCCTTGAAGGAAACTCCCTGCTCCCTCTTTTTCTGCAACAGGCGGCCCGCCGCCCGGAAATTATGCATGCAGAAGGAGGGCGCCGCCCCCTCTACCCTGTCATTTAAGGCCTCCCACTGGTAGGGAATCACCTGCATTCGCACCAGCTCCTGCTCTCTGTGCCAGAATTCATCGGTGATACGTATATCTTTCAAATTGATTGGTGTACTGTAGTCATGCGCGTCCATCGACAGCCTCCCCCTGACATACAACCTTTAAAAGATTTTGAATTTTATTGTTTACAGAAACTTCTTTTTATTGTAATATAAAAGACATCTAAATATCCGGAATGCAGAAGCCAATTCCGGAATTTCCAATGAAAAACAGTTCTTATCCAGTTCTTTATATACCAAAGCACTCCCGGAAAACTAAAGATAAGCGTTCCTTTATAACATTTATAATGTGTTTACCCAGGGGGTCGAAGGGGTGTTACGTCAGTCGCCGGACTTTCACAAAAGAAAGGGGGCTGGTGCCTATGGTTACATACGCAGAATTATTTCAATTTGTAATTATGCTTTGCGCCGTTATAACTCTTGTTATCTACATTACACGCAAAAAGTAGTGCCCTTGTCCCGGTAAGATAAAGCACTACTTTTTTTAGCAATCAATTTTGCCGGCGGCTGGTGCGCCCCAGCTTTCGGCTCTCTTGTTAAGCACATTATATACGATCAATGAAATAATTGCAATAAAAAAATTATTTTACATATTTTCCATATCAGAAGAATGCCATCCTATACAATTTCAAGCCTCCACACCCGGCAGCCATGCGCACACAAAGAAGCGCGGATTTCTTCCGGCAGGCCTTCCGTCGCAAGCTCCGTGCACTCCCCTGTCCATAACTCTTTCCCGCCTGTAAATGAAACGTCACGCGACATCCCCACGGACATCAGGGCATTCATCAGGCTCCCGCCGTCCGCAGACAACTGCGCCGCCTCATCCTTCAGGTTAAAGAGAGCGGCATATGCGGCTTTCTTTTCACTGTCATACGCTACCCAGGCCGCTTTCTCCTCATCCCTGAATATCTGCCGCGGGCGGCATGAAGGAGGCAGCATATCCAGAATATCCCGGTTCGTCAGAAGCTCATAAGTCTCCGCATCCAGCTTTGTCAGCTCCGCGCCGATCATCAGCGGAGAGCCAAAAAGACACCACAGCGTCATCATGGTGCGCTGCTCCGCCTGTGTGAAACGGCTTGCCCGCTCCTGCCCAAAGCCCCCGCCAATCCTTCCCACCGGCAGCATATCGCAGTCCGGATAGCAGCCCTCCGATACATGCTCCTGCCACAGCTCGCAGCGGTAAAACATGGCTTTTAATAATTTCCAGTCATCCCAGAAATCATCGGTTATCCTCCACATATTGGCAAAGGTTTCGTAATGCCACGCCTTCTCAATCAGCGCCGGACCCGGCGACAGAGAAAGCACAATGGGCCGCCCGCACTTTTCAATGGCTCTGTGCAGCATCTCCACCTCATGAGCCGCGGAATAGGGATTCTGCTGATACAGGTTGGTGTTACAGATATCGTCGCACTTGATAAAATCCACGCCCCAGAAGGCGTATAATTCCAGAAGAGAGTCATAATAAGCCTGCCCTTCGGGAATATCGCGCACGCCGTACATATCCGGATTCCAGCCGCAGATGGAGGACGGATCAGCAATCCGGTCCGCGGTCAGCTGACTTCCCTTCACCGGGCAGTGAGCCTGGGCTGCCTGTCTGGGAATCCCCCGCATAATATGGATGCCAAATTTCAATCCCAGACTGTGGACATAGGCCGCCAGAGGCCCAAAACCCACGCCTCCCGCGGAGGAAGGAAAACGTGACCGGTCCGGCTGCAGCCTGGAATATTCATCCATCTCCAGTTCCGAGAACGGGATATACTGAAATAACACCCTCTCCGATCCGGCGCCCTTCGCGTACCACTGGATATCCACCACCACATATTCCCAGCCGTACTCCTTCAGATGCTGCGCCATGTAGTCCGCGTTGGCCCGCACCGCCGCCTCATCGACTGTTGTATCATAGTAATCATAGCTGTTCCACCCCATGGGAGGAGTTTTCGCAAAGGTGTTTTTGTTCATCATTTATACGCCTGCCTGTCATTCTGTAAATCAGGTATTATCCGACTGTAAGTCTCCAGCTGTTTCTTTAAAACCGTCAATGCTCTTGTTTCGGGTTCTTTCTCCAGATCGGACAAAAGTCCCGCATAATCCAGCTTCAGAGTAATTCCCGCCTCTTTCGCCTGTGCGAACAGACTGGCGGAAAAAGGACAGCCCACAACATTCTCAATATTTTCTTCTGCCGACACATCAGGAGGATACTTTGCAAAGCTGCTCAGCAGACTGTCTCCATTATCAAAAACCGGCGCGCATCGATATTCTCCTGTGTTCAGGTTCGCCACAATTCCCAGGTTATTGAAATGCCTGTCTGAATTCAGAAGCAGCGCGTCCAGGCTCAGGGTTTTTGACAGATAATCCCTGACGTCTACATCCAGGGAATTCAGGATAAAATCTTCGACAAATTCAATTCTTCCCCCAACATCGTGAATTGTCATGATGTGGTCTGCCAGAGACAGGCCCGTTTCCGCTTGAAACAGTCTCTCAAAGCTCAGAAAAGTTTCCCCATCTGCCAGAAAGCTTTTCGAGCGGCAGCCGTCTTTGCCATTGATTTTGCACTGCTCATATGTTACATAAGAAGAGACATTGGAATGCTTCATAACGATACCCGCCAGATATTCCGCCAGGCCCTCATAACCGTTGGTATTCGCCTTATACCAGTATCCCTCTTCATAATATTTGGGCTGTGTTCCCTTAGAACTCCCGGCAATCATAATCATAGCCTCAGGGCTTAATCGGAAATCCTTCACCTCACTCTCACATCCTTCCATATAATATCTTCCCCCTCGAACCTGATCCACCAGAAATCATCCCATGTGACTCCGTGTGAGACCTTTACCCATTCCCACGGATTATTGTCCTGAAGGTTTGCCTGCGACAATATTTCCGGCAGATCCGCTCTTCCGTTTTCATAGCAGCGGCTTTCCAGAAAATCATATACACGCATCATATCCTGGCGCGAACCGCCAAACGGCTGTATCACTCCATCCGGAACCAGCTTGATAATCTGCGGTTTTCCGTTATTTATATGAATTTCGGCAACGGGAGTGTCCTCCCATAAAACAGTAAAACTGACCGTAATCCCTTTTTGAACCATGTTTTTCGTCTTTCTACGGGCTCAAATTCACCTTAAGAATCATTCCTGATCCATGTGAAAGCCTTTTTGAAAGTATACAAAAGAAAAGGAGCTCTGTCAATTTCACTCTGCTTCATTTCGGGATTTAATATAACCTGTATTATTCCAGATCAGATACCGTATGGCTGACCTCAATCCCCAGAATCTCGCAGATTTTTTCCGCCTGCTCCTCAGTCAACGTGCTGTAAGCGATACCGTTAAACTCATAAAACATATCGGAGTATGCGGTATATTTCAAACCGTCGATTTCATTCCCATAGTCCGTGGTGATCGTCAGATACCGCCCCAGCCAGACTACTGAGGAAAAGTAATCCTCATTGGCCGCCGAGTCTGCGGCCACTTCCCCGTTCCCCAGATCAATCAGGTCCCAACGGTCACTGCCGTAGCAGGTCAGGGAAGAGAGAACCTCGTAAAATACCGCAATCTCCTCCACGTCAGTTACAGTACGCTCCCCGATCTGCTCCTGCAGCGCTTTCCCCGCATCCGTATTGTCCGCTTTGGACGGCTTCACCAGAATCTCAGCGATATCCTCCGCGGAATCGATCTGGTAAACCAGGCTGAGCACTTCGCTGTAGGCATATTCTTCACTGTCAAAGCAGAGAAATTTCATGAAGGAAAAAGTATCTGTCTCATATGTTCCTCCATCGCCGTCGCTTCCCGTCACGACCTGCCGACGAATCAGGTACTGCAGATCCGTATGGCCCGCGACCCGATAATATACCACCGACACCTCTACCCCGGTGCTCTCCGACAAAACCTCGACCTTCGACACCTCCGTTCCGATGCTGTCTGACAGGACCTCACTTCCGGCAGAAGCAACAGCCTCGTACAGACCGGCATAATCGCCCAGCTCTACCTTCTCCACTACCTGAGCCAATTCCATGTCCACTGTGCCATCTCCGGCAGCCAGCAGCGAATCGATGGATACAAATTCCTCCGAATTTCCGCCGGCATCCCCTTCCGGTGCGGACTGCCCATTTCCTTTCGCCGCAGTGCCCTCCGTCACAGGCGACCCGTTTCCTTCCGCCGTCATGCCCTCAGTCACAGACGCCCCGTTGCCTTCCGCCGTCATTCCCTCAGTCATAGCTCCCCCGCCTTCCTCCTGCCCGACGGACGCTCTCCGGCCAATGGTCACCACCACCAGAACAATCAGAATCAGGAATAACACCAGACAGGCAGCCGCCGCGGCGCCAAAGCTCCTCCATTCCCGCTTCAGCCTGCTCTCTTTTTTCTGCTGCTCCCATTTCCTTCTCAACGTCTCCGTATGCCTGATCATATCCTCATCCAGATAATCCATGGCATCACTGATATCATTTTTATTCATAATAAAAGCCCTCCTCCTTCAGATATGTCTTCAGTCCCAGCCGGAGCCGGTACAGCATGCTCTTGACCTTCGGCACGCTGAAGCGGCAGTATCCGGCGATATCCTCCATGGAATCATGAAAATAATACCTTCCGATGAACACGTCCCTGGCATCCTGAGACAGGGTTTTCAGATAAGCGTTGATCACTTCTCTGAGAATATGCTCATCCACCTCCTGCTCCGTCACATTTCCTGTAGAAATGCAGTCCTCCAGCTCCTCCAGCGCCACAGCGTACTGAGAGCCGATCCGTTTCTGACTGTTCCTTTTGCGATATATGTCGATGGCTCTTCTGCGCGCCAGCGCTCCCAGATAGGTGGATAAAAATTCCGGCTTTTGTGTGGGCATGGAATTCCATGCTTTCAGATATGTATCATTGACGCACTCCTCACTGTCCTCAAAATCCGCCAGCACGTTAAAGGCGATTTTCGTAAGATATCTCCCGTATTTTTTCTCCGTCTCTGAAAGCGCCTCTTCGTCCCGCTCCCAGTACAGAGCCACAATTTCACTGTCCCTCAAAGTCATTTTCCCCCTGTCATATCTCCTATGTACTCCAAAAAGCAAGGCGTTCACGCGCATCGCTTTTTCTTATGAATTCCAAAAAGCAAGACATTCATGCGTATCATTTTCCTAATGTATTCCAATAAAGTAAAATGTTCGCGCATATCGATTCCCTTATGTGTTCCAAAAAGCAAGGCGTTCTCACATATTATTTTTCTTATGCTGTCTGAAAAATCAGGTTTCCGCAAATGTCATGTCCCTTTATACCTTATATGACGCAAAAAAATCCGTCCGGTTTCATTTTACAGGGAAGTTTTTAAGAAAGAATACATTATTTCTTAAGATTTCCGGACAGAATCAAAAAAGCAGCGTCCGATCCCGGGGGCCAGGCACTGTTTTCAGAGGCTGTTGCAAAATGGGAATGTCCTCCAGCGCGGGCATTCCCATACAATCTTTTATAATACATAGCGGAGAGTGTGGGATTCGAACCCACGTACCCAAAAAGGATAACCGCATTTCGAGTGCGGCGCGTTACGGCCACTTCGCTAACTCTCCAAAACTTCCCGGGAAATATTATATTCTCTCCCGGGAAAGGTTTTTATTTATTTGAAAAACCCGGTCATCAGAACTGCGCCACATCCTTCATGGAGAAGCTGATACGGCCCATCTTGTCCTTGCCGAGGCAAACAACCGTGACGGTGTCGCCCAGGGTCAGCACATCCTCAACGTGGTTGATGCGCTCCTTACAGATCTTGGAGATGTGCACCAGTCCCTCCTTGCCGGGGGCGAACTCGATGAAGGCGCCGAACTCCTTGATGCTGACCACCTTGCCCTTGAAGACCTGTCCGGCCTCAAAGTCGGTCACGATGGTCTCAATCATCTGCTGAGCGCTGTCCATCATCTTCTGGTCGGTGCCGCAGATGGATACCATGCCGTCGTCGGTGATGTCGATCTTCACGCCGGTGCGGGCAATGATCTCATTGATGGTCTTGCCGCGCTGGCCCACCACCTCGCCGATCTTCTCAGGATCGATCTGCATGGAAATAATCTTGGGCGCGTACTTGCCGACCTCCGGACGGGGCGCGCTGATGCAGGGAAGCATGACATTGTCCAGAATATACAACCTGGCCTCTCTGGTGCGGCGGATGGCCTCCTCCACGATGGGCCTGGTCAGGCCATGGATCTTGATGTCCATCTGGATGGCGGTGATACCGTCCTTTGTACCGGCCACCTTGAAGTCCATATCGCCGAAGAAATCCTCCAGCCCCTGAATATCAGTCAGTACAATATAGTCATCATCCGTGTCTCCGGTCACCAGTCCGCAGGAAATGCCCGCCACCGGCTTTTTGATCGGAACGCCAGCCGCCATTAAGGACATGGTGGAGGCGCAGACGGAAGCCTGAGAGGTGGAGCCGTTGGACTCAAAGGTCTCGGATACGGTTCTGATAGCGTAGGGGAATTCCTCCTCGCTGGGCAGCACCGGAATCAGGGCACGCTCCGCTAAAGCGCCATGGCCGATCTCCCGGCGTCCCGGGCCGCGGCTGACCTTGGTCTCGCCTACAGAGTAGGACGGGAAATTGTAATGGTGCATATATCTCTTGGAGGTCTCATTCTCATCCAGGCCATCCACTCTCTGAGCCTCGGAAAGAGGAGCCAGGGTGGTAACCGTGCAGATCTGGGTCTGTCCGCGGGTAAACATGGCGGAGCCATGGACTCTGGGAATGATATCCACCTCCGCGCTCAGAGGACGAATCTGGTTGATGGCACGTCCATCCGGGCGCTTGTGATCCTTTAAAATCATCTTGCGGACAGTCTTTTTCTGATACTGGTAAATGGCGTCGGACAGCAGGGGAAGCCACTCCTCCTTATCGGCGAAAGCCTCCTCCAGCCTTGCGGTGATCTGGCGGATATTCTCATCCCGCACCTGCTTCACATCCGCGAAGACAGCCTCCTCCATCTCAGCCGGGGGAACGATCTCCTTTATAGCCTCGGTCAGCTCGTCCGGAATCACATATTTTGTGTACTCGTGCTTGGGCCTGCCCACCTCAGCCACGATTTTATTGATGAAATCAATGATGGTCAGGTTGACGTCGTGAGCCTTATAAATGGCTTCAATCATCAGATCCTCCGGCACCTCGTTGGCGCCCGCCTCGATCATGATGACCTTCTCGGCGGTGGAGGCAACGGTCAGGTTCAGATCCCCGTTCTTCCACTGCTCCTGGCTGGGGTTGATGATCAGCTCCCCGTCAATCAGCCCCACCTGGGTCATGGCGCAGGGGCCATCAAAAGGAATATCAGAAATACAGGTGGCGATAGAGGTACCGATCATGGCCACCAGCTCGGGCCTGCACTCCGGGTCCACGCTCATCACCATATTGTCCAGAGTAACATCGTTGCGGTAATCCTTCGGGAAAAGGGGACGCATGGGACGATCAATGACACGGTCTGTCAGTACAGCGTTCTCACTGGCCTTTCCCTCTCTCTTGTTGAAGCCGCCGGGAATCTTGCCCACAGCGTACATCTTCTCCTCATACTCCACGCTGAGCGGGAAAAAGTCAATCCCCTCCCGGGGCTTCTCGGAAGCGGTTGCGGTGCAGAGCACCGTGGTGTCTCCGTACATCATGAAGGCACAGCCGTTGGCCTGTGCGCCTACGCGGCCGATGTCAACTCTCAGAGTTCTCCCGGCCAGTTCCATTGTGTAAGTTTTATACATTCTTCTCCTCCATAATCGCAATGCTGCGACTTCTACTCAGGGACTGCCGGCCATTTCCCGACAGCTCCTCAGAAATTGCCAGTCATTTTTCGACAATTCCTGAACGCGAAAAGGTGGGAAAGCTTACGGCATTTCCCGCCACGCATTTCACTATCTTCTGATACCCAGCTTCTCAATCAGGGCACGATATCTCTCGATATCCTTTCTCTTCAGATAATCCAGAAGGCCTCGCCTCTGGCCGATCATCTTGTACATACCGCGCCTGGAATGGTTGTCCTTGGGGTTTGCCTTCAGGTGCTCTGTCAGCTCGTTGATCCGGGCGGTGAGAACAGCTACCTGCACCTCCGGTGAACCGGTGTCTCCCGGAGTTCTGGCATACTCGTTCATGATAGTGGTTTTCTTTTCCTTGGAAATCATTTTACATCCTCCTGATATTTTATAAGCGCCATACACCAGGCAAAGGCCGGAGTTTCCATTTACCGGGCGTCGGCTCAATCCAACTGAAACAGTGTAACACACACAGATGGATTTGTAAATAAATTTTTTATCTTTTTGATGATGTTTATGGCAATATGCTTACCGCGGCTACAGGCGTCCTGTAGTTGTAATTGGAAATCTTAATGCCGGTCTTTTCATCGCTGGCGTGTACAATCTGTCCGTTGCCGATATAGATCGCCACATGGCTGATGCTGCTGGAGCTGCTGCCGTAGAAAAGCAGGTCACCGGGCTGTATATCGGAAACCGAGATGGATGTCCCGCACTTCGACTGGGAGGCAGATGAATGCGGCAGACTGTATCCGTAATTCGCGTAAACACTGAGCACAAAGCCCGAGCAGTCCGCGCCCTTCGTCAGACTGGTGCCGCCCCATACATAGGGATTACCCACAAACTGCAGAGCATATTCCACCAGGGCGACTCTCACATCGGAGACCCCGCTGCCGTACTGCAGCTCGCTCATGGTCATCGCCGTGTCCAGACCGTCCACGACCTCCACATATTCCTCACTGACATAAACCGTATCCGCGTTCAGCGTACAGGCAACCCAGCCGTCGGCCACTTCCACGACCTCCAGCTCCTCACCGGTTGCCACCTGAGTCACAATCGAATAATCCTCTCCCGGTCCGGTGCGCACATTCAGGCCGTTCACCTGCACTACAGCCTTCACATAAGCAACGCTGAGTGCTTTTACCTTTGCCTCAATCCCTGTCAGTATGTAATCCGCGCTGACATAGCCCTCCACCTCTCCCGAGGTGATATGATACCAGCCGTCCAGCTCCTCAATAATCTCACAGGCGGAGTTGTTGGTCATCTTGCCCACAATATCAGCGTCCGTCGACGGTTCGCTTCTGACATTCAGGTTGCCGTCCACCTGGGCTATGCCCAGATTGGTGTATCCCCACAGATCATTCTCCCCGCTTTCGGCATACTGAATGCAATCCTCCTCATCGATGGATGAGCTGGTAATGCTGGCGATACCCACATTCTGCGTGATGTCCGAGATAGTCCCGGCGCTTACCGGCACTGTCCAGGCCGACATGAGAAGAGCCGCCGCCCCCACGATTGCCACAACCTTTGTATATTTCATAAATAACCCCATTTTTGTGATGTACCGTAATCAATTTAATCCCGCTTTCCTCTTTCGTACCGGCTTTCACAAATTCCGGAGTTATTGTAACAATAAGGCGGCGGTCTGTCAACCTCTTTTCGCAAAAAATATTTTATTTTTTGTAAAAAACATTTAATAATTTACCGGGTGACAGGAGACACGGCAAAAGCCGCAGCCGACAGCTGTCATCCTCAGCTCTCCCAGTAGTCGGCTCCTTCCCGGATATCCCGCTGCATCTGCTCCCTCAGCGCTTCAATTCCGTCAAACTTCCGTTCAGGCCTTTTGTATCCGTACAAAAATACCCGCGCCCTTTCCCCGTAAGCGTTTCCCTCAAAATCATAGATATAGGTCTCCGCCAGCACTCTGTTTTCCTCAGAAACCGTGGGTTTGCGGCCCACATTTGTAACAGACCTGTAATATTTTCC
The DNA here is from genome assembly GCA_021203305.1 of Lachnospiraceae bacterium. Lineage (GTDB taxonomy): Bacteria > Bacillota > Clostridia > Lachnospirales > Lachnospiraceae > RGIG6307. The sequence continues at coordinate 17,831 of JAJQBK010000052.1, forward strand.
CTCCAGAAGCGTCCGGGAATAATAGACGCCAAAGGGGGGCGCCAGCTTTCCCGCGGGCCATTCCATGTTGATGGTGGGCATCTGAAGGACAGGACCGCCCAGATGTCTGCCGTGGATTATGGAACCTGATACAGAATAAGGCCTGCCGCACAGCGCCGTGACCTGTTCCATCCGCCCCTCCTCCAGCAGGCTTCTGACAAGCGTTGAACTGACCGGAGTATCCCCGTTAAGGCCGTGGAAAAGACGGTCCGCGTCCTGGTCCGCTGCAGCTGGCTTATTTCGCTGAAGCTCCGCCGTTTCTTCCGCTAAAACACTGTCACTCAAAGCCGACAGAGCCTCCCGGACCGACAGCTTATCCACAATCTCCGTCCGGTATCCCAGCCGGGGCGCCATTGCCTCCAGCAGCCTGCGGTTGCCCCGGCCCTGATGGCCAAAGCTTAAATCCTCCCCCGCCAGAATAACAGTGCTGTTCAGCTGACCCGCCAGAATCTCCTCCACGAAGACTTCAGGAGGCATGGCCGCGGTCTCAGTGGTCATAGGAAATTCCACCAGCACATCCGCTCCCATCCGCTCCATCAGCTCCCGTTTTTCCTGAGGCGTCGTCAGCTCCCTGATATCCTTTTCCGGTGAAAAAACACTGGCCGGCGGTCTGTCAAAGGTAAAAACCACCGCCGGATATCCCTGCGCCTGCCAGTCATGCATCCGCCTCAGCAGCTTCTGATGACCCAGATGGACGCCGTCGAACTTGCCGATGGCGACCGCGGATTTATTTTCAATATGAAATTCAGTGGTTCCTGAGATGATTTTCATAACATAAAAAATGGTTAGGGCGCCAAAAGCGGTTTACAGATCGCTTCGCGCGCCGCACACCTTCACAATCCCGCAAAAAACTATGATAAAAACAGCTTCACCGGCTTCAGCACATTGTCCTGTTTTCGGAAATCATATATTCCGTAAAAACGCCCGTCCCATCTGTACAGTCGTACTCTTTCCCCCTCAGTAAAGTCCCGGGGCTTAAGAAGCATATCCGGCTTCAGCTTATTGCCGTTATCAGCAATCCGGGAAAACTCCTCTCTCAGTCTCTCAGCCGGGAAGGATGAAAAGGCCTGGTCCACGCCCAGAATTACCTGATCCAGCGTTCCATCGTTCCAATACCGCTCCAACTCCTCCAATGTGACAGCGGTTTCTTTTGTAAAGCTGCCCACTCTTGTCCGCTCCAGGCTCTGCATACAGCCGCAACAGCCCAGCTTTTCCCCTATATCCTGGCAGAGAGAACGGATGTAAGTGCCCTTAGAGCAGACCACCCGGAACCTGACCACCGGAAGATGGACCGAAAGAACCTCTATCTCCCTGATCTCAATGGTTCTGGGCTTTCGCTCCACCTCTTTGCCCGCTCTCGCCAGCTCATAGAGACGCTTCCCATCTACCTTAACGGCGGAGTACATGGGCGGTATCTGTTCGGACACGCCCAGAAATGACAGCACCGCGCTTATCGCTTCGCTCTCGTCACAGGCCACGGGCCTTACGGCAAGTACCTGTCCGGTGGTGTCCAGAGTGTCCGTGGTGACGCCCAGAAGAAGCTCCGCCACATACTCCTTGTCATGGTCCGCCAGAAATTCCACCGCCCTTGTGGCATTGCCCACGCAAACAGGCAAAACGCCGACAGCCGCCGGGTCCAAGGTACCGGTATGCCCGATTTTCCGGGTTTTCAGGATGCCGCGCAGCTTCGCCACCACATCGAAGGAGGTATAGCCCGCTTCCTTGTAAATGTTGATGATTCCGTTCATTGTATATACCGCTCCAGCACCGGGAGCAGCCTTTTATACGTCTCCTCAAAGCTGCCCCTGATATTGCAGCCGGCCGCCCTCGCGTGGCCGCCGCCGCCAAACTCCCCGGCAATCTTCGTGGCGTCTATCCCCTCTCCGGTGCGAAGGCTTACCCTGCATAAACCGTTCGGAATCTCATACATAAACACGGCGCACTCCACTCCCGCGATATTGCGCAGCTCGCTGACGATTCCGGACAGATCCGCCGTGGTCACGCCGCATTCCCGCATCTCCTTCATGGAAATATGCCCCAGCGCCACCTTTCCGTCAAACAGGCTCTCCGCGTGGAACAGCACCCAGGCCGTCGCCCGGGTCTCATTCCATGATTTCTGGTAAAAGCTCTCCTGAATCAGGTTTGGAAAATCGATATTCCTTTCTATCAGCTCTGCCGCCGTCCGAAGGGTCTGCGGCCTGGTGTTGGAATACTGGAAAACGCCGGTATCGTGGATCATCCCCAGATAGATGGCCAGCGCCATGTCATCGTCCACATCCTCCTTTGGCAGAAGCTCATAGAGGACCTCCGCGCAGGAGCCCACATCAGGGCGTACAACACTAATGTCTCCATCCCCGGAATTGCTCAGATGATGATCAATATTGATTTTTCTGGCCGCGCCGCGGTAAAAGCTCTCCGCCCTTCCCAGCCTGCCCGGCTCCGTGTCCAGGCAGAAAAATACATCGTAGCGCCGCGCCGGGGTGTATTCCGTGTCAATCTCGTCAATCCGTTTTATATGGGTAAAGGTTTTCGCCGCCGACTCCAGATATACGTACACATGGGCCCCCGGCAGCTTTTTGGTCAGATACATGTACAGCGCCATACAGGAGCCCACACAGTCGCCATCGGGGCGGATATGTCCGCTGATGCCGATATATTCCGCCCCCTCACATTCCTTTAAAATATCTGTTTTCATTGTTCCTCTTCCCGGTCGGGAATCTGCGCGATCACCTGATCGATCTTTGCGGACATCTCCACCCCGTACTCAATGGACTGCTCCGGAATAAAGGTAATCACCGGGGTATTGCGAAGATTTAAGTTCTTTGCCAGAGTCGAACGGATGAAGCCGGAGGCGCTTTTCAGCCCCTCCATAGTCTGCTTCTGCGCCTCCTCATCCCCCAGTACGCTGATATAAGCCTTACAGGTTTTTAAATCCGGAGTCACATTCACAGCGACCACGCTGGTCATGGGGGAAATCCGGGGGTCCTTTAACCCGCCCCGGATCAGCTCCGCCAGCTCCCTCTGCACCTCATTGTTGATTCTGATATTTTTCACGCTGTTTTTGCGCATAACGCTCCCTTCTTCGCAGGACACAGGTGAATTTGCCGCGCGGCGCGGTTCCCTATCGGGGCACCTCCACCATCACATAGGCCTCCACAATATCCAGCTCCTGCATCTTGTCAAAGCCCTCAAACACAAGGCCGCACTCGAAGCCCGCCTTCACTTCCTTCACATCGTCCTTGAACCGCTTCAGGCTGGCAAGCGAGCCCTCGTAAATCTGCTCTCCCGCCCTGGTGATGCGGATTTTGCAGCCTCTCTGAATCACGCCGTCCAGCACATAAGACCCGGCGATGTTGCCAACCGCGCTGGCCTTAAAGATCTGGCGCACCTCGGCATGGCCGATGACCTTCTCCTCGAAGATCGGGTCAAGCATGCCCTTCATGGCCCGCTCCACATCCTCGATGGCCTGATAAATCACGCGGTACAGCTTGATCTCCACATGCTCCCTCTCCGCGGTGGATTTGGCGGTGGAATCCGGCCTGGTATTAAAGCCCACAATAATCGCGTTGGAAGCGCCCGCCAGAGCGACGTCGCTTTCGTTGATCAGGCCCACGCCGCTGTGGATGCACTTTACCACCACCTCGTCGTTGGAAAGCTTCTCCAGAGACTGCTTCACCGCCTCCACAGAGCCCTGGACATCGGCTTTGATGATCATATTCAGCTGTTTCAGCTGGCCGGCCTGAATCTGTCCGTACAGATCGTCCAGACTCATGCGCTTCTTGGTCTCCTCCAGCATCTTTTCCTTGTACTGGGCCATATAGGTCTGGGCGTATTCCTTGGCCTCCTTATCGCTCGGGTGGGCCAGAAATACTTCCCCGGCCGCCGGCACATCGGAAAGGCCCAGAATTGCCACAGGCTCGGAGGGTCCCGCCACCTTCACGTTCATATGCTTATCATTGATCATGGCGCGGACCTTGCCATAGCAGGCTCCGGCGGAAATAAAGTCTCCCACATGGAGCGTACCCTTCTGCACCAGCACGGTGGCCACAGGTCCCCGGCCCTTGTCTAACTGGGCCTCAATGACCAGGCCTCTGGCGTCGCGGTTCGGATTGGCCTTCAGCTCCAGCACATCCGACGTCAGTAGAATCATCTCCAGCAGATTCTCGATGCCCTCGCCGGTCTTGGCGGATACCGGGCAGAATACCGTGCTGCCGCCATACTGCTCCGCCACCAGATCATACTCTGTCAGCTGCTGCATGACGCGGTCCACGTTGGCGCCCGGCTTGTCGATCTTATTGACCGCCACGATAACCTCTATTCCGGCCGCTTTCGCGTGGCTGATGGCCTCAATGGTCTGGGGCATGACGCCGTCGTCCGCGGCCACCACCAGGATGGCGATATCCGTGGAATTGGCGCCGCGCATACGCATGGCGGTGAACGCCTCATGGCCGGGCGTATCCAGGAAGGTAATCTGGCGGCCGCTGGCCGTGGAAACAGTATAAGCGCCAATATGCTGGGTGATGCCGCCGGCCTCCTTGTCGGTCACGTTGGTATTCCTGATGGCGTCCAGGAGGGAGGTCTTGCCGTGGTCCACGTGGCCCATGACACAGATGACGGGCGGGCGGGATACCATTGTCTCCTCGCTCTCCTCCTCTTCCCTGAGCAGCTCCTCGATGACGTCCACCTTCACTTCCTTCTCGCAGAGAATCTCATAATCCATGGCGATTTCCTCAGCCTCACTGTAGGAAAGCTCCTGATTCACATTCATGATTTTGCCCTGCAGAAAGAGCTTCTTGATAATGGCGGCAGGCTGCATTCTCATCTTTTCCGCCAGCTCCTTTAAGGTAATGCTCTCCGGAAGCTGAATCACCTTGATCAGCTCCTCCACCACCTCTTCCTTCTTCTCCGGCTTGATGAACTTCCCGGCCTTATTGACAGTTTTGCCGGTTTTGCCCTTTGTATTCCTGCCTTCCTCGGTATAAATATAATCCTTGCGGTTCTTTTTATCCTTATCCTGGCCCTGGCGGCGCTCATCCCGCTTCTGGTCCTTCTTGACGCTCACATCGCCAAAGCCCGCGCCGGCAGCACCCTGGCGGGAACCGCTCTTCCTGCCCTGCGCCGGGCGGCCCTGTCTGGAATCGGCGTCCTTATCCTTATCGAAAACAGGACGTCCCCCCATAGCAGCACCCTGACGGCTCCCATAGCCGCCCTGGCCTCTTGTGTCGCTTCTGCGCCCGTCTCCCTGGCTTCTTCCATCGCCGCGGCGCTCTCCGCTTCCCGCGCTGCCCTGGCGGTATCCGTCGCTTCTGCGGCGCTCGCCCATGGGACGGCTGCCGTCGCTTCTGCGCTCCCCGCTTCCCTGGCGGCTTCCGTCAGTGCGGCGTTCGCCCATGGGACGTGCTCCGTCCCTGCTCTCGCGTCTCTCGCCGCTTCCTGTGCGGCCCTCGCCTCTTGAATCCCGGCGCTCTCCGCTTCCAGCTGCTGTTCTGCGACCCTCGGCGCGTCCGTCGCGTCTCTCGCCGCTTCCGGAGCCCGCCGGACGGCCTTCCCGCCGCTCCCCGCTTCCCTGGGCGCTCCTCGCCTCCCGGCGCGGCGCTCCCTCGCGGGGCTGGGAGGATCTTGCCGCGGACTGCTTCGCCGCCCTCTCGGACGCCTCCTCCACCTTTACAAAAGGACGTTTCTGAAGCTCAGGTTCAAAAATGGCAGGCTTTTTCTCCTCCGCAGCCGACGTAGGCTCGGGAACAGGGGCAGGAGCCGGTGCGGGCGCGGGAGCAGTCTTCTTTGGCTCCTTTTCTCCCAGAGTGGCCTTGAATTTCGCCGCCACATCCTCAGCCTTTACATTATTGCCGGAAGCCGCGGCGGGTTTTGTCCTGCCGCCGCTGCGCGCCCGCTCCGTTGTGCTTCCGCTTTTGCCGGAGGGCTTTCTCGAAGGCACATTCATACCGCTCTTGCTGTTCTGTGGATTGCCCACGATCACGATTCGTTTTTTCTTTTTGGGCTGATCCTGCTGTGTGCTCTTCTCCTGCACAGGCGCCACCTCCTTTTTCGCTGCGGATTTCTGACTAGCTTCTTTCTTTTCCTGTTCTTTCATTCTGCCACCCCCATCTGCTTTGTCGTCTCATCTATCTGCGCGCAGACAGCTTTGGCGAAACCATCATTTACAATTGCCAGTGAGGCTCTCATCTCTTTTCCCAGGGCATGCCCCAGAGACTCTCTGGTACCATATTCCACCAAAGGAACCTGATAAAAGCCGCACTTATCCCTGAAGTGCTTGCGGGTACCCTCCGACGCGTCGCACGCGACCACCACCAGATACGCCGTTCCCTTCTTTATCGCTTCTTCCACGGAGTATTCCCCGCTGACCACATTCCGGGACTTCATTGCCAGCCCCAGCAATGCCTCCACTTTACTCTGTCTCAATATTGTCAAACTCCTCCGCAAGGCTCTCATATACTTCCTTCGGAATGCTCATCTGAAAGGAACGCTCCAGCCCCTTATTTCTGACCGCGTTCTTCAGGCACTGCCCGTTCTTACAAAGATATGCGCCTCTTCCGTTTTTTTTGCCTGTCACATCCAGGACAAATGTATCCTCCGGCGTTCTGACCACCCGCATCATTTCCTTTTTGGGTCTGGATTCGCCGCAGCCGACACACCGTCTCATGGGAATTTTTTTACTCATTTTGATTCCTCATCGGCTCAGATCCCGTTCCCCGGTCAGAGAGCCTTACTCAGACAGGGGACTGCTCTCCTCATCAGCTTCAGCGTACGCGTCGTCTTCAGCCGCTTCCTCCGAAGCATACTCATCCTCTTCGCCGGCGTCAGAGTACTCCTCATCGTATTCCCCGTCTTCTTCCTCCGGGGCGTCATCATACTCATCGGCGTCGGCGTACTCATCCTCGTACTCCTCTTCACCGCCGTCTTCCTCGTGATCGTCATCATATTCATCAGCATCGGCGTATTCGTCCTCGTACTCCTCTTCACCGCTCTCATACCCGTCGTCAGCGTATTCGTCGTCCTCGTACTCGTCGTATTCCCCGTCGTACTCCTCGTACTCGCTATCATCGTCCAGATAATCCTCATAGCGGAAGCCGTAGGCGTCCTTCGCCTGTGTCTCGCTCTTAATATCAATCTTGTAGCCGGTCAGCCGGGCCGCCAGCCGGGCGTTCTGTCCCTCCTTGCCGATAGCCAGGGACAGCTGATAATCCGGCACCACCACCTTGGCGGTCTTTTCATCCGGGTCAGCGAAGACAGCCACCACCTTGGAGGGCGCCAGGGCATTCTGAATAAAGTTGCCCGGGTTCTCATCCCAGGGGACGATATCAATCTTTTCTCCTTTTAACTCATCCACAATGGCGTTGACGCGGGAACCGTTCAATCCCACGCAGGCGCCCACCGCGTCCACATTGCCGTCATGGCTCCTGACCGCCATCTTGGTGCGGCTGCCCGCCTCTCTGGCGATGCTCATGATCTCCACCGTGCCGTCGCTGATTTCCGTGACCTCCGCCTCAAACAGACGTCTGACCAGATCCGGATGGGTTCTGCTGACGCTGATGCGCAGCCCCTTGCGGTTGGAGACCTCCACAATAAATACCTTCACACGCTGGGTGGGCTTTAAGACCTCCCCCTTGATCATCTCGCTCTCAGGCAGCAGGGCGTCGGCCCTTCCTAAATTGATGCTGACGCCTTTTTCCACCGTTCTCTGCACAATTCCGGTGACCACTTCCTTCTCCAGCCCGACATACTGATTGTAGACGACGCTGCGCTCTTCCTCGCGGATTTTCTGCAAAATCACGTTCTTGGCATGCTGGGTAGCGATACGGCCAAAGTCCTTGGACTTAATTTCCACATTGACAGTCTCGTCCACCTGTACGTCCGGATTGATTTTGCGGGCCTCCTCCAGAGAAATCTGGGCGGTGGGGTCCTCCACCTCTTCCTCGGTGGCTACCACCTGCCGCTCCGCGAAGCACATGAAATCCCCGGTTTCCCTGTCCACGACAGCCTTCATATTTGCGGCGTCGGTTTTGCCAAAATGATTTTTGCAGGCGGCAATCAGGGAAGTCTCGATGGTCTCAAACATCACTTCCTTGCTGATCTGTTTTTCTTTCTCCAATAGATCCAGCGCCTCCAACAGCTCCTTATTCATCTCATTTCCTCCTAAAATTGGTTAAGGTATCAAATTCCCCCTAAAAATCCAGCGCCAGGCGGATCACCGCCAGGTCCTTACGCGAAAATTTTCTCTCTTCATCCCCGCACTCAATTGTGAGGCTCTCTTCGTCAAACGATGCCAGCACCCCGGAAAACTCCTTTTGCCCGTCCACCGGCCGGTAAGTCTTACACTCTACCTCCTGCCCCAGGGCGCTTTGTAAGTGACGGTCCTTTTTCAGCACCCTGCCAAGGCCGGGGCTTGACACCTCCAGAATATAAGCGTTCTCAATAAAGTCCTCCTCATCCAGCCTGTCCGACAGCGCGCGGCTGACATTCTCACAGTCCAGGATGGTAACCCCCTCCGGCTTGTCAATATAGGCTCTCAGATACCAGTCGCCGCCCTCCTTCACAAATTCCACATCATAAATATCGACCTCATACTGCGCCGCGATGGGAACAAGGAGCGCCTCCGTCCTCTCCGCCACAGATTCCTGCTTCGCCATAAAAATACCTCTTTTCTGATTACTAATCACAACCGCTTCCCCTCTCCTACGGGGCGCCTGACAGTGTACGATACGCCCTGCGGATGTTTCACATGCGCAAAAGCGTCCGCTGTGAACAGCCGCTTCTCCTCACATGCGCAAGAGCGTCCGCTGTGAATAGTAACGTTTTATAAAACACATTGAAAAAGAGCTTGCCGGGGCAAACTCTTATCATCATTGAATATTTAATTAACCTTAATTACCTTAACACTCTTTTGATCAAAATGCAAGCGATTTTTCCGGTCTTTTTCCTTTTTTTGGTTTTTTATCCGTTTTTTTTGGGGGGGTATCCGGTTTTAACAGATATAGTGCCCCACAAAAGGCAGCCTGCGAAGCAGCCCCGCCGCGATACAGCATATCAGGAAGCACCCCAGCGCCAGCAGTGGAATCCCGAACACAATATTGACCGACATGCTGCTGATTCCCTTTGCCTGAAGGAATTCCAGCAGGCCCAGGTGCATCACGTATATTCCAAGGGTATTATCCGAAATTTCTCCGATCAGTCTCCTCATGCCCGGCGAAAATTTTCGATTTTCAAATTGCTTCCGGAAAAAGAGAAATATCGCGATGCACACAAAGAATGTATATACACTGAAGCTGTCATATATCTCCCCCTGTCCCTCTCCCCTGCGCACTGAGAGAAAAGTGCTGACTGCCACCGCGCATACAAGCCCCGCTATTCCCAGCAGATAATAAACACGGGTCTTCCGGTCAGAAGGCGGATAACGATACAGATAATATCCCAGTATAAAATAGCCCACATAGCTTCCCGCCAGCTCCACCGTCACCAATCCCACCAGATTGGTGACAGTCTCGGACAAAATCACACTGTACAATGTTTCCCGGCCAATTTGCATTACAAAAAAAAGCAGGAGAAAATATTCTATCTGTTTTCTGGTACAATGATCCACAAACACCTTCAGCACGGGGACTATCATGTAAATGCCAATCAGCATCGGCAGAAACCATAAATGATATTTCCCGGCCAGCATCTGTTTCAGGCATTCCTTTAATGTAATCTCATGCATTCTCAGAAGGTATCTGCAGTTGATCAATCCATACACACCGCTCCAGAAAAAATAGACAACCGCAAGGCGAAAAATATTTTTGCGGTACAATCGGCCCACATCTGTCTCTCCCTCCCTGGAAAGAAAGAGCATGCCGCTGATCATTACAAAGACCGGAACGCCAAACCTTGAGACCGCGTCATAGCCATTGCATACAAACCAGGATTCTGTATCCGTCGGCAAAGTATACCAATATTGTGCGGCAGCGTGCAGCATTACCACACTGAAGGCGGAAACAATGCGCAAAAGATCAATATATACCTTTCGATTCTTCTGCTCCTTCCCCTGATCATTCCTCTTTTGCTTTTCCATTCCTGAACTTTCTTCTCTTCCCGGCTGACAGGATTTCCATAGCGAACAGCAAAAATCATTTGCCGTCCACTATAAAGGTGATGCCATGAAAAATCTTTTTCATTCCATTGCTTACATTATAACCATTATTTAAAACCAGGGCAAGAAGAAAATAAAAACCCGGCTCATAAAGCAACAATACCAGCTTTCATGGGTCACTCCTCTATCACCTGCACCGGTACCGCGGCCAGTTCCGTGCCGTCCTCACTCATGCCGCAGACCATTCCCACAAGCAGTCCCTCCGTGCTGTAGACCGGGCTTCCGCTCATTCCCTCCTTACCCTGTCCGTAAATATAAAGCAGCTCCACCCCGTAATCCTCAAAATAAATCAGGGGATTGGCCACTGTCGCGGACTCAATTCCGGTACCGGAGCCATATATGGAATCCACAATCCACAGATCATCCCCTGTCTGCGCGTCCGCGCCCGTGTAGGAGCTCAGCGGAATATAAAGCAGCGTTTCCGCGATGTCCGCCGACAAATGGATGAAGGCCAGATCATAGCCATCCGCTGTCACCACATCCTCCCCGGAAAAAGCCACGTCAACCCAGCCCTGGGACAGAGACACCATCTCCACCGTTCCGCCATTCCTGTCCGCCAGCACATGGGCCGCCGTGACAATCACAAGTCCGCTTTCGTCCTCCATCCACACAAAACCGCTGCCGGAATATGTGTCCGTGGTAACAGCCACGTTCTCATAGACTGTGATATTCAGAATCTCATTTTCCAGCGCGTAGACGTCCGTGCCGACCTGCAGCAGAGGGAATTCCCCTCTTGTCAGCGTTGGCTTTTCACTCTGAGCGGAATCAGAATCCGCGCCGGTTTCCTCCACGGTTTCTTCCTGTGTAGAAGCACGCCGGCCTCCGGCTGCCGTCACCGCCACTGTCACAACCAGGGCAACACACAGGAACAGCAAAACCACAGGAATAAATTTTGTTTTCTTTTTTGGTGTATTTTTCATAATACCTTATAATATGATGGTACCGGGGTGCCAGTGTCATAAATGCAAGTGTCCCTTGCATCATAATATAACCGATTTCTTCCCCCCTGACAAGCCGCATCTCTTTTTTGTGCAGAATAGCCAAAAAATTATTTCATTTTTGGTGAATTATTCTTTTTTATAAGTGTTATAATACACCTGTCACAAAACACCAACAGACACAACTTATTTTAACCGGCTCGCGCGGATTCTCTATGCGATCATTTCACGAGCCGCCAAAATGGCAGTCTGCGGGCAATCAGAATTCAGAATTTGGAGGAAGAGGTAATATGGATACTTTAAAAGCTGAAAAAAGAGACCTGTCAACAAAAGCAAAGAAATTAAGGCGCGAGGGCTACGTCACCGGCAACATCATCGGCCGGGAGATTGAGGGCTCTCTTCCCATTCAGATGGAGGCCCGGGAGGCCGAGCGCGTCCTCAGGACAAAGAGAAAGGGCGGCCAGCTCTATCTGGATGTGGACGGACAGAAGATGGACGTCCTGATCAAGGAAATTCATTATAACGCCGCGTTCAAGCGCTACGATGAGGTAGATTTCCAGGCCCTCGTGAGCACGGAAAAGGTACACTCCGTGGCGGAGATCATCCTGCTCAACCATGAAAAGGTGCAGAATGGCATCGTCCAGACCGTTCTGTCCGAGGTTGCCTATAAGGCTCTGCCGTCCGCTCTGGTGGAGACCATCGAAATTGATGTGGAGAACTTAAAGCCCGGCGATACCGTCAAAGTGGGCGATCTGCCCATCGCTTCCGACCCGAACGTGGATCTGACCACCAGCAGGGACGCGGTGGTGGTGCTCATCGCGGAGCCGCATATCTCAGCCGCTGAGGAGGAACCCGCTGAGGAAGCCACTGCGGATGAGAAGGCAAAGTAATTTCCACCTGTACAGCTGGCTTCAACAGGGCATCCAACAGCACAGATGGAGGCATTTTATCGAAAGATGCGTGATCAGGGAGCTGCCGCTTTACGGTTTATAGTGAAGCGGCGGCCTTTTTATGCGCGTGAAATGGAAAATACTCAATAAAAGGAACATCATCGGGTACAGCCGCTTAGATAGCCGTTCTCCGCCCTGCTCCCCTCACTGAGCATATTGTATATTGCTCACCCTTGATTCCATTTTATATTTGTGATAATGTTTACCTAGACACAAAATCTGATCTTAAGCGAGGTGTTTGAAATGATGTACCCTTTCATGACTCTTAATGATGACACAGAAATTACCCACTCAGAGATGAAGTCCGATGGGCATGTCAAGGTTTTCATTGAAACCCCGGATATAAAAGACGGCTTTCATAATGCCATATGTTGGCTTCCGGAATACAAATGGGAAAATATTCACGGTTATTCAGAATCGGAAATTCAATACTTTAAAAAACTGATCCGAAATAACGCCCATCTGATCCTCGAATTCTCTCAGGAGGGAGGTATCCTGAATGCCACAGCTGTTTAGGATTGGTTCTTATATTATTTACTTTTGGTCAAACGAGAATGATCCTCTCGAACCCGTTCATGTTCATATCGCAGAGGGACGAGCTTCCGCAAATGCCACAAAAATCTGGATCAGTAGTACCGGTAAAGCACTGATATGCAACAATGACTCCAGAATACCTCAGCGAACTTTAAGAGTCTTAATGAAAGTTATCGAAGCAAATAGCGTTGATATTATCGAGAAATGGTACGATCAATTCGGCGAAATACGATACTTCTGTTAACTCGCTCTTTACGAGGAAAAGCTGAAAGCCGAATATCGGATGATTGTAAAGCACCTGAACCATCCGGAATATCTCGGGCAACTGAGCTCATACTTTAAAAAGACACTGATCGAAGTGTCAGAAAAGGTCGTGGACAATCTGGCAGTCCGCTCCTCTCCTGATCAGCAGTACCGACACATCGTTAACATTGGTGCCGGTTGCTCCCGTGATAATCAGGCCGCCGCACTTCTGAAGGGCATGGTACGCGTCATTCTGCCGCAGGACCTGATAAATATCAATTCCGGCTTTTCTCAGTACGCTTCCGGTTTCTCCGTCAACATAACCTCCCGCCGCGTCCGTCGGGCCATCCGTCCCATCGCTTCCGATGCTGAACACAGCCGTATCCTTCAGACCCGCGATGCCTTCCGCCGTCGCAAGGGCCAGCTCCTGATTTCGGCCGCCCTTTCCACTGCCGGTCAGGTGCACCACCGTCTCTCCTCCCGCGATAAAGGCCAGGCTTTTCTCCGTATTCTGGTGGCTTTTCGCGATCGCGGCCAGGAAAGATCCTGCCTCCCTGGCCTCACAGGAAAGCTGATCTGTCAATATGACAGGCTCATAACCCAGCTCTTCACAGCGCTCCGCAGCCGCGCGGCAGAGATTGCGCACACTGCCGGTGATAACGGACTCCACATTGTCAAGCTCCTTCGGTGTTTCTTCGTGAAGCAGTTCCATAATTTCCGTGCTCACAGAAAGCTGATACTTTTCCCGTATCGCCAGAGCCTCCTCACAGGTAGTAGAATCCGGACAGGCAGGACCGGACGCGATCATATCCAGCGGGTCGCCGAGGATATCGCTTAAAATGATGCTGTAAACCTTTGCGGGCTCACAGATCTTTGCGAAGCGCCCGCCTTTCACCGCGGACAGACGCTTCCGAATTGTATTGATTTCCACAATATCAGCGCCGCAGGACAGAAGCTGTCCGGTTATGTCAACCAGATCCGCTTCATGGCACAAGGGTTTCTCAAACAGGGCGCTGCCTCCTCCGGACAGCAAAAACAGCACCGTATCTTCTTCGCCCAGCTGACCCACCAGGTCAAGGGCGGCCTGCGTCCCGATGTAGGAATTCCGATCCGGCTGCGGGTGTCCGGCCTCGAAACATGTCATATTGCGAATCCCGCCTTTTACATGCTCATACTTTGTAATTACCACACCGGCCTTAATCCGGTCTCCCATGAAATCCGATGCCGCTTTTGCCATCTGCCAGGCAGCTTTTCCCACAGCCACCACATAGATGTTTCCTGAGCCAAACTGTTTTCCGGCAAGCGCCTGGACAACCGCCGCATCGGGAAGAACCCGCTGTATGGATTTGTAAATAATTTTGTCCGCCTCTTCTCTCAGTTTCAAGTCAGATATCTCCTCCTGTAAGTTATAAAAGCTCCATTTCCTCCAGAACTACTGTGCTTCTAAAGCTCCCTTCCAATTTCCTCTGCAATCTCCTGTGCGCCGCTTTCGGAATATACATATTCCCATGCTCCCCGCTGCCGCATTCTTATCGGAAGTTCACAACTGCTATTATGCAGATTCCCGCGGTAGAAGTCAAATGCCCCCGGAGGTAAATTTCAGCGATAAATTTCAGCAATGAGGAGTTTTGACATTTTCTTCTTTCCCAATTTTCGTTTTCGCCTTGCGGATTTTGTCACACCATGGTAGTATAAGTCTGTACTCCAGAAGAATGTAATTCAGACACAATGGAAAACTGAAGAAAAATCTTCTTTTCCTGCTGCCTTTCTACATTTTTACATATGACAGCCGGTTAAAGGAGTACAATACCAATGAGGAAAAACTGAATGCGCTGAAAACCGAATTTCGGATGATCGTAAAGCACCTGGACCATCTGGAATATATTGGGCAGCTGAGCGCATACTTTAAAAAGACACTGATCGAAATGTCAGAAAAAGTCGTGGACAATCTGGCAGCTAACTATGGAGCCGTAAAGGAGGGAGTGAAAGCTGCTATGGGAGGACAAATTCTGGAATATGAGGCAAAGACAATTCTGCGCCAGGGGCAGATGGAAAATCTTGTGCAAAATGTCAAAGCTCTGATGGAGACAATGAACTGGACCGCTGAACAGGCCATGGACGGATTAAAAGTTCCAAAAGAAAAACGCAAAGCAGTTTACGCAAGGCTATAAGCCAATTTTCAGCATCGGGAGACAGATAAGAAGAGAACATTATGGCGGAATTCCACGGCATGATGTCCTCTTCTTTTTATCTGATTTCTGTTCCCGCAGATCATCGTATTCTATCTCAAAGGCGGGAACATCCCCGGTATCAACCGCATAAAATGAAAAAAAATCATGGAAATTTTATGGCAACAGTGATATTGGATGCGGGGCACGGCGGCGCAGACCCGGGCGCCACCCATGAAGGCCGCCAGGAAAAGGACGATACGCTCAAACTGACGCTGGCCATCGGCGACATCTTAAGCGAAAGCGGCGTCAACGTGCTCTACACAAGGACAACGGATATTTATCAGACACCCACGCAGAAGGCGGAGGTGGGGAACGCCTCGGGCGCGGATTATTTTGTGTCCATCCACCGCAATTCCAGCCCCATCCCCGGGCAGTATACCGGGATAGAGAGTCTGGTGTACTCCAGAAACAGCCTGGCCGCCATTATGGCCGCGAATATTAACGCCCGGCTGGAGGCCATCGGCTTTGCTGACCAGGGCGTCAACGAAAGACCCGACCTGGCGGTGCTGCGGCGCACCTACATGCCGGCGGTTTTAGTGGAGGTTGGCTTTATCAATAATGATCAGGACAACGCTCTCTTGGACCAGAAGTTTTATCAGGTTGCGAACGCCATCGCCCAGGGAATACTGGAAAGTCTGTAAGCACCCGACACAAAAGACCTGTATGCCGTCCCATTCCATCCAGACAGCACACAGGTCTTCCATTTTTCATAAATGCAGTTCATTCAGGGATTCAGGCATTTTCTTCCCTTTATAGGCATTTCCAGAAGACACATATTTTCCCGAAATTCAAAAATTACCCTCTTCTCTTCCCCGTCTTTTCATGCAACAGATACCACAGACTGCCGGTCAGGCACACGGAGGAATAGGTGCCGCATACAATGCCGATCATCAACGGCAGGGCAAATTCCCTGATGGAGGTCACTCCCCAGATATAAAGACATGCCACCATGACAAAGGTTGTTAGTGAGGTGAAAATACTCCTGGACAGGGTCTGGGTGATGGAGCTGTTGACGATGTTCTCCGTCTTCGCGTCCTTTTTTGCCTCCTTCAGGTTCTCGCGGATTCTGTCAAAAATCACGATGGTGGCGTTGATGGAGTAGCCCACGATGGTCAGAATACAGGCGATGAAGGTATTGCCCACGGTGATCCTGGAAATGGCGTAAAAGCCCAGCACAATCAGCACATCATGGACCAGCGCGGCCACGGCGCTGATCCCGAAACGGAGGTCGCTGAAGCGAAAGCGAATGTAAATCAGCATGCACACCACCGCCACCACCACGGCGATCACCGTTTCCCGCCTGGTCTCGGAGCTGATGGTGGAGCTGATGGTCTCGGAGGTGATCAGCTCGTCATTGACGCCATAATTTTCCACCAGGGCCACCCGCAATTCCTCTCTTTCATCCTGCGTCAGGGTCAGAGTCTTGATAATGACCTCTTCCCCGCCGTCCACCACCTGCACCTGGATGCTGCTGCTGCCGGTGACCTCCTCAAAGAGGGGCACAATCTCCTCTTCCACCCACTCCAGTGTCACGCTGTCCTCAAATATAACGCTGGTGGAGGTGCCTCCGGAAAACTCCAGCCCGAAATTCAGGCTTCCCTCTCCGTTCGCCCCGTGATATACCATGAAAGCCACACCAAGGGCAATCAGAACGCCGCTGAGCGCAAAGAAAACATGTCTTTTTCCCAGAAAATTGATGGTCTTATGCTCTTTGCCGACGCCGTAAAGCTTCTTGTCCTTAAAGCCGATGGCATAAAACGCGTTCACCAGCAGTCTGGTGATGACCAGCGAAGTAAACATGGACAGAGCGATACCCAGCATCAGCGTCTGCGCAAAGCCGCGGATCACGCCGCTTCCCATGACCATCAGCACCAGAGCCGCGATCATGGTGGTCACATTGCCGTCCAGGATGGCCGAGAAAGCCTTGTCAAAGCCGGTTTTAATGGAGCTTTTCACCGTCTTCCCGGCAGCCAGCTCCTCCCGGATTCTGGCGAAAATAATCACATTGGCGTCCACCGCCATGCCGATGGACAGAATAATGCCCGCCACGCCGGGCAGCGTCAGCGTCAGGTCAAAGCCGTGAATCAGCACCACTACGGCCGGCACATACATGCACAGCGCCAGCCCCGCGCAGAAACCGGGCAGGAAATACACCGCGATCATAAACACAATAATAATGATCAGGCCCACGGCGCCGGCCTGCAGACTCTTCTCCAGTGCCTCGCCGCCCAACTGGGCACCCACCACCTTATTATAGACCTCCTCCAGTTCCAGGCTTAAGCTGCCAATCCGGATAGTGCTGGCCAGAGCTTCCGCCTCAGCGTAGGAATCCATCCCGGAAATCTGCGCCACACCGTCGGTGATGGCGCTGTTCACGCTGGGTACGCTCTTGAAGGAGCCGTCATAATAGATACCGATGGTCTCCTTGCCCGCCGCCTTCTCAGTGGCCACGGCAAACTTCTCCGCTCCCTCGTCAGTCAGCGTCAGCTGCACGATGTATTCCGTGCCGGTGGTGCCGGAATATGTCCCCGCCTGGGCATCCGCCACATCCGTGCCGTAAAGCACAATGGAGCCGTCCTCCTCCAGCTCCTCAATGGTTTTTGTCAGCGCGTAATAATAGGTAACGCCCCCGCTGGAAAAATTATAATTGCCGTTTTCATCCACGCCTTCATAAATGGCGTAATTATAATTACCGTCAGAATCCGTCTCCGCGATAAAATACAGCGCTCCCGGCCTGCCAAGCTCCGCCAGAATCTCGTCCGCGTCGGTGATGCCCGGAATCTCAATGCTGAACCGGTTGTCGCCCTCCTGATAAACGATGGCCTCCGTGCTGTACTGCTGTACCCGGTCCTCAAGCTTTTTCTTGGTATCGCTCATATCCTCAGCGCTGGGCGTCTCGTCTCCCACCACCTGATAGGTGATGCTGACGCCCCCGGCCAGGTCCAGCCCCTGCTTGATATTGGAGGCGGAGGAACCGGCGTCCGTAAAGCCCACCACCGCCTGATAGCAGAGAACCGCGATCAGCGCGATGACTCCGAAAATAGCAAGATAACCCTGATTTTTTTTCAGATGATTCATAGTTATTTTCCTCCGATTTCCATGACCCTGGTACAGCGTTTTCGAAGTAACCGGGCATTTCTGCTGGTCCGTTTTCCCGATAGCGTAGGTCAAAAATCTTCAGCGCAGCCCGTTCTGCTCTTTCTATTCACTGATCTGCTGATCATCTTCCTCCAGATCCGCCATCGCCGCCTTCATCATGATGGCGCACTCGATCCGCTTTCTCTGAAGCTCGCAGCCCACATCGTAGGCGTCGTGGATGTCCCCGTGGAAATTGTAGGAATTGGCGGCGCACCCGCCGCTGCAATAGTATTTGGCGAAGCAGTCCCGGCATTTCGGTTTGGCATACACATTGCAGCACTTGAACTCGTCCACAATATCCTGCCTCTTTATCCCATCAAACACGTTGCCCAGCAGAAAATCCTCATTGCCCACGAACTGGTGGCAGGGATAAAAATCCCCCCAGGGCGTTACAGCCAGATATTCCGTGCCGCTGCCGCAGCCGCTTAAGCGCTTGGCCACGCAGGGGCCGCCCTCCAGATCGATCATGAAATGAAAGAAATTCACCGGCTTTCCCGCTTTTCTTCTCTCCAGCAGATATTTTGCCAGCTTATCATACTCCTCCAGCAGAACCGGAATATCCTCCCCGCGGATAGCGTAATCGTCCTCCGGGCCGGCCACCACCGGCTCCACGGAAATCTGTTCAAAGCCAAGCTCCGCCAGATGCTTCACATCTTCTGAAAAATCCAGATTATGGTGGGTATAGGTGCCCCTCACATAATAATTGGTCTGGTTCCTGCTCTCAGCGGCCTTCTGAAATTTCGGCACAATCAGGTCATAGCTGCCCTTCCCGTTTCTGAAGGGACGCATCCGGTCGTGGACTCCCCGCCGCCCGTCGATGGAAAGCACAAGGTTACTCATCTCCCGGTTAGCGAATTCCAGAATCTCGTCATTCAGCAGGACGCCGTTGGTGGTCAGGGTAAAGCGGAATTTCTTGTGGTTTGTCTCCTCCAGGGACCGTCCGTAGGCCACCAGCTCCTTCACCACCTGCCAGTTCATCAGCGGCTCCCCGCCAAAGAAGTCCACCTCCAGGTTGACCCTGCTGCCGGAATTGGCCACCAGAAAATCCAGCGCCGCCTTCCCCACTTCAAAGCTCATCAGCGCCCGCCTGCCATGGTACTCGCCCTCCTCGGCGAAGCAGTACCGGCAGGCCAGATTGCAGTCATGGGCAATATGTAAGCACAGCGCCTTCACCACTGTCTTACGGCTCTTGAAATCCGTAATATATTTCTCGTAAATATCCTCGGTGAACAGCTGCTTTTCCTTCGTGAGCTCCATGATCTCCGCCACGGCTTCCTTCACATCCGCCTCCGGGTAAGGCAGCTCCTCGCAGCCCATTACCGCCAGCTGCATGGTATCCGTCTCCCGGACGCCCTGCCCGTAAAGATTCTCCACAAAGGGAAGCACGTCGTAAACGATGTCGTCCACCACGTGGATGGAGCCGCTGTTCACGTCGAGAACGATATTGTATCCATTGTTTTTGTACTGATGTATCACTGGTCTTTCCTCAAAAAATACGATATTCTCCTTACTGTGAAGAGTTGTCTGATCAATATACAGCTCAGCACGCAAAAGCCGCAGCCTGACCGCATATCAGTTGACAATGCCATCACAGTAAAAAGCAGCGATTCAAAAACCGCTGCTTATTCCTGTGTTCCTATTCCGTATATCGGCTTCCGGGAAAAAATCCGCGTCGATATACCCATACATCTTACTTTAACTTCTCACAACTCTGATTGCCGACAGTGCAGGAAGTCTTGCACGCGGACTGGCAGGAGGTCTGGCACTCGCCGCAGCCGCCCTTCTTCATGGACTCCTGCAGATTTCTGGTGCTTAAAGTCTTGATATGCTTCATCGTGAAACTCTCCTTTCCTAGTGTACCCTCGCCTGATCGCCTCAGGCGGCAACTGGGAATATTATAACATGCCAACGATAAAAGTCAAGCATTAGTAATTTTCAGCGTGAATCTCAAAGTAGCTCTGGGAATGACTGCAGGTCGGGCAGATCTCGGGAGCCTTGGTGCCCACAATAATATGTCCGCAGTTGCGGCACTCCCACACCTTGACCTCGCTCTTTTCAAAGACCTCCGCCAGCTCTACGTTCTTGAGCAGCGCACGGTATCTCTCCTCGTGATGCTTCTCAATGGCCGCCACCAGGCGGAACTTCGCCGCAAGCTCCGGGAAGCCCTCCTCGTCAGCGGTCTTCGCGAAACCAGCATACATGTCGGTCCACTCGTAATTCTCACCCTCCGCCGCGGAAAGCAGATTCTGAGCGGTGTCGCCGATGCCCTCAAGCTCCCTGAACCACATCTTCGCGTGCTCCTTCTCATTGTCCGCGGTCTTTAAAAACAGGGCGGCGATCTGCTCATAGCCCTCCTTCTTCGCTACGGACGCGAAAAATGTGTATTTATTCCTGGCCTCGGATTCGCCGCTGAAGGCGGTTTCCAGATTTTTCTGTGTCTGTGTTCCATCGTATTTGCTCATGATTTTTCCTCCTGTTTCCTTTCCATTTGATTTATTCTGCTTCAGACCAAAAGTCCATGCTTATTTTCTTATAAGCAGTCTTTTTTGTCAAGTAAATACTGAAAAGATTCCAATGCCCCGCGGGTGCCTCACAAACGCAAAAGCGGCCTTCATACGACGGGCGAGAGAACCGCCGTACGAAGGCCGCTTCCGGTTATATCAACAAATAATAAGAGATTTTCTGAAATCAGTATCGCTATGAATAGCAACAAATCAGCTTCCCTTCAGGACATCTGTCCCGTAAGCTCTCCGTGGCCGGAATGATCCTTTATCTCCAGAAGGCCAGTTTACCGATTGCCTTCGAGAACAGGCTCCTGTAATAATCGGCGGTGAAGCCCTCACAATTATACAGTCCTTCCTTCACCATCCAGTCCGGCATATCATACTTGCTGTCGTTTGCATTGAAATTCTCCATCATATCAAAATTATACATATCCTCATCCTCCTTCTATCCGCGTCCGGACTGTCCCTGACTGAAAGACAATCCGTTTTTTTGTTTTCATTTGTCTTTGTTTTTGTAATTTAATTATATCTCAGAATTTATGGAAGTAAATGGTAGATAAGTTCAAATATCTGTGCTATAATTTGTGCTGTAAGTACAAAGAAAAACAGATTTTTTTCAGGAGGTATTTTAAATGTCCGTCTCTCTAAGACACCTGTGCGCTGATAACGACAACCCCTTCCGGCTGGAGGTCTGCGCCGGCGAAAATGGCTCCACCAACATCGTCAACTGGATCTACATGCTGGAGGATGAATATATCATTCCTTATTTTCACGGTTCGGAATTAATTGTGACCACGGGGCGGCGCCAGTCCGAGCAGCCAGGCTGGCTTCTGGAAATTGTCAAAAGCCTGTACGAACGGCATGCGGCCGGACTCATCGTCAACGTTGGGATGTATGTCTTTGAAATTCCGCGGCCAGTGCTGGATTTCTGTAATGAAAAGGATTTCCCGCTGCTGACCATGCCCTGGGAAATCCACATCACTGAAATGATTCAAACCTTATGCGTTACCATTATGAACAAGCGGCAGGAAGGCCTGATTCATGACCAGGCCATCCGCGACGCTATTTTAAGACACAATAACCCGGAGAATTATCAGGATATTCTCTCCACCTATTACGATCTGGACGCGGATTTTCTGGTGATCGCCATCTGCTCCCGGTTTAAGAAGGGCTCGCAGCCAAACTCGGAGGGCGATTTTGACCTCCCCTCCTCCATGGATTACTGGCTGGAGACCCGGCTCAGGCGCATGAAACGGCGAATGGGAAGCTCCCAGCTGCATATCGGAATCGTTACCATAGAAAATCTGCAGCTTGTCATTCTCAATCACACGACCCCGGAGCTGTCAGAGCACGTGCTTGACGTGATTGTGGACGCCTACAAGGAGGTGCTCGTCACCCATGATATTTATATCGGCGTGGGACAGCTGGTTACGGGAATAAAAGAAATGTATAAAAGCTTCCAGCGCGCCACCACCGCGATGAAGATGGCGGTCCACCGGAAGCAGACAATTATTGATTTCAATGAAATGGGCTTTGACAGGCTCCTATTTTCCATCACGGACGAGGAGGTGCTCTCCTCCTACGCGGACGAAATCCTGGGCGCAGTGGAACAGGCCGACGCCCAGGGGCATGAATATATGAAGCTTCTGCGGGCCTACATCCGCAACGACCGAAGCCTGGATGGCACCGCGAAGGAGCTGTACATCCACCGCAATACCGTCAACTATCAGCTGCAGAAGCTGAGAAAGCTGCTGAACTCCCCGTTAAAAACCGCGGAGGACTTATTCCCCATTCAGGCGGCGCTGGCGATCAGAGATATGTAATACAGAGTTATGATTTGCCTCCTCACTCCCACTCCAGCTCCACCGGGCAATGATCCGACCCGAAAATCTCCGTATGGATAGACGCGCCCTTCATTCTCTCCTTCGCGTTCTCCGACACCAGGAAATAGTCGATGCGCCACCCCGCGTTCGTCTCCCGGGCGCGGCGGCGGTAGCTCCACCAGCTGTATACCCCCTCCGTGTCCGGATAGAAACAGCGGTAGCTGTCCACAAAACCACTGTCCAGAAGCTGGGTCATCTTGCCCCGCTCCTCATCGGTAAAACCGGCGTTTTGGTGGTTGGTCTTCGGATTTTTCAGGTCGATCTCCTGATGGGCCACATTCATGTCGCCGCAAACGATCACTCCCTTCTTCTCTGTCAGCTGATGTAAATAAGCCCGGAAGGCGTCCTCCCACCGCATGCGGTAATCCAGCCTGGCAAGCCCGTCCTGAGAATTGGGCGTATAAACCGTCACCAGATAAAAATCCGGATATTCCAGAGTAATCACCCTGCCCTCCTGGTCATGCTCTTCTATTCCCAAGCCCTTTACCACGCTCTGCGGCTCTTTCTTAGCAAAGACTGCAGTGCCGGAATACCCCTTTTTTTCAGCGTAATTCCAGTACTGATGATAGCCCGGCAGATCCAGCTTAATCTGCCCCGCCTGCAGCTTTGTCTCCTGCAGGCAGAAAAAGTCCGCGTCAAGCTTCGCAAAGTCCTCCATAAAATTCTTGCCCACGCAGGCCCGCAGGCCGTTTACATTCCAGGAAATAAACTTCATAATGTATGGTACTCGCTTTCTTTTTGTTTGTTCTCTTTCTGCTTCACAAGTCTACCTGAATGTTCAGGATTTGGCAAGTGTTATTATAAAATGCACCATGAAACATTGCTGCCATAATCACGATTTTTTGCGGCGCAGCATATAAGCTCTGATTTGAAATGGGCAAGCATACAAAAAAAGTAACTGTCCTCAGCCAGAAAACTGAACAGTTACTTTTTATAACTCAATGAATTTCGAGGTGTTCGTCTTCTTTCGGCAACACCTTTCAATCATAATAAGTGGACCATAGGGGGATCGAACCCCTGACCTCCAGATTGCGAACCTGGCGCTCTCCCAGCTGAGCTAATAGCCCCTGACAGAACTATATACTACCACAATCTGAAAAAATTGCAAGAGAAAATTTGAAAAAATCAAAAAAGCTATTCCCTTTTTCTTTTATTATGATAGAATACCCGTAGCCGCCAGCCTGCGGCATGCTTCGACGGCAGACGACCCAATTATTTTCTATGAAAGAGAGAAAAAACATTATCCATGAAAAAAGCAACCATCCACATTGACAAGCACTTCATCACCGGACAGGTGGATGAAAGAATCTACGGCTCCTTCATCGAGCATCTGGGACGGGCCGTGTATGAAGGCATTTACCAGCCCGAAAGCCCCTTCGCGGATGAGCAGGGCCTGCGCCAGGACGTCATTGATCTGGTCAGAAAGCTGAACGTGCCCGTGGTGCGCTACCCGGGCGGCAACTTTGTGTCCGGCTACCACTGGGAGGACGGCGTCGGCCCCAAGAAGGAGCGCCCGGCGAAAACTGACCTGGCCTGGACCGTCATCGAGAGCAACCAGTTTGGCCTGAATGAATTTATGGACTGGTCAAAAAAAGCCCACACATCCCCCATGATGGCGGTGAATCTGGGCACCAGAGGCCCGGAGGATGCCAAGAACCTGGTGGAATACTGCAACCTGAAGGGCGGCAGCTTCTACAGCGACCTTCGCAGGAAGCACGGCTATGACCAGCCCCACAATATCAAACTGTGGTGCCTGGGAAATGAGATGGACGGCCCCTGGCAGATGGGCCACAAGACCGCTGCGGAATACGGACGGGTGGCCGCCGAAACAGGCAGACTGATGAAAATGGTGGACCCGGACATTGAACTGGTGGCCTGCGGCAGTGCGTCCCTCACCATGCCCACCTTCGGTGAGTGGGAGTATACCGTGCTGGACGAGTGCTACGACCAGGCGGATTATCTTTCCCTCCATCAGTATTATGATAACCGCGCCGACAACACCGCGGATTTTCTGGCAAACACCGTTGCCATGGACCGGTTTATCAGCTCCGTTGTGTCCATCTGCGACGCGGTAAAGGCCAAAAAGAGAGCCACAAAGTCCATCAACCTGTCCTTCGACGAGTGGAATGTCTGGTACCACTCCAATGAGCAGGATAAAAAACTGGAGCGCTGGTGCAGGGCGCCCCATCAGCTGGAGGATATCTATAATTTTGAGGATGCCCTGCTGGTGGCCGGCATGATGATCACCCTGCTGCGCCATGCGGACCGGGTGAAAGTGGCCTGCCTGGCCCAGCTGGTCAATGTCATCGCCCCCATCATGACCTCAGATACCGGGGCCTGGAAACAGACCATTTATTATCCTTTTGAGATGATCAGCAATTACGGCAGGGGAACCGTATTGAACACTCTGACAGACTGCCCTGTCTATGAGAGCAGCCAGGGCGACGCCCCTTACCTGGACGCCGTCTGCACCATGGATGAGGATGAGAATCTGACATTTTTCATGGTCAATAAGGATTTGGACGACTCCATGGAAGTGACCGTCGATCTGCGGCAGTTTGAGGGATATCAGGTGACAGAGCACGTAGTTCTGACCCATCCCGATGTGAAGGCTGTCAACACCGAGGAGCAGCCGGATACGGTAGCGCCGGTAAAAATTCCCGCTGGTAATTCCACCGGCAAAAACAGCGCTGTTGTGGAAAACGGAATTCTGAAAGCTGTGCTGTGCGACAAGAGCTTTCACATGATCAGGCTGAGGAAATAAATACACAGCTATGAGCAGAATTTAATGTGCTGGCGAAACAAACTCATCGAAAACTGCATAAGAAATAAAAACAAACAGGAGGCTGACGCTCAACTGGTCTGCCTCCTGACTTTTTAATTTTCTGCTGACTACCGCTATTGCTTTTATATTAACCACGACTTCTGTATATTTTTCATGCTAAAAGCGAACAAGACTTTTTCAGTGTTCCCTCTTCCCCGGCAGCTGCACCAGAATAATCGCCATGAACATGATCCCGCAGCCCAGAAGCTCCTGCCCGGACAGGCTCTGGCGCAAAATCACCCAGCCCGCCAGCAGGGAAATCACCGATTCCAGGCTTAAAATCAGGGAGGCCACCGTGGGATTCATGCTCCTCTGCCCCACAATCTGTAAAGTATAGGCCACGCCGCAGGACATGACGCCCGCATACAAAATCGGCAGCCAGGCCGCCAGAATCTGCGAAACCTGCGGCGTCTCAAAGAGCAGCATACAAAAGCAGGAAATCACCCCACAGGTAAAAAACTGAATGCAGGACATTTTCACGCCGTCCACCAACGGCGTGAAATGATCAATGACCAGAATATGAAAGGAAAAAGCCACCGCACACAAAAGCAGCAGAGCATCCCCCATATTCACCGCCAGACTGTCCCCTGTCATACACAGCAGATACAGGCCCGCAATGGCCATGGCGACCGCAGCCCAAACCCGCAGACCCGTTTTCTGGTGCAGGAATATGCCGAAAATCGGTACCAGCACAATATACATGGCGGTGATAAAACCCGCTTTCCCAACAGAGGTGTACTGAATGCCGAACTGCTGCAGACTGGACGCAATAAAGAGGATGACGCCGCAGCTGACGCCGCCTGTCAGCAGATTTTTGCGCGTATTCGATTCTCTAGACTGCGCTTTCTGATTGTTTACAAAAGCCCTTTCACCCTCCGGCTCATGCTCATTATCCGCGAATACCGCAGCTGACTCTCGCTCATTATCCGCGAATACCGCAGCTGATTTTCCAGTGAAGCCTTCGTTGTTCTTTTGATTTATTTTTTTCAGCAAAAAAATCACCGGCACCAGCACTGCCGCCCCGATCAGATTTCTCACCGCGTTAAAAGTAAAGGGCTGGACATAGTCCATCCCCACACTCTGCGCCACAAACGCGACGCCCCAGATTGCGGCAGTCAAAAGCAAAAGCAGAGACTGCCTGATTGTAAATTTATTCATAATGCTACAGCACGCTCCTTAAAAACTGCTGTGCCTGAGGGGTCCTGGGATTTCCAAACACCTCCTCGGGGGTGCCCTCCTCCAGAATCTGCCCATCCGCCATAAAGATCACCTTGTCCGCCACCTCTCTGGCAAAGCCCATCTCGTGAGTGACGCAGAGCATGGTCATGCCCTGATTGGCCAGATCCTTCATCACACTCAGGACCTCCCCCACCAGTTCCGGGTCCAGCGCCGAGGTAGGCTCATCGAAAAGCATCACCTTGGGCTCCATGGCCAGGGCTCTGGCGATGGCAACTCTCTGCTGCTGTCCGCCGGAGAGTCTGGAGGGATAGGCGTCCGCCTTATCCGACAGGCCGACCTTCTCTAACAGCTCCCGGGCCGTTTTTTCAGCCTCTTCCTTTTCCTTTTTACGCACATTCACCGGCGCCAGCATGACATTCTCCAGCACCGTCAGATGCGGAAACAGATTGAACTGCTGAAACACCATCCCCATCTCCAGCAGCATTTCTGAGAATTTTTCCTTCTCCATTTTACTGACAGTTGCGTCATTTTCCCTGTGATAAAATAATTCATCCTCAATATAGATCTTGCCGCTGGTAATTTTTTCCAACGTATTCAGGGAACGCAGAAAAGTGGATTTGCCAGCGCCCGAGGGACCGATGATGACCACCACCTCGCCCTGCTCCACCGTCAGGTTCACATTTTTTAAGACCTTCAGCTCCCCGAAATCCTTACACACATTTTCCGTTCTGATCATGGACATGACTTTCTTCTCCTCTTCCATTCCGGCGTATCCATCCTCTGCCATCTTTTCTGCGGCAACAGCTCACATTCCTTCAGGATCAGGCATTGTTACGACAGTTTCTCAGGAACTGTCACGAAATTATACGCTCACTCTGCACCGGCCAATACACGAACCGCGGGCCATAAAAGCCTCGCCGCAGCCCTACTGATAAACCGAATATTTATTCTCCAGCTTATTGAAAATAAAGGTGAAAAACGCTGTAATAATCAGATACAAAATCATGGCCGGTATGTAGACCAGAGCCGTGGCCGAAGATGAGGAAATCGCTCTGGTTACCTTGGTTAAGTCTGTCAGGCCGATGATGGCCACTAAAGACACGTCCTTTAACACCATGATAAACTCATTTCCCACCGGAGGAATGAGCCGCCGCACCGTCTGAGGAATGATGACCAGGCGCATGGTCTGCCCATAGGTAAGCCCCAGCGCCCTGGACGCCTCAAACTGCCCCTTGTCAATGGACTGAATACCGGCTCGGATATTCTCCGCCAGATAGGCCGCCGTATTCAGCACATAGGCGATCAGCGCCGCCACAAAAGCGCTCCGGATCGTCAGCGCCGGATTTAACTGCGGCAGACCGAAATAAATGAAATAAATCTGCATCAGAAGCGGCGTCCCCCGGAAGAAAAAGATATACGCGCTGCAGGGCGCGCTCAGGATTTTGTGCTTCGACATCTTGCCCAGAGCAAGGAAAACAGCCAGTACCAGACCGATGCTGACTGAAATAATCGTAATGATGATGGTGGTCCGGGCGCCGTTCAACAGCTGCGGCATCCAGCGTATGATTCTCTCTATCATGTTCCCTGATTTCCTCAAATTCTTCTGTAAAATCTACATTTGCTCATTCCCCCGCGAGGCTCAAGCCCCGCGGGGTATATACTGCTTTTACTCCACTCCGAAGCCTTCCGCCAGCCCTTCGATCACATCCTCCGTGCCAAAGTATTTCACCGCCAGTTCAGCCATGGTGTCGTTCTCAAACAGCGCCGCCATACCTTCGTTGATCTTCTCCGCCAGCGCGTCGTTGCCCTGCTTCATACAGATAACGATAGGCTCCTTCTCCTCCGACTGCCATACCGTCTTGTAATCGCTGGCGGCATCGCCCAGATAATAAGAAGCCACAACAGAGTCTGTGCAGACTGCGTCCACACGTCCGGCCTTGATCTCGTCGAAGGCGTTGATCGCCTTCTCATACTGTCTTAAATCCGTATCCAGGCCGTCCGCTATATAATCCTGAATCAGATAATCCGCCGTAGTCTCCATCTGTACCGCCACGGATTTGCCCTCCAGATCCATCACATCCGCGATCTCGGAATCGTTGGGAACCACAATCACCGGCGCGTTGGCCACATAGGGAGAAGAAAGCAGATAATTGCTGTTTCTGTCCTCCGTATAGGAAACACTGGAAATAATGCAGTCATATTTGTCCGTGGTCACACCCGCGAAAATGCCGTCCCAGGCCGTATCCACTAGCTCCAGCTCCAGGCCAAGCTCCGCCGCCAGCGCGGTTGCCACCTCCACATCAAAGCCGATGGGGGTTGCGCCGTCCTCATCAAAATACTCCATTGGCGGATAGCCAATCTCCAGGCCCACCATCAGCGTGCCGGACTTGATGGTATACTCGCTGCTCTCCTCAGCACTCTCCGCCGTTTCCGAACCGGAGCCGCAGCCGCTGAGCATGGCCATTGCCGTCATAGTGGCCAGAACCGCCGACAAAATTCTCTTTTTCATTTTTACTCCTCCTCTCGATATTCAGGCATGAAAAAAGGCGGTCACCCTCTTAATGGGACCACCTTGTCTCGAACACTATTTATACCACGATATTCCATTTTATGCAAGCATTTTTTGAATAAAATCTGCAATAAAATCTGCATATTTTGTTATTGCTTATGACTTGTCAAGTGAACGCATGTTCACTTTGTGGGCTGCGTCTCTAACCTCAAGCTACGCTTCGCTTGCTTTCGCTAAGAGAACACATGTTTCAAACTCCATCTTTCCCCCGAAAATATCCAGCGCGCTTCCGATAGTCACATCCACCCTGCCCCTGCCCGCCTTTCTTAATTTTTCCAGATCCGCGTAATCATGAACGCCCCCCGCGTAGGTGACAGGCTTTTTGCCCCAGCTTCCCAGGAGCGCGGCCACGTTCTCCTCAATGCCGGAGGCCTTTCCCTCCACATCCACCGCGTGAACCAGAAATTCATCGCAGTATTCCGCCAGCATATCCAATGTTTCTTCATTTAGTATGGTATCCGTCACGTTCTGCCAGCGGTCGGTGACAATGCGGTAACAGCCGCCGATTTTTTTGCAGGACAAATCCAGCACCAGACGCTCCTTTCCCACGGCGGAACTGATTTCCTTCAGCCTGTCCATCTGAATTTTTCCCTGTGAAAAAACGTAGGATGTGACAATCACATGGCTGGCGCCGGCGTCCAGAAACTCCCCGGCATTTTCAGGATTAATGCCGCCGCCCGCCTGCAGACCGCCGGGATAGGCCCGCAGAGCCGCAAGCGCCTGGGACTTTGTCGCCTCGTAATATTCGCTGTCCCGGGCATTCAACATAATCACATGACCGCCTTTTAAATGATAAGAGGCGTACAGCCTGGCAAAATCCGCCGCGGAGCGCTCACTGACAAAATTTTCCAGCGCCTGATTTTTTTCATCCTTCAGGCTGCCGCCCACGATCTGCTTTACTTTACCGTTATGTATATCGATGCATGGTCTGAATTGCATGTTCTTTCCTCCGTATATTCCCCGCCGGACGGCACATACTAACGATTGTACAGGATTACTTTTCACAGCTGTCATTCCAGGCAAAATTCATTTTCAGCAAAGTGTTATTTCTGCATATACAAGTGAATGTGACTGTGAACCGTAATCTCACAAAATCAGTTTTATTATGTACAAAATGGAGGGAATTATGAAAAAAAATAATAAAAAGCACAGGCTGTATGTGCCCGTGCTGGCGCTTGCCCTGTCTGTGGCTCTGATCGGCTGCGGCAGAAATTCCACCACCGATAACACAAGCTCCGATTCCGGTTACGTGGACGATAGCACGACCGACGGCAGCTCGTCCAATACGGATAACGCAGCCGGCGACAGCGGCATGCTGGATGATGATACCCTGAATGGAGACGACAATTCCTTAAATGAAAATCAGACTGGAACCGGCGACTCCAACGGCGTTCTCGGTGACGGCCTGGATGATGTGGCGGACGGCGCCGAGGATATCGTGGGCGGTGTGGATGACGCCATCGACGATGTGGGAGACGCTCTGGACGACGCCTTCGACGGCAGCGGCTCTTCCACAAACGGCACGACCGGCAGTACCGGCTCAACCGCCAATAGCAACAGCGGAACTGCCAGCAACACCGGCTCAGCCGCTAATGGCAACAGCGGAACTGCCAGCAGTACCGGCTCAGCCGCAAACAACAATGGTACGATCAACGGCACCGGTTCAACCGCAAACAGCTATAACGGCACAACCGGCTCTCTCACAGGCGCCAGCTCTGCTGGCAGGACCTCATAAAAGGGAAGGGGCTTAAAGCCCCTGTCCCTTGTTGTTCCATATATTATTCCCGCGTTTTCGATCCTTTTATCCATCAAGCCATATGTCACGCCGCATATTCAACTCATGTCCTGCCGCATATCCGGCTTTCGTTCACCCGATCACATCGCTCATGTCATACCTTCCCGCCGGTTTTCCCGCCAGAAATCTGGCCGCTTCCAATGCTCCTTTGGCAAAAACACCTCTGGAATAAGCGGAATGGCTGAAGGTAATCACCTCATCCGTCCCCGCGAAAATCACATCATGGTCTCCCACAATCGTGCCGCCCCTGACAGCGGAAATGCCAATCTCCTTCGTCGGACGCTTCTGTCTGCGGCCGCTTCTGTCATATACATACTCATATTCCTGCCCGCAGCTGTCGTTGACCGCGTCCGCCAGTGCCAGAGCCGTGCCGCTGGGCGCGTCCAGCTTCTGATTGTGATGCCGTTCAACAATCTCAATGTCATAGCCGGCCTCAGAAAGCTTCGGCGAAACCTCCTTCAGCAGCTTCAATAACAGGTTGATACCCACGGACATATTGGCGCTTCTTAAGATGGCCGTCTCTTTGGCCGCCTCCTCCACCTTCGCAAGCTGCGCCTCGCTTAAGCCTGTGGTGCAGAGCACGCAGGGGAGCTTTTTGGCCGTGCAGTAATCCAGCAGTCCGTCCACCGCGGAGGCACTGGAAAAATCAATGATCACATCCGCCGGAATATCACAGTCGGCGATGCCTGTAAACACGGGATAGCCGTTTTTCCGCTCCCCGGTGACGTCCACGCCCGCCACGATCTCCATGGCTTCCTCCTGTGCGGCAAGAGAGGTGATAAACTGCCCCATTCTGCCGTTGCAGCCATGCATTATAATCCTGATCATGCCATTCCCTCGATTCCGTACTCGGCCATCGCCTTCTTCAGCCGCTCCTGATTGGCCTCCTCCATGACAGTCATGGGAAGTCTCAGCACGTTTTTGCCAAGGCCGATGTAGCTGGCCGCGCTCTTAACCGGAATGGGGTTGACCTCGCAGAACAAGGCGTCCACCAGCGGCAGGGCGCGAAGCTGCTCTCTGGCGCTCTCCTCCACCTTCCCGTCAAAGTAAAGCTGGCAGATATCGTGTGTCTGCTTCGGAGCAATGTTGCTTAAAACGGAGATCACGCCCTTGCCTCCCAAGGAAAGAATGGGCACGATCTGGTCGTCATTGCCGGAATAAATATCCATCTGTCCATCGGTCAGCTGGGCGATATGGGCCACCTGGGAAATATTGCCGCTGGCTTCCTTCACTGCCACAATATTGTCCACATCGTGGAACAGCCTGGCAACGGTAGCCGGCGCGATATTGACGCCGGTGCGCCCCTGAATATTGTATAAAATCACCGGAATATGGATGCTGTCCGCGATGGTCTTGAAATGAGTGTACAGACCGTTCTGGGTGGCCTTATTGTAATAAGGGCTGACCAGCAGAACGCCGTCCGCTCCCATTTTCTCCGCCTCCTGTGACAGATACACCGCTGTCTCCGTGCAGTTGGAGCCGGTTCCGGCCACCACCGGGATCCTGCCCGCCACCTGTTTGATACAGAAACCGACCACCTCCAGATGCTCCTCATGGCTCAGCGTACTGGCCTCGCCTGTGGTCCCGCATACGATAATGGCGTCCGTGCCGTTCGCGATCTGGAACTCGATCAGCCTGGCAAAGCTCTCATAATCAACGCTGCCATCCTCGTGAAACGGAGTGATGATCGCCACACCTGCTCCCTTAAATATCGACATAATCCTGCCTCCAAAATAATAAAAAATTTGTTTTATTTACGGCCTTCCGAAGCCTAAAAAACGCCTTCCGGGTCCATATATATCAAATAATATATGAACTCTCTTACGGCTTTCATTCTATCATTCCATAAAACAGGTGTCAACCGATGTTTTAAAGTTCTCGTTATTGGACAGTCATATTTCCGCGCGACTCATTCACAGCAGCCACCGCCTCCACTCCTCCGCTCAGCACCTCCATCTTACTCACGCTCACCTCATACGCAATCCTCTTCTCCGTATGCTCCTCATCCAGCTTCTTCATATACTCCCGGCTCTGAATCCGCCCCCAGACAGCCACCCGGTCGCCCACCTGAAAGGTCCCGGCATAGCGGGCGTTGCGCCCCCAGCTGATGCAGGGTATGTAGTCGCTCTTGCCGTAGGGCCTGTTGACCGCCAGCAAAAGATCCGCGATCTCCCGCCCCAGCGGCGTCTTGCGGTACACCGGCTCCTTGCAGATATAGCCGTCCAGATAGATCGCGTTGGTGCGGCTGCTCTCCTCCATCTGCTCCACGAACTCCGCCTCCCTGGCAAAGACGCTCAAAACCAGCCTGTTTTTTCTCTCATCGTGCCGGTTATAGGAGCGGAACTGCCCCTGCACCTTCAAAAGCCTCCCCCGGTAATCCTGACTGACATCGATAAGGCGCTCCGAGATCATGACCGGAATGGTGTCGCTGGACTCGCTGAGCCGCTCCACGCACAGCTCCACCATATAAAAGCCCTCCCCATAAATTTCATGGTTGTAGGTGAATGTGCTGACCACCCGCCCCATGACGGTTACCTGATTATTGTCCAATCCTTTTTCTGTCATTGTGTATTTCCCCTTTCTTACACTGGCTGCCTGTTTTGCTTTGGCCGATTTTTTCGGCGCATGATAAATTCTACTACATCCATTTTGGAAATAGAAGCGAAACCCATCGCTGTTTTTCGACCCCTCTTTTTCCTCCGCTGTCGTATTCTTTTCGGAAAACCGATGTCCTCTTTTGTATTTTTCGGGAAACTTTCTTGCACACTTTTCACAATGATGGTATACTGTAAAAGTTTGATTTCCTCTTATATAAATCAGTACATTTTTTTATGTTAAAATATCTTCTCTTTGGAAAATCGGGAGGTTTTATGAAGCAAAAAAGAGATAACATCCGAAACGTAGCTATCATTGCCCATGTAGACCATGGGAAAACCACTCTTGTGGACGAGCTCTTAAAGCAGTCCGGCGTATTTCGTGCCGGCCAGGAGGTGGCGGAACGGGTCATGGACTCCAATGACTTAGAGCGGGAGCGCGGCATCACCATTCTGTCGAAAAACACGGCCGTCACCTATCACGGATACAAGATCAATATTGTAGATACCCCCGGCCACGCCGACTTCGGAGGCGAGGTGGAACGGGTTTTAAAAATGGTAAACGGCGTGATTCTGGTGGTGGACGCCTTTGAGGGACCCATGCCGCAGACACGCTTTGTCTTAAGTAAGGCGCTGGAGCTGAATCTGGCCGTGGTGGTCTGCATCAACAAAATCGACCGCCCGGAGGCCCGCCCTAAAGAGGTGGTGGACGAGGTGCTCGAGCTGCTGATGGATCTGGACGCCAATGATGAACAGCTGGAGTGCCCCTTTGTCTTTGCTTCCGCCAAGAGAGGCGTGGCCACCCTGGACCCGGACGAGCCGGGAAAGGATATGACGCCGCTCTTTGAAACCATCATTCAATCCATTCCCGCTCCTGAGGGCGACCCGGACGCCGGCACCCAGGTGCTGATCTCCACCATCGACTACAATGAGTATGTGGGCCGCATCGGCGTAGGCAAGGTGGACAATGGCAAAATCGCCGTCAACCAGGAGGTTGTCATCGTCAACCATCACGAGCCCGACAAGCTTAAAAAGGTCAAGGTCAGCAAGCTCTATGAGTTCGACGGCCTGAATAAAGTGGAGGTAAAGGAGGCTGAAATCGGGTCCATCGTGGCCATCTCCGGCGTCACGGACATCCACATCGGCGATACCCTCTGCTCTCCGGACGCGGTGGCTCCCATCCCCTTCCAGAAGATTTCCGAGCCCACCATCGCCATGCACTTCGTGGTCAACGACTCTCCCCTGGCGGGCATGGAGGGAAAATATGTGACCAGCCGCCACATCCGCGACCGTCTGTTCCGGGAGCTGAATACCGACGTTTCCCTTCGGGTGGAGGGAACCGAATCCACTGATTCCTTCAAGGTCTCCGGCCGGGGCGAGCTGCATCTGTCCGTACTCATTGAGACCATGCGCCGGGAGGGCTATGAGTTCGCTGTCAGCAAGGCGGAGGTTCTGTATAAGACCGACGAGCAGGGCCATAAGCTGGAGCCCATGGAATTAGCCTACATCGATGTGCCGGAGGAATTCTCCGGGATTGTCATCGAGAAGCTGTCCCAGCGCAAAGGCGAGCTTTTAAATATGGGCCGGGGCACCGGCGGCTACACAAGGCTGGAATTCTCCATCCCCTCCAGAGGCCTGATCGGCTACCGGGGAGATTTCATGACCGATACCAAGGGCAACGGCATCCTGAACACCATCTTCAACGGCTATGAGCCCTTCAAGGGAGAAATCAACTACCGCCGTCAGGGCTCCCTCATCGCTTTCGAGGCGGGCGAGGCCGTCACCTATGGGCTGTTTAATGCCCAGGAGCGGGGCGCCCTCTTCATCGGCCCCGGCGAAAGGGTCTACTCCGGCATGGTGATCGGTGAATCCGGCAAGGGCGAGGACATTGAGATCAACGTGTGCAAGACAAAGCACCTGACCAACACCCGTTCCTCCTCCGCGGACGAAGCCCTGCACCTGACTCCCAAAAAGGAAATGAGCCTGGAGCAGTGCCTGGATTTCATCGATACCGACGAATATCTGGAGGTCACCCCGAAGAGTCTGCGGATTCGCAAGAAAATCCTCGATCCCACCCTGCGCAAGCGGGCCGCCATGCGCAAATAACAATATCTCCTTCCCGTTATCTTCTTCGCTTCTTCGCCCGGGTCACGGAAATCTGAGGGATTCCCATGACCTTGACGCGAATTTGGAGGTGGTTCTCATGAACCATTGACAGTATAGCACAACAAAAAACGCGATTCGGACGATATATCGACCCAATCGCGTTTTTTCTTTCTTTTTTTGATTGACGACAGGAAATAAAAACAGTCAGAGGTTCCAGACCTCACTCAGCTTCTGTCAGATTTCACTTCCCATAACCGGCCTACAGCCCCAGCTCCTCCTTCAGAGCCGCCAGATCCGACTCCACGGACGCGCTGTGCTCGTCAAACCTGTATTTCTTCTCCAGCTCCGCGGCCTTGTCATAGCCGGCCGCCTCATTCAGCTCGCCCATGGCAGTGGCCTTATTGAGCATCTGATCCGCCTTCTCCTCCATGCGGGAGAACGCGCCCAGCGTGCTGTTGTACTTGTCAGCGGACTCCGCGTACTTGTTGACCTTCTCCTGGGTCTTGGCTACGCTGACCTTGGACTTGATGGACTCCTTGCGTGTCTTTAAGGTCTGGATGTCGTCCGTCAGCTTGTCATGGAGCTGGCGCATCTTCTGGGAATTCAGCTTCGCCGCGTCGTAGGAGGCTTGTAAGCTCTCCTGCTGGGCCGCCAGCTTCTGCTTGGAAGCCAGGAACACTCTGGCGTCCTCCTCATTGCCGGCTTCCAGAGCCTTTCTGGCAAGCTGGACGTATTTGTCCATCTCCTTCTGATTCTCATCCAGCGCTTTCTTGCAGCGCTTCTCCTCCGCCATGACGGTGGCGGTCTCCTCCTTCACCTCCGCCAGGTCCTTGCTCAGATCAATCAGATATTGATCCACCAGCTTGGACGGGTCCTCATACTTGTCCAGAATGGCGTTGATATTGGACTTGATGATGTCATTGAACCTCGATAAAATGCTCATTTGCTATACACCTCCCTGTGGTTTGTTATTCTGCGTGTTTTCGTATTTCTTTGCCAGATCCTCGGCGTCGGTATCCCCGAATTTATGGAGAGGCGTATTCAGGATATCCTGCGCCCGCTTTTCCTCCTCGGCCTTCTTTTCCTTGGATTTGAGCCACCATCTGTATAATAACACAACAACGCCCACGCCCGCAAGCACAATCACAACAGCCGCCACTGCTCTCACGGCCCTTACCCAGGCCGGCGTGGTCACCGTCATAATACGTTCGCCCGCGTCCTCAAAGGCATAGGAAAAGAAATGCTCGTCCGTGTCCGCCTCATAATAATAATAGTCCAGATAATCAAACAGAATATCGCAGGCCTCGGAATCCATGAGCGTACCGGTCTGGGCGCCCAGCCACAGGGTATACTCATAATATCCGCCGTAATCCCAGAACACTAAAAGGATATGCCCCTGATCCGTAAAAAGCGCCTCGTACTGCTCCTCAGCAAAGGCTTCCAACTGCTCTGTCGTAGGATTGTAATTGCCGTCAATATTGTTGATGATGTAAACATAGGGGGCGATTCCCGTATCATTGTAAAAGCTGATCAGGCCGCTCTCCAGCTGGCTTGAGTTATGGATCCAGCCAGCCTCGTCCGTATAATAGCCCGCGGTCAGGTTCAGATCCAGATCCAGCTTCTCCCGCTCAATGGTGGACGTGGTAATATTGGCCGTGGATGTGGCCCGGGTGGAAACTGACCCGTATGTTCCGCGCCCGACACCGGTAAACAGTGCTGAAAGAATCAGCAATACCAGAATAATTCCAAACAGGGAGGAGCCCAGGCATCCGCCACCTCTGCCGTATCCGTCTCCATAATATCTTGGTCCGAAAAAGAACCATCTCCGTCTCGGCCTTCTGGGCGGACGGGGACCTCCTCCGGGACCGCCCATCGGCCCGCCCATGGGGCCAGCGCCGCCTCTGGGCGCGCCTCCGCCCATTCCGCTTCTTCCTCCGGTTCCATAGCCGCCGCTGCCCAAACCGCTTCTGCCACTGCTGCCGCCGCCTCCCAGGCCGCTTCTGCCACTGCTACTGCCGCCAAAACCTCCACCGCCGCTTCTGCCGCCTCCGCTGTGGCCGCCCATTCCGCGGCCGCCTCCGGAAAAGCCGCCTCCGCTTCTGCCCATATTATGTCCTCCTTACAACATATCCGCCAGTATATGACTGGCAATCTGAAAATATAACAATAACGAAATCGCGTCCACAATGGTGGTGATAAAGGGACTTGCCATCACCGCCGGGTCAAAGCCCAGCTTTTTGGCTCCCATGGGCAAAAGACACCCCACCATCTTGGCGCAGCACACCGTCACCAGCATGGTCACAGCCACCACAAAGGCCACCTGGGTTCCCACCCGGTCATACAGCCACACCTTGAAAAAGCCCACCACCGCCAGACAGGCGCCGCACAAAAGCGCCACCCGGATTTCCTTCCAGACGATCTTCGGCAGACTTCCCTTCTCCACCTCGTCCAGAGACAGGGCGCGGATGATGGAGACGCTGGCCTGTCCGCCGGCGTTTCCGCCGGTATCCATGAGCATGGGGATGAAAAAGCTTAGGCTGGCGCAGGCCGCCAGCGCCGTCTCGAAGGACGCCATGATTCTGGAGGTAAAGGTGGCGGATACCATCAGAAGCATCAGCCAGGGAATCCGCTTCCAGAAGGTTTCCACAACGCCCGTTTTCATGTAAGGCTTGTCGGTAGGCACAATGGCCGCCATCTTTTCAATATCCTCAGTGGTCTCCTCCTGCAGGATGTCCACGATGTCGTCCACCGTGACGATACCCACCATGCGGCTCTCATTGTCCACCACCGGCATGGCCATCAGGTCGTATTTCTGGAACTGCCTGGCCACCGCCTCCTGGTCGGTCAGCGTGTTCACGGAGATCACGTGGGTGTCCATGATGTCCTCAATAAAGGCCTTCGGATCGCTGATCACCAGCTTGCGCAGGGTGACAATTCCCACCAAAAGTCGGGACGGATCCAGCACATAACAGATGTTGCTGGTCTCGGAATCCAGGCCGATCTTTCGAATCCTGTCCAGGGCCCCGGCGACGGTATTATTCTCCTTCAGCTCCACGTACTCCACCGTCATGATGCTGCCGGCGCTGTCCTCCGGGTACTGGAGCAGCTGGTTGATATCCCGGCGGGTATCGGGGCTTGCGTTGGCCAGAATCTTTTTTACGATGTTGGCGGGCATCTCGTCAAGGAAGTCCGCCGCGTCGTCCGCCTGCAGCCTGTCAATGAGCCGCCCGGCGTCCCTGTCGGAGAGGGAGGTGATGACCATCTGCTGCTGATCCACTTCCATATAGGAAAAAATATCCGCTGCCAGATCCTTGGGCAGAATGCGGAACACCGTCTTGACGTCCTCTTCCTCCAGTCTGGCGAGAGCGGCGGCGATATCCGCCTCGTTCATCTGCGTCAGCGCCTGCCGAAGATTGGTATACTGTTTCTGTTCCAGAAAGGTAGCTATCATTTCCAGCTGTTCATCGATTGTATTCATGGCTTCCTCCTATTCCGGAACCGGATAAAACACCTCTTCCAGCTCCCTGATCCGGCCGCGTCCCGCGGTAGCCTCAGTCACTTCCTTCGTAAAATCAGAAATTTCCTCCTCCGGGATCAGGACTCTTAAGCACACCCGATCCGTGTATTCGCTGCTCTCCTGCGTCAGATTTCTCCTGCCAAGCAAATACAATATCTTCCCGATGCCGTTGTAGTCCGTCTCGATCTCCACTCGTCTTCCGCTTTTCATGATGGCTGTCGGGCAAAGCTTCAGTGCCTCCTGCGCCGCCTGGGTGTAGGCCCTCACCAGGCCTCCCGCCCCCAGAAGCACCCCGCCGAAATACCGGGTCACCACCACCGCCGCGTTCTTAAGCTCCGCCCCCTGCAGCACCTCCAGCATGGGCCGCCCCGCCGTCCCGGAGGGCTCCCCATCATCGCTGGAGCGCGCAAGCTCCCCACGCGGCCCCACCACAAAAGCGTAGCAGTTGTGCCGGGCGTCATAGTAGCGCTTCCTCATCTGCTCCACAAAGGCCATGGCCTCCTCCTCGCTTTCCACCGCGCGGATATTGGCGATAAAGCGGGATCTCTTCTCCACGATTTCCCCTGTGTATATCTGTATTCGGTTCTCCTGACTGTAAATAACCCGATAGCTTTCCATCACCGCTTATCATACCCTTTTTGGGAACTTTTTGCAACCGGGTTTACGGGATTTTTACAGCCCGTCTGACTGCAAACGAATGCAATCAAACGGGCCATGCCGTCATAAAATAATTTTACATTTTTTTACAGCTGTCTGTACCATTCCGGGACTCCATGTTTTCCCGCTTCTCCCTCTTACGTTGTCTTCGGCAGCTTAAATGAGCTTTTCAGCGACACAATCCGGTTGAACACCAGCTTCTCCGGCGTGGTATCTTTATAGTCCACACAGAAAAAGCCCTGTCTGACAAACTGGAAGCGGTCAAAGGCTTTCGCGTCCTTCACGGAAGGTTCCACATAGCAGGTGCGGACAGTCAGGGAATTGGGGTTCAGGTTCAGGCTTCCGTCCTCATTATATACCCCCTTCTCCTCATCCACGATATTTTCATAGAGGCGGACCTCAGCCTTTAAAGCGGTGTCGGCGCAGACCCAGTGGATGGTGCCCTTCACCTTGCGGGCGTTGAAGCCGGAACCGGATCTGGTCTCGGGGTCATAGGTACAGTGAACCTCCGTAACCCTGCCCTCTTCATCCTTCACAAAGTCCACGCACTTCACAAAATAGGCGTTCATCAGGCGCACCTCATTGCCGGGGAAGAGGCGGAAATATTTCCTCGGGGGCTCCTCCATGAAGTCCTCCCGGTCGATATATAATACTTTCCCAAAGGGCACCTTCCGGGAGCCGAGCGCCTCATTTTCCAGATTATTCGGAGCGTCCAGCCATTCAATCTCTCCCTCCGGATAATTGTCAATGATCAGCTTAATGGGGTCAAGAACCGCCATAACCCGGGGACTTTTCAGCTTCAAGTCCTCGCGGATACAGTATTCTAAAGCGGCATAATCCGCGATGGAATTGGCCTTGGAGACGCCGCACATTTCCACAAACATTCTGATGGACTCCGGGGTGAAGCCCCTGCGGCGCAGGGCCGCGATGGACACAAGCCTGGGGTCGTCCCAGCCGTCCACAATGCCCTCCTGCACCAGCTTCTTGATATAGCGCTTGCCGGTGATCACATTTTTCAGATAGAGCTTGGCGAACTCGATCTGGCGGGGCGGATGGGGGTATTCCAGCTCTCTGACCACCCAGTCGTACAGGGGACGGTGATCCTCAAACTCCAACGTACAGATGGAGTGAGTGATTCCCTCGATGGCGTCCTCGATCGGGTGGGCAAAATCATACATGGGGTAAATGCACCACCTGTCCCCGGTATTGTGATGGCTCATGTGGGCCACGCGGTAAATCACCGGGTCGCGCATATTCATATTGGGGCTGGCCATGTCGATGCGGGCGCGCAGCACCTTCTCGCCGTCGGCATATCTGCCCTCCTTCATCTCCTCAAATAAGGTCAGATTCTCCTCAACGCTTCTGGCGGAATAAGGATCCTCCCTGCCCGGCTCTGTCAGCGTGCCCCTGTACTCTCTGATCTGCTCCGCGGAGAGGTCGGACACATAAGCCTTCCCCTTTCTGATCAGCTTCACCGCGCCCTCATACATCTGGTCAAAATAATCGGAGGCAAAAAACAGCCGATCCTCCCAGTCCGCGCCCAGCCAGGCCACGTCCGCCTTGATGGACTCCACAAATTCGGTGTCCTCCTTGGTGGGATTGGTGTTGTCAAAGCGCATGTTGAACTTGCCGCCATACTCCTGAGCAAGCCCGTAATTTAACAGGATGCTCTTGGCGTGTCCGATATGCAGATAGCCGTTTGGCTCCGGTGGAAAACGGGTATGCACAGTGTCGTACACGCCCTCCTTAAGATCCTTGTCAATTTCCAATTCAATAAAGTTTCTGGATACGGCTGTCTTTTCCTCTTCCAGCAATGTGGTTCTCTCCTCGCTCATAATCACTCACCCGTCATATTTTCAAAATTATTCCGCAGCTTCAGCGGACATCATGAGCCATTTTCCACCCCCTGAGGGGATATAGTAAACGGCAAATTTATATGTCGTTTACTATATCATATTTCATTTTTAAATTCAATAGCTGCTGTTTACTCTGCCGCTACTCCGCCGCCCCATAGCTGAGCGTCCCCGTCAGATATTCCCGGCTGACCGCGGGGACACAACAGACGTACACCATATCCTCCTCAACCACCACCGTAAACTGATAATAGGGCATGTAAATCAATGTTTCAGCACTGGCCAGATAGCGCAGCTCCACGGAAACCGTCTCCGCGCTGTCAGCGTCCTCCGCTGAAAGGTCCGCGGACGACAGATAATACCCCTGCCGCAGAAACTCCTCCGCCTCCTCCTGGGTGATCACCGGATAATCGCCCAGTTTCTCGATCAGGCTTGCATGGACCGCATCGTCCGCTCCGCTGTATGTCATACCGTTTTCTGCGGATTCTTCGCCGGAAGCGGCCCCAGCCTGGCCGGCTTCCTCCTCTGAAGTCTCTGAAACATCATCCTGCCCCGCGAACCTGTACACTGGAAGAGTCTCCAAGCTCTCTACGGACAGGGCGGCGTCAATCTCCTCCTGCACCAGCTTCACCAGCTCCGTCATTTCCGCGTATTCCTCCTCCGACAGTGATGAAGTGTCAAAGCCCGGAATATATACCTCTGCCAGCCGCAAAGCCGGTAATGCCGCGGATTCCGTCAGCGCTCCCTCCTCACTCTCTTTATCCGCCGCGGACTCAGCAGTTTCCGTTTCTTCTGTCACCGCAGTGGACTTTTCTGTTTCCGCCGTGGATTCTGTTGTCGCCGTTTTTGTGTCTTCTCCGGAAACAGACTCCGTCTCCGCCTCCTCCACGGTCGTTTCCTCCTCCGCGGTATCAGCCGTGATTGCATCGGATTCCTGCATACTGAAGGAGCTTGTGCTGTTGCTCCTGCCGGTGCCAAAGCTTCTGCGGATATATCCGCCGCCGGCCACGCACACCAGCAGCAGAACCGCCGCCGCGATCATCCCTGCCGCCATATGCCGGTGTCCCGCTGTTTTCAGGAAGAAATGTCTGTGTGCCCGTTCTCTCCTCCGGACATGTTTTTCCCCATTTTTCTCCGTGTCTGATGAACCGGCGTCTTCGTGCTCTTCCCCCATCGGCTCCTCACAGGAATACAGCAGCTCCTCCCCGGTCTGCCCCAGGGCTTCCAGAATATCCATAGCCGTCATACCGCCCATCCCTCCTTTTGCAGATACGCCGCCAGCTTTTTGCGGGTGCGGGATAAAATCACCGGCACATGATTTTCCCGGAGATTATAACGCGCCGCCACCTCTTTTGCGGAGTACATATAAAAATATCTCTGCAGAAAAATATTCCTCTCCCGCTCCGGCAGAGTATGTAAAAACCGGTTGATGGTCTCCGCCAGCTCCTTCGCCTGAACCTCGCTCTCCACATCCTTCGTATCCGCCACACACTCAGCAAGCTCCTCCAGCGCCAGAGAAAGCTCCCCGCCTCCCCGCTTTCCGGCATGTTTATTTTTCCAGACGTCCAGTGAAAGATTTCTGGTGATCTTTCCCAGAAAAAGGCGCAGATAGCCGGGCTTCTGAGGAGGCATGGAATTCCAGGCCCTCAGCCAGGTATCGTTGACGCACTCCTCCGAATCCTCTTTATTCTCCAGAATATTATAAGCGATCGTATGGCAGTAGGGGCCGTATTTTAAGTCCGTCTCCCGGATCGCCCGCTCATTTCTGTCCCAGTACAGTCCG
This sequence comes from Lachnospiraceae bacterium, assembly GCA_021203305.1. Lineage (GTDB taxonomy): Bacteria > Bacillota > Clostridia > Lachnospirales > Lachnospiraceae > RGIG6307. The sequence goes on from JAJQBK010000052.1 coordinate 61,312, forward strand.
ATAATCGCAATGTCCTCCATCCGTAGTACCTCCCTCTCTATATGACGCAAAAAAGCCCGAATTATTTCAGGCTTTCTTATTTTTGTTCTGAAAAGGGCTCGCCTGCGGCGAGCCCTTTTTTTGCATTTGAATACTGAAAATATCCTTATCTCTGGACTCTCGCGCCGGCGCCGCCCATGATAGCTTCCACTTCCTTCTTATTGGCCATGGAGGTGTCGCCCGGGGTAGTCATTGCCAGTGCGCCGTGAGCCGCGCCGTAATTGACCGCCAGCTCCGCGTTCTGGGTGGTCATCAGGCCGTAAACCAGGCCGGAAGCAAAGGAGTCGCCGCCGCCTACACGGTCCATGATCTCCAGGCCCTTGTAATCCTTGGCCTTGTAGATCTCGCCGTCCGCCCAGCAGATCGCGCTCCAGTCGTTGACGGTAGCGGTCTTAACGGTGCGGAGGGTGGTCGCCACTACCTTGAAGTTCGGGTAGGTCTTGGCCGCCTCGTTGATCATCTTCTTGTAGCCGTCCAGATTCAGCTCCTTTAAGTTGGCGTCGTTGCCCTCGATCTCGAAGCCCAGGCAGGCGGTGAAGTCTTCCTCGTTGCCGATCATGACGTCAACATACTTCGCAACCTCTTTATTCACTTCCTGTGCCTTGGCCTGTCCGCCGATGGCGCTCCACATGGAAGGACGATAGTTCAGGTCATAGGAAACCACGGTGCCGTACTTCTTCGCGGTCTTAATCGCCGCGATGACGGTCTCGCAGGCCTGCTCGGACAAAGCCGCGTAGATGCCGCCGGTATGTAACCAGCGAACGCCCAGCTCGCCAAAGATATAATCAAAATCAAAATCAGCCGGAGTCGCCTTGGAGATGGCGGTGTTCGCTCTGTCAGAGCAGCCAACCGCGCCGCGAATACCGAAGCCGCGCTCCGTAAAGTTGATGCCGTTGCGGCAGGTGCGGCCGATGCCGTCGGTCTTCATCCACTTGATCAGGTCTGTGTCAACGCCGCCCTGGCAGATGAAATCCTCAATCAGTCTGCCGACCTCATTATCAGCGAAAGCGGTGATCACAGCGGTCTTCATGCCGAAGCACTTGCGCAGACCGCGGACTACGTTGTACTCGCCGCCGCCCTCCCACGCACGGAAGCTTCTGGCTGTGCGGATTCTGCCCTCACCCGGGTCCAGGCGCAGCATAATCTCACCGAGAGATACCGCGTCATACTTGCATTCACTTGCCGGTCTTAAATTTAAGTCCATTCTATACCTCCATCTTGCGGTCTCCTTCAAAGGACCGTCATATTATTGGGTGCCGCCGCGGGCAATGTCATGGACACAGCCCGTCCGCCGCATCACAGTATCCATATTGTAACATGATATGAGGTATTTCAGCAAGGTTTTTGGACAATTTTTCTATATTTATTTTCATCAGGCCTTTTCAGCCCCCTCAGGTACTCCTTCCTCTCCGGCGGAATCCGCCGGCTCTCGCAGGCCTTCTGAATGGTTTTATTGTGCGTCCGGACAGGCAGACGGCGCTCCGTAAGATATGGCAGGGCCGCTTGATACTGTTTGGCCAGCGCGGTGGCAAAGTACCAGGCGACCATCATATTGACATAATATTCCTCCGAGCGCACCGCCGCTGCCATTTCCAGATACTCCACAGAAAAATCCTCATCCAGAAACAGGCGCATCAGCATACCGATTCCAAAGCGAACAGTATAGGTCCGGCCGCTCTCCACCCATTCCTTTATAAAAGGAAGGAGCTCTCTTTTGCGGCGCTTAAATATCATCGGGCAGGCCTGGTCGCAGGTGGCCCAGTTGTCCACATAGGGCAGAAAGACCTGCACCTGAGCCAGGCACTTTTCAAAATCCGGCGTCCGCTCCACTATGAAAAAATGCAGATTATTTTCCTCGAAATATAGATGAGGCAGATCCGTCAGAAAATCCTCAATCTCCTCCCGCCCCGCCAGCTCCTTCGCGTACCGGCGGAGTGCCGGAGTGCGAACGCCGATGACGTTTTCCTTATCCACAGTGGGGATCAGCGCGCTCTGGAAATCTCTGTATTCCAGGTCCCGCGATGTGAATAACCGGGTGCGGATTTCGTTTGATATGTCGTTCATGCAGAATAAATTGCTGAAGTGAAAGGTCAGCTTCAGCACCCTTCAAAAACAAAAAATTCAGTTAAAAAAGGATAAGCACATCTCCGGTGATCCTCAGACCTCGTTGGGATCCTTTCTGGCCGGAAGGAAGGCAGTGACAAGGTCAATAACCGCCTCCACGATCAGGGAAACGGCGATAAAGGTCCACAGCACCGCGGTGATGTTCAGCGGATTACAGATGATGAACACAGCGCAGGCAATGGTGACAGCCGCTCCAATGGCGCTGATCCACCAGTGTCTCACCTTCATGCGGAACATATTCACCGTAAGCTCCACCTTCATGACGCCGCTTATCAACGTAGCGACGCCGTAAATGACCGCCAGCGCCGGGAATGTGGCGGCAAACCACTGGGGAGTTGTTACGCAGAAGATTCCGCAGATTACCTCGATAAGCCCCGTGGACAGCTTTCTCTCAAAAATCCCGGTCGGCGGCGCGTTTCTGAAATATCTGACGATATTGATCGCTCCGACCACCGTCAGAATGGCGCCCGCCACCATGATAATCCTTGTCGTAAAGCTGACCGGATCGATCAGCAGGGAAATGCCTACGACCAGTTCACAGAGCGCTCCCGCGACGCCGGAGCCGATCTTCTTAAATTTCTCCATTTTTCTCCTCCTGTCCGGCGCGCCTGTGCGGCATGCCTGAAAAATTTATGATACAAGGGACAAAAGGTCAGAAATCGAATGCGTGCGACGCGAAGCTAGTCCTTTAGGGCATTCGCATTTATGACCCTGGGGGTCTCCGCTTCGCTCCTACGGGCAAAGCCCGCATGCTATGCAGGTCGTTGCTGAACAAGCGCCACCGGCGCTTAGCAACCGCAACGACATGACACCCGTAGGGCGCCCTTTTGTCGCTTTAATCAATTTTCTGTTGCTTTTGTCCTTCCGCCTCCTGCCTCTCCCGGTACGCCAGCCCCTTGTACATCAGCTTCCTGGCCACATCATAAATCACCGCGAACAGGGGCACACCGATCAGCATTCCCACAAAGCCGAAGATTCCTCCGAAAAACAGGATGGAAAATAAAACCCAGAAGCTGGACAGTCCGGTCACGTTCCCCAGAATGCGAGGGCCCAGAATATTGCCGTCAAACTGCTGCAGAATCACCACGAACACCACAAAAATCAGCGCCTTCACAGGCTTGACAATCAGAATCAGCAGAAAAGAAGGCACCGCGCCGATAAAGGGGCCAAAGAACGGGATGATATTGGTCACGCCCACGATCACGCTCACCAGACCCGGATAGGGAATCCCCAGGATCAGCATTCCCACGAAGCAGATCACGCCGACAATCAGAGAATCATAAATCCTGCCCCCAATAAAACCGCCAAACATTTTGTCCGCAAAGGTGACCTCCTCCAGAATGGCGTCGGCCCATTTTTTCCTCATAATACTGTGGAGCAGCTTTTTGGCCTGCTCGGCGAATTTTTTGCGGCCCAGCAGCAGATAAATCGCCACAATCATGCCGATGAAGAAGTTTTTGCACAGGGTAATCAGGCTGCCCACGCCGGTAGCCACACTGCCGATCAGGGTCTGAAGCCCGGGCAGGACGCTGCCGGAAAGCCAGTTTGTGAGAGTGGCGGACAGCTCTCCCGACAACTCGCTGATATAATTGCTCAGCACCTCATTGTCGCCGAAATAGGTCAGCAGCCAGTTGGAAAGGCTCTGCACGCTGTCCGGTATCATCAGCGCGATGGTATAGATGCTCTGAAACAGCGACGGAATCACCATTAAAAACAGGGCTCCCACCGCCAGAACCGCCGCCGCCAGCGCCAGCACAACGCTCAGCCCGTGGGCCTGACGGGGCAGCTTTTCCTTCAGATGTCTTTCAAAAAAATTGCACATGGGCTTCAGGATATAGGCAATGACGCCGCCGATGATGAAGGGCATGAGCACACCTATAACCACATTCGCGCCAGTCCTGATGGTATCCAGCCTGGAAAGGAAAAAGAATAAAAGAATGCTCAGGGCCGCCGCCTTAAAAAGCGCCCAGGCAAGCTGATTGCTGAAGTTTCTGTCGTCTTTCATGAACTCCGTCTCCCGTTTTTTCTGAAATGATTATAATCAACGCCTTTCATTTTTTTCAATGGACAAATGAGTTTATTTGTCAATATATCGGACAAATCAGCCCGTCTGTTACCTGTTATGAGCATATAAGCCTGCCCATGCGGGCATACCCAAAGAGTCTCCCGAAGAGAAACCCGTGAATAATATCGCTCTGAAAGCCTGCCACGTCAAAAGAAAGGACCCGGAAACTGTGATTCCCGGATCCTTTTTTCTGATTTTCAGACATAGATATCTATTCTGACTCATGTGTGCCTTCATACGGCGCCATGTTCAGAGAGCACTCACTGAATCATCAGATTGGAGTACCCCATCAGGCTCTCGTCCACCGCGTAGGCGGCCTCCCTGCCCTCTCTGATCCCCCACACAACCAGACTCTGGCCCCGGTGCATATCGCCGGTGACGAACACGTTTTCCACGCTGGTCTGGTATTTGCCGGGCTCCGTCTTCACATTGGTGCGGGGATTGAGCTCCACGCCGAAGGCGTCCGCCACATAGGACTGGCAGCCCAGAAAGCCCGCGGCGATGAGCACCACCTCCGCGTCCAGGCGCTGCTCCGTGCCCTCCAGGGTTTTCATGACCATGCGGCCTGTGGCCTCATCCTTCACCATGGCGGTGCGGATGGTGATCACGCCGGTCAGCTTTCCGTCCTCCCCCTTTTCAAATTCCTTCACCGTGGTCTCAAAGATGCGGGGATCATGACCGAATTTTGCGATGGCCTCCTCCTGCCCGTAATCGGTTTTCAGAATTTTGGGCCACTCCGGCCAGGGGTTGTTGGCCGCCCGGGATACCGGGGGCTTCGGCGTCATCTCCAGCTGGGTCACGCTCTTACAGCCGTGGCGCATGGCCGTGCCCACGCAGTCATTGCCGGTGTCGCCGCCGCCGATGATCACCACATTTTTATCCTTTGTATTGATAAAATTGCCGTCCTGCAGGTTGGAGTCCAGCAGACTCTTCGTGTTGCGGCTCAAAAAATCCACCGCGAAATAAATCCCCTCGGCGTCTCTTCCCGGCGCGTTGATATCCCTCGGATTGGAGGCTCCGCAGGCCAGGATCACACGGTCATACTGACTCATCAACTCCTGAGCGCTGATGTCCACTCCCACATTAACGGACGTTTTAAATACTACGCCCTCCGCTTCCATGACAGCAACCTTGCGGTCGATCACGCTCTTTTCCAGCTTCATGTTGGGGATGCCATAGCGCAGCAGACCGCCCACGCGGTCGCTCCGCTCATATACCGTGACGCTGTGTCCCCGACGGTTTAACTGATCCGCCGCCGCTAAGCCGCTTGGCCCGCTCCCCACGATGGCGATGGTCTTGCCGGTGCGCACCTTTGGCGGCTTCGGGTCAGCATAGCCTTTCGCGTAAGCGTTCTCAATGATGGCATACTCATTTTCCTTTGTGGAAACCGGATCGCCGTTCAAGCCGCACATACAGGCGTTTTCGCACAGCGCCGGGCAGACCCTGGAGGTGAACTCCGGGAAATTGTTGGTCTTATGCAGACGGTTATAGGCCTGCTTCCAGTTGTTGGTATACACCAGGTCATTCCACTCCGGCACCAGGTTGTGCAGAGGACAGCCGCTGGCCATGCCGGCGATCATCATGCCCGCCTGGCAGAAGGGTACGCCGCAGTCCATGCATCTGGCGCCCTGGAGGCGCTGGCTCTCCATCGGAAGATGCTCATGGAACTCATTGAAATGGCCGGTTCTGGTGACCGGAGATTCCGCCGTGGAGACGGCTCTCTCATATTCCATAAATCCTGTTGGTTTTCCCATGCTTGTCTTCCTCCTCTACTTTCCCTTGACCATGTAAAAGGCCTCGATCTGCGCCTGCTCGGCGTTTAAGCCCTTCTTCTCCATCTGGACGATGGCGGAGAGCATCTTTTCATAATCATTGGGAATGATCTTTTTAAACTTCGGCAGATATTCCCCGAAATGATCCAGAATATATTTGCCCTTCTCCGAGTTGGTGTAGGCCACATGCTCGCTGATCAGGTCCTTGATGGCGCTGACGTCATACTTGGAGGTAATTTCCCGGGAGGAAATCATGCCCTTATTCAGCCGCTTGTACAGGTCGTTATTTTCATCCAGCACATAGGCGATGCCGCCGCTCATGCCCGCCGCGAAATTCTTGCCGGTGGGGCCTAAGACCAGAACGGTGCCGCCGGTCATGTACTCGCAGCCGTGGTCGCCCACGCCCTCCACCACCGCGGTGGCGCCGGAATTTCTCACGCAGAAGCGCTCCCCCGCCACGCCGTTGATGAAGGCCTTGCCGCTGGTCGCGCCGTAGAGCGCCACATTGCCGATAATAATATTCTCCTCATGCTTAAATTTACTGCCCCTTGGCGGATAAATGATCAGCTTGCCGCCGGAAAGTCCCTTGCCAAAATAATCGTTGGCATCGCCTACAAGCTCCAGAGTCAGACCCCTGGGAATGAACGCGCCAAAGGACTGGCCGCCGCTGCCGTTGCACAGCACCCGGTAGGTATCCTCCGCCACATTGTCGCCCAGACGCTTTGTGATCTCACTGCCCAGGATGGTGCCGAAGGCCCGATCCATATTTTTCACATCCACCTCGATGGACCGCTTCTGGCCTTTGGAGATGGCCTTATCCAGCTGTTTTAAAAGAACCCTCTCGTCCAGCGTATTTTCCAGCCTGAAATCATAGACCTGCTCGGGAATGAAGGTCACCTTCATCTGTCTGGCATCGTAGGGATTATTTAAAATCTTGTCCAGCGTAATGCGGGACTGCAGATCGGTCAGGCCGCTCTTCACCTTCAGAAGGTCTGTGCGTCCCACCAGCTCATCCACCGTGCGCACGCCCAGCTTCGCCATATGCTCCCGCAGATCCTGAGCGATAAAACGCATGAAGTTTTCCACATACTCCGGCTTGCCCTTAAAATTTTTGCGCAACTCCGGATTCTGGGTCGCCACGCCCACCGGGCAGGTATCCAGGTTGCAGACGCGCATCATGACACAGCCCATGGTAACCAGGGGCGCGGTGGCAAAGCCGAATTCCTCTGCGCCCAGCATGGCGGCTATCGCCACATCCCGGCCGGTCATCAGCTTGCCGTCAGTCTCAATACGAACCTTGTTGCGCAGGCCGTTCATAATCAGGGTCTGGTGGGTCTCCGCCAGTCCCAGCTCCCAGGGGAGTCCCGCGTTGTGGATGGAGTTTCTGGGAGCCGCGCCGGTGCCGCCGTCGTAGCCGGAAATCAGGATGACCTGGGCGCCGGCCTTGGCCACGCCTGCCGCTATGGTGCCCACGCCCGCCTCAGAAACCAGCTTTACGGAGATACGGGCGTCCCTGTTGGCGTTTTTCAGATCATAAATCAGCTGCGCCAGATCCTCGATGGAATAAATATCGTGGTGCGGCGGCGGGGAAATCAGGCTCACGCCGGGGGTGGAGTGTCGGGTTTTGGCAATCCAGGGATAAACCTTTCCTCCGGGCAGATGGCCGCCCTCACCGGGCTTGGCGCCCTGGGCCATCTTGATCTGAATTTCCTTGGCGCTGACCAGATATCTGCTGGTCACGCCGAAGCGGCCGCTGGCCACCTGCTTGATGGCGGAGCAACGGTTCAGGCCGTCCCTGCCCACCGTCAGGCGCTCCAGATCCTCGCCGCCCTCGCCGGAATTGCTCTTGCCGTGGAGACGGTTCATGGCAATGGCCATGGTCTCGTGGGCCTCCTTTGAAATAGAGCCGTAGGACATGGCGCCGGTCTTAAAGCGAGTCACAATGCTGTCCACGCTCTCCACCTCATCCAACGGCACGCCCTCCTCCGGATAATCAAACTCCATCAGCCCCCGGAGATTGCGCACGCCGCCCTCCTCGTTGATCATTTTGGTGTACTGCTTGAACATCCCATAATCGCCGCGCTGGGTGGACTGCTGCAGCATGTGGATAGTGGCCGGATTGTACAGGTGCAGGTCCGCGCCACTGCGGCTCTTGTGCTGCCCCGGGCTGTTCAGCGTCAGGTCATTGTCTAGCTCCAGCGGGTCAAAGGCCATATCGTGAAGCTCATTGATCTGATTCTCAATATCCTTTAAGGTGATACCGCCCACGCGGCAGACCGTGTTGGTAAAATATTTGTCAATGACGGCCTTGTCGATGCCGATGGCCTCAAAAATCTTGCTGCTCTGGTAAGACTGGATGGTGGAAATGCCCATCTTGGAGGCGATCTTGACGATACCGCTTAAGATAGCTTCCCGATAATCGCTCTCCGCCGCGTAATAGTCCTTGTCCAGCATGTGGTTGTCGATCAGTTCCTGAATGGTGTCCAGGGCCAGGTAGGGGTTGATGGCGCTGGCGCCGTATCCTAAGAGGGTCGCGAAATCATGCACGTCCCTGGGCTCGCCAGTCTCTAAGATCAGGGACAGGCTGGTTCTCTTCTTGGTCTCCACAAAGTGCTGGTTTAAGGCCGCCACCGCCAGCAGGGAGGGAATGGCCACGTGGTTTTCATCCAGGCCTCTGTCGGAAAGGATCAGAATATTGGCTCCGTCCTTGAAGGCCTTGTCCGCCTCATTGAACATGCGATTGATGCTCTTCTCCAGGCTGGTGGTCTTATAGTAGGTCAGGGGCACGGTGGCCACCTTAAAGCCGGGCAGATTCAGGTTCTGAATCTTTAACAGATCCGTGTTGGAGAGAACCGGGTTTTTCACCTTCAGCATGTGGCAGTTTTCCGGCTTTTCCTCTAAGAGGTTGCCGCTGGTGCCCATATGGATGGCCGTGGCCGTCACGATCTCCTCACGGATGGAGTCGATGGGCGGGTTGGTGACCTGGGCGAACATCTGCTTGAAATAATGGAACAGAGGACGGTGGCTCTTGCTCAGGACCGGGAGCGCCACATCCACGCCCATGGCCGCGGTGGCCTCCGAGCCGTTCTTCGCCATGGGGAGAATGGCCTGCTTTAATTCCTCATAGGTATAGCCGAAAGCCTTCTGGATCCTCTGGCGCTCCTCATAGGTGTACTTCGGCACGCTCTTGTTGGGAATCTTGATGGAGCTTAAATCCGTCAGGTTATTGTCCAGCCACTCGCCGTAGGGCTGGGCGGAAGCGTATTTTTCCTTGATTTCATCGTCGCCGATGACTCTCCCCTGCACGGTATCGATGAGCAGCATTCTGCCGGGGCGCAGACGCTCCTTGACCACCACCTTGGTGGGGTCGATGGGCAGGGCTCCCACCTCGGAGGACAGGATCATCTGCCCGTCGTCGGTGATCATGTAGCGGGAGGGACGCAGGCCGTTTCTGTCCAGAACCGCCCCCATCACATCGCCGTCCGTAAAAAGAATGGAGGCCGGGCCGTCCCATGGCTCCATCATGGTGGCATAATATTGGTAGAAATCCTTCTTGGTCTGGCTCATGGCCTTGTCGTTGGTCCAGGGCTCGGGAATGGTGATCATTACCGCCAGAGGCAGGTCCATGCCGGACATGACAAAGAATTCCAGGGTATTGTCCAGCTGGGCCGAGTCGGAGCCGGAAGCCTCGATGCAGGGCAGGACCTTATTGAAGGAATCCTTTAAATAGACGCTGTCCATGGTCTCCTCGCGGGAGAGCATCTTGTCGGCGTTGCCGCGGATGGTGTTGATCTCGCCGTTGTGTACGATGTAACGGTTCGGATGGGCGCGCTCCCAGCTGGGAGTGGTATTCGTAGAGAAGCGGGAGTGGATCATGGCGATGGCCGCCACATACTCCGGGTCCTGTAAATCCGAGAAAAAGGTGCGCAGCTGCCCCACCAGGAACATGCCCTTGTAGACGATGGTCCTGCTGGAAAAGCTCACCACATAGGTGTTGCTGGTGGACTGCTCAAAGACCCTCCTCGCCACGTAGAGCTTGCGGTCAAAGTCAATGCCCTTCTCCACATTGGCGGGCTTTTTCACAAAGCCCTGGATGATATAGGGCATGCACTCCAGCGCCTTGTTGCCCAGCACCTCCGGGTGCGTCGGCACGACACGCCAGCCCAGGAATTTCAGGCCCTCCTTCTCAACGATGATCTCAAACATCTTTTTGGCCTGATTTCTGGGCATCTCCTCCTGAGGCATGAAAAACATGGCGATGCCGTACTCTCGCTCGCCGCCGATGTCAAAGCCCAGCTTCGCGGTCTCCCTCTTGAAAAAAGCATGGGGAATCTGGGTCAGGATGCCGACGCCGTCGCCGGTTTTTCCCTCCGCGTCCTTGCCGGCTCTGTGCTCTAAGGTCTCAACGATCTGCAGGGCGTTCTCCACGGTCTCGCGGGTCTTAATGCCCTTGATATTGACGCAGGCGCCGATGCCGCAGTTGTCGTGCTCGAAGGCCGGGTCGTACAGGGGTGCTGCGGGGACTTCTCTTTTTACATCAAACATGGGGTTTCTCCTTCATTTTGGGCATAAGAAAAGGCGACAGGCTCACCGACTCGTCTTTGAGGCAGCAGCTTATCAACCTTCCTGCTTAAAATTATGATGGTATGCCTTTCAGGCATCTCCTAAATCTATGCGCTGACGCGTGGGGTGCGCTTCGCGCAATAGGTTATGCCTTTCAGGCACCTCCTGAATTTATGCGCTGATGCGCGGAGTGCGCTTCGCGCAATATGTTAACACTTTTATCGCGTTGCGCTTTTTGTATTATACTTCGCTTTCTGGAATTTGTAAACACCCAATTTTCTCCAAGCTGTCTGATAATTTGCCATTTTACTTCTTTAATCCATAATTGTCTGATAAAGCAATAATATATTCACCAAATCAAAGAGTTGCAGAAACAATTTCCCGCTCGAGTTCCTGCAACTTTTTTTAATTTCTTTTCAGTTTTTTATCAAATAATGGAAATATTATGAATTGTTTTTGTTGTATGCGCAATTCACCGTTTCTATTTCCATCGCGTATTTTCCCACTGTCGGCATCAATTCAAACTGCTCGCCTATATCCGTTACACCTATGACAATCAGGCACTTATGAAGCCATGGCATATCCTCAACCATACTTTTTATCAGTGTATTAATCTCTATGCTCGTCAGTTCCAAGATGGAAATATACACAGAATATTGCCGATGAACAAATCCGTTTTCATACATAAAACTCCCAATATCCCGCCATGCTTTTTTATAATATTGAGGGTTAAATCTCATCTTCTGTCGCGGGTAATACTCCCTTAATCTTCTGTCACTTAAATCAAAGGTGATCTGCTTTTGTATCGGCTTTCCGAATAACAGCAAATCATCCTTCATGTATTTTCAGTGCCTTCCTCCTTCTGTTTCTCTCCAGTATTTCCCTCATCCTGGGCAGTTGTGGCAACAGGTCCTCTGCCAGCTCATTCTGGAAATAAAGGCAGGAAGTCAGGCTGTCCGCAAACCATTCACACTCCAGAAAAGCAAGAGTAACCGCCCACATATTTCCATAGTCCCATCTGTTTCCCTGATCCGCAAACGCCAAAACGTCATTATCCGAAATACAGATCAGACCATTTTTCTCATAATTTGATTTCACAATACCGCATACCTGCTCTTTGTCATAGCCATAACTCTGAAGAGCTTTTTCATCAAGGGTGAACTCCATTCTCAGCTTCGCCATAATACCGGTCTCCTCGTCAATTTATTTTCACCGTTACCGCGGTGATTACGCTTCTCTTTAGTAACACCTCAAAACAGTATACCACATTATTTTGGCTGTTTGGACGATATATCGACCCAATTCGATTTTTATTCTATAGTCCCGCAAAATCAGATGTTGGCGGTTCTTAATATTCCTGCAGAGCCAGCGCTGTTATGTCAATCTCCCCGGTAACCCATTCTCCCTTCGCGTTGTCATAAACGGAATAGACAGCGCTGTTTCCCGACACCTCCAGACACGGCGACATCTCCTGGCTGCTGATCGTCAGCTCTCCGATTTTCGAATAATATCCAATCTGCAGATCGGCATCAATATAATACATCCTGTAAAGATTGAAATTAGACGCCCCGTACTGACCGATCAGCACCTCCATACAGCCGTCGGCATTCAGGTCTGTCACCTGTAAATCAAAGTTCTCCTGAAAGCAAAGCGTTTCATCCCATTCAGTAAGCTGATACCGGCTTAAAACCGAATCACTGCCGGATTCCATCACCACCAGCTCATACTCGCCCGACCAGTTCGGGCCAAACCCGGGGCCAACAGAATAGTCGCTCTCGTATTCCCCTTCATAAAGGCGCAGCAAAAGAACATAATTGCCAAAATAGCCTGCACCCATAATGATGGGCTCTTCTACCCGAATATCCATCTCAGACTTTCCGCAGCCCGCGCAGCCAAGTACAAGCACCAGCAACAATATAAAAATTGATTTTCTCATAAGAACCCCCACTGTTTTTTACTGAGATCAGTTTAGCATCCGCATATGATCTGTAAGTCTCCTGATCGTCGGCCTTCTCCTGCGATAAATCATGCCTTTACAGGATCAAACCACTCCCTTACCTTACTGGCGCTGACATCCACCACACGCGCGATATCATTGTCACCCATTCCCATATCCCTCAATTTAAAAGCAACCTGTCTTGCTTTTTCATTTTCTCCGGCGCGATACCTTTCGCCCCATTCTGTTCCAAACAAACTGTCTTTGGATACCTCCCCGCCTTCGTACATAATTTTTCCACCTGGAGTTTTATAGCTTTTAAGTTCTCTTTCAAAGCTCTTCAAAATGTACTCTATAACATCGTCATCCATTCCTTTATCCTGCATACAGCGCGCCTTTTCTGCTGACCATGCACGATACCTTCTGTCCCATTCTGTTTCAAGTATTCTTCCTCCAAACACTTCCCCGACTCCTTTCCTGACTTTCTCATACCTGACAGCTATGCCTTCCAGCACATTCTTAGACATGTCAATAATCATCCTGTACTCATATGAAGTCAGTTGCTTCTGCTCCACCAGCCTATCCAGTTGTTCGATTATTTTTACATATTCCGCCTGTAATTCACTCAGCTTCTCTTCATTCGTATTATACTCTTCAAAACGCTTCTCATATGTAAAAATATAAAACGGTATCAGCATGAAAAGCTTCTTTTCGAAAATTTCCTCAATCGTATATTCCTGCAGCTTCATCGCATGCACATTGAAGCTGACCGCTCCTCCCGGTGTATTGATCTGAATCTGCAGCTTATCAGGTGTAGATTTCCAGCTTCGCAAATATAAAATCGCGCAGTGCGGAATCTCCACCTTCAGTATGTCTCCCTCGACCTTCCCTTCATCCAACGCAATCTGCGTAGAATACTCAAATATCCTGACCAGCATGCTGCTGTCCGGGCGGCTCTGGCACTCAAACAGGTACTTTTTCCTCTCAATCCCATGCACTGTAAAGCTGGTGTCCGTGATGCGCTTTTCCTCCCCGCCATCCTGCCTGTTCAGAAAATGCTCATTGGGTGAAAAATCTACATACTCTTCTCCGGTATAATGTTCACCAAATACCTCGTTGAGAACCGGCAACAGCAGCCTGCTGCAGCTGACTGTCAAAGTACGATACACATCATCATAAATCGTACCAATCTGGATTTTCTCTGTCGTACAGTCTTTCTCATTATCCACCCGCGTTCCTTTCTACTCTCCAGGTGCAGGTGATAAATAAACCCAAAATTTTGTATATCAAAAAACAAATTTATTGGTTATAATGACAGAATACTACATAATTTTTAAATAATCAAGCGTATTTTGTCTCACTTCTCTCATTATGTGACAATCCGGCGTAATGTTTTCGCCATTTCATCCGGCGATTCTGAAAATCCCCGCTTAATCCACTCATCAAGCAGGCCAAAAAGGCCATACGAATAGAATCGGTTTCGGTAACGCTCTTCAGGATTATCATCATTTTCAGATACCATAATCGCATAAAACGCATCATATACGGATGTCTGGAGTCCTGCCTGATATATAATCAGAAGCATATCTTTAATCTCATAATTGTACAGAAAAAAAGTTTCCGCATTATCTATAGAAAAAGATCTGCGTTCTTTCAGTTCATGCTCCTCTGCCCATTTTTCCCACAGGCGGACTAATCTGAAAGAAATAGCTTCATTCTTGTTTGAAAAATTGCGGAACCATGTGGCTCTTCCTACACCGGCGGTTTCCGTAATCTGCTGTACTGTAATTTTATCAATACTGCGTTCTTTTAACAATTTGATAAGCGCATCCGCCATACAATCCTTTAAATATTCTGTGGTGAGAGAATTTCGCCCCATAAAACAGCCTCCTTCAAAGATACGATTTCCGTAAAAAGTATCAAATATATTTGCCCTATTGACATCCTGATTTTTCTCAATATAATGATACTATAGTATCAAATTGAGTGCTTTATGTCATTATACTATGACATGCGTTTTTGTCAAGCCTCATACACAGTTTGGCGCATTATAAAGGAGAGGAAGGATAATGAAAAAGGTGTTAAAGGTAATCGGAATTATACTCTTAGTAATCGTCGCTTTGATTGCGTTGTTCCTTTTCTGGCTGACGCACAGAGACAGTTCATTAAAAGATAATTACCGTGACAGTATAGAAACCGGCGGCAGTATCGAAGCGGCTTACCTGAAAGACGGCCTATACGCCACATCCTATTATGAACAAACCGCTGTGCAGGTTTTTGAGAAGTACGAAATCAGCTATCCGACAGAGCTGGAGACGGAGAGCAAAAAATATCCTGTCATTGTCGTGTGCAACGGGACAGGATGGAAAGGCTCTTTGTCCACGGTGCAGCATCAGTTCTATGCCTCCTACGGTTTTATCGTCATAGCAACGGAGGAGACATATTCGTGGAATGCGTTCGGCGCTGAAATGTGCATCCGTTATCTGGAGCTTCTGAATGAATACATAGATGACGAAGGAAATCCGAGTATTTTTTATCAGAAGATCGACTTTGACAATGTGGGTATCATCGGTCATTCTCAGGGCGGCGTTGGAGTGATCAACGCCATTACCAATACCGACCACAAGGATATTTACAAGGCTGCCGTGGCGCTGTCGCCCACGAACCATGATCTGGCAGTCGCGTGTCAATGGCCTTATGATGCCACACAAATTGATATCCCGATTCTGCTGGTTTCCGGAGCCGGCGGAGGCGATGATTGGGTTGTAACGCTGGAGGGGCTGACTGAGATTTACGATATGATACTGGGAGACAAAGTCATGGTTAGAAGGAGCGATACAGCGCATGGTCTCACCGGCGTTTCTGAGGACGGCTATGTCATGGCGTGGTTTATGTGGCAGCTCCAGGGTGACGAGGAGGCGGCAAAAGCGTTTGTCGGTGATAATGCGGAAATATTGAATAATGATCTCTATCAGGACGTGCAGATCGATATAGAATAACAGTGGCAGCGGAATTTCTTTTACTCTGCTCACAGACAGTCTTGCTTTTTTTTTAAAAAAGAGGTACACTGGGCTGGACAATCAAATAATGGGAGAAATATTAGAGATTAGAGAGGTAACTCACATGAAAAAGAAACTTGTTCTTTTCTATGCACTGGCCCTCCTCGTCTCTGCTGCACTTGGCGCATGCGGCCAGGGCGGCAAGAGCTCCGATACGCAGGCCAATGCTTCGGCCTCATCCGAAAATGGTTCCGCTGCGGATACCGATACGGAAAGCGCCGATGCTTCTACGGAATCTGATACTTCTTCAGATGGTACACCTACGACAGGCGGCAGCGTTGTGCTCGGCATGACGCAGGACCTGGTAAGTCTTGACCCCCATGAAACTACGGACGCAGGAACTCGAAGTGTGGTGTTCAACATGTACGAAGGCCTTGTCAAGGCCACTTCCGACGGCGATCTTGAGCCGGCGGTCGCCAGCAGCTACGTGATCTCAGAGGATGCGACGTGCTATACGTTCACCTTAAGAGACGGCATTTTATTCAGTGACGGAACAGCTGTGACCGTGGAAGACGTCAAATATTCTATCGAACGCTATGCCCGGATTCAGGGCGAATCTTCCTCCTTCGCAACAGCAGTGGACTCGGTGGTCATCGACGATGACAGTACGGTCAGTATTTATCTGACGGAAGCCAATTCCGAATTCCTGGCACAGTTGACTGTGGCCATCATTCCGGCGTCCAACGACGACCCGGCGGGCAACCCCATCGGGACCGGTCCCTTTAAGTATCTTTCCTACTCTGTAGGGCAGAATCTGATTCTGGAGAGGAATGAATATTACTGGGGAGACGCGGCTTACCTGGATCAGGTGGAATTTAAATTTATCGCGGATACGGAGACCGCCTTCACCCAGCTTCTGGCGGGCACCATCGACATCCTCAACTATCTGACCACCTCCCAGGTGCAGACCCTTGAGGCCCAGTACAGCGACCAGTTCAATGTGGTGGAGGGCTCCATGCACTATGTACACGCTCTGTTCCTCAATAACGACTACGAACCGCTCTCCGATGTGCGTGTGCGCCAGGCCCTGTGCTATGCCATAGACCGGGATGAGATCAATCAGTTCCTGTTTAACGGAGCCAGCCAGATCATCGGCTCTCACATGATCCCGGCGCTGACCACCTGGTATGAGGAGAGCACCGCCGACATGTACACCTACGATGTGGAGAAAGCAAAGGAGCTGCTGGCCGAGGCCGGCTACGCCGATGGCTTTGATCTGACCATCTCTGTTCCCAGCTCCTACTCCCAGCATGTGGACACGGCGCAGATCATCGCGAACCAGCTGGAAGCTGTCGGCATCCGTGTGACCATCCAGGAGGTGGAGTGGAGCACCTGGCTGTCGGATGTATACAAGGGCCGCGATTACCAGGCCACCGTCATCAGCTTTGACGGGGATTTGAACCCCAGCGACTGGCTGGCCAGATATCAGTCCGACGCCTCCAATAATTTCTTCAATTATTCCAATGAGGAATACGATGCCCTGCTGGCGGAGGCTCTGGCCGCGATCGATACCGATGAAAAGGCTGATCTGTACAAACAGATGCAGATCAATCTGGCCGAGAACGCCGCCGCCGTCTATATCGAGGATCCTGCGGACTTCGTGGCGGTCAGCTCGGACTATGCCGGGTATGTATTCTATCCTACCTCCGCGTGGGATATGTCCACCATCTATATGGTTTCGGATTGATGAAATAATTTTGCGGCCACATAATAACGCAAACCGTTTTGCCTTTTTTGCGGCTGTCGGTTTCTTTTATGTATGTGGCCTTGTATTGACATGACCCCAGCGGGTGCTGATTATGAGCCTTCCATATTTTATAAAGAAATTTATCACTCTCATTATGACATTGTTGTTGATTACTCTGCTCACCTTCACGGCGTTTACCGTGATCCCCGGCGACGCGGCTCTGTCAAAGCTGGGAACGGATGCGACCGAAGAGCAGGTGGAAGCGCTGCGGGAGGAAATGGGCTTAAATGACCCTCTCCCCGCGCGTTATTTCCAATGGCTCAGTTCAGCCCTGCGGGGGGATTTCGGTGAATCCTATCAGTACAGCGGCGTCACAGTGGCCGGGCTTTTAGCCACAAGACTGCCTGTGACGCTCCTGTTGGCGGTCATGTCTCTGATCCTGATTCTGGTGATCTCCTTTCCGCTTGGAATTTTAAGCGCCGTATATGCCGGGAAATGGCCCGACACCCTGATCAATCAGATCAGTCAGGTCGCCATGGCGGTTCCCGCTTTCTTCCTGGGCATGATGATGACCTGGGTCTTCGGCCTGGTTCTGAAATGGTTTCAGCCGGGCGCTTTTATCGACCCTTTTGAGGATTTCGGCGGCTGTGTGCGGTACATGATTTTTCCCGCCGTCGCTGTAGCCCTGCCCAGGATTGCCATGGTGGTCAAATTCTTACGCAATTCCATTTTAAGCGAATTAAATCAGGATTATGTGCGCACCGCCCGCAGCAGGGGGGCGCGCTCTTTTCGCGTGCTCTGCGGCCATGTGCTGAAAAACGCCCTGATCCCGGTGATCACCTTTCTTGCCATGGTAATCGCGGAAATTCTGGCCGGCAGTATCGTGGTGGAGCAGGTTTTTGGCCTGCCAGGCATGGGGCGTTTATTAATCACCTCGATTTCCGCCAGGGATTATCCGGTGGTGCAGGCCATCGTGACCTATATTACAGCGGTGGTGGTGATTATTAATTTTATTGTGGATATTCTGTATCAGTTTGTGGACCCGCGGGTCAGGACGACGTCGTAACGAGGAGGGAGGTTTTTTATGAAAGAACAGATTTCCGGGCGGCCTCGTCGTCATTCTCATAACGGCGGCACGATTTTTTCATCCGACAGAGCGAATTCTCATGATAGCGACGCAGGTTTTCATGACAGCAGTGCGGATTTTCATGACAGCAGCGCGGGGTTTCATGACAGCGGCGCGGGTTTTCATGACAGCGGCGCGGGAATTCAAATGAAAAAAAAGCGAAATTACAGTCTGATCATCGGCCTTTCCTTAAGCATTGCCCTGGCGCTGATGGCTCTCATCGGGCAGTTCTGGACGCCCTACTCTCCCACGGCCATGAACGCCTCCGCCGTCAATCTGGCTCCCTGTCCGGCGCACCCTCTGGGAACGGATAACTTCGGCAGGGATATTTTGAGCAGGATCATGAACGGCAGCGGCATCACTTATCTGGTGGCGGCCTGTACTGTGACGATCGGCGCAGTGGGCGGCATTATCGTGGGTGCTTTTACCGGTTACTTCGGCGGTCTGCTGGACGAGATCGTCATGCGGCTGAACGATGTGCTGCTCTCCTTTCCCAGCGTCCTGCTGGCCCTGCTGTTTATCAGTTTTCTGGGGGAAGGAACCGCCAATCTCATTCTGGCTCTGGGAATCTTATTTATTCCCAGCTTTGCCCGCATTGTCCGCAGTGAGATGATCCGCTGCCGGGAGCTGGACTTTGTGCGGAGCGCGAAGGTCACCGGGGTGGGGACTCTGAGGATTATTTTCGCGCACATTTTACCCAACTCATTTGTCAGCCTGCTGACCAGCGCGGCCATCGGCTTTAATAACGCGGTGCTGGCGGAGGCCAGTATGAGCTATCTGGGGCTGGGAGTGCAGCCGCCCAACGCCAGTCTGGGCAGGATGCTGTCGGAGGCGCAGTCCTATCTGTATGTGGCGCCATGGTACGCGATTGCGCCGGGGGTGACGATTATTCTGATGATACTGGGGTTTAGTCTGATCAGCGAGGGGCTGAGGGGGATGCAGAGGGGCTAAGAGACCGTGTGCAAAAGAGTCGCGGGAAAAGGAATAAACTGTTGCGCTCATGCTGTGCTAAACGCTCCGATGAGCCATTAAAGCAGGAAAAGTGTTCAGCAAAGGCTTCCACTTTTCCTTAGTCTCATCTCCGCAGCACAGAAATCGCGTAACAGTTTATTTCTTTTCCCGCTCTGTTCCGTAAAGTCAGATTATAATCGTCAGGACTACTACGTTATTCGTTGATTTTCCTGACTATATAAATAACCTGAATTTATCGTTCTGATACAGCTTTGTAATCCAACTATTTAAAGTATTGTGCGACATGTATACACTGAGCAGGAGTGACTATGGAAAACACATTATTTGAAATCCGTAATCTATCTATTGCGTTTCCGGAGGAAGTAAAAGGGTCTCGGAATCTTGCCATGCAGACTGTGGTGGACGATATCTCATTCTCCATGGAGGAGGGGGAGTTTCTGGGTTTTGTGGGTG
>JAJQBK010000067.1 GCA_021203305.1 Lachnospiraceae bacterium
GCTATTTACTAGTTGAATTGGCTAAACACTGTTTAGCCAATTCGGAGGAGGCTTTATGATAGATATGAATGAAAATTTTTTGAAAGAAATTTCTGACCTGTTGCAGAATGTGAGAAAGCAGGCAAAGACGGCAGTAAATATCTCAATGGTGTACACTTACTTCGAAATCGGTCGCAGGATTTACGAAGAGGAACAGGCAGGCGAGGACAGAGCTGCCTACGGGAAGCAACTGATTAAAAGTCTGTCTGAGTACCTGACGAAGAACTTTGGCAAAGGTTATTCTGTCGGGAACCTGAAAAATATCCGACAGTTCTATCGTGTGTATTCCGAAGACCAGATTGGCGAAACACCGTTTAGCCAATTCAATAATCTGCCTGCGGTCAGTACAGGAAGAAAGTTTTATTTGAGCTGGTCGCATTATCTGAAACTCATGCGCATTTCGAATATAGATGAGCGGCATTTTTATGAAATCGAAGCGGCAAAGAATGAATGGAGCCTAGCGGAACTAAATCGCCAGTTTGATAGTGCTCTGTATGAACGGTTGGCTTTGAGTCGTGACAAGGACGAGGTTGCCAAACTTGCCACAGAAGGCCAGGTAATAGAGAAGCCGTCGGATGCGATTAAAGATCCTTACGTGCTGGAATTTCTCGGCCTTCCGGAACTTCCAGAGTATTCCGAGTCAGAATTGGAAACAAGGCTTATCGACCATCTGCAGCAGTTCCTTCTGGAGTTGGGAACCGGCTTCGCTTTTATTGGACGGCAGGTTCGCTTTACATTCAACGAGGAGCACTTCCGAGTCGATCTTGTGTTTTTTAATCGTATTCTGCGTTGCTTTGTGCTTTTTGACTTGAAGATTGGCCAGTTGAAACATCAGGACATTGGTCAGATGCAAATGTACGTCAATTACTACGACCGCATGGTAAAACTGCCAGAGGAGAATCCAACTATAGGTATTGTTCTTTGTAAAGACAAAAATGATGCCGTAGTGGAGATGACGCTTCCAGAAGATAACAAGCAGATTTTTGCAAGTAAATATGAAACCGTGCTTCCGAGCAAAGAGGATTTGAAAAAGCTATTGAACGATCAACTGGATACCTTATAATTATTCCGTTCCGAGCCGTCCGATGGTTTCATACTTTTCAATTATTCTCATTGGAAGGTTGCATTCGGAGCGGACTTGACTGCAAAAGCGAAAAACCGCAGGCAAGCGAAAATCGGCTCTCGCGGAGTCAAAAATCCCGCTAAAAGCCCTTATTTTGCCATGTTTTACACTATTCCGGGCGGTATTTTTGTATCAATCTCGGATACCACATGGACGATATTCTTTTTGGCGAAGATTGGAACAACCAGGACATTGACCATAAGACGCGCTGCATCATTACAGTCGTTGCACTGATGTCCTCTGGCATTACGGATTCTTCCCTTAAGTATCATCTGGAAAATGCAAAAAAGGCCGGTGTGACAAGAAAAGAAATCGCGGCGATCATCACACACGCGGCATTCTATGTGGGTTGGCCGAAGGCATGGGCGGTCTTTTACATGGCAAAGGAAGTCTGGGCAAAGGATGTTATTCTGGCTGACGCTAAGTCAGCACATGAGGCGGAGATGGTTTTCCCTATCGGCGCACCGAACGATGCCTTCGCACAGTATTTTATCGGGCAGAGTTATCTCGCTCCCGTATCCACCAGTCAGGTTGGCATTTTCAATGTGACCTTCGAGCCGGGGTGCCGCAACAACTGGCATATCCATCACGCTGACAAGGGCGGCGGGCAGATTTTAATCTGTGTAGCCGGTCGTGGCTACTATCAGGAGTGGGGCAAGGAGGCTGTGGAGATGAAACCGGGCGACTGCATTAATATTCCCGTTGGCGTCAAGCACTGGCACGGAGCCGCACCGGACAGCTGGTTCTCTCACCTGGCCGTGGAGGTACCGGGAGAAAACAACTCCAATGAATGGCTGGAAGCTGTTACTGACGAGCAATACAGTGTTTTGAAATAAGATCAGGGGACAATATGAAAATTTTAGTGTTGAATGGTAGCCCTCGTCCGGCTGGCAATACCAGAAAACTGATCGGTGCATTTACGGAAGGCGCTGAGTCGCAAGGACATGAAGTGACAGTGGTAGATGTCTGTAAAAAGAATATCCACAAGCATATAGTCTGCATCACCCCAGCAGACATCCGTCCAGAACTGTTTCACAACACCTGCGATCATCGGCCCTCGCCAGATCACCGGGTCATCATCATGTTCCAGGAGCAGATTTAGGGACATCATGCGTATGCCCATTCTGGTTTGTGCCGGCTCAATGCCCATCTCACTACTGCCTGCTCTCTGATGAATTCCAAACATTTTGGGAATAGACGGGCCAGTGATGTCTGCATCCAGTATGGCAGTAGAACAGCCCTTCTTTTGCATGGACGCGGCCAGCAAAGATGTCACCAGTGATTTCCCAACGCCGCCTTTTCCGCTGACGATGCCAATGACCTTTTTCACATGAGACGCTTCGTTTGTATGTTCCAGCAAGCTCTGCGGCGATGTACGGTCTGCGCAATCGCTGCTGTTACATTTTGAACAGTTGTGGGAACATTCCTCACTCATGATGATTCCTCCTTTTTGTTTGAGTCTGCTCATATCATACATTCGTTTATGACATATGTCAAGAACTATTATTGACATATGCCACAAAATATGCTACAATACCTTCGGACAGGAGATGAAGTGCTATGGAGTTACAAGAATACTTTCCCATGTGGGAGAAATTGACTTCCGCACAGCAATCCAGATTGTTATCGGCCTCAGATCTGCGGAGCTATAAAAAAGGGCAGATCGTCCATAATGGATTGACAGACTGCACGGGGCTGTTCCTGATACAATCCGGCCAGTTAAGAGCATATACCATTTCGGACGAGGGACGGGAAATCACCATGTACCGCCTGTTTGAACGGGATATTTGTCTGTTTTCTGCCTCTTGCATCATGCGGAGTATTCAGTTTGACATTGTGATCGAAGCAGAAAAGGATACGGAGGTCTGGCTGATACAGGCAGAAGCCTACAAAAAGGTGATGGAAGAATCTGCACCTCTGGCTAATTATACGAATGAGATCATCGGAAACCATTTGGGAACCGCCCGCGAGGTCGTCACCAGGATGCTTCGCTACTTTCAGAGCGAGGGAATGGTAAAGCTCTCCCGTGGGACGGTAGAATTGACAGACATGGACAAGCTGGCAAGACTGAGCGGCAGATGAACTATGTGGAAAAGCCGATTTCAATGGAATCCAGAGCTTTCGCAAATAAAATTATACAGAACAGAAAAAATACCCGCTATGTTTCCTGCCTGGAACACAGCGGGTATTTGAGTTCATGCCGTTTGTTTAGCGCCTGTCCATCCCGCAATCGCTGGCGTTTTCTACCAGGCATTTATCCTTCCTGACTGCATCATAAAAATGATAACCTCCGGCAAAGTTATAGCAGTCACATCCGATTCCAGAGAGAATCCGGGATGCG
The DNA here is from genome assembly GCA_021203305.1 of Lachnospiraceae bacterium. Classification (GTDB taxonomy): domain Bacteria; phylum Bacillota; class Clostridia; order Lachnospirales; family Lachnospiraceae; genus RGIG6307. Next base: position 3,504 of record JAJQBK010000067.1, read on the forward strand.
ATATAGCTGCGAAGCCCGCTCTGGCAGATCAGATAAAGCGGTTTGCCCGTTTCGATTTCAGGAAGCCTATCCCGTAGCTCATCCACCGGGATGTTGAGAAAACCGTCTATATGCCCCTGTTCGTATTCCTCTCTGGTGCGGGTGTCCAGAAGTGTTGCGCTACCGTCGCGGGGTAGGCTGTCAACATCCTCCAGATACCACTGCTTCACAATGCCGTTTGCGAGGTTGTCAATGATATATCCCGCCATATTGACCGGGTCTTTGGCAGAGGAATAGGGCGGTGCGTAAGCAAGATCAAGGTCTTTTAAGTCCAGCGCGCTCATCCCAGCCCGAATCGTGGTTGCCAGTACGTCAATGCGTTTGTCCACGCCCTCATAACCGATGATTTGTGCGCCCAGCAGTCGGTATGTCTCCCGTTCAAAAACTACCTTCATTGTCATCAGTCTGCCGCCGGGGTAATAACCGGCGTGGCTCATGGGTGATAAAATCACCTTATCCACAGACAATCCCGCTGCTTTCGCACTTGCTTCATTTAACCCGGTTACGGCTGCTGTCAAACGAAAGACCTGAATGATAGAACCGCCCTGACTTCCCTTGTAACGACTGTTTCCGCCGCAAATATTGTCGGCTGCAATTCGTCCCTGTTTATTTGCCGGGCCTGCCAGAGAGATCAGGGCATCTTGGCCGGAAACGAAATGCTTCACCTGGACAGCATCGCCTACGGCATAAATATCAGGAACGGAGGTTTCCATCCGGTCATTGACCAGAATGCTGCCTTTGACGCCAAGCTCCAGCCCGGCCTCTTTTGCCAGATGGCTGTCCGGCGTGACACCGATGGCGAGAACGACCATATCAGCTTCTAACGGTGCAG
>JAJQBK010000019.1 GCA_021203305.1 Lachnospiraceae bacterium
ACAGTAACTATGCGGATTTCAACGGTTTTACATGTTGAACCGTGAATAATTTAGGCTCATTTCTATAAACTGTTTAAGAATGAGTATAAAATGACTCCCAAAGAATTTTGAAAATACTCAAAGGGCAGTAACATATGATCATCTGTTACCCGGTTCTATATTACTACCGGATTTCTATGAAAAACTTTATATGCCTGTGGACCACCTTTGATTTTCATTATAAACCAGCTTTCCTGTAAAGAGGCAGGATTTTGTCTTCCTGGTTCTCCTGTCGGCCAAATAAACCAAACCTGAATACGCTGAATTCGTGTTCCCGGTTCCATTTTTTTCTTACATTCTCAATTTTATCGTGCTATAATGCTCATCGTAAAAAAAATCAGTGCGTGTAGCATACATATTGTTCGCAAGGCGTATCTCCCTTTTCCAAAAAGGGAATGCGCCTTTTTTGCTGAGACAACAAAAATCTGCATTCGCTGATATCATGGAAAGGAAGGTTATATTATTATGCCAAAAACAAAAACACAGGGAATTGTATTCGGGCTGATCATGTCTTACGCAATGGCGTATGGAATGGAGGTCTACAATGTAGCTATTAAGGAAGGGGCAGCCTTATCCACTGGCGGTCTCAGCAACATGACAAACATTGTCTTTCTGGACGCGCTGATCGAAGCTTCATATATGGGGATATTTGTATTCATCATTTCCAGCTTATATGGGAACCGGTTCGGAGCCGCATTCGCCGCAAAGCACTGTAATCCGGATAAAGATAATCCGTATTTCTGCCAGCTGCTGCGTCAGGGTGCCACTGTCGCTGTCATGTGTCCGTCTATGAGCCTGATCGCTTCCCTTTTGTTCAACATTGCTTTAGCTGGCGCACCCATCACGCAGCTTCCTGCCATCTGGGTGGGAACATTATTAAAGAATTTTCCAATGGCGTTTCTCTGGAATTTCTTTGCCGCCGCACCGTTTTCCCACTGGATATTCGGCAGGCTTTTTCCAGCAAAACAAACCGCATAAAAAGAGGGCTGAATAATGTTTTGCACCCTAACGTAAAGAGACCAGCGGGAGCTTCCGCTGGCCTTTTGGAGGAAGTCATCATCTGCAATGATCCGCTCCGCCCCGTCCATCCCCTGGAACATCTTTGTGGAATAGCTGCTCATCCATAACTTGCCGTTTTGGGTTATGGATAAAATCTTTTTATTCAGGATACGGTCACGGCTCAATCTCCTATGATTGAACATCAGTCCGTTTCTGTCGTCTACTACTGTAATCAGGATCATTTCTCTCCCTCATCTGAAGTATTCTGTTTGTTAATCTCATCCATGTAGCCCGCCGTGATAATACCGGCTGGCAGTGCTATGATCGCAATTCCCATGAAGGATGACAGCATGGTCACAATCCTCCCCGCTGTGCTGACCGGATAAATGTCCCCATATCCCATAGTTGTCAGGCTCACTGTTGCCCAGTAGATCGCGTCAAAAAAGGTATCAAAGGTGTCCGGCTCCACGTTAAAAATCACCAGGGCGGAGATGACTACATAGGCGGCGGCCAGGGTACAGACTACCAACATTGGAGCCCGCTGTTTCCGGATCACATTCAAAATAATAGTAAAACTTTTGGAATACCGGAACATCTTAAAAGCCCGGAATACACGGAAAGAACGCAGCAACCGGAAGATTTTAAGAAGGCGGAATCCCGCGCTTACCGGCAGGAATGTCGGCAGAATGGAAACCAGGTCTATGATTGCCATTGGCGTGAAGGGGTACATAATGAAGGATACTGCCCCTTTATGTTCTTTGTAATCTGCCGTAATTAATCTCAACAGGTAGTCTATGATAAAGAGGACTGCCACAAACACATCAATTGCGTTGAATACCGGATTGCCCTCCTTAAATGCCAACGGGATCAGGCTGGCGACAATCACAATAATCATCCCGTAATCATAGATTGTGCTTGCCCGGCTTCCTCCACCGGACGGTTCGATAATCTGATAGATACGTTTTCTCATTTGTGCCTCTTTATGGTATGGTCTACAGATCAAACCTCTCCCTGTATTTGTCCGGATCACTCATGTATTCTTTGTACTTTGCTTTTAAGCAGTTCCCGCATGGACGGTAACCGGCAGCAAGGGCTGTCTTTTCATCCGCAAAAAATACACGGCTTTTCTCATAGCTGCCCGGAAATCTTTTAATCGTGGAAAGGGCCGATCGACAGTCCAACCTCCCGTAAATCTTCAGCTTCCCATTGCCTCCAAAAGTTCCCGGTGTTTCAGATAAATAAATGTTGCCGTTTGCGTCTGTTAATTTGTACTGTTTCATGACTGCTCCCCCTTTGTTAATTCCTGATACATCTTCATCAATTCTGCAACACAGGCGGATTCCGTCATGTCTTTGACGGAGAAGCCATACGTCTGCATGACTGCGCGGTCATTGTTTTGGTGCGCCCGGCGTAGCTCCGGAGGCATAGTTACCTCATCGTACAAATCTGCCAGACTGCTATCCGCATAGAGCGCACGAGCATCCAAAATAGCCTGAGCAGTCTGCTCGATTTTTACCTTCTGTGCGTCTGTGGGTGAAGGCCATGGGAATGTATTATATACGATTTCCTTAGAATAGCGATAGTCACTCTTCAACCGTCCACAAACTGCCCGCATCCACGCCATATGAACATTCGAGGTCAAAACGCCAAAATGATAAAGCGTGGCACAAGGAATAATCTGCACCGCATCCGATGAAATAATATCAGAAGTCATAAAACCAATCGGGGCATATCGTCTGCGCTCAGATGATACTCTCGGTATCAGTAAATAATTTTGACCTTCCGGCTGCGTCATCTGCGCAAAGCGGTTAGGAACCTTTGCATAGCCGTTCGTTGTCTTTGCTTTAGACTCCAATCGAAACTGCCGAACTGCTTCGACCTTGCCGTATAGAATTTTGCTTTTCTTAATATCTGCTGGTGCTGCATGAACCAGCCATAAACAGTATCTCTTTTTTCCTTTGATAAACTCATCTGCACCCATATACACATGAATCCATTTCTCCAACTGTGGCCCATGTGCGAGTATGTCCGCTCGTCTTTTGAGGTCGCATTTTGCGACCTCAAGCATTATCAGAACTATCAGAGGAATCTGCATTATCTGTCATATTCAGACGATTATATAGGATTTTACTTTCCTGTGATGAAATATGTAAACGTTCTTTTTTCAGGATAGTACGTGTACGCTGATTACATTCATAATCACGCTCACCCTTGATGAACGCAGAACAACAAAGATAATCGCACTTTGCCGCGCCATCCGAACCGGCTTTGATAATAAACACAAAATTAGTTGTATCCAGATGACTCGATATCAGATAATCCGCTTTTATCATTGTGGTAAATGGATACATGCGAGGCATATAGGAAAAGAACAAAAAATCTTTTTCGATAATATCCTTTAAACGAGTCAAAGCTTCAAGACGGGGTTTTACGAGATTCTCGTATTGTTCACCTTTAATGATTTGCTCGAATGTAATTTTATGGTTAAGGATTCGATCCACGGTTTTACGCGCATTGTACCTCGGCAAGGATAAATCGCGTAAATATTGAAATCCTGCAAGATGTGAAAAATCCTCCAATGAAAAAGTCAGATTGACGGTATAAAGCTGTTTTTTGTAGCCGTATGTTAGGGCATAACTGTATTCTGTTAATTCATTCCATACAGAAGCAGCCTGATAGAGAATATCCAAAGCTTGTCCGTCCATACTACACCTCCAATCTGAAAAAGAAAGAGCCTTGCCATTGCAAGGCTCTTTCTCAAGCGTTTTCATTCGATTCCGGGGAATCTAGTCGGCTTGTGGTAACCGCATAACCCACGGGCTGGCTCCACAGATGGCTGCATTCCGACGCAGTCAACTGTTTCATCACCACGATAGCTGGTCATCGCCGCTATCCTCTATAAACATTATAACACAAAAAAGGAATCCGTCAATGAGATTTCTGCTTTTCTTGCAGGAAGCAGGAAGTTCAAGGCCTTTTTCATGAGCATGCTTGCCGCATGCCTTATTTATTATATGCGGAGAAATGAAAAAATCAACAGAAAATTTTGGAAACGGAGGTGAGGACGCGTGGCAACGAGCAGGGTTAAGGGTATTACAGTCGAGATTGATGGCGATACCACTGTTCTGTCAAAAGCACTGAGCAGTGTAAATAAAGAGATGAAGTCCACGCAGTCCCAGCTGAAAGATGTTGAGAAGCTCCTGAAGCTTGACCCGACGAATACGGAACTGTTGGCTCAAAAACAGAAACTCCTCACTGAGGCAGTCTCTGAAACAAAGGAGAAACTGGAAACATTAAAGACGGCTGCGGAGCAGGCAAACACGGCTCTGGCAAATGGTGAAATCAGCCAGGAACAATACAATGCCCTGCAGCACGAAATCATCGAGACTGAAAACGAGCTGAAAAAACCGGAAGAACAGGCCGAGCAATCTGCAACTGCCCTGCAGAAGATTTCTGCGACCGGCGAGAAGCTGCAGTCGATCGGTGATTCGATTTCCACGGTCGGCACGAAGCTCCTGCCGGTAACGGCTGGTGTGGTGGCACTCGGCACAGCTGCCGTGACTACAGCGGCAAACTTTGAAACAGCCATGTCCAGCGTCAAGGCTCTAATTTCCTCAAGCTCCACGGATATCGAAGGCGATATGGAGAAGCTGGAAGAGGCTGTTTCAGATGTCGCAGAGACCATTAAATCCTATCTGCACTTCTCCGTGCCGGATGAAGGGCCACTTACGGATTATGAGGACTGGATGCCGGACTTCATGCAGGGACTGGCAGACGGAATTGAGAAAAGCCGCAGCCTCCTGCAGGGCGCGATGTCGGATGTGGCAGCGGACATGATTATTAATCCGCAGGTCGCAGCGACGCAGATGAACGGCGGCAGTTACGGAAATTATGGAAGCGGCTCGGATGCGACAGTTTCAGGAATCCTCTCCGGCATCCGGGAGATAGTAGATTCCTTAAGCGACCAGAACGCCGGGACGATTTCCATTCCGGTATATCTTGGCAATTCGCTCCTGGATGAGATTATTGTGGACGCGCAGCAAAGGCAAAACCTGCGCTCCGGCGGACGATAGGAGGTGTGCGTCTTGGCATTCATTCAATATTTAACTTTTGATGAAGAGGCGCTGCCAGAGCCGGATTCCTATGAGGTGTCCATGGTGGATGTGGAGGCGGACTCCTCCGGGGAGACGGAAGCAGGAACGACGCAGAGGGATGTGGTGCGCTTTGGCGTACACACAATCTCTGTGTCCTTTACTGTTACAGCAAAATGGCTTAAAAAGCTGACGGCATACAAGCAGCAGGCAAAAATCGTGGTGGAGTTTTTCGATATGGAGACAGCAGAGACTGCTTCTGCGGAGATGTACATCTCTGGTTACAAATCGAAACGGGAAGCGGATTCGTCTTATGGTGGGCTGTGGAATGTGTCTTTTACGCTGAAAGAGTTTTAGATTCAGCTTTTAATCTGGCAGAACTTATGCTAGAATGCTGAGTGTGCTTAGGCATAAAATCGGAAGTTAAGGGAGTATAGGGGAATGTTAGTAAAGGCCACAAAAGAAGATATCGAGCAATATATGGATTTCGCCTACTCGCTGGCGATGGATCAGACGAAATCCGGCTATCCTCTTTGTTCAGATGGTGTTTCTACAAAAGAGGAGTTTGTGGAGCAGGTTTGGAAAAGTTTCCACAATGATTATAGGGATGTTCTTCTTTTTGTTATTGATGGAGCAGTCGAGGGCTGGATTCAGTTTTTCTATATTGAACAGGACCGGTATCTCCAAACAAACGGTTTTCTTATTAATCGAAATACAGAGCAGGCTTTCACAGAGTTCCTGGAATACGCATGCGCACATTTTACAGGATATGACCTGTATTTAGGATTTCCGAAAAGAAATGCCAGTGCAATCTCTTTTCTGCAAAAAACAGGTTGCAGATTGATTCAGGAATCTTATCATGATATTTTTTAATGACGATGAGGAAAGTCAGTCTGCAGCACTGGATATTGGCTTCTCTTGTGTTGGTGAATATGCTTTATATACTAAACGCGTATAGTGAACTGATTCCAGTTTACCGATGAGTATATATAATCAAAATCGGAAAGGTGAGACGTTATAATATTAAAAGTGCTTAGTGATAACTTTACCGTGTGTAAGGTTGAGGATTTTTCCCTTGTGAATATGGATGCAGAATACTGTTTTGTAGGAAAAACGGACGAAGAAAAATCACTTGTATGTCTCACAGCAGACGTTCCGTCAAATGTTATTGAACGTGATGATAACTGGAGAGGTTTTCGTATTCAAGGGGTTATGGATTTTTCACTGATTGGAGTATTAGCAAAGATTTCAACGATACTTGTGAAAGAAGGCATTTCAATTTTTGCTGTATCAACCTACAATACTGATTATGTTCTGTTAAAAGAAGAAAACTATCAAAAGGCTTTAGACATACTCAAACAATCTGGATACAGTATAGCGGCTTGATGATTTCAAGTTTGTCGGTGGCAAATTAGAATAGAATGATTTTTACAAAGCATCAGTCATTGCGACTGGTGCTTTTTTGACGCACAGAAGGAGGCGGTGGCGGATGTATGCGGTGAGTGATGAAATTTTAGAGGCGGTGCAGGAAAACACTCGCTCCTACCACTGGGCAGGGACGATCACCACCACTGCCGGTAAGGTGTACGCCTTCGATTACAGCGACATTGTGAAAGGCTCTGGCTACATCTCCTCGCAGTGTTACGGCAGTACGGAGATTGAACTCGGAACGGTTTATTCATCGGAGCTTGGGATCACACTCTACTCCGAGGTTGATCGATACACGCTGGAGGATGCCATTATCGAGATTTCCTGTTTCCTGCTTCTGCCAGATGGAAGCTATGAGGAAGTGCCGATGGGCGTGTTCGAGGCGTCTGAGGCAAACCGAACGGTGAACTGTCTGGAGATAAAAGCCTATGACTATATTCCACCGGAACGCCTCGTCTCCGGATTCAATGTGCTTTCAAAGACTGCGCCAAAAATCGTCGGACTGATTTCAGACCAGTTAAATCCGCTGCTGGCCTTTTCCAGAAGCAAATCCCTGATCTCATCTGTAAAGGACGGAATCTCTATATTTTCATTGGAAAACAGGCCGCCGTTCACATATGGGAACGCAGCCAATTGCGGGTTGTCATCTGCAAGATAAGGATCACGTTTCTCCGGCGGAGTATCCAAAATCTGAAACAGTTCAATTAACGCTTTCCGCATTTTTCTGGTCTCAAAAGCCGCCATATAATCACGGAACATACCATAATGGCCAAAGATACCAGCATTTTCGGAGTACAGACAGAAAACCAGCCGGACACACAGGACATTCAGGCTGTGAAGTATATGCTGGCTCGTAGGATCATCATATTGTTTTGCAAAAGCGTCATATAAAAGGCCGACAATTTCTCCTGCCGTGATAGAGACTTCCATCTCCCGCTTTAAATGATCATTCCCTGTATCCACCAGAAACTGCAGCCGGTAGTATTCCTGCGGAAGATTTTCCAATAGAATGATTTCCGGATCACCACCAGGCTTGTCCATATCGTACACCCGGAATTCTGCAAAATTACACGTAACAACCCAACGCGGGTGCTGGCTTACCGGATGTTCCACGATATACCGCTTTGCCTGCTGGAATGGCGTCAGAAGTGTTCCGTCCGACTGCTTAATCGGCTTATTCAGATCCTTCCCCAGTCCCTTTTGCTCAATCATGACCTTTGTGGCCGGGATCATCCCATCAATAAAGCTGGTGTGGTCTAAGTGTACCTGATCCTCAAAGATAATAAAGTTATCCACCTCTTCCACACCATAGACATCACGCAATAAAGAAAGCCAAAATTTCTGGCTCTCCCCCTTTTCGTATCCCTTGCCCTTCCATCGCTCCGCAAATTTCTTTGCTGCTGCTTTCTGCTCTGTATCGGTCATGACTGATTTCCTCTTTATGTAGAATTTAAATAATAGTATCACAGTTTCCATTGATTCAGCAACGCAAAATGGCCGACTTTCGCACGAAAAAATGCCCCAGCATCCCGCCAAGGCACAAAAATGATTCACTTTTTAGTTGTCACACCTTCAATAAACGCCATCAGAAAATTCTTCAATAATGTTCCCACCAAGATGGAGGGAAGCTGCGTGAACGGCTTCACGCCGTAAACATCCACTCCGCGCACTCATACAGCTGCCGCGCAGTCTCCACCCCATTGATCTGCCGGCGGAAGGCCGCCGACCCCGGCAGCCCCGCGCTGTACCAGGACAGGTGCTTTCTCATCTCCCGGACAGCGGTATACTCTCCCTTGTACTGCAGCTGTAAATCAATATGCCGCCGCACAGTCTGCGCCTTCTCCTCCGCTGTGGGCCCGGGGGGCACCTGGCCTGTCTCCAGATATCCCGCGATCTGACGGAAAATCCAGGGATTTCCCTGGCAGCCCCTTCCGATCATAATCCCGTCGCAGCCGGTCTCCTGAAACATCCGCTTCGCGTCCTCTCCGCTGAGAACATCCCCGTTGCCAATGACCGGGATGGATACCCTCTCCTTGACCTGCCGGATAATATCCCAGTCAGCATGGCCGCTGTAATACTGCTCCCTGGTGCGCCCGTGGACCGCCACCGCCGCCGCGCCGCTTTCCTGAGCGATATAGGCGATCTCCACCGCATTCACCTCGTCATCGTTAAAGCCCTTGCGGATTTTGACCGTCACCGGCTTATCAATGGCTCCCGCCATTTTTTCAATGATTTCCCCTGCCAGCCTGGGGTTTCTCATCAGGGCACTTCCCTCCCCGTTGTTGACCACCTTGGGCACCGGACAGCCCATATTGATGTCCAGAACGGCAAAGGGCAGCTCCTCAATCCGCTTTGCCATTTCCGCCATAATATCCGGGTCAGAGCCGAAAAGCTGCAGGGATACAGGCCTCTCATCCGGATGGATTTCCAGAAGCTGCCGGGTATTTTTATTTTTGTAAAATAAGGCCTTGGCGCTGATCATTTCCATGCAGACCAGCGCCGCCCCCTGCTCTCTGCAGAGCAAACGAAAAGGCAGGTCTGTGACGCCTGCCATGGGGGCCAGAATAATACTGTTTTCCAGGGTTACATTCCCGATTTTTAACTGTTTCATACTTTTCAAAAACCCGCCGCCGAATGCCTCCGTCAGTCCTCATTCTCCAGATCGAAGCTTTCATGGAGGATAAAGACCCGGTAATACAACTCCAGCGTCTCAATCATTTCCTGCCTTGTCTGGCGAATCTTGCCAATCAGAAGCCCGCTGCCGATCTCATCATAATAAATGTCGTCCTCCTCCGCAGTCGTCTCCAGAGACAGGGAGCCGTCCGGCTCATACACAAAGGTAAAAATTCCTCCAACCTCCTCGGTAAACAGCACACAGATGATATGCAGTTCATCCTGGATCGATTGGGGAATCTGCTTGAATTTTTCATTAAAATAATATTTTTGCTCATAAGCGTTGGCGCCGCAGAGCACAATTCTTTCTTCCATTCAAAATCATCTCCATTCAAGGAAGCTCAATGCAGGCAATCATAATCAGTGTGATACACAGATTTCCGGTCCCTTGTATCACACATACCCATAAACTCCCCGGACGCTGACCTCCCCTGCAAAAATGCTCTCCCGGCTGCCGTCCTCCTTTGTCACCTGGAGCCGCCCCTTTTCATCGATGCCTCTGGAAACAGCGGTATATTCTCCCTTCGGATCCAGAATCCGGACCTCCTGCCCCAGGCTGACAAGACGGGAGTTATAGTCCTTCCGCAAGGCTCCAAGGTCCAGCGTCCTCTCAAATTCATCGTAAAGCGCCTCAAACCTGGCCCAGACCTCCGTGATCAGCTCCGTGCGGTTGAGAAAGCTTCCCGTCTCCAGATCGATGGAGGTTGCGTAAGCAAGCGCTTCCTCCGAAAAATTTTTCTGGTGGGCGTTGATCCCAACGCCGATCACAATGTGATGGATCAGATCAGGCTCCGCCCGCAGCTCCGTCAGGATACCGCACACCTTTTTGCCGCTGGTCACGATATCGTTGGGCCATTTGATTCCCACTGGCAGCTTTGTCACATTCTCAATGGCCTCCGCCACCGCCAGCGCCATCACCAGCGTCACCATGGACGCCTTCTCCGGCACAAAATCCGGCTTCAGAAGAAGGGAAAAATAAATATTTCCCTCAGGCTCGCTGACCCAGCTTCGCCCTCTTCTGCCCCGGCCCGCGGTCTGCTCGTCCGCCACAATCACCGCTCCATGGGGAAGTTCCCCCGCCATGGCCGCCGCGTCCAGATTGGTAGAACCGGTAGTCTTTTTGTAAATCACCTTACAGCCCGCCCATTTGCCGCGCACAGCCCGCTGCAGCTCCTCCTCCTGAAAAATATCCGTATCCTGAATGAGCCTGTATCCCCTGTTTGGTGCAGCTTCAATATGGTAGCCCTCGCTCTTGAGCTGATTCATCACCTTCCAGACGGCAGTGCGGCTGACCTGAAAATAATCGCACAGCATTTGCCCGGACAGATAATCCGGGCACGCCTTTAACATTGCTAAAATTTCCTGTTTCATCATGGATTGCTTTCTGTAGACCTCCGCCCGCAGTTTTTTCCCGGCCTTCAAATCATACCGGCGTATCTGCCCGCCGCGTCACAGCTCCTTCCCCAGAGTCGCCGCCATCACCGCCTTGATGGTATGCATCCGGTTTTCCGCCTCCGGAAAGACTCTGGACTGTGCGGATTCAAACACCTCATCGGTGACCTCCATCTCTGTCAGGGAGAACTTCGCGCCAACCTGAGCTCCTATGGTGGTCTTTAAATCATGGAACGCGGGCAGACAGTGCATGAAAATCGCCCCTTCTCCGGCCATCTCCATGGCTTTTCGATTGACCTGATAGGGGGAAAGGACGGCGATTCTCTCCGCCCAGACCTCGTCCGGCTCTCCCATGGAAACCCACACGTCCGTGTAAACCACATCCGCGCCGGAAACGCCCTCCTCCACTTTGTCCGTCAGCGTCACACTGCCGCCAGTCTCATCAGCAATCTCACGGCAGATTTTCACCAGCTCCTGTGCTGGAAAATATCTGCTGTCGGTACAGGCAGTAAAATGCATCCCCATCTTCGCGCAGGCCACCATCAGGGAATTTCCCATGTTATAGCGGGCGTCGCCCATATAGCAAAGACGAATTCCCTCCAGGTGTCCGAATTCCTCCCGGATCGTCAGCAAATCCGCCAGCATCTGGGTGGGATGAAATTCGTTGGTCAGCCCGTTCCATACCGGCACACCGGCATATCTTGCCAGCTCCTCTACAATCTCCTGTCCAAAGCCTCGGTACTCAATGCCCTCATACATGCTGCCCAGCACCCGGGCGGTGTCCGCGATGCTCTCCTTCTTGCCGATCTGGGAGCCGACGGGGTCCAGATAGGTGGTTCCCATACCAAGGTCATGAGCTGCCACCTCAAAAGAGCAGCGAGTTCTGGTGCTGGTTTTCTCAAAAATCAGCGCCACATTTTTGCCCTTAAATTCATCCACCGGAACGCCCTTTTTCTTTTTGTCCTTATAGTCCGCCGCCAGATCCAGCAGGAAAGTAATCTCCTCCGGCGTAAAATCCAGTAATTTTAAAAAGCTTCTTCCTTTTAAGTTCATGTCTGTTGTCTCTTTCCCGTTTCCGTCAATATCTCTTCTTTCCTGTCAGAGAACCCCTTCCGGTCCCCTTTGCAAATGGATTTGTCATTCACGATATCAACAGCTGATTATTCCTTCACAATCTCCTTCACACTGCTGGCCAACCCGGCAAGCCCCTGAATCTCCGATGGAATAATGATCTTGGTGGCCTGCCCGTCCGCGGCCTTCTCAAAGGCCTCCAGGCTCTTCAAACGAAGCACCGCCTCATCCGCGGCGGCCTCCTTCAGCATCCGTAGTCCATCCGCCTTGGCCTGCTGCACCTTCACAATGGCCTCCGCCTGGCCCTCGGCCTCACGGATACGCTTCTCCTTCTCCGCTTCCGCCCTGAGGATCGCCGCCTCCTTCTCCGCCTCCGCGTTCAGGATGGCGGACATCTTCTGCCCTTCCGCCTGCAGCACTGCCGCCTTCTTTTCGCCCTCGGCCCTGGTAACCGCCTCACGGCGCTCACGCTCCGCCTTCATCTGCCGCTCCATGGCGTTCTGAATTTCCGTGGGAGGAATGATATTTTTCAGCTCCACCCGGTTGACCTTGATCCCCCAGGGGTCGGTAGCCACATCCAGGGAGGAACGCATCTTGGTATTGATGGTCTCGCGGCTGGTCAGAGTCTGGTCAAGCTCCATCTCGCCGATAATATTTCTCAGTGTGGTGGCCGTCAGATTCTCTATGGCCATCAGCGGGTTCTCCACGCCGTAAGTGTACAGCTTCGGGTCGGTAATCTGGAAAAATACCACCGTATCAATCCGCATGGTCACGTTATCCTTGGTGATCACAGGCTGCGGCGCGAAATCCACCACCTGCTCCTTTAAGGTCACCTTCTTGGCCACCCGGTCAAGGATCGGCATTTTGAACTTTAATCCCGCGCCCCAGGTGCCCTGATAGGTGCCCAGCCGCTCCACCACATAGGCCTGCGCCTGGGGTACAATCCGGATACAGCTGGCCAGAATGGCAAGAATGATAACCAGTAAAATAATAATTAAAATGAACATATGAAGCTCCTTCTCATAATAAACTCCGCGCCCAGATCCGCCCGTCAAAGACAGATTTCAGCTCCGCCAACAGTTCCTTTTTCCAGGTCAGCCATTACCGCCTGGCATTTCCCACAATCAGCCGGACGCCCTGTTACTCTTTTTCCACGATTAATTTGACTCCGCTGACGCTTCTCACAACCACAACCGCGCCTTCCTCAATCTCTTCCTCTGTCAGCCCCCTGGCAGTCCACTCCATGCCGTTTAACACCGCCTGCCCCTGAGACTTAACATTGCTGATCCTCCGGGTCACAATGGCCTTCTGCCCGACCAGGGCGTCCACGTTGGTCCGGGCCCGGTCCTTGTTGAAATGCTCCAGAGCCACATTTCGCACCAGTCCCATGACCAGCAGCGAAATCACCACAAAAACGCCAAACTGTAGCGCAAACGGACTTTCCACGGCGGCCAACGCCATGGCAACCAGCGCCCCAAAGGCAAACCAGATAGTCGTCAGCCCCAGCGTGAGCAGCTCAAACACCAGCAGCGCCACCACCATGATCAGCCAGAAGAACACGGAATTGTCCGCGATCCACTGAAAAATTTCCATGACGCCCTCCTTTCCTCACTGACATAACGTCATATACTCTGAATAATACAGCTTTTCCCGGTTAAGCTGAAATGATTGTACCATAGGCACACTTTTTTTTCAATTACAGTTTATGTACAATATTCATGAAAAACTCCGTGAAAGCCAATGTCAGTTTTATTTTCCCGTCCGCGGATGTTTTATCAACTTAAAAAAGGCAGACTGCGGCTTCTCTTATGCCGCAGCCTGCCTTTTTCAGCACAGCTTCTGTATTTTCAGTTTTTCCTTTTTACAGCTCCTCTTACGCGTTTTCCGGGATCATTTCTCAATAAAACACATGGTTCCCGATCACAACTCCCTCGATGGTGCCGTTATTGGCGCGGAACCGGACAGCGCTGCCCACGTTGGTGTAGCCCGCCAGCGCTTCTTCCGCCGCGTCATAGCAGCTTTGCGGAATATTGCCGCTCACCATCACCTGGTCCAGACGCCCGCTCTTGGCCGGTGTAAACTGGCCGGATGCGTAAATCACGCCCTGCAGGGTATTGGGGTAGCCGCTGCTTCTCACACGGTTGCACACCACCGCGCCTACCGCCAGCTTTCCTTCATAGCTCTCGCCGCCGGCTTCACAGTAAATCAAAGCCGCCAGAAGCAGACGCTCATAATCGCTTGCCGACATAGAGCCATAATAGGTCACCAGCTTCTTCTTGTCCGCGGCCTCTTTCATCTCCCGTTCAGTGATGTCATCAAGAGTCTCGCCATTATCGACCTCGTATTCCTCCGACACATATTCCCTGAGAATGTATCCCAGGCTGCTGCCGTACTCCACAATCAACCAGTCTGAATCGACCTCGCCAACCACCGTCAGCTCCTCATTCTGTGCCGCGTAACCCAGCACCCCGGCGTCCGTGCTCGCTTCCTCCCGCACCCGAAGCGCGTTTGTCGTCACTACAGCCACAGGATAGCCCACTTTATCGGCCAGAGCCTCCGCCTCATCCCCGAATAATAAATACTCATCCTTGGCCCAGCCGGTCAGATTGCCGCTCTCAAGCTTCGTCCAGCCGTCCCTTCTCTCCAGGACAATGCCTCCGCAGTCCTTGTACATCTTGCCCACCACCAGGGCGTCCTCCGAGGGCTCCTCCCTGACATTCAGGGTATTGCTCACATTGACCATGACCAGCTCGTAGGTACTTTCCTCCTCCACGGCCTGTGTACCCAGCACCTGGGCGCTCTCTGTTGTATAAGCCGGAGTTAAAATAGAAGCAACTCCGCTGTTCAGGCTCCCCATCCGGCTTTTGACTCCCTCGATCTCCACGGTACTCACATTCGCCGTCTGTGCCTCTGTTTTTGTGTTCATCCGAACTATCAGTGCCAGGGCCGCCATCAGTAAAAGCACTGCTGCCGCCGCAAGCATTGGTTTTCGCTTTAACACCTGTTTTTCCTCCATAATATCACCCCTTTTTTATGACTGTTCCGTCATTGATAACGAACTTGTGAAAAATTATTACAAATTTGTTACAATTATTAAGAGTTGATTAGGTGCTATATTAGCAGAGAAATATATGGTTGTCAAGCTTTTTTTGCAAAATTAGGGCCGTATACCCCCACAACGGCTCATTTTTCCGCCATTTTTTCGTAAAATCGAGGGTTTTGGCCCCCACTACTCCTCCCAGGCGGCCTGATAAAGTTTGTAATATTCTCCTTTTTTCTGTAATAATTCCTCGTGAGTGCCCCGTTCCCGGATTCCCTGTTCATCGATGACAAAAATCTGATCCGCTTTCTTGATAGTGGAAAGTCGGTGCGCCACCACAAAGGAGGTGCGCCCCTTCAGAAGGGCGGCAATACCCCGCTGCACCATCAGTTCCGTGCGGGTGTCAATGCTGGAGGTGGCCTCATCCAGAATCAGGATGCGCGGCTCACTCAAAAGGGTGCGCGCAAAGGCGATGAGCTGGCGCTGGCCCACAGACAAACCGACTGTTCCGTCCAGCTTCGTGTCATATCCCTTTTCCATTTTCATAATAAACTCATGGGCTCCCACTGCCTTAGCCGCGGCCACAATTTCCTCTTCTGTCGCGTCCAGCTTCCCATAGCGGATATTTTCCCGGACTGTATCCGAAAAAAGAAAGTTCTCCTGAGTCATAATGCCCATCTGGCTGCGCAGACTTTTGACGGTCACCGCGTTGACCGGATGAGAATCGATGCGGATTTCCCCGCCGGTCACATCATAAAATCTGGCGATTAAATTTGTGATGGTGGTCTTTCCCGCCCCCGTGGGTCCCACCAGCGCGATGGTGCTTCCCGGCGCAATATCAAAGCTTACGTCCGTCAGCACCGGCGTTCCCGGGTCGTCCGGATAAGCAAAATCCACATGGTCGAACACAACCCTGCCCTCAATGACAGGAAGCTCATAAGCTCCCTCGCTGTCCCGGATCTCCGGCTCCTGATCCATGATCTCAAAAATACGCTCCGCGCCGGCCAGATTATTGACGATCTGATTATAAAAGCTGGCCAGATTCCGGATGGGGCTCCAGAACATACTTAAATAGGTAGAAAAAGCCAGAATGGTTCCCACCTGCGTCTCCCCCATTCCCAGCGCGCTGACCGCGATGTAATAGAGCAGGAAGCTGCCCGCCGCCCAGGTCACATCGATAACCGGGCTGACTGCGTCCATCACCAGGACGGCTCTGATCCACGCCCCGCGGTGCTCCTCCACCACCCTTCGAAAGGTCTCCCGGGATTCCTCCTCCGCGTTAAAGCTCTGGATAATCCGGATGCCGGAAAAATTCTCATGCACGTAGGCGTTGATGTTTGAACTTTTCTGCTTCTCCTCCTGCCAGCGCCTATGGCCCACGACCATGGTCACAAACACGCCCACCGCCAGAAAAGGCAGCGTGGCGAAGGCGGCCATGGCCAGCGCCGGGCTTTTCACCAGCATAATCGCGGACACCGTGATAATGGTAAAAAAGGATGGTATCAGGGTGGTCACGCTGCTGCTGAACACATCCTTCATAGAATCCACATCCCCGATGATTCTGGACAGAATCTTTCCGGTGGCCCGGGAGTCAAAAAAGCACAGCCCCAGGGTCTGAATATGAGCGTACATTTCCTCCCGGATGTCCAGCACGATCCGGTTGGATATCCGTGCCATAATGATCTTGTAAACTCTGGTGCCCGCAAACCAGATCTCATTGATGGCCGCCGCAAAGACCGCCAGCCCGATCAGTCCCCGCACATTTTTCTCCGGCACCTCCACATTCACCGCCCTCTCGATGATCAGAGGATTGACGAGCGTCACGCCGACCGTGACAAGCAGCAAAAGCAGCACGCCCGCCACCTCTTTTTTATAATCCAGAAGGCGGCTGAACATCCGAAGCAGCGTGGCGCTCTTTTTCGCGGTGCGCAGCTGCTCATTTTGTTTATAGGTATTGACTGCCATATATAATATTCCTCTCCTCCACAAAAGACAACGAACCTGTTATCATCACAGCTCTTACTTTTTTATCGTCTCTCCCGGGTTCTTTCGTCTCTTTCTCACGCTGAAATTTCCCCATACTGCGCCATATAAGTCTCGTAATACTGCCCCTGAAGCGCCAACAGGCTTTCATGGGTTCCCCGCTCCGCAATTCTGCCGTCCTGCAGCACAATGATTTCATCGGCATTCCTGACAGAGGAAATTCTGTGAGCAATGATGATTTTCGTCATACCCTCCATATCCTTAAGGTTTTTCTGTACCTGGCGCTCGGTCTCCATATCCAGGGCGGAGGTAGCGTCGTCCAATATCAGAATGGGAGCCTTTCGCACAAAGGCTCTTGCCATGCTGATGCGCTGCTTCTGACCGCCCGACAGGCCAACGCCCCGCTCCCCGATGACCGTTCCGTATTTCTGAGGCAACCTCTGAACGAATTCGTCCGCGTCCGCCGCCCGGCCCGCAGGTATGATTTCCAGCTGTTCCATCTCTTTACGTCTGCCCACGGCCATATTGTCCTGCACCGTATCCGAGAACAGAAACACATCCTGCGAGATCAGCGCCTGACATCCTCTGAGCGCGTGAATATCCATCTCCCTGATGTCGATTCCGTCAATGAAAATCGCGCCGCCGGTTACATCATACAGCCGCTGCAAAAGCTGCACCAGCGTGGTCTTGCCGGAGCCGGTCATGCCCATGATCCCCAGGGTCTTTCCCGCGGGCAGATTGAAGCTTACATCTGACAGAATCTCTCTGCCCCGTACCTGAAAATCCACATGGGAAAAGCTGACGCTTCCCTCAATTTTCTCCGGCTTTATGGGGTTCTCCGCCAAGGGCAGCTGAGAGCTTTCCGCCATAATCTTATTGATCTTCTTCATGCTGACAAGGCCCGCCGCCAGAGAATTGGTGACCCAGCCCAGAATTTCCATGGGCCAGACGATATTGTTGGCATAGCCCATGAAGGCACTGAGCTGCCCCAGCGTAATCTGATCCCACACTACCAGAATACCGCCCACAGCCACGCTTAAGACCAGCAGCAGCTTCGTCAGGAAAGAAATAGCGGTGTCGTTGTTGGCCATCGCCCTGTCGATGGCCATATTCCGGTCATAATATTTGCCGTTATGGCGCCGGAACTTCTCCATCTCGTAATCTTCTCTGGAAAAAGCCTTGACCGTGCGGACTCCCGCCAGGTTTTCCTCCGCCACCGTGTTTAACTCCGCCGTAATCTCGCTCAGCTCATCGTACCCTTTATCCAGCTTTTTCTCCAGCTGAACCGCGATACAGGCCACAATGGGCATAATGCACAGGGGAATCAGTGTCAGCAGGGGACTGATCCGCAGCATACAGACAATCACAAAGACAGTATGAACGACAGCCTCCACGCATAAAAGCCCCAGATAACCCGCGGCGTCCCAGACCCGGTCCACATCCCTGCCGATCCTGCTCATCAGCTCGCCCACGCCAAACTGATCAAAAAATCTCACGGACATTTTTTCAATATGGTCAAATAAGTCCCGGCGGATGTCTCTTCCCACGCTGACGCCGATCACATCCCCGGTAAATTCCTCCAGGTATTTGAAAATACCCTTCCCGATTCCCAGCACCAGCAGAAGAACGAGCAACGATGTCAGGAGCTCCCTTCGTCCGCCCAGAATCACATCGTCCACGATTCTCTCCGTAATCAGGGGCGACGCCACGTCCATCACCACGCCAAGGATCAGCGACGCGCCCGCCAAAAGGTACAGGTACCAGTATTTCAACATATACTTTAATAATTGCCTCATAAAAACTCCTCTCCTCCCCGGATGAAAGTCGATGACTCCGGTCTTCACTTCGCTGCGGTCCGCGCTGATCAGCTGTCCCGCGGACATCCGGCGTCTCTCATCCTCATCATCACAAAAAAAAGAAAGCGCCGGCATTTCCTCAAGCCAGCGCTTCCCGCACTCAAAGCAAAAAAATACCGCAGTCAGACAGACTGCGGAATCTTCCCATTCTTTTCCACTCTCAGATCAGAAAACATTCTCCCGGCAGGCCGTCAGCATATATACAACATTTCCAAAAAAAGTAACAACATTATCTCTTGCTGTGATCCCGATTGTGTTGTACATCTGACTGCCTCCTTTCCTGAATAAATTTTCCAATCCTGATATCACCAACGGCTACTATACACCATAATTTTCCTTTTGTAAACCCCCTTTTTTAAAGTTTTTGCAACGGAGCCGTGCGTTTCCCCGCGGTACGTCATACCTGATGCGCGAGTCCCAGCCAGCTTTCAATGGTGCGGATATTCTGTTTTAAAGATTTCGCAATGACTTCTACTGCCACATTATTCTCATAGAGTATCCTTGCAACTTCCTCCGCCTGCTCCCGTCTTTCACTGGCGATATAATCCCTTAAAACCTCTTCCTGGTCAAACAATGTAAACATAATATCCTCCACCTCCTTCTGCCGGCTCTCCAGGTACTCCTTCAGTATATTCCGTTCCCGGCAGATCCGCATTGCTTCTGCCACCGCTTCCCTCGTCCGTCCCAGCTTACGAAACCATTCATTCACCACTTTAGTAAAGCTGATGTACTGACTGATAATGTCACTGCCCAAGCCTCCGGTAAACACCTTCACCCTTACCTCCAAAGCTGTCTGCATTCCTCCAAAGAACTCTTCTGTCAGTGTAATCCACTCTTTCCCGACCTTCTCATCCCCGGAATAAACGACATAGATCTCCGGCTCCGGCATATGAACCGGCTTTGTGGTGAACAGGCTCTGGGCGCTTTCCCTGAAGTAGTCCTGGTAAGTACGCGCAATGTACAGCAGAGACCTGACTATAATATTCACCGTCCAATTGCTCTGCGCCTCCAGCATAATCAGGCTTTTGTCCCTGGCTATGAAGCCGAGGTCATTGTGAATATCCCTCACCAGGATCTGTTCCAGCGTCACGCAGATCAGATCCTCCTCCGTGCAGTCGTTGTCCTCCGGATGCAGTGTCTGATACAGCTGAAGTAAGTACCTTTTATCTGAAAATATGTCCCAGAAAACGCTGTCCTTTACATTCCGGTTTGCTTTTGGTACTTCCTGGGACTCTGCCTGAGAGACCGCCCCTTTCTCTTTGGCAGGTGTCTGAACTTTCCGCTCAGATTCCATGGCTTCACCTCCCAAATTTACCGGAGATGCCTGCTTCATCTGCCGCAGAATACCGCGATAATAGGCGAAATCTCCCGATAAAGGAAGTATAACACAGAACCCTGCTGAATTAGGTCGATATATCGTCCTTTTTAAAAATTTATATTTTTTAGGATTAGTACATCGGTTTGTACGCGAATTCTTTTAAATGTATAATTTTACTTATTTTATGTGTGGTTAAAATATATCACGGGACAATGTTTCTGTCAAGTTGGATTAAATCCTCTGAATTCTTAAACATTTATTCCAAAATGCCGCTGCCTGGCGGCCTCATACATCAGAAGCGCCGCCGCCACAGCCGCGTTCAGACTCTCCAGCTTCCCCTCCATAGGAATTCTAACATAACTGTCAGCGAGAGCCGCTGTTTCCTGCCGCAGCCCGTTCCCCTCATTTCCTATCAGGAAAGCACAGCCCTTCGTATAGTCAAAGCAGTCATAGGACCGCGTTTCTTTCAGGTGCGCCGCATAAACAGTAATCCCCCTGCCCTTCAGCCTTTCAATCGCCGCTGAAGATGAAGCCTCATGCAAAAAAGGCACCCGGTAAATACTGCCCATGGTGGACCGGACCGTCTTGGGATTAAAAAGATCCGCCGTCTCCCCGGTCATAATCACCCCGGAAACACCGGCTCCCTCCGCTGTACGAAAAATCGTCCCCAGATTTCCCGGATCCTGCAGATCCTCCAGCACCACATACACCCCGTCCGGTTTTGAAAGAAGCCCATCCCATTCATATTCCGGCCAGCGAAGCAGCGCCAGAATGCCCTGATTTGTGGACGTATCCGACATTTTCTCCATGACCTGGGGAGATACCGTTTCATAACCCACAGACCGCAGCTTCTCATAAATTTTCTGATTCCGGGAGTTTCCCTCCTGCCCTGCCTGTTTTTCCGAAATCGAAGCTATCCCGCATTTCTGCAGAAACTCCTCCGTCACATACACCTTCCGCACAGAATCAGAAGGGGCCTCCTCGAACATCCGGGGGCCCTCCACTACATAAAGCCGGTCCTTTCGCCGCTCCTTCGCCTTTTGCACATACCCGCAGACCCGCTTCACCTGCGGATTCGCCACACTTGTAATCATAATCTCCCCTTACTATCTATAACTGCAGCATCCTCTAACCTGCCCCACAAAATCCCCTCTCACCCCGTTGCGTTGATAAACCAGTACAGTGCAATGCCAGTCATTGTCAAACAGAGCGTGAAAATGCATAAACTGTTTTGCGATTTCTGCGCGATGAAGATGAGACCCAGGAAAAGTGGAAGCCTCTGCTGAACACTTTTCCCGCTTTCAGGGGCTCATCGGAATGCCCCGCGCAGCATGAGCGAAACAGTTTATGCATTTTCACGCGACCCTTTGCAGCGATACTTCTGCAACAACTTATTCACGCGACCCTTTTACAGCCACTCCCTCACTTGCTCAGATCAATACTCACGCAATACTCATAATCGTCAATATCCTTCTTCACCGCCAGCGCCTCATCAATATCAATATCCGCCAGCTGCCCGTTGACAACGGAAATCACCTTATTATTCTTGCCCTCGCAGATCACATCCGCGGCATAGGCCCCCATAATGGAAGCATAATAGCGGTCCTTGCAGCTGGGGCTGCCGCCGCGCTGCATATAGCCCAGAATCGTCGCCCTGGTCTCAATTCCTGTAGCCGCCTCAATCCTTCTGGACATGGATGTGGAATGGCCGATGCCCTCCGCGTTGATGATCAGATGATGCTTCTTGCCCTTTTTGCGGTTTTCCACAATCTGGTCGATGATGGTCTGCTCATTGTAATCATATTTTTCCGGAATCAGAATATTCTCCGCGCCGCTGGCCACGCCACACCACAGCGCGATATAGCCCGCGTGACGGCCCATGACCTCGATGATGGAGCACCTCTCATGGGAGGAGGAGGTGTCCCGCACCTTATCTATGGCCTCCATGGCGGTGTTGACAGCGGTGTCAAATCCGATGGTGTACTCTGTGCAGCCGATATCCAGGTCGATGGTGCCCGGAAGCCCGACCACATTAATGCCCTGCTTCGACAGCTTCTGCGCTCCCCTGTAGGAGCCGTCGCCGCCGATGACCACCACCCCGTCAATGCCGAATTTCCGGCAGATATTGGCGGCCTTCACCTGTCCTTCCTCGGTCATAAACTCCATGCAGCGGGCAGTTCCCAGAATGGTGCCGCCCCTCTGGATGATGTCAGAAACACTCCGGGAATCCATCTCCGTGATTTCCTCCCACAGCAGGCCGTGATAGCCTCTGTGGATTCCCATCACCTTCACCCCGTTGGCAATTCCCTTCCTGACAACCGCACGGATCGCCGCGTTCATGCCCGGCGCGTCGCCGCCGCTGGTCAATACTCCTATCGTCTTTATCTCTTTCGCCATAGTCGCAACCTCTTTCTCTGACACTGTTCATCTGTCTTTTCGCTTTCGTCCGCAATCCTTGTCACGAACCGAAGCTGAAAATCCGATACCTCAGGCAGCTCTTTTTTGGGATCATTCCAGGTTCATTGGAATAATTTTAATACTTTTCCACTCGATTGGCAACGCCTTTAAACAATCTTTACATTGGATTTTCCCAGTTTTTCATACAATGCTTCCAAAAGCTTTTCATCCGCCCTGACATTATCCTTCCCCGGCAGCACCTTTTTTAATTTTCCTTCCGCAATATAAATCACCACGCTGTCCGGGCCTTCGCTGCCCTTCAGGATGGTCCAGACCTGCTGCCAGAGCTGCTGATACTGCTCCATGGTATCAAAGCGAAGCCAAAGCTGTGCGCCGGCCTGAGAAAAGGGCACAATTTTCTCGCAGATCAGCTTGCCGTTTTTTTCCTCCTCCAGAGAGACCCGCCCGGTCACAAAAATCTTCGCGTCCTGCTCCAGCAGACGGCCATATTTTTCATAAGACTGGGGAAAAACCACCACCTCCACCGTGCCGTACATATCCTCCAGCTGCAAAAAAGCCATGGGCTGCTCGCGCTTGGTGTACTTGACGCTCTTTTCATTGATCAGGCCGCCCACCGTCTGGATGGAACCGTCCTCCAGCGCCGTCTGCCCGGTCTCCTCATCCAGCATAAAGTCGCTGGTAAGGGCTGTGATATTCCTTTTCCACAGCCTCTCATAGCTCTCCAGCGGGTGCCCGCTGACGTAAATACCCAGCACCTCCTTCTCCATGGAAAGCAGCTCCTCCTTGCTGTATTCCCCCACATCCGGCAGCGCGATCTCAAAATTCTCCTTTTCCTCCGCCCCCAGCAGATCCATCAAAGTCATCTGGCCGGCCATATGGTTTTTCTTATTTACGGCAAGCTGCTCCATGATGGGAACATAAATTTCCATAAGTTGTCTGCGGTTCCCGGGCAGAGAGTCCATCGCCCCGGCCTTGATAAAGTGCTCCACCATGCGCCGGTTACACTCTGAGCCGTCCGTTCTGGTCAGAAAATCCTGCAGGGAGGTAAACTCTCCGTTCTCCTTCCTTTCCCTGCTGATATACTCTATGGCAGGACGGCCAACTCCTTTGATAGCTAAAAGCGCGTAGCGCACAGATTTCCCCTCCACAGAAAACCTTGCACCGCTGCGGTTAATATCCGGCGGCAGGATGGCGATCCCCATATTCCGGCAGACCATAATGTATTCCGCCACCTTTCCCGGACTATCGATGACGCTGGTCAGAAGAGCCGCCATAAACTGCACCGGATAATAATATTTCAGCCAGGCGGTCCGGTAGGTAATCACCGCATAGGAAGCGGAATGTCCTTTATTGAAGGCGTATTCTGCAAAGCTCATCATCTCGTCGTAAATCCGGTTGCCCACCTGCTCTGAGACGCCATTGGCAATACAGCCGGGTACGCCCTCCTCTTCATTTCCGTAAATAAAGTTGGCTCTCTCCTTCTCCATCACGGACTGTTTCTTTTTGCTCATGGCGCGGCGCACTAGGTCGCTGCGTCCCATGGAATAGCCGCCCAGATCCCGGACAATCTGCATTACCTGCTCCTGATAGACAATACAGCCGTAGGTGGGCGCCAGAATCGGCTCCAGCTGAGGACAAAGATATTCCACCTTCTCCCCGCTGTTCTTGCTCTTCACATACTGGGGAATAAACTGCATGGGACCCGGCCTGTAAAGTGCTATTCCGGCAATAATATCCTCCAGATTGACAGGCTTTAACTCCTTCATAAAGCCCTTCATGCCCGCGCTCTCCAGCTGGAAAACCCCCTCCGTCTTTCCCGTTCCGATATAATCAAAGACCGCTTTATCCTCGTAATCAATTCTGGACATGTCAATCTTCCGGCCTGTGGTCTCCTCAATGGAATCCACCGCCGACTGAATCACAGTCAGGGTGCGCAGCCCCAGAAAATCCATCTTCAAAAGTCCCAGCTCCTCCAGCGTGGTCATGGTAAACTGGGTATTGATGGCTCCGTCCTTTCCTCTTGAAAGCGGCACATAGTCGTCCGCCGCGCTGGGGCAGATCACCACACCCGCGGCATGGGTGGAGCAGTTCCTGGGCAGCCCCTCCAGACGCCTGCACATATCAATGAGCGTACGCACCTGCTCCTCGTTCTCATAGCGGCTGCGCAGCTCCGGGTTCATCTGCAGCGCCCTCTCCAGCGTAATATTCAGTTCATTGGGAACGAGCCTTGCCAGCGCGTCCCCATAGGCATAAGGCAAATCCATGACCCTGGCCACATCCCGGATCACGCCCTTGGCCGCCATAGTGCCGAAGGTGACGATCTGCACCACCTTCTCGCTGCCATATTTCTCCGAGACATAATCGATGACCTCCTGGCGCCTCTCAAAACAGAAGTCCACGTCGATATCCGGCATGGACACCCTCTCCGGATTTAAGAAACGCTCAAACAGCAGCTGGTACCGAATAGGATCGATATCCGTAATATGCAGACAGTAGGACACAATGGAGCCCGCCGCGCTGCCCCGCCCCGGCCCCACCGGGATGTCGTGTTCTCTGGCATAATTGATAAAATCCCACACAATCAGAAAATAATCCACATATCCCATGCGCCGGATCACGCCAAGCTCATACGTGAGCCGCTCCCGCAGAGTCATGCCGTTCTGGTCCGCCGGCGCGTTTTCATCCTCATAGCGCTCCGCCAGCCCCTGATTGCAGAGCTCATTTAAATAAGTCCAGGAATCATACCCTTCAGGCACCTCAAAATGGGGCAGCTTCGTGTGTCCGAACTCGATCTCCACTTCGCAACGCTCCGCCACCCTCTGCGTATTGTCCAGCGCTTCCGGCGCGTATGGGAAAAGAGCGCGCATCTCCTCCTCGCTTTTGACATAATACTGGCCGCCCTCATAGCGCATCCGGTCCTCATCCTTCAGCTTCTTATTGGTCTGAAGGCAAAGCAGAATGTCGTGAGCCTCCACGTCCTCCTTGTATGTGTAATGCACATCATTGGTGGCCACCAGCGGAATATCCAGCTCCCGGCTCATGCGCACCAGCTGAGCGTTGACTGTCTGCTGCTCGGCCAGCCCATGGTCCTGAAGCTCCAGGAAATAATTGCCCTTTCCAAAACAGTCCTGATATTTCAGGGCGCTCTTTTTGGCCTCATCGTACAGCCCTTTGGTGATATAGCGCTGCACCTCCCCGGCCAGACAGGCGGACAGGCAGATGATCCCCTCATGGTAAGCCCGCAGCACCTCCATATCCACCCTGGGCTTATAATAAAAGCCCTCCGTGAAGCCCCGGCTGACGATTTTCATCAGATTGCTGTATCCCAGATTATTTTCCGCCAGCAAAATCAGATGATAATACCGGTCCTCGCCGCCGGTCAGCTCCTTGTCAAACCGGGAGTTGGGGGCCACATAAACCTCGCAGCCCAAAATGGGGCGGATGCCCTGCGCCCTGCATTCCCTGTAAAAATCAATGACGCCATACATGACGCCGTGATCCGTAATCGCGGCGCTGTCCATGCCAAGCTCTCTGACCCGCTTCACATATTCTTTGATTTTGTTGGAGCCGTCCAGCAGACTGTACTCCGTGTGGACATGCAGATGTGTGAATGCCATGGGTGCCCTCCCTGATATTTGATAAGTGTTCAATGCAAAAACAGCCGCCCCCAAAAGGAACAGCTGTCTCAATCTTTTACTGTGTTCACTGTCAGGTATATCTGCCTTATACTACCTTCAGTCTCGCCTTCTTCAATTCCTCAGCGGTTGTCACTCTCTTAATATGCCCGCCCAGGCTCATCAGCTTCTCCGGGAAATCCTCATATCCCCTTTCAATATAGTGGATATGATCCACTGTGGAAAAGCCCTCCGCCGCCAGAGCTGCCAGCACCAGAGCCGCGCCGGCCCTTAAATCTGTAGCGCTGATGGACGCCCCGTCATATTTCTCCACACCCTCAATGATCGCCACATTGCCCTCAATGGTCACATTCGCTCCCATCTTGGTCAGCTCCTCCAGATAGCGGAAACGGTTTTCAAATATACTCTCCCGCACAATGCTGGTCGCCCCCGCCGACAATCCCAGCGTCACGGAAATCTGGGGCTGCATATCTGTGGGAAATCCCGGATAGGGCATGGTCTTGACTTGGGTCCCTTTCAGGCGCTTGGAGCAAAATACTCTGACCGCGTCGTCGGATTCCTGCACCTCGCAGCCGATTTCCTTCAGCTTGGCGCTGATACATTCCAGATGCTTGGGGATAATATTCTTGACTGTCACATCTCCCTTGGTAATGGCCGCCGCCATCATGAAGGTACCCGCTTCAATCTGGTCGGGAATCACAGTATACTCTGATCCATGCAGGCTCTTGACGCCCCGGATTCGGATCACATCCGTCCCGGCGCCCTTAATGTTGGCCCCCATGCTGTTCAGGAAATTGGCCACATCCACCACATGGGGTTCCTTCGCCACGTTCTCAATCACAGTCTGACCCTCCGCCAGCACCGCCGCCAGCATCAGATTGATCGTCGCCCCCACGCTCACCACATCCAGAAAAATATGGGCGCTCGTCAGGTCAATCGCCTCCGTGATGATAATCCCGTGCTCCAGCCTGACCTTGGCTCCCATGGCCTTAAAGCCCTTGATATGCTGATCGATGGCGCGGGTGCCGATCTCACAGCCTCCGGGAAGGCTCACACTGGCGGACTTATACTTGCCAAGCAGCGCTCCCAGGAAATAATAGGAGGCGCGCATTTTGCGAATTCCGTTCCCCTCAATCGCAGTGGTAAAAATCTGCGACGCATTTATCTTTACCTGATGTCTGCCCTGGCGTTCCACCACAACGCCGATATTCTTCATGGCATCCAGCAGGACATTAATATCCCTGATATCCGGCAGATTATCAATAATAACGGTATCATCTGTCATAAGGGCTGCAGCCAGAATTGGCAGGGCCGCGTTCTTGGCGCCGCCGATCTCGACCTCACCTACCAGCGGGTTGCCGCCCCAAATCGCGTATTGGTCCATATGATACTCCTATCTCCATTTCAATCACGTATACTCTATTTTACACTATTTTCCTGAAAATGTAAACGAAAACAATGTTACTATTTGCAGCCGGCTTGAGAGATATAAACAGACTCGTCAAGCGTAGTTTGCCTGTAAGAGGCCGCGAATAGTACCTCAGGATGAAACGTACAATAACGGATTCACCGCCACTCCATTCACCCGGATCTCAAAGTGCAGATGAGGTCCTGTGCTGTTGCCCGTATTGCCGCTTAAGGCAATGCTCTGTCCCTGCGCCACCGTATCGCCCACAGACACCAGAATCTTGCTTAAGTGGGCATATCTGGTCTCCTTGCCATCCGGGTGCTGGATATAAATACAATAGCCGTAGCTGCTGCTCCATCCGGCCCTGGTGACCGTACCGCCGGAGGAGGCGTACACCGTAGTTCCCACCGGGACAGCCCAGTCCACGCCCTTGTGGGTCGTGCCCCAGCGCGAGCCAAAGCCCGAGGACAGCGTGCCGCCGTAAATCGGCTTAATATAAGTAGGCGGAATCTGGGTGCCGCGCTCGACAATCTTGGGGACTGCCTCCATCAGCACATCTTCCACTAAAACGTCCTTATCCTCCTCCTCACCGTTTAAGTAAGTCACGTTGGCCACAATCTCCCTGTAGCCCGTGGAGGGATTCTGCAAGGTCTCGCTTTCCGTCGTATACCAGTCGTCATTGTCAATATAGATCGTGTCCGCGTCATACTCCTCCGCACGAAACTCTGTGGCAACATAGGCCACAGTCAGGGTAGATGTGGGCACAGTGATAATCAGCTCCTGATCCACGCGGATGATGGTGCTCTCACTCTCCAGCGCGTCGTTCATCTCAATCAGATCCTCCATGGGCACGCCGGTGGTCAGGGCAATCTGCCCCAGGGTATCGCCGCTCTGCACGGTGTAAATCTCATTTTCCAGATCCTCATTTAAAAGATCGGCCAGAACCTCCTCCACGGTACTGATATTCTCCGGGTCAAGGTAGCACTCCGCGATCTCGATTCGATCCACAAAGTACATCTCAAGGGCGCCCAGATCATAATCGTCCATTCCCAGCTCTTCCGCGTAGGTTTCCTCGTCGAACAGCTCGTCCTCCAGCACAGTGTAGCCCGCCAGATTCCTGTCCACGCTGCCGCTCTCCTCCTCATCTCCCATTTCAATCACGGCGGTCAGCACCGCAAAGGCGCGGTCGTCGTCAAACTGAATGCTGACCTCAAAATCGCCGCCCAGATTATAGGTGCCCACAACCTCCTGGAGCACCTCCTGCACCTCTGATACGCTGGACAGCGCCGCCATGTAACCATTGATTTTCAGCATGTAGGCGCGCTCCAGGGTTTCCACCACGCAGTCGGACAGAATTGTCTCCATGCTGGCTGTCATTTCCTCTTCGTCCGTCATGGTCCCGGCGATCATGTGCTGTCCCTCCACGGTAAGCTCCGCGGAGATAAAGGTGATCTCGTCCGTCTGGGAGGTCAGCGACTCCTTGGCCGTCTGAAAACAGTGGTTGGCCGTCTGTTCATCCTCCGCCACCCCCACGTAAATATCGTTCACGTAAACCTTGTAGGAATTGATTTCTCCCCAGTCTCCGAGATCCAGGCTTGGACCAAAAAACATGCTGATAAAGAATACCCACAGCCCGCACAGGTATCCGAATGATAATGATGATGTTTTTCCCGTTGTTTTTTTCTTATGATTTCCTGCCATTTTTTCTTACGCTGTATCCAAAGGTTCCTAAGGGTCTGCCTGTGGCCAGATACTGTCCATGAGAATAGACAATGGGATTGGCCTTTTCCAGGCAAAATCTGCCTTTCTCATCCAGATAACGGTCATCCGCGTGCACCGCGGCCACACGGGCCAAAAACATGGTATGGGTCCCCAGCGCTTTCTTTTCCGTTACCACGCATTCCATATTGACCGGGCTTTCCCCGATCAGCGGCGCTCCCACCTGCTTTGCCGGCGCCGCGGTCAGTCCGCACTCTTTAAATTTGTCAATCTCCCTGCCGCTCTTTACTCCGCAATAGTCCACGGCCCACACCAGCTCCTCCGTGGCCAGGTTGATCACGAATTCTCTGGTCTCCTCAATCATTGGGTAGGAGTAACGCTCCGGCCGCACGGAGATGGACACCATGGGCGGATCAGAGCAGATGGTGCCTGTCCACGCTATGGTAAGGATATTGTGATTGCCCGCCCGGTCCGCCGCACTGACCATGACCACCGGGAGGGGATAGAGCATATTGCCCGGCTTCCAGATCTGTTTTGCCATGAAAGTTCCCCTTCTTTCCTTCATCAGGCCGAACAGCAAACGATTTTATGCCGTTACCGGTCTGCGTCTTTCGGTTTATCCCCCAAAACTCTTTCGATTTATCCGCAGAAAAGCCGCTCTACATTCCGGTCAGATAATCGATCACGCCAAACTGCGCCAGAATCTGAAATACCACACTGATCAGGGACAGCGCCAGAGTAATGCCGATTAAGATTGTGTTAACCAGGTGCGATTTTTTGTTCTCAAGCTGAAGCTGCGCCACCGAGGCCTGCAGCTCCTGTGTCTGGCTCTTCAGCCGCTTCACTGTCTCCTCTAAAACCTTGGAGGTCTGTTCCTCCACCACGGCCTGGACATTCTTGTATACCTTCACATTCTCCCGGTGTACATGATTCTCCATCTGATCCTGATATGTATGCATCAGCTCCTGAAGCGCCGCGTCCTCCGATTCCTGCTCTTCCTCCTGAGATGCCGCAGCTTCCGCCTCCTCCAGCTTTTGCAGGGAAAAATCACAGAGCTGATTGACCTTTTCTCCCAGCTCCACATTCTTCAGCTGAATATGGCGCATGGTCTTGCTGATCTCCTGATATTCGCCGAGCTGCTTTGCCAGCGTCTCCATCTGCTCTCTGAGAGACTCGCTCTGCCCGCGCATAGACTCGCTCTGTTCACGCATGGACTCGCTTTGTTCACGCATGGACTCGCTTTGTTCACGCATGGCTTCACTCTGTTTACGCAGAACCTCGTTTTGCTCTTTCAGGGCCTGCCCCTGCTCCTTCAGCATGGCCGCCTGTTCCTTCATCGCTTCCGCCTCCATGGCGTCCGCGTCCAAATTCGCCTGCATGCTCTCCTGGGAAACCAGGCGCTGCGCCAGTCTGTCTATAAAATTATCCATCCGTATACCTCCCCAAAAGAGCCGCCGCCCATGGTCTGTTTTCTGAACGTTATAAAAAGGATTGTAACATCTTTCCCGTTGTTTTACAAGCTCATATTTTCTTGTGCATTTTTGCCATATATTTTTCTGTGGAAAATAATTTTTTGTGTATTTTAACTCATTGTTCACATGCCGTTCATAATTTGTTCATGATTATACTGTATAGCGACAGCATAACAAAGGAAAATCCCTTTGGAAGCATTTGGGAAATCAGATATATTTTTTCATAATAAGCCCGGGCGCCAGCGCCCGGGCACTCCTCATTTACTAAGAAACGGCAAAGCGGAAGAGGCCCAAAACCTCTTCCGCTCTGTCGTTTCTTAAGGGAGTAAAAAGTTGGTATATTTATTCTACATCCTGCAGGGCGGCGAAGCCTTCCTCGCCGGTGCGGACTTTGACCACATTATCCAGGCTGTACACAAAAATCTTGCCGTCTCCGATATGGCCGGTATACAGCGCCTTCTTGGCGGTCTCCACCACATGCTCCACGGAAATCTTGGAGATGACCACTTCCACCTTGATCTTGGGAAGCAGCGTCGCGTCCAGCTCTACGCCGCGGTATTTCTCGCCGGCGCCCTTCTGAATGCCGCAGCCCATAACGTTGGTCACGGTCATGCCGGTCACGCCCAGCTCGTTCAGTGCCTTTCTCAGGGCGTCGTAGCGGCTCATCTTGGCGATAATAACCACCTTGTGGATGCCGCTGTTCACAGGGGACGGTACCTCCACAACCGGAACCGCCGCGTTCTTTTTCACCTCAGAAGCTGTCGCGTAATCGCTGGAGCCCAGGTCAGTGTTCTCGTTCACATCCATCACACCACCGGTCACATCCATAATGGAGAAACCCGCGTAAGCGCTGGGAAGCCCATGCTCCGTAGCGTCAAGGCCGGTGATTTCCTCCTCCTCGGAGACGCGCAGGCCAAAGATTGCCTTAATGACCAGGAACGCGACAGTAATGGTAACAACTGTCCAGGCCGCCACCGTCACAAAGCCGGTCAGCTGGATGCCCAGAAGCTTGAGGCCGCCGCCGTAGAACAGGCCCACCAGCTCATTGCCGTTCGCGTCCGCGATGCTGTAGCCGGGAGCGGTATTGGTGGCAAACAGCCCGACCGCGATGGTACCCCAGATACCGTTCAGGCAGTGAACCGCAACCGCGCCCACCGGGTCGTCAATTCTCAGTACATTATCCAGCAGCCATACGCCGAAGACCACCAGCACGCCGGCCACGCCGCCGATCACTATGGCACCGAAGCAGTCCGTCACGTCGCAGGGAGCGGTGATGGCTACCAGGCCAGCCAGAGAAGCGTTTAAGCACATGGAGACATCGGGCTTGCCGTATTTTAACCAGGTAAAGATCATGCAGACCACAGTCGCGACCGCGGGAGCTACAGTGGTAGTCAGGAACACGCTGCCCAGCTGATCCACGGAGGTGCAGGCTGCGCCGTTGAAGCCGTACCAGCCAAGCCACAGGATAAACACGCCCAGGCAGCCGATGGGAAGGTTGTGGCCGGGAAAAGCGTTGACCTTGGTGATTTTGCCGTCCTTATCCTTCACAAACTTGCCAATTCTGGGTCCAAGGATTTTCGCGCCCACCAGGGCGGAAATGCCGCCCACCATATGGATGGCGCAGGAGCCGGCGAAATCGTGGAAGCCAATCTGGGAAAGCCAGCCGCCGCCCCAGATCCAGTGCGCCTCGATGGGGTAAATCAGTGCGGAAATCACCGCGGAGTAAATGCAGTAGGATAAAAATTTGGTTCTCTCAGCCATGGCGCCGGATACGATGGTTGCCGTGGTCGCGCAGAAGACCAGGTTGAACACAAAATTGGACCAGTCAAAGCTTTCATAGGCCGTAAAAATATCAAAGCCCGGTTTGCCGATAAAGCCTGCCAGGTCCTCGCCCAGCAGCAGACCGAAACCGATCAGAATAAACATGACTGTGCCGATACAGAAATCCATCAGGTTCTTCATCAGGATGTTGCCGGTGTTCTTGGCTCTGGTAAAGCCGGCCTCCACCATGGCAAAGCCCGCCTGCATCCAGAACACGAGGGCCGCGCCGATCAGGAACCATACGCCAAATAATTCTCCGCTGACATATTCCATAATCTCAGTTGTCATAATAAGCCTCCTCAACTTGTGTAAAAGAGTTCTTCGCGACCAGCCGTCCACGCGGGCAGGCCCGCACATCCAGCTGTCTTTTGAGAACGCTTTTACAATAAAAAACGGTGCGCCGGGGCATTCTCCTCAAGCATGCCTCTTCGCACCATCCCGTTTGAGCCGGCGGCCAACCGTGCCGCCCTGCTCCAGTATAGATATATTTTTTCACGATCCGCGGAAAAAAACAAAAGCACCGTGGATTACCCAACAGCGCCATTGCTTTATGCGATAAAATATATCACTGTTTTTTTTCGGTGTCAACGCGAAAAATTTATGGTTTTTTTATAATTTCAGAAATAATTTATATTACTTTTGCACAATAAATTCCTGCTGTTCCTCCTCTTTTTCCCTGTTCAGCTCCTGAATGGCCTCATTGATAACCTCCATTCTGCCGTCCAGGTCAGTCACCATTTTGGAGCAGACCAGAAGCTCCTCGCGAAAGTCCTCCGGAACGGTGCCCTCGAATTTATATTTGATCTTGTGCTCCAGGGACGCCCAGAAATCCATGGCGACGGTGCGGATCTGAATCTCCACTCTGGTGTTCACGGTTTTTTCCGTCAGATAGACGGGAATGGTAATGATCATGTGGTAGCTTCGGTAGCCGCTCTGCTTGGGATAACGTATATAATCCTTGACAGAGATCACGTTGATATCCTTCTGCTGGGCAATGATCTGGGCCAGCTCATAGATATCGGAGGTAAAGGAGCAGATCAGGCGGATCCCAGCGATGTCATTGACCCTCTCCACCATGTTGGAGATGGTGGGCTCCAGGCCATAGCGGTTCAGCTTGCGCACGATGCTCTCCGGGGTCTTGATGCGGGATTTGATATGTTCAATAGGGTTATACTGGTGGACATGCTGAAACTCATCGTTGAGGATCTCCATTTTGGTCTCCACCTGTTTTAAGGCGGAGCGGTAGATGAGGATGACCTCCTGCCAGCTCTCTATGTCGTAGTTTTTAATCGAATTTTCTTCCATTCCTGCTTCACTCATGTTATACTATGCCTGTTATTTGGTGGGTAGCAATGGCTCGCATGACACAGCAAAACTGTTTCGCTCATGCCGTGCGTAGCACTCCGATGAGCCCCGAAAACATAAAAAGTGTTCAGCAAAGGCTTCCACTTTTTATTGGTCTCATCTCCGTCGCACAGAAATCGCTCGACAGTTTTGCTGTGTCATGCTCTGTCTTGCAGCTCTCTATGTAGTTCACAGCTATTATGCCGCCTGTTTCGCAGTCATTTTTCCGGCGAAACAGATTCTGTTTAGAAAGGTACTATGGCGCCATGTTCCGTATCTGGTTTAAGATTATCAGAGATAATCATATGGTGAAAGACGCGGTCATTGAGGATTCCTCCAACGACACGCGCACACACAAAATTCTTCGCGCCCTGGAGGAGGTCTGCTCTCAGTTTGATTTAGGACAGCCGGTGTGGCTCGACGCTACGGTCAGGGACTTTCAGCGGCACTCCAAAGCGCGGTTTTTTCAGGATAATTTCATTGAGCACATTGATTTCGATTATATGGAGATTCAGGTGATCGAGGAGTAAATCTCCACAATCCCCACCGTAAACGGTAGCCATGGTTTTCACGTCCCGCGACCGTCAGCTGCCTGTTATCAGCGGACATCAGGCTCAAAGCCTCTCAGTCTTCATACCCGTTGGGATTCTGGCTCTGCCATCTCCAGGAATCCTCGCACATCTCCCGGATTCCGTACTGCGCTTCCCAGCCCAGCTCTTCCTTCGCCTTCGTGGCGTCCGAATAACAAGTGGCGATATCGCCGGCCCTGCGGGGCTTGATGGAGTAGGGAATCTTCACGCCTGTGGCTTCCTCAAAATTTTTCACCACATCCAGCACACTGTAGCCCACGCCGGTGCCCAGATTGTAAATCTTTAAACCGGCCTTCTCCTCGATCTTTTTCAGCGCCTTCACATGTCCCAGCGCCAGGTCCACCACATGGATATAGTCGCGCACGCCGGTGCCGTCCGGGGTGTCGTAGTCGTTGCCGAAAACGCCCAGCTGGGCCCGTTTGCCCACGGCCACCTGGGTGATGTAGGGCATCAGGTTGTTGGGAATGCCGTTGGGATTCTCGCCGATGGTGCCGCTCTTGTGGGCGCCGATGGGATTGAAGTAGCGCAGCAGAATCACGTTCCACTCCGGGTCCGCCTTCTGCATATCGGTCAGAATCTGCTCCAGCATGGACTTGGTCCAGCCGTAGGGGTTGGTGCAGCTTCCCTTGGGGCATTCCTCAGTGATGGGAATCACCGCCGGATCGCCGTACACGGTGGCGGAGGAGGAGAAAATAATATTTTTGCAGCCGTGCTTTCTCATCACGTCCACCAGAGTCAGGGTTCCGGAAATATTATTATGGTAATATTCCCAGGGCTTCGCCACGCTCTCGCCCACCGCTTTTAAGCCGGCAAAATGGATGCAGCTGGTAATATCCTCCTTCAAAAAGATTTCCTCCATCGCATCCCGGTCCAGAATGTCCGCCTTATAAAAGGGCACCGGCTTGCCGGTAATGGCCTCCACCCTCTTTAAGGATTTCTCGCTGGAATTGCACAAATTGTCCACAACCACCACATCGTAGCCCGCGTTCTGCAGCTCCACTACCGTGTGGCTTCCGATGAATCCGGCTCCGCCGGTCACTAAAATTGCCATGGTACTTCCTCCTCGTTTGAGCATTTTATTGCGCCGCAGCCTCTGCCAATCCGGGGAAAATATTTTTTCCCTTTTCGTTATTGCGAACAATACCGTTTTTTCAGAAGCTGTTTTGCAGACATTTTACAGTTCAATCCCGTTCTTTAAGCACAGCGTTCTCGCGCTCTCCACGCTGTCCACTCCTGTCTGATTCTTGATAGGCGCGAATTCCCTCTCCCGCTCCACCTCAAAGGGCAGGCAGGTGTCCAGCTGGTGAATCATGTCCAGCACCAGCTCCTCATATTTATATCCGTTAGGGCTCTCCGGGTTTATACGCTGCCCGTTCTCGCCAATATGAGGAATTTTTTTCTCCACCACATGACAGGGCATTTTCCCCTTAAAAAGGGTCTCCAAAGAGTGAATATTGAACAGATAATTTAAAATCACGCCGAAATTATAAGCCGGATCGCCCTTTGCGTCCTTCGCCTCCACCATCTCATCGGTGAGCTCATAATACTCCACAATGCTGGGCCTGCCATCCTCCAGGCACATCACGCCCACGCCCTCTCTCGGAGCGTTCTTGCGCACCACCTTGGCTCCCACGCTGACGCCCGCGTCCAGAGTCGCCCCCACAAACACGGGGTCGGCGATTCTCTGCAACACATTGTCCACCGCGAAAATATTCATCCACTCTATTCCCCGCTCATGGGCAAAATCGATCAGTCCCGCCTCCTGCATGCTGGTAAACCAGCCGCCGTTGCCGTTGGGGGAGGTGCTGATCCGGTACTTTTCCTCCAGATACACATGGCCGTCGTAATCGGAGGCCGGCGCCATCTTCTGCAGGAAAAAGTGTACATACTCCTCCGGATAGCCAAAATAAGACTTCTCCTTCAGAAAGGCTCTGGTAACCTGGTCATTTTTGTCGCTGGTCATGATAAACAGGTGAAAATACGCCCCCGTCTGCCGGACCACGTCCATCATATTCTCAATCAGGCGCTCAAAAATATACACCGGCCTGGTCAGTCCGATATCGTACACGCCCTTGGGCCCGTCGCTTCCAAGCCTGGTCCCCATGCCGCCGGCCAGAAGCACGGCGCCAACCTTCCCCTCCCGGATGGCTTTGACGCCGATTTCCGTGTAATATTGCTTTTTCTCCTTGATTTCAGAAAGCTCCAGGGCTCCCAGGGGCTCAAACTTCCCCCTCCCGTTATCGCCGCTCTTTTTGCAATGCTCAAGCGCGGAAAAATCCGTGATCTCAATCTGCTCCAGCAGCTCTCTTCGCTGATCTGCGCTCAGTTCCTCATAGTATTTCAGCACGTGGAGCTGATCCGCCGCCGCCAGCTTCCGGCGAGCCTCCTCATAATTCATCTCTCTTCTCCCTTCATAAATACACCTTTCCGGGCTCAGACCCTGTCACCCCGGTTCCGTTGCACGATTGCCGCCGTATTTTGATCGCTGTCCATTTCATTCCGGCTGATCATACACCAGTCATTGCCGCTTCACGGCCTGTCGGTCTGTCATATACCGGCTGTCTGCCTACGCCTCATCCTCCGGTGCGAACGCCTCATCGATCTCCATAAATTTCTCTCTGGAAATGGAATAATTGCCGCCGCCCGGGTTCAGCACCACGCCCAGGGCCTCTCCCTGCTTCAATATCGCCACGACCTTTTTAAAATCCACCGCGATGACCTGCTTCGGAGCCTTATCCCTGGTGAAACGCCTGAGCTCGAATATATCTGTACACAGCGGCAGAAAAGCCTCTCCCTCCTTGTTTTTGATAAGCAGCAGGGCGCTCTGTCCCTTTCGCTCCCCCTCCTCCACCGGCTGGGCTCCCAAAAGGAACCGGCCTCTGGTCAGGTTCACATAAACCTCCTCGGAGAGCTCCTGTATATCCCCTCTGTCCGGCGCGTCCTCCGCCCTGCGATACTCCTGCAGGAAATAAATCAGCGACAGCTGCAGCCCCGGATTCTCCACAGGCCGCTTCTCCACAGGCTGAGCGGAAAAATCCTGCCAGCGCAGAAACTCGCCAACCTGTACCAGATAATCCTCCCCCGGCTCCCTGCCCACAAACCTAACAGCGTTGACGCCAAGCACCTTCAGGCTGCCAAAGATCTGCGAGATCTCCTTCTCCCGGCATTTGACCACCACCGCCGACTTTTTCTCCCCGATTAACGCCTGTGCCTTCTCCCTGGCCGCCTCCTCCTTTGTATAAATGATCACATAATCGTCCATGGTTTCCTCATGGCAGAACACAAAGGGCAGCTTCGTGGCCTGAGAATGGATCACATAAATTTCCTTCCATTTTGGAATATTTCTGATAAAATCACGTCTGTTCATTGATTGCCTTTCTATTTTCAGCCAACAGTTTTTTCACCACAGCTTTACGGTTTTCATACTGTTGATTCATGCCTTCCCACGATGTAAGCTCTGATGTTATGAAGCGCAAATCTGTATTTTTAACTCTACAGGGCTTTGGTTCCTCAACGCCTCCGCCAGTCTGACGGAGCGGAGGTTTTCCCGCTGCACTCTGACATACACTCTGTCCGCCAGCCCCTGCTCCCGCACGAATTCCAGAATCAGCAGGCAGGCCTCCCGCGTCAGTCCCCTGCCCCAGTATCCGGACAGAAGCGCGTAACCCAGGTACAGGCCTTCACAGCCGTCGTGGCTCTCCCAGGTAAGCCCGGCCCAGCCGACAGTCCTTCCGTCTTCCTTTTCCACCACGGACCAGATCCCGTAGCCGTAAAAGGGATATTGATATTTCCTGTACATTTTCAGGTACTCCGCGTAAGCCTCCTCGTCCGCCTCCGCCGCGTCCTTCAGAACGCTTTCCGGTAAAAGGGGCTCCAGGAAGCGCCCGCTTTCGGCGTCCTGATAAATTTCCCGGATGGCTGCCGCGTCATCCGCTGTACTCTCCCTGACCAAAATCCGGCCGCTCTCCCCGATGGTGCCCGGCTCTCCCCGGTGATGCTGCCACATCAGAAGCTTTTCCCTCTCCGTCAGCAGCCCGGCGTGAATACATACATTGTCCAGGCCCTCAAAGCCGCGGTCGGTCAGCGCGGTGATCCTCTCGGCCATCTCCCTCTCCGTTCCCACAAAGCTCTGCAGCTCATCCAGCTCTGCCAGCACACAGAAGCCCTTCTCCTTCCAGAATCTCAGCTCATCAGGGGAGTGGCCCACAATGATGCAGGGCTCCCGCGGAGGATTTGCCGCTGTGCAGTTTTGCGCGGATACCAGGTTGATCTTCATGGCTCTTTACTTTATCGCACTTTTGAAATATAATACCTTCAGATGAAAATTAAAATCAAAGGAGAACCATTTATGGCACAAAATCCAATCGTTACTATCACTATGGCAGACGGGGGCGTGATGAAAGCGGAGCTTTATCCGGAAATTGCCCCGGTCACGGTCAATAATTTCATTTCCCTGATTCAGAAGGGTTTCTATGACGGCCTGATCTTTCACCAGGTCATCAAAGGCTTTATGATCCAGGGCGGCGATCCCGAAGGCAGCGGCATGGGCGGTCCGGGCTATTGTATCCGCGGCGAATTCGCCCAGAACGGCTTTGCGAACGGCTTAAAGCACACTAAGGGGGTTCTCTCCATGGCCCGTTCCACGGCTCCCAACTCCGCCGGCAGCCAGTTCTTCATCATGCACGCCCCGGCTCCCCACTTAGACGGCGCCTACGCCGCCTTCGGCCAGGTCATTGAGGGGCTGGATGTCATTGACAGGATTGCCTCCGTGCGCACCGGCCGCAATGACAGGCCCCTGCAGGAACAGCGCATGGCCTCCGTCACCGTGGAAACCTTCGGCGCGGAGTATCCTGAACCGGACAAAATCCCCGCGGGCAGGAGATAAGGCTTCTCAGCCGGGAAAGTATGATACCGGAGTCCTTCGCGTTGCGCGCTCCCGGCTCCGGTATCATTATAGGTTTCACCGAAAGGGCTGTCAAGAAAAAATGTCGCCCGTCCGGCGTTTACATTTTGTTCATAATTTATTTTCCGAATGTTAAATTTGGTTACAAGAAATATCCAAAATTTTTCTGTAACATATGAAACAGGACGGGACAACAAAATTCTTTTTCATAAACAAAACCCAGTAGAAGCAGTCTGCTGGGTTTCCTCCTTTTCAGAAAGACAGCGGCAATCGGTCGCTGTCTCTTTCTTTCCGCGAAAATATCGTCAATATCCGGTTCGCGGGGGTGCTTAGACCCCCGGCAAACCGGATATCAGACGGCTTTCATGCATGACAGCGCCAAAATCCCCGGCGCCGCACCAGGCGGCTGCCGGGGATTTTTCTCTTTTGTAAAATCTGGCATCCTTACAGAACCCGAAAGCACGCCGGTTATCCGGCTTCATGCCCGCGGGAAATAAAGCCTCAGGCCTTGTCCACAGAGCCGAACAGCTCCATCTTCTCCTTGACAGTGGCCTTGATGGCCTCAAATCCGGGAGCCAGCAGCTTGCGTGGATCATAGCCCTTGCCCTGCAGGTCCTTGCCCTCCTCCACATACTTGCGGGTTGCCGCGGCGAAGGAAAGCTGGCACTCTGTGTTCACGTTGATCTTGGCAACGCCCAGAGTGATGGCCTTTTTGATCATGTCCGCCGGAATGCCGGTACCGCCGTGCAGAACCAGGGGCATCTCGCCGGTCAGCGCCTGAATAGCGTCCAGAGTCTCAAAGCTTAAGCCCTTCCAGTTCGCCGGATATTTGCCATGGATATTGCCGATGCCCGCCGCCAGGAAATCAATGCCCAGATCAGCGATGGCCTTGCACTCCTTCGGATCTGCGCACTCGCCCATGCCGATAACGCCGTCCTCCTCGCCGCCGATAGCTCCAACCTCAGCCTCGATGGAAACTCCCTTCGCGTGAGCGGCAGCCACCAGCTCTGTGGTCTTGGCCACATTCTCCTCGATGGGATAGTGGGAGCCGTCAAACATGATGGAGGAGAAGCCCGCCTCCAGGCACTTGTAGCAGCCGTCATAGGTGCCGTGATCCAGATGCAGCGCTACCGGAACGGTGATCTTTAAATCCTTGAGCATGCCGTTGACCATGCCTACCACCACGTCATAGCCGCCCATATACTTGCCGGCGCCCTCGGACACACCAAGAATGACCGGGGAATTCAACTCCTGAGCGGTCAGAAGAATCGCCTTGGTCCACTCCAGATTATTGATATTAAACTGGCCTACCGCGTAGTGTCCGGCCTTGGCCTTCTGAAGCATCTCTGTTGCTGAAACTAACATATTCACATACCTCCTTTTTATGGAAAGCGCTCATGCGCTCTGTCCCGATAAATATTTTTCGATCCGGGCCGCCGCCTCCTCCTCGTCCGCGCCGTCCGCCGTAATCTCCAGCTCCGCGGCTTTCTCCGTACACAGCGTCATCATGCCCATGATACTCTTCGCGTTAAAGCGATGCCTGTCGTTGCGGATAAAAACCTGGCTGCTGTACCGGTTCGCCACCTGCACCAGCATGGCCACCGACTCCACATCCAGCCCTGAATCCGGCCCAATCTTTACATTTTTTTTAATCATAATACTCCTCCATTGACTGATAGTATAATAGTAAACGCCCTCATGTCATTCACTATAATCTATGGCAAACGGCACTCAAGGCTGCCGTTTATCATCACAGGTTCTCTCTTCCCTGAGCTGATCTGCATAGTCGCTGATTCTGCGGAGTCTGTGATTGACTCCGGACTTTCCCACCGGCGGCGTCAGGTACTCTCCCAGCTCCTTTAAGGACGCGTCCGGATGCTCCAGCCGCACTCTCGCCATCTCTCCGAGTCCCTCAGGCAGACTGTCCAGCCCCCGGACGGACGCGATGAACTCAATGTCCTGCGTCTGCTTCTCCGCGGCCGCAACCGTCTTGCGGATATTGGAGGTCTCACAGTTGACCCTGCGGTTGACGCCATTGCGGATTTCCTTATAGGCGCGCAGATTTTCCATCTCCAGCAGCGACGCGTGGGCTCCCATATTCCCCAGAAGCTCCACGATGGCCGAGCCCTCCTTGATATAGACGACATAGCTCAGCTTTCTGGCCAGTACTTTTGCCTCCACGCCCAGGGCGGAAAGCTGTCCGGACAAAAAAACCGCCTGCTCCTCACAGTCACAGGCAAACTCCATATGATACCCCCTTTTGGGATC
The DNA here is from genome assembly GCA_021203305.1 of Lachnospiraceae bacterium. Lineage (GTDB taxonomy): Bacteria > Bacillota > Clostridia > Lachnospirales > Lachnospiraceae > RGIG6307. The sequence continues at coordinate 41,469 of JAJQBK010000019.1, forward strand.
GCTGATGGAGCCGCACACCAGAAATGCGCCGCGGACAAACGCCCGCCTGCAGCATACTCTCTCAGACAAATCTTTCACTGCTTCCTGTTCAGTATGATCAATTAAATGTAAAAAATGAAACAGCTCTTCCTCTGTCAGGTTTTTTTCAGTCTCTATATTAATGGTTTTTTTTATCAATGTAAAGCCTTTTTTTATGACCAGCCCGTTTTCTGAGCGAAAACCCAGGGTATAGCAGTCCTCCCGCACCCTGCCGATCTGGCCGCCGAACTCATACATTCCCATCAGCTCCGCCCGCCGGCAGTGCCTGGCTGAGGGCAAAATCGCCGCCAGCTCCCGCTTGACCCCGGCGCAAAAGGACTGTTTTTCTTCTGCTTCCTTAGCCATCGGTCTGCCCCCAATATACAATCTCCGGCTCCAGCGTCACGCCAAAGGCCTCCTCCACCCCCGCAATAATCTTCTGCATCAGAAGCCGGACCTGGGCGCAGTTGGCGTTTCCCTTGTTGATGACAAAGCCGCAATGCTTCTCACTGACACAGGCGTCTCCTATCTGGCAGCCGGAGAAGCCCGCATCCTGAATCAGTCTGCCGGCGTAATACCCTGTAGGCCGCTTAAAAGTGCTGCCGGCGCTCGGGTACTCCAACGGCTGCTTTTCCCGGCGTTTTTTGGCGTACTCCGCCATGCGGAATTTGATCTGAGCCCGGTCGCCGGGCTTAAGCTCCAGCTCCACGGAGACCACAATCAGCTCCCGTTCCCTCATGGCGCTGGTACGGTAGGCAAAGCCCAGCTCCTCCCCGGAAAGCGCAAGAAGGTTTCCCTCCCGGTCATATGCCTTTACACCGGTGACCACCTGGCTCAGCTCCCCCCCGTAGGCTCCCGCGTTCATGATCACGCCGCCGCCGACAGAGCCTGGGATCCCCTGAGCAAACTCCAGACCGGAAAGACCCTCATCGCAGGCTTTTCTTGAAACTCTGCTCATAAGAGCTCCGGCCTGAGCGGTTATCCTCGTGCCGTCCACACGGATGTCGGAAAAATCACTGCCCATACACATCACGATGCCCGGCACGCCCTGGTCGTCCACCAGCAGATTGGAGCCGTTGCCCATCAGATGCAGCTGTACCCGGTTTTCCCGGCAGAACTCCAGGATTTTCGGAATATCCTCCTGTTCTGACACATAGACAAAGCACTCCGCCGCGCCGCCGATTTTAAAGGTAGTATGTCTGGAGAGCGGCTCCTGCCACAAAATCTGTAAATGTGCCGAAAATTTCTCGCTGAAGGCTTTCTTCCAATCCATCTTTGATCCTCATATATTTCAAACTCTTGTGAGAATTTACAGGGGACAGTTTTTCAGGGGCTGTTACAAGGCGGCAGCTCATTACTGCAATACCAGCTTTGCCGCGCCGTAAATTCCGGCGTCGTTTCCCAGCTTCGCCAGAAGGAATCTGGCGTTTCTGCTGCCCGGGAACACGAGCCTCTGATACGTGGGCACAATATAATCAAATAAAATCTCTCCCGCCTTGCTGACGCCGCCGCCGATGACAAAGGCTTCCGGATTGGTCACACAGGCCACAGCCGCCAGACCCTTCCCCAGATAATATCCAAAGTGCTCCGCCACCTCTATGGCCACAGCGTCCCCGGCCTTCACCGCGTCCCACACATCCTTGCAGGTCAGCTCCTCAAGCTCCCTTAAGCTGCTGGGCGCCTGGTCCTTTTCCAGCCGTCTCTTCGCCAGCCTGACCACGCCGGTGGCGGAGGCGTACTGCTCAAGGCACCCTTTCAGGCCGCAGTTGCAGCTTCCGGTTTCTTCCTCTTCCACCAGCATGTGGCCGATCTCACCGCCTGAGCCGTTAAAACCGGACACCAGCATTCCATTGACAATGATGCCGCCTCCCACGCCGGTTCCCAGCGTCACGGCAACCATGTCCCTACAGCCCTTTCCGCCGCCCTTCCACATCTCTCCAAGCGCGGCCACATTGGCGTCATTTCCCGCTTTCACAGGCACGCCCGCCAGAGGCTCAAGGGCATCCACAATATTCAGGTTCCCCCAGCCCAGGTTTACCGCGCCGCCGATATTGCCCGCTCCATCCACCGGGCCCGGCGCTCCCACGCCGATGCCCAGCACATCCTCCTTCGCGTACCCGCCGCCGGAGATTTTTGCCTCGACGCTTTTTGCCACATCCCCAAGGATAAAGCTTCCCTGCTCCTCTGTTCTGGTAGGAATCTCCCATTTATCCAGCACCGTGCCCTGTTCATCAAACATTCCCAGCTTTACGGTGGTGCCTCCTATGTCAACCCCAAATACGATTTTACCCACTTTATATTCCTCCATTCGCAATTTTATCTCATCATATAATTTCCGGCGTCTTCAGCCGCTCCAAACCGGACAGCCCATTCTGGGTATTCCTTTCCTCCATGAACCGCCGCTCAGTCCTCGGCATCCCTGCGGCTCATGGACTGCTGCAGCCGCCTGTACAGCTCCTTCGCCGCGTTATAGCCCATCTGCTTTTCCCGGTAATTGATAGCCGCGCTCTCCACAATCACCGCCAGATTTCTGCCGGGCCGGATGGGAATGGTATGGCTGACAATCTTATTGCCCAGATACTCCGTGTACTGCTCCTCCAGGCCGATGCGGTCATAATCCCGCTCTCTGTCCCATTCCTCCAGATTGATCACCAGATTGATCTCATGGCTCTCCCGCACACTGGACACGCCAAACATTTCCTTGATATCCACAATGCCGATGCCGCGAAGCTCGATGAAATGCTTTGTCACGTCCGGCGCGCTGCCGATCAGGGAATTGTCGCTGATTTTGCGGATCTCCACCGCGTCGTCGCTGACCAGGCGGTGCCCTCTTTTCACCAGCTCCAGCGCCGCCTCCGACTTGCCGATGCCGCTGTTGCCCGTTATCAGGACGCCCTCTCCGTAAACATCCACCAGCACGCCGTGAATCCGGATCACCGGCGCTAGTTTATAGGACAGCCACCGGATGGCCTCCGCGGTAAAATGGGAGGTCGTCTTGTCAGAGGTAAACACCGGAATCCCGTTTTCCTGAGCCTTCCGCAGAAAAAGCGCGTCCGGCTCCAGCCCTCTGCAGAACACGATGGCCGGGATCTCATGATAGGACATCAGCTTGCTGTAGACCTCCTCCTTTTTCTCCTCGGAAAGCTGCAACAGGTAGCTGGCCTCCACCAGGCCGATGATCTGTAAACGGTTCCCGTCAAAATAGTCAAAATATCCCGCCAGAGGCAGTGCGGTCCGGTTGACGTCCGACTCGTAAATCTTGCGCTTGCTGTAGTCAATCTCCCCGATCAGGCTCTTGATGTCCAGATCCTTCACCAGCTCCTTTAAATATACCCCGTTCCCCATAGAAATCCTCCTGTATTTTTCAGCTCAGGCCTTTTGATTCCGCGGCTGCCTGATCCGCTGTTTCCTGATCCGCGGTTACCTGATCCGCTGTTTCCTTTTTATCCTGTTTCCTGTCCTGCTGCTCAAAAAATTCCTTAATTCTCTTCGCCTCGTTCCAGGGAATCTCCGGCACCGCCGCCAGCTCTTCCAGGCTCGCGTTCCGAATTTCCGTGATGGAATCAAAATGCCGCATCAGAGCCTTCCTTCTGGCCGGCCCTATCCCCGGAATATCATCCAGCAGGCTCTTCACCTGGTCCTTGCCCCTTAAGCTTTTGTGATACTCAATGGCAAAGCGGTGAGCCTCGTCCTGAATCCGGGTGATCAGCAGAAACCCTTCCGAATGGGTGTCTATGGGCAGCTCCTCATTCCGATAATACAGACCCCTGGTCCGGTGAGAATCATCCTTCACCATGCCGCACACCGGGATATCCAGATGAAGCTCGTTTAACACCTCCAGGGCGATATTGACCTGCCCCCTGCCTCCATCCATCAGCAAAAGGTCCGGAAATTTCGTAAAGCTTCCAAACTCGGCGTCCACGTTCTTTTCCCGCAGCTTACCGGCCTCCGCCAGCCCATGGGTGAAACGTCTTGTCAGCACCTCCCGCATGCACGCGTAATCATCCGGCCCGGTGACAGTCCTCATCCGGAATTTCCGGTAATCGCTCTTCTTGGGCTTTCCCTTCTCGTAGACTACCATGGACCCCACATTCTCGAAGCCGTTGGTGTTGGAAATATCAAAGGCCTCCATACGGTTCAGCTTCTCCAGCCCCAGCAGCGTCTGAATCTCCTTCACCGCGCCGATGGTGCGGCCCTCCTCCCTTTTGAGCTTCTCCCGGTCCTTCGTCAGCACCATGGAAGCATTATTGTGAGCCAGCTCCACCAGCTTTTCCTTGCTGCCCTTTAACGGAACCCTGATGTAGACCCGCCCTCCTCTGAGGCCGGTCAGCCACTTCTCTGTCAGCTCCCGCTCCTCAAAATCGCACTCCACCATCAGCTCTCTGGGAATAAAAGGCGTTCCCCCGTAAAACTGTAAAATAAAGTCCCTGAGAAGCTCCTCCCTTGGGCGCTCCCCGATCCTGGTCATATAATAATGCTCTCTGCCGATCATCCTGCCGCCGCGGACAAAAAACACCTGAATCACGCAGTCCGTCTCATCCCTGGCAAGAGCGATAATATCCTTGTCCTCCTGTCCGGCGTCCGTGATCTTCTGCTTTTCGCTGACCGCCCGGACGCTGTCCATCAGATCCCGGTACCGGGCCGCCTCCTCAAACTCCATCCTCTCGCTGGCGTCCAGCATCTTCCGCTCAAGCTCCTCCATCACTGCCTGATGGTCGCCGTTCAGAAACGCCAGCGCCTGACGAACCCTCTGCCCGTATTCCTCCCTGGAAATATAGCCCTGGCAGGGGGCGGCGCACTGGCCGATATGATGATTTAAACAGGCCCGCTCCTGCCCGATTTCCTTCGGCAGACTCCGGTTACAGCTGCGCAGGCCAAACAGCTTATTGATCAGCTCTATACTATCCTTCACCGCCGCGGCGCTGGAATAGGGGCCAAAATACCGGGATTTGTCTTTCTGAAGCTTTCTGGAAAAAAGAACCCTGGGATAGGGCTCCCCCACCATCACCTTGATATAGGGATATGTCTTTCCGTCCTTTAAAAGAGTATTATATTTGGGGCTGTACTCCTTGATCAGATTATTCTCCAGCACAAGAGCCTCCAGCTCCGAATCCGTCACAATGTACTCAAAGCGGGCAATCTGGCTGACCATCCTGTCGATCCAGGGGCCGCGCCCGATATTTTTGCGGAAATAGCTGCGCACCCGGTTATGGAGGTTGACCGCCTTTCCCACATATATAACAGCGTCAGCCTGGTCGTGCATCAGGTACACGCCAGGCTTCTTTGGTAATTTCTTTAATTCCTCCTCAAACTGAAACATCTGCAAGATTCCCTCCTGCGGATTTTACTCTTCCTCATCTTTATAATCAGCTCCGGAAAACCTCCCTCTGCCGGAAGTCTCTCCTTCCTCCGCGTCTCTTAACTGGCGCAGTGTCTGCTGATCCAGCGTCCTCTGGAAGCTGTCCTTCTCCTCCTGTGCCGGATCATCCGCCGGGGTATCGGAGGGCTTCTGATCTTTTTGTCCGATCACGGCCTGGCCCTCATCAGAGGCCGGGTTTCCAAAAGCCTTCTCCAGCAGACGGTTCTTCTTTTCCTCCTCCGTCTCCTCCGGTTCCGGAATCCCCTTCAGCTCCCGGAAAATCTTCATAAATTCCTTGCCGGTGATGGTTTCCTTCTCAATCAGGAACTCCGCAAGTTTGTCCATGACCTCCCGGTTGTCCTTCAAAAGATCCAGCGCTTTCTGATAGCTTTCCTTTAAGAGCTTCATCACCTCATCGTCCACCATGGCAGCGGTGGAATCCGCGCACATCAGACGCTTATTGCCGCTCAGGTACTGGCTCTCCACCGTCTCCAGGCACATCAGGCCGAAGCGGTCGCTCATCCCGTACTGGGTGATCATGGAACGGGCGATCTCGGTAGCCTGCTGAATATCATTGGAAGCTCCGGTGGTAATGCTGTGGAAGACCAGCTCCTCCGCGGCCCGGCCGCCTAAAAGCTCCACCAGCCTGTCGCACAGCTCCTCCTTGGAATTTAAATATTTCTCCTCCTCCGGCACCTGCATCACATAGCCCAGGGCTCCCATGGTCCGGGGAACAATGGTGATCTTCTGCACCGGCTCGCTGTTTTTCTGTAACGCGGTGACCAGCGCGTGGCCCACCTCATGGTAGGAGACGATTTTGCGCTCCTCCTGGCTCATGACGCGGTCCTTCTTTTCCTTACCCACCAGCACCTGCTCCACCGCGCCAAACAGATCCTTCTGACTGACCAGCTCCCGGCCCTCCTTGACCGCGTTGATGGCGGCCTCATTGATCATGTTGGCCAGGTCGGAGCCCACAGCGCCGCTGGTGGCCAGGGCGATCTCCTTTAAATCCACCGTCTCGTCCAGCTTCACGCCCTTGCAGTGCACCTTCAGAATTTCCACCCTTCCCTTTAAATCCGGGCGCTCCACGATGATACGCCTGTCCAGACGTCCCGGACGCAGAAGCGCCTTATCCAAAATCTCCGGGCGGTTGGTGGCCGCCAGGATAAAGATACCCTTGCTGGAATCAAAACCGTCCATCTCGGAAAGCAGCTGGTTTAAGGTCTGCTCCCGCTCACTGTCCCCGCCGCCGTACCGGCTGTCCCGGCTGCGTCCGATGGCGTCGATCTCATCGATAAAAATAATGCAGGGCGCGTTCTTGTTGGCGTCCTCAAACAGGCTTCTCACGCGGGAGGCGCCCATGCCAACATACATTTCCACAAAGTCCGAACCGGTCAGGGAGAAAAACGGGACCTTCGCCTCCCCCGCCACCGCCTTGGCAAGCAGGGTTTTTCCTGTACCGGGAGGCCCCACCAGCAGCGCGCCCTTGGGAAGGCGGGCGCCGATGCCCGAATATTTGGCCGGATTATGGAGGAAATCCACCACCTCCACCAGAGATTCCTTGGCCTCGTCCTCACCGGCCACATCCGCGAAGGTCACCGACGTATTCTCCGGGTTATAAACCTTGGCGGTGTTTTTGCCCATGTTGAAAAGGCCGCCGCCGTGTCCGCCGCCGCCCATCCGGCGCATGATAAAGTAAAACGCTCCCCAGACAAGCACCAGGGGCAGCACATAGGAGAGCAGCATGGTAAGGATGGTGCCCGATGTGCTGGGAATGGTGCCGGTAAAGTCCACCCCCGCCTCAATCAGCCTGGCCGACAGCGTATCATAATCCTCCATCATGGCCGTCTTGTAGACCTTCTGGCTGGACTGGGCGTAATAAGCCTCCAGCGCGTTTAAGCTCTCACTCTCATCCTTCAGCTGCATATAGATCACGGAATCGCTGATCTGCACCAGCTCAATCTGGTCCTCCTCCAGAAGCTCCAGAAACTCACTGTAAGTAATTTCCTCCTGGGAACTGCCGGACAGCATGTTGGTCATGCTTAACAGCAGTATCACGCAGACGACGGTCGTAACGACAAACGCGATGATATTCGGGCGGTTGTTGCTGCCGCCCGGACCGCCCTTGCCATGATTGTCGTTTCCCTGATTTTTCGGCTGATTCTGATTGTTGTTATATTCATCAAGGTTATTTTTGTCCATTGTTTTTCCCGTTTTTTCGTTTTATTAGATATTGTATAAATAGTATTGCGCCGGAGCAAAAATTCATAGCTGTTATTTTTTACAGACGCCATTTCAACAAACTTATTATAGGTGCTCAACCCCCATAAATCAATATTCGATTTATGAAAAAACGGCGGCAAATATGAAAGATTTGTGAATTATTTTAACAATAAAAGGAGCTGGTCCTTGTTATTCTTTATGTTTCTCTGTCTTTGTCAGGAAATCCCATAAAATAAAGGAATGAACACTTTGACTGTCTCTGTCCTGTTCTGTCGTCACATTTCTGAAATGGTGTAAAAATTGGTGTAAAATTGGTGTATAACTATTTATCATGTTTCCTTGCGAAACTAACAATAGCATTATTAAATCTAAATAATGCTAAATCTTTGGCCTCATACATGAACAAGCCTTCGCAATGATCTCCTGGTGGATCGGAAAAAGGGAGAATACCTTGCTCTTCCGCCTGGCCAAATGTAAGTGTATCTTTAAATTCCTTATAAAGTGTTGCAATATGGTCCAACTCGGAACTTTCACTTAAAAGATCTTCTATAAGCATTATTGACACCGAATTTTTAGAAAGACTTGTCAGAGTTTTTACTGCTTTAAGTGAAAGCCCTGACTGTGCTTGAATGTCAGCGGTGGCTCTGGTTTTTGTTTCAAAACCTTCCTCACATAGAAGATATCCCATTTCACAATTAAATATTTCGCAGAGGGCAACTAGCTGTTCAAGCTTTGCGACAGGTTTTCCTTTTTCCCATCCAATTACAGTTGACCTTGTAATTCCTTTGCCGGTAATCTTTCCTATTTTTTCAGCTAAATCTTCCTGAGTCATTTTTTTCCCGTCAATTATAATTTCCGATCTACATTCATATATGCGATTTCCTACTTTGTACCACATGTTTGGCCCCTGGCAATCATCTATTGTCAGATTTGAGATACACGTTTTTTCTGCAGCTTCTTTTTTGTCCCCTATTTTTGACATTTTTCCCTCTTCTTTTAATTTAATTCGAAGTTTTTGACGGATTTACAGATACATTTTCTTGTGTATAATTATAACCAGATAGGCGCAAATAGTCAAATACAAATTACAATTAAGGAGGAAAGATGAAGAAAAAAACAGTTTACAGCAATGAATTTATTGAAGCCACAAAAGGAAAAAGGTATTTAACCGTTCCTGAAGCGTGCGCTGCAACCACTTTAGGCCGTGACACCCTGGTAAGATTTGCCAAAAGATGCGGAGTGCTTTTGAAAATCAATGATCGTCGTGTTGTTGACTCAGAAGTGCTTTATTCTGCTATGAGTGAATGTAAGGTTGAGGATTAAGAACGGAGGAAACACAATGCCAGAAATGAAAAAAGCCCGGACCGGTGCGCCAACACCGGAACGGGCAATGGAAGAAACCTGCAGCGGCCCACTTCCAGAGAACAAGTATACCACACTTGACCGTTCGATTTCAATATCGGAATTTTTGCGGTCAGGCGCAGACAATGCGCTCCATCTTGGGGAGCTGATGTTACTGACTGGCGCAGATGGCCGGACAGTCCGAAAGGCGATTGAAGTGGAACGGCGCCGGGGTGTGCCGATTCTGTCTGACAATCGAAACGGTTATTTTCTTCCGGCCTGTGAGGAAGAGAAAGAGCGGTTTGCCCGGTCAATGCGGCGAAGGGCCGGGGAGATCATGCAGACGGTGCAAGCGGTCGAGCGAGGCGGCAGGAAAGAGGCTTACTGATGGGGAGATCGAAAAAGACGCCTTTTCCGCCCTGGCAAAGTGAAGCAAATAACGGTGTTGAGCGCAATTATCCACGTCTTGCAAACACGATGTTAAAAAGCCCTGCATACCGAACATTGAGCGATAAAGCGAAAGTGATTCATACTGATATGCTATGGATTGCAGGCGGAGGGCGTGAATTTGTATATCCGCGTAGCCGGTACAAAGATATTTGCGCACCTGCAACTTTTGCGCGGGTTCGTGATGAGTTGATATTACATGGATTTATTGAAATCACAGAGCATAATGTGACGCTTAGAAAGCCGGATGTATACATCTTTTCAGAGAGGTGGAAGCGCTTCAGACCGCCGTAGCTGTTTAATTTGGCTGTTCGGTTTCTGAACAGTACACTGTTCAAGTTTTGAACAGTGTATGGAGCAAAAATGAGATTTTGAGGTCTTGCACTGTTCAGAAATTGAACAACCATTTCGCAATTTAACGCGTTAAAGTTGTTCAGAAATTGAACACATATTATATATGCCATATCTTGTGGCTTAAAACAGAGAACCGGGAGGATCGGGAGAGGGTATAGAAAGCAGGATAAGGTATCTTGATTATTACAGAAGGAGGAAAAGCTTATGAGCGAATTTACAAAAAGCGCGGCGCGGCTGGATCAGCTGGCCGAAGATTACAGAATCACCGGACTTTCCATTAAGTGTGCCAATGCTGAGCTTGTTGAAATCATAGTCGGGATTTCAACACGAATACAACAGGAGCCGCGGCGCAATGAAGATCACGCGCGAGAATTGAGAGCGACGGTTGGCGACACCGCGAACAGGTCGCCGATTGTCCGGAAAATGGCTGCACAGGAACTTGAACGTCTGGAAGCGGTAACCCCGAAGATCACGCCGGAAGAACGCCAAATGTTCCGGGAAAGGATGGACGAGGCGAATGCCGCAGTATCGGAAATGAAACAGCTAGAACTGCGCCTGACAACCGCCAGACGAGAACTGAGGCAGCAAATCGATGAAGATTTTAAACTTTTGAAGATTTATCCACTGGATGCACAGTTGCTTTCACGTAACATCGAGGATAAGCAAGCAGAATTTTTGAAACGATTTGGGGAGGGATGACACGATGAAGGCTTATTATCAACTGTGCCCATATTGCGGCGCGGCCCTTGATCCTGGCGAAATGTGCGATTGCGGGGAGAACAGTAGCAGAAACCGCGCAGAGGGACGCCAGGCGACCTTTAGAGGGGATAACGGCAAAATCCTACACCTGAGACACGAAGACACTTTCGCGGCGCTTTTGCGCAATCCTGGAGGGTATACAGAATGAATACAGAACACGAAAAGCGAATAGATCCCCCACTGCTCAATCAGATACCGGTGGAAGATCTGGAGCGGATGAAGCGTGACGGGTTGGCCGGATTGTGCGAATTGGACGATGAACAAATGAAAAGGATCTGGCGATTGATCCGCCGCGTGTGGTACACATTTTACGGCCTTATTGTCAAGAATGGTCAACCTGTAATTACCGGATTTTTCGTATTCAACGCAGACGAAAGTAAGGGCGACTTTTCACAGATCGGAGCCGTTTGCAGTGCACAGGATGGCCGCTCCTGTATTGGCCTTGATTACACGGCGGGGAATGCGTCAGATGATGATATAACACTCCTGCTGCTGCATGAACTGACGCATGTTGTTCTTCTTCAGGGTGAGCACGACAAAAAATTCGAAATTTTTTTGGACGAACTAATATCAAATTACAACAGAGAATTTGAAACCAATGTCGTTAACGATTATGAGGGCTTCACGGGAAGCGACGAGGAGGTCAAGATGATTATACAAAATCAGCGCCGCGCAGATTCGCGGGCGATTCCTACAGCCTGGCTTGAAAAGCTGAGCAGAACCGACAGTAAGAATGCTCCACAGCCAAAGCAGAAGAAATCTGCTGCCAGGAGGGAAACCGGGATGCTGAAAAAACGGCAGAAAGGACCAAACAGCAGTTCACCGCGGGTTACAGCGCCGCGAAAGCGCAAGAAAGCTGACGATTCGTCACAAAGCGCACGCCAGGCAATGATCCGGCGGATGAAGGAGGGCGGTGCTACGGCGGCAAGCGGGAAATCACGAATCCAGAAGGACTTTAACGGCGTACACAAGGGATAACGACAGCGGAGGGAAGGCGTGATGGGAATCGATGCTGAAGGGGTGAAAGCCTGGCTGAGACGATACGGCGATTTGGACGCAGAGTTGGATTTTTCCTACACACGCCTGGACGAACTGGACGAGACAATGATTTCCGTAAAAAGCCCCACTTTGTCTGATATGCCGCACGGGGCCCGGGTGATTGACAAAACCGAACGCTATATCGTTCGTAAAGAACGCATTCAGGACGAAATTCAGAATTTGACCGATGAACTTATCGGCCTGGAGGCTGAGATTGAGGAAACGCTTAAGAAGCTTCCGAAATCTGACGAACGCAATGTATTGAGGCTGCGGTACCTTGATTTAAAAAAATGGAACGACATAAGTTTTTCACTATTCGGATCGAAAGCGGATTTTGCAGACCGTGAAGAAAGCTACCTCAGGAGAACCACGAAGCTTCACAGCCGGGCGCTGGATAACCTGGCGGAGATCATGAAAAAAGATTGTCCGGCGGACATTCTGCAAGACGATCCGCAAGACTGTCTGTAAGAGTCTGTAAGAATGTCTGTAGGACAGAAGGAGGGACGGCGATATGATAAGCATTATTGTACCGGTGTACAACGTGGAACCGTTCATTCGGGATTGCCTGGACAGTATCAGAAATCAAACCTTTCAAGATTGGGAGTGCATACTGATAAACGACGGGAGTACAGACGGGAGCGGAAGCGCTTGCCGGCAGTATTGCAAGAGAGATCCACGATTTAAGTATATCCACCAAAGAAACGCCGGCGTGTCAGCGGCAAGAAATACCGGGCTTGATGCGGCACAGGGAGAGTTTATCTCTTTCGTGGATCCGGATGACTGTATCATGGACAATTTTTATTCGACGATGCTTGACACTCTCCAAAAACACAACGCGGATATCGTTTCCTGTGCTGCATTGAGCATTTCAGAGGGCGATAATTATATGACTTGGAGCAAGGGCTTGAAAAAGATCACTGCTCTGGGAATACCGTTTCTGCTCACGCAGGAAAATGTTATAGAGGGGCGAGACGCTATAGTAATGGCAATCGTTAATGAGCAGATCGGAACGGTATGCTGGGATAAACTATATAAACAGGATTTATGGCAAATGCGCGTTTCCCGGAAAATATCACACTTGGGGAAGATACGGCCATAATTCCCGAAATTATTGTAAAAGCAAATGTCTTTGTAATACAGCAAAATGCGGTTTATTTCTACAGGAAACGTTCTACAAGCCTGTCAAATTCTGATTTGACATGGAGCCGTTTTAAGAGAAATATTGATGCACGGGAACAAGCGGCCACATATCTTGCCGAAATAGTACCAGGCAATGAAAAAGAATTATCAGAATGGACGTTAAAACAAAATGTTATGAATCTGATCGGTTATTCTTTGAAGCAAGAGCAGAAAGGCTCCATATTAGCGAAAATATGCGAACAGGCTCCTGCTATCGAACGGTATCAGGACATGGATAGGGTTCAAACATTAAAAACCGTTTTTGGGGACATATACAGATTCATGAAAGGAAGTGAGGAGCCATGAATGAGCGGCAAAAGGTATTTGCAGAAATATACGCGGCCTGTCCAAACGCAGCAGAGGCAGCGCGGCGAGCCGGGTACAGTGAACGGACCGCGCGGCAGACGGGCCAGCGATTGTTGACAAAAGATGACATCGCGGAATATATCAGGCAACTGCAGAATGAGGCGACAGACGCGCGGATTTCCACGGTTACGGACGTCAAGATCTTCTGGTCAGAAGTGATGAACGATGAAGACGAGAAGACTGTTACCAGGCTGAAAGCCAGTGAGTTGTTGGCGCGGGCTTCCGGAATGTTCCTGGTTCAGGATGATAAAGGCGCCGATGTGGTGGACGACGTTTTAATTTATCTGCCGGAGATTGACGGGGAAGAGCTGTCATAACCGCACAGGAAGCGCCAGGGAGCGGAGAAACGGAATTATGCAGGGAAAGGCTTAGAAACGGTTCTGGGCGCTTTTGCGCAATCCTGGAGGCATTGACAAGAGGTCAAAGCATGGCTTATAATCGGCGTGGAATAGGAAACAGATTGAATCTGTTCCCTTATGAGAATTCCTTTTAAAGGATCCCGCGTCTTGCCCTGCCTGCAAGTGCGGGATCCTTTTTTGCCCTGCTGCCCCAGAGAAAAAAATAGCCGCCACTGCTGCAACAGTGACGGCTGGCCTACAAGGGCCTTTGACGGATAAAAGAGTGCGCCATATGGCATTCCTTTTGTGTACCTTGAAAATATCATATCCGGCAGCAGAACGCAAGAAAAATTTACAGGCCGTTGCCGTCTGACACTTCCTATTCTGTATGACTATGAGCGCGAAATCAGATCTTAAGGAGACTGAAATCAACAGAAAATCCGGGATATATCATCACAGGAACGGAATCGCTGAAAGAGTGAATAACAGGCCCCTCCTCATGTTCCATATCATACACAAGAATAATTGAACGTTGCGGGTCTACAATCCAGTATTCGCGAACACCGGCCGCACGATACAGGGCGAGTTTCGTGTAATAGTCCATAGATTTACTCCCGGGAGATACTATTTCAATAATCCAGTCCGGAGCCCCATTACATCCCCGGTCATCCAGCTTGTCAGGGTCACAGATCACGGAAATATCCGGCTCTACGTAAGTGTACTGGTCTTCGTCCAAGAACACGGCAAAGGGGGCGGGATATATTTTGCAGTTTCCCTTATTTTGATTGATATAATTTCCGATGGTTAAATGCAGGAATGAAAGTATATCCTGGTGTTTCCTGCTGGGCGGTGCCATATCATAAATCTGGCCGTCTATCAGTTCGGCGCGCTGGCCGTCCGGCAAATTGTAAATATCATCTACAGTATAAAGGCGTTCTTTTGGTAATGGCATTCTTTACACTTCCTTTCATGGCTATTATGCCCGGTAGGGCGGTTAGGCGGATTCTGATTTGTCGCGCTGCATGGTTTCGTCAATAGCGCGGTTGATGAAAGCCGTAGCACTCTCATTCATATTTGCTGCGTGGTCTTGTACGGTTGTTCTTTTTTCGGCGGTCATGCGTACTTTAATTTCTACGAATTTTTCCATATATCGTTTATGTGCGTCTGCCTGAGCCGGTGTAAACCCTCTGTATTTACTTTTTTTATCTTCGGACATTATTATATCCCCTTTCTGTGTTTGAAGCGTGTCCGGATGCAAATAGTTGCACCTTTTCCACTATGCCATAATTATAGCACATATTTCAAGATACGACCATATACAAAATATACAAATATACGACTATATATTTGGCAACTTTGCATATAGACAGATACGACCATATACATTATAATAAGACCATAAGATAAATAAAACAAAACAGAACAGCCGGTAGCCCGAAAGGCACCACAAACCAGTGGCCATATACCTGTGAGGCGGCCAACACATGAAAGCCAATAGTCAGGAAGATGACGCCGGGGCGGTTCTGGAAGGAGGGAAAATGACACAGAAAAGATTATATCAGCTTGCATATGAAGGAGCACTTCAGATATGGGGCACGGAGCATGACAGATTGGAGGCCCGGCCCGAAAGCAGAATTGCACAGGCCAGAGAGCGGAAAGTATGGGAGGAGCTGGAGTATATCACAAGCCAGTGGGCGTCATACGAGAAAGCAGCAGCAAGAGCATAAAAGAACCCGTCCCGGCCGGGTAAAGCCGGGAGAAAGGGGAAAAGGACATGACAGAGAGGATGATCGAGAACAGGGTGAAGAAATTACAGGAGCTGGAAGGCCAGATAGCGGAGCTTCAGGAGCAGGCCGACACCATTAAAACGGAACTGAAAGCGGACATGGAGGGGAAAGGCCTGGAAGAAATCCAGACGAAACACTTTATTATCCGCTGGAAAGAGATTGTCAGCAGCAGGCTTGATGGAAAGGCACTGAAAGCGGCGCTTCCGGAAATCTACAACCAGTATTGCAAAGACAGCAAGAGCCGCCGGTTCACGGTAGCTTAAAGCAAATAAAAGAGATGTCCCGCCGGAGTTGCCGCTCTGGCGGGGCAGAGGTAACCAAACGCCAAATTTGGAGTTACAGACGCATTATAACACGCCTGTGACCGTCACGCAAGGAGGAAAAACCATGAACAAGAAATTGGAAAAAGCAATGGAAGGGGCGGGCCGCCTGAAAGCCCTTCTGTACTCATTGGAGGAAATCACAAAAGATATTGACGTTGAACCGGATGACCTGGAGGACGCCGACAAGGCGGCGAATCTGCTTTATATGGCGGAGGAGATTTCAGAAGACCTTACAAAGAGCCTGGATGAACTGAGCGGGGACACACGGATCTGTGATGTGCTTCTGCTGGCGCGGGAAATACATATCAACGCGTAGAGGAAGAGGGGAGCGGGGTGGCCCGCTCCCCATTACCAGGGACATGAAAGGCGGTGTTTATATGGCGACAAAAAGAACTGACAGTAAAAAGAGAAATTTGAGGACAGGGGAGGGACAGCGCGAAGATGGCCGGTATTATTACAGGTATACCAATCTGAGCGGCAAGCGCAAAATGGTTTATGCCCTGACACTGGCCGATCTGAGGGAGAAGGAAAAGCAGATCACAAGAGATCTGGAAGATGGAATCGACTCAACCGGCGCAGAAGTGACGTTGAATGAGCTTTTCGATCTGTACCTACAGACCAAAACCAAACTCAAAGAATCAACCGTGCAGTCGTATTCTTATATGTACAATTTATATGTTCGCTCTTCGACTCTTGGGGAAATGAAGATTTCAGACATAAAAGCAGTCCATGTTTTGAATTTCTACAGTTTATTAACTGGCTCAGGTTTCTCAAAAAACACGCTGCTAAAGATACACAACAACCTGATAGCGCCTTCTTTTCAGCTTGGTGTAAAATCCGATTTTATCAGGAAGAACCCCGCCGAAGGAGCCGGGAAGGAAATCAGCGGCCCCAAAAAGAAGGTGCAGGCATTAAGCCGCCAGCAACAGGCCGCACTTCTGAAATTTGTTTCTGAAAACGCATTTTATCAAGTACGTGAACCAATGTTGACCGTTTTCCTACAGACAGGACTTCGCCAGTCCGAATTAAGCGGATTACGCTGGAAAGATGTTGATTTCAAGGCGGGAATACTTCATATCCGTCAGCAGCTTGTCTATCATGATTATGGAGACGGTTACCGCTTCCACCTGCAGACGCTGAAAACAGAAGCTTCACGGCGTGATATTCCAATCACAAAGGAATGCAAGCGGGCACTTATGAAACAGAGGGAGTATGATATGATGCTGAATATCAAACGCCAGGAAGTGGAAGGAATAACAGACTACATCTTTATAACACGCGAAGGCAAGCCGTTGTGTAATTCTGGAATCAACAGCTTCCTTGAATCCGTTGTGAATAAGTATAACCTTGAAGAGGAAACGAATGCACGGAAAGAGCGGCGGGATCCTCTTCCACTTCCGCATATATCGTGCCATGTTTTACGCCATTGCTACGGTACACGAATGGCCGAAAGCGGAGTCCCGGCGAAAACATTACAAACACTTTTAGGACATAGCGATATAAAAACCACATTGAACATTTATGTGAACCTTGACTTTGAGGAAATCAAAAAGCAGGTGGCAGATGCCGAAACCTACATGAACGCCATATGAATGTAAAAGACCGTGATCCAAAGCATGACTGGACCACGGTTTTTTCATTTTTTTGTCGCAAATGGTGTAAAAATGGTGTAATTTGGCATTTTTCAGGAAATTGAAATCTTCAACTTTCCTTTATTTACAGGCATTTCAGGCACCTGAAATCAAGATTTGTGAATTATTTTAACAATAAAGCAGTAGATTTTCGTTTTTCCTTATGGTATGATAAGGAAGTATTTTGTTTTGAGCGACTACGGAGGAAATGACCATGGCAGTGAAATACGTATTTGTAACCGGAGGCGTGGTCTCGGGCCTGGGCAAGGGCATCACCGCCGCGAGCCTGGGGCGTCTTTTGAAGGCCCGGGGCTATAAGGTGACCATGCAGAAGCTGGACCCCTATATCAACATCGACCCGGGCACCATGAACCCCATCCAGCACGGCGAGGTGTTCGTCACCGACGACGGCGCGGAGACAGATCTGGATCTGGGGCATTATGAGCGCTTCATCGACGAGAGCCTGGGCAAGAATTCCAACGTCACCACCGGCAAAATCTACTGGTCCGTCCTGCAGAAGGAACGGCGGGGTGATTACGGCGGCGGCACGGTGCAGGTCATTCCTCATATCACCAACGAGATCAAGAGCCGCTTTTTCAGGGATTTCACAGACCCTGACACCCGCATCGCCATTATCGAGGTGGGCGGCACGGTGGGCGATATCGAAAGCCAGCCCTTTTTAGAGAGCATCCGCCAGTTTCAGCATGAGGTGGGCCACGACAACGCGATCCTGATTCATGTGACCCTGATTCCCTATATCTCAGCCAGCCAGGAGTTAAAGACCAAGCCCACACAGACCAGCGTGAAAGAGCTTTTAAGCATCGGCATCCAGCCCGACCTGATCGTATGCCGCAGCGAGTATCCGCTGAACCAGCAGATCAAAGACAAGATCGCCCTCTTCTGCAATGTGCCCAGCAGCCGTGTCATGCAGAATCTGGACGTGGAGTATTTATATGAGGCCCCTCTGGCTCTGGAGGAGGAACACCTGGCCCAGGAGGTCTGCAACTGCCTGAAGCTGGACTGCCCCGAACCGGATCTGACCGACTGGCGGCAGATGGTGGCCGATCTGAAGGCTCCTGTCACCTCCGTCACGGTTGCCCTGGTAGGAAAATATGTGCAGCTCCACGACGCCTACTTAAGCGTGGTGGAAGCCTTAAAGCACGGCGGCATTCCCCAGCACACCACTGTCAATATCAAATGGGTGGATTCAGAGACGGTTACCCCGGAGAATGTGGATGAGATTCTGGGGGATGTGAACGGCGTCCTGGTGCCCGGCGGCTTCGGCAGCAGAGGCATCGAGGGCAAAATTCTGGCAATCCAATATGCCCGCACCCATCAAATTCCCTACCTGGGCCTGTGCCTGGGCTTACAGCTGGCCATCGTGGAATTCGCCCGCAACGTGGCCGGTTTAACGGACGCCCACAGCATCGAGCTGGATCCCAATACCCGCTATCCGGTGATCGCCCTGATGCCGGATCAGAACGGGGTGGAGGACATCGGCGGAACACTCAGACTGGGGGCCTATCCCTGTATGCTGACTCCCGGTTCTCTGGCAGCGGAGCTGTACGGGACTACTGAGATCAGTGAGCGCCACAGACACCGCTACGAGGTCAACAACGACTTCCGCAAGGTGCTGACAGACAATGGATTAAAGCTCTGCGGTCTGTCTCCGGACGGACGCATTGTGGAGATGATCGAGCTTTCAAGAGAGATTCATCCCTTCTTCATCGCCACTCAGGCCCATCCGGAGTTTAAGAGCCGTCCCAATCGGCCCCACCCGCTGTTTAAGGGATTTGTGGCGGCGATGCTGCGGCAAAAAGAACAATAAAATAATTTCCCAATACAAAACCCTGCCGATCCCTTCAGATCAGGCAGGGTTTATTAAGGAACTGTCACGAAATAGCAGCCCCCTTTTTCTGCTTCTCCTCATTTTTCATAATCGCTGCTCAGCGCGGATTCCATCTCATAAATCAGCTTTTCTGCGTAATCTCCGGCGTAATGGCCGTCCAGAAAGCTGTCCAGGGCAAAATTCTGCAGCCGGTCCCAGCACTCCGTCTCCCGGCGGATGGTGATGGGATAAAATAAAACCCCCTGGTTTCTGGCCGCCTCCAGGTCGTCCAGGCCGTCGCCCACCATCAGCACCCTGTCCTTTTCATAGCCCATGTCCAGGAACTGACGGATACAGTATTCCTTGGAACCGGCGTTCTGGCTCAGCAGAAGAGAGGTATAATAGCTCAGTCCATAGTGCTCCCATTCCTCAAACACAGCATCGGAATTGGCGGAGGAGACCACCGCGATATCACAGAATTCCGAAGCGTAAGACAACGTCTCCTCCACCCCCGCGAAGGGGCAGCGCTCGGAAATGGGCATGGTCAGAATCAGCTCGCTGGCCTTCTGGGACCAGTGAAGCGCCTTTTGTAAAATCGGGGAATCGTCATCCTCCATATAGCGGATCAACGCCGCGTTGGAACACCTCTCGGTGCAATCCAGCCAGCGCTTCAACGGCTCCAGATCTCCCACAGGCGTGATATTGGCGTTCACGTATGCCAGAGTCACATACAGTCCCTGGAAACGGTTGACGCCGCGAAGATCCGAATACAGATTGATATTATTCCACAGATCCAGCACCCGATGGCGGTAAAGCTCCAGCCCCCATTCCTCCACAAAAGCCGGCCCGAAGCATTTCTGGTGCTTGGCCTCCATGGTATTCATAGCCGTCCCGTCTGAATCCAGGCAAAGCAGAAAATCATGTTTTTTTCTGATAATTTGCAAACTCCCTGTTCATAGCGCCCCCTCATATTGTCATTCTGAAATCCGGTCATCCGGGTGTATTAACACTCCCGGCCTCCCATCTGTTGACGACACTTTCATCTGTACATTCCTCCATAGCCGCCATAGCCGCCCATGCCTCCTCCGCAGCACATGCCGCTTCCGCCGCAGCAGAGGTTGCAGACCAGATTGGTGATGCAGAGCCTTAAGCAGATATTACTGCCGCCCGAGGATGGGAACCCGTATCCCGCCTGTCTGCGCGTGTACCAGGAGCCGCCGTTCTCCAGCTGGGACACCAACGACCGATAATCCTGATTGCCCGGCTCCATAGACTGCGCCTTTTTCGCGTGCTCCAAAGCCTTCACGTTATTGCCCAGTCCCGCGTGGGCCAGCGCGCTGTAATAATACCAGCGGGCGTTTCTCTCACTCTCCGCCATGCCGTCCAGAACGGTTCTCGCCTCTCTGTAATACCCGCTGCGGATATAATTGCCCGCCGCCCGAAGATGGGTGTCGTCCTCATATCCGGTGTTCTGCTGCTGTCTTCCGTAGCCGCCGAATCCGCCGTAGCCTCCTCCATAGCCGCCATAGCTTCTTCCGTAGCCGCTGCTGTACCCGCCGCCATAACCGCCCGAATAACTGCTACCGCCATAACCGGAATCCCCCTGATATCCTTCTGTCCGCTCCTTCATGATCTGCTGATAGGCCGCCTGGATATCCTTGAATTTTTCCTCCGCCTGCGCCTTGTTGGGGTTATTGATGTTGGCGTCCGGGTGGTATTTCCTGCTCAGTGTCTTATATGCTTTTTTGATTTCCTCGTCGCTTGCGCTTCTGCTCACTCCCAGAACGCTGTACGGATCACTCATGTTCTTTTTCCTTCTCCCGCTTCTCTCTCGCCACCTGATATCTGCACCACACCCCGGAATACAGAATGTTGCGCAGGATGTCCACGTGTTCGATGATGGGAAGCTGCTCGAACGCCTTGCAGCACTCCGCGATCATCATGGTGAGAATCGTGTGGACGTCGTCCTCAAATTCCGGATTTTGATAACGTTCCTTCAACGGATTATAATTATTTTTCTTAATATCGATCTCTATATCCTCGTAAGCGTCCGCCAGATAAATAAATTTGCCCAGATAATAACCCAGCCGGCGCAGAGTTTCCTCCCACTCATCCTCCTTCATGGCAATGATCTCAGCCATCACGGAGCCGAACAGCCCGGCCATGGTATCAATGTCCGTCTGCCCTTTCTTTTCCTCATCAGCGAGCTGGCGCATCAGCTTCAGGATAGCGTCCACCTTTTTGCGGTACCTTGCATTGATCCTGCGCTCCCCTTTGCCAAGAAGCTTTTCCATGGTAAGGCCGGACAGCTTTCTCTCATCCTTCCAGTCATCCTGCGCTTTCAGATAAGTCAGCAGCACGTTCATGTCCGCCACGTACTCTGTCACCTCGCTGGTGACGGCCGGGTGTTTTTCCATGGGATGAGCCAGGCACCTGCGGTAATCCGTGGCTTCCTCAGGCTCATACAGCGAGGTTAAAAGCATCAGCACGAAGGTCATATCGTAGCTTAAGGAGATCTGCCCTGCCCTGCCGTAATTTTTTTTCAGCGCATGGCACAGACCGCAGTAATAGGAATGATAGACATCAAATTCCTTATATTTCATTTCAGCCTTATTGACGATCACGTACCCAAACATCTTCCGTCACCTCAGCTGCGCTTTGTAAATTCCGTGCCGCATTTCCGGCAGGTGATCACAATCTTGCCCTTTCCTCTGGGTACCCGGATTTTCTGCCCGCAGCCAGGACATTTGTAAATATGATAGTCCTTGCTCTGGGAAGCGCCGCGCTTAAAGCCGCTGAATCTGTTTTTGACCGCGGCCTCCATCTGCAGATATTTCTGATTTTCCTCGTACCTCTTCGTGGTATTTTTGGAAAAGGTGCGGAACAGCTCGATCGCCAGACAGACCAAGCTGATGTAATAAAACACCTGTCCGAAGACAAAGGACAGCACCAGGCAGGCAATCACCACGATGCTCAGAAACTGGTTCAGACGGTCCGTACCATAGCGCCCGTACATAAAACGGGCAAACCGATCTCTTAATCTCATAATATAACACCTCGCTGTAGAAATTTTAAGAATTGTCGCAAAATGGGCATATTATTTCGCGGCGGTTCCTAACTGAATACTGTAAAAGCCGTCGTCCGCTGTCCGGTCTCTGAAGCGCGCAGGCACGTCACAAATCCGGCTGTTGATGATGCTTTTACACTAACTTAATCCAATCCTCAGCGTTTCTCAATTAATTATATATGAAAAAAAGTAAAACTTTCCTAAATATAGAGGTAAAGGCCGCTGTTCACAGCCGCTTCCCTCTCCTTCACCGGACGCCTTACGGTGTACAAGACGCCCTGCAAGTAAAGGTATCATATCGCGTCCAGCGCCGCCTCGATATCCTCGATCAGATCCTCCTTATCCTCCAGCCCCAGGCTGATGCGGATCAGCTCCGCCGGCACGCCCGCCTCGCGCAGCTGCTCATCGTTCATCTGCCGGTGCGTGGAGGTTGCCGGATTCAGGCAGCAGGTGCGGGCGTCCGCCACATGAGTCTCAATCGCCCCCAGCTTCAGATTTTTCATAAAGACGGAGGCCGCCGCCCCGCCGCCTTTCAGTCCAAAGGAGACCACGCCGCAACCGCCGTTCGGCAGATATTTCTGCGCAAGGGCGTAATATTTGTCCGTGGGCAGACCGGAATAATTTACATAGGCCACCTTCGGGTGATTGTAAAGGAACTCCGCCACCGCCTGGGCGTTCTCCACATGGCGCGGCATGCGCACATGCAAAGATTCCAGCCCCAGATTCAGATAAAAGGCGTTCTGCGGGGACTGAATGGAACCGAAATCCCTCATCAGCTGGGCCGTGCATTTGGTGATAAAAGCGCCCTCCCTGCCGAATTTCTCCGCGTAGGTGATGCCGTGATAGCTGTCGTCCGGCGTGCAGAGCCCCGGATACTTGTCCGCGTGGGCCATCCAGTCGAAATTGCCGCTGTCGATGATGGCGCCGCCCACGGCGGTTCCGTGGCCGTCCATATATTTGGTGGTGGAATGTGTGACGATGTCCGCTCCCCATTCGATGGGTCTGCAATTGACAGGAGTGGGGAAGGTGTTGTCAATGATCAGCGGCACGCCGTGGGCATGCGCCACTTTTGCGAAAAGCTCGATGTCCAGCACAGTCAGCGCCGGATTGGCGATGGTCTCGCCGAACATGGCTCTGGTGTTGGGCTGAAAAGCGGCGTTTAGCTCCTCCTCTGTGGCGTCCGGCGATACAAAGGTGGCGGTGATGCCCATCTTCGCCATGGTGACGCTGATCAGATTGAAGGTGCCGCCGTAAATGGTGGAGGAAGATACGATATGGTCTCCGCACTGGCAGATATTAAACAGCGCGAAAAAGTTGGCCGCCTGGCCGGAGCTGGTAAGCATCCCCGCCGTGCCGCCCTCCATCTGGGCGATCTTTGCGGCCACCATGTCGTTGGTAGGGTTCTGCAGACGCGTATAAAAATAGCCGCTCGCCTCCAGGTCGAACAGCTTTCCTATGTCCTCGCTGGTATCATATTTGAAGGTAGTGGACTGGATAATCGGAATCTGGCGCGGCTCGCCGTTTCCCGGCGTATACCCGCCCTGCACACATTTGGTTCCCATTCTGAATTCACTCATGTCGGTATCCTCTCCTGTGAAATATTTACTTTAAAAACACAGCCAAACGCTTTTATGCTGTGTCCCTT
Organism: Lachnospiraceae bacterium; assembly: GCA_021203305.1. Lineage (GTDB taxonomy): Bacteria > Bacillota > Clostridia > Lachnospirales > Lachnospiraceae > RGIG6307. The sequence continues at coordinate 65,172 of JAJQBK010000019.1, forward strand.
TGCTTTAAAGGCCGCTTACCGGCGGCATTCTGACCTCAAAATAACTGTACCCAGTGTAGCATTAAATGAAAAACCCGTCAATGATTTGTTGAAAACAAGGCGCCGTGGTTTATTGAAGACGAGGCGCCGTGGTTATTGCAGATGAGGTGCCGCTGGTTTGTTACAGATGAAGCGCCGTGCTGTGGCGTCATCAGATACGGGGAATTTGATTCCCGGCGCCATTGCCGGAGGAAGAAAGCGCCCTGATACACAATCCGGATACAAGCCCCACCAGAAGGCCCGCCGCCGCTCCCAACACAATCAGCCAGGGCAGATAATAAATAACTGCCGTCGTCCTCATTACAGCCACCGCCGCTATCAGCTGCCCTGTATTATGGCACACGCCGCCGGCAACGCTGACGCCCACGATGCCAAAACGATTCGTTCTTTTCAACACCGTCATAACTCCCAGACTCATAAGCCCTCCGGCCAGGCTGAAAATCATCGCCGTCATATTTCCAAAGGTGAAGCCCGCCAGAATAATGCGGACAATATTGATCAGCAGGGCGTCTTTCGCGCCCATACAGTACAGCGCTGTCACAATCACGATATTGGCCAGCCCCGGCTTCGCCCCTGGAATCATGAGAAGCTCCGGGAGCAGCCACTCAATATAACTGAACACAAAGGCCAGCGCCAAAAGCAGGCCGTTCGTTGTCAGTCGGCGGATATTCATTCACATGCCCTCCTTTTTGGCATAAGACCGGCAGACGGTCTCCCGGATCATTCGTCTTTTTACTGCCCGGCCACAATCATCACAATCACCTGATGGGGCAGGCAGACAATGGGTACGCCCACCTCTGAAATTCTGCCCTGCCGGACACAGTTCTGATTAGGGCAGTCAGCCTCCGACATGTACACGCTGCCGTCCTCGATCACAATCACATTGCGCATACCTTCCCTTTCGACAGCATAGGTGGTGTTTTCATTTAACGGCAGACGGGCAATTTCCTCCCCGGCCGCCTCGATCACGACGTATCGCTGTGTCTCCTCATTTTCCGAACCAATTTGTATATGCCGCCAGAAAAGCAGGAAGGCAGCCGCGGCAGCCAGCACCGATATCAGCAGCACGATATCCGTCTTTTTCAATATTTTCATAAAAATAACCGCTCTCCTGACACCCGCCGGTTTTTATAGTAAACGTCAAAAACAGTTTCTCTTTCGGCACATACTGTGTTGGCTTCAAAAAGAAATTTATAATGTCGTTCGCTATAGTATACTGCCTCAATCATGATTATAACGCTGCCTGTGCCGTCATTCGCCGCATTGTGGTCAGACAGCGCAGCTTTTTCAGGCAAGCTGTCACTCATCATTTGCGCTGAAATATATCACCGCCCCATCCTTCATCACCAGTATCACCTGAGAGAGCGCGGCATAATCCTCATTCTCCTTCAGCCGCTGCCAGAGCTCGTCCGCCCCATCCCGCGTTTGAACCAGCACAAACATGGTGGAAAGGACGTCGCTGTGCCAGGCAACAACGCTGTCCGGGTCGGCGAAAGTATCCATCACCACAGTGGCGCTGACAATCTCCGTATCCGCCGGATATCCTGTGGCCGGGTCTATGATGTGGTGGTACCAGACGCCGTCCGCCTCCTGTCCTCTCTCATAAATACCGGATGTGACCACATAGCCGTCGCTTAATGATACTGCGGCGGCATAATCCTCAGAAAGCGGGTTCGTGACAGCCACAGTATAATCATCCTCCCCACCCATGACAAAAACATTGCCGCCGAGATTGACGATCACATGAGACAAGCCGTTTTCCGTGAAATACTGGCACAGAACCTCGCACATATAACCCTTGGCAATGCCGCCAAAATTAAGCTGCTGCCCTTCTCCAAGCGTCAGGGTATTGCCGGTCAGAGTCACTCGGTCACTGCCCACCAGCGCCTTTGCCTCCGCCACCTGCTCTTGGGCGGGAACCGTGAAGTCCTCGCTGGTCACATCCCATAAATCAGACAGGGGCGCGATGGTCAGGTCAAAAGCACCGTCAGAAAAATGGTAATAAAACAGGCCCGTTTCCACCAGCTCACGGCAGATGTCCGAGAGCTCATAGCTGTAAGAAGTCTTATTTTCAACAGTGCTGTCCGCAGCGCCATCAACACTGTCCCATCCGCTTTGTGCCTGTACGTTGACATGGGTGCCGTCTGCTCCGGCTTCTTGCGTCAGCGCCTGTTTCTGCGCGGCGTTGATCGCGCCGATTTCACTCTCCTCATCAAAACGATCCAGATATTTCGCCTCATACTCCTGGCATAAAAGAAGGGCGTCCTCCAGAAGCTGAGCCGCCCGCTCACTGTCCTCCCTGGAGGTATAGGCGGTCAGCGTGATAACCGTGTCAAAACAATAGCCGGTTTTGTAAACGGTAATTTCCATGTCGGAAGATGTGCCAGTACCGCTGTTGTGGCGAATTGTCAGAAATAATATCATCAAAATCACCAGCAGCAGAACAGACAGAATTTCCAGACGAAAAATTCCGCCTGTCCGCTTTCCGTTTTCCGCAATCATGCCTCCGGTGCATCCTTCCTCTGAATGGAATGCGCGGGACACTTCTCCACGCACGCGCCGCAGCCCGTGCACAGGCTGTAATCGATCACCGCCAGGCCATTATCCATCCTCGCCGCCCCGTTCGGGCAGACTCTCGTGCAGAGCGTACAGCCTCTGCAGCCCACATCACAGGCCGCCATAACCGTCCTCGCCATATCGTGGGAGGAACAGCGCACCCGGACGGGCGCATTCTTCGGCACCAGGGAAATCAGGTGCTTCGGACAGGCCGCCACGCACTTGCCGCAGGCCTTACACCTGTCCTCGTCCACCAGCGCGACGCCCTGCACCACATGTATAGCGTCGAATGGGCATGCCCTGACGCAGCTTCCAAGCCCCAGGCAGCCATAAGCGCAGAGCTTATCGCCGCCGCCCGGCGCCACGCTGGCCGCCTTGCAGTCCGCCTTCCCGTAATATTCGTATTTTACGCGCGTCACGGTGCAGTCTCCGGCACAGGCCACAAAGGCCACCTTCTGCTCTCCCGCTTCCGCCTCCACACCCATGATCCGCGCGATCTCATCCGCCACGGCCGCGCCGCCCACCGGGCAGGCGTTCACCGGCGCTTTTCCCTCCGCGATGGCTTTCGCCAAACCGTCGCAGCCAGCGTAGCCGCAGCCGCCGCAGTTATTGCCCGGCAGGGCCGCGCGCACAGCCGCCTCCGTCTCATTTTCCTCCACCGCGAATTTTTTGCCGGCCAAGCAGAGCAGAATGCCGATCAAAAGGCCCACGGCTCCCACCAGAGCCGCCGCCAGTATGATTGTCGTCATATCCATCGTATTCACCCAATCCTATCCACAAGCTTCCCGTCAACCCTGATTCCATCCATCCACATTACAAATCATCGTTTCACAGGGTGTATGAAAACAATATCTGATCTCCTTCGCATATTTTTGCAGTCATATAAATTGCGAAAAGAATTCATAACCACAGTTATCTGTTTTTCTCAGAACAGCCCCGAAAACCCGATAAACGCCATGGCCATCAGCCCCGCCGTAATCAGCACGATGGGCGTTCCCTGAAAGGCCTTCGGCACATCACAGCCCTCCAGCTTTTCCCGGATACCGGCCATGATCACAATCGCAATCGTGAAGCCGACTGCTGTTCCAAACCCGTTTAAAATACTGTAAAGCACGTTATAATTTTCCTGCACATTTATCAACGCCACCCCCAGCACCGCGCAGTTGGTGGTGATCAGAGGCAGGTATACGCCCAGCGCCTGATACAGCGCCGGACTGGATTTCTTTAAAAACATCTCCACTAACTGCACCAGCGCCGCGATCACCAGGATAAAGACGATGGTCTCTAAAAATTCCAGGCCGTTCGCCGCCAGAATATACTGATAAATCAGGCTGGTCACTGCCGAGGAAATCGTGATGACAAAAATCACCGCCGCGCCCATGCTGGCCGCCGTCTTCACCTTTTTGCTCACACCCAGGAACGGACACAGGCCCAGGAACTGGCTTAACACCACGTTTTCCACCAACGCCGCCGCGAGGACGATCTGCAGCATTTCCTTCATGCCTTCGTTCCTCCTTTCGTCTCAGCGGAGTTTTCAGATACCGACGCCTGTTTTGCCGGCTTTACGGCGGATTTTGCGGAACTTGCCGCTGCTTTTCCGACGCTCTGAGCGGTTCCTGCTCCGCTCCCAGCGACCTTTTCCATATTTGCCGCCAGCTTCCCGCGGTTTTCCGTACACACCGCGCCAAAACAGGACGCGCAGTTGCCGCCACAGGCCAGCCCGCTATCATTTGCCGCTGCACTAAAATCTCCTGCTTCTCCCGCCACGGCCGCCTTACGGTTTCGGTAAGCGTTCTGCGCCGCGATCAGAAACGCCAGCACGAAAAACGCGCCCGGCGCCATCACAAAGAGGCTGATTGTAAAATCCTCCGGAATCACCTGTACCGCGCCAAACAGCGTGCCGCTGCCCAGAAGCTCTCTGAAAATGCCGATGCAGGTCAGGCCAAGGGTGAACCCCAGCCCCATACCGACGCCGTCAAACGCCGACAGAAGCGGCGGATTTTTGGAGGCGTAGCTCTCCGCCCGTCCCAGTATAATACAGTTCACCACGATCAGCGGAATATAAATGCCAAGCGCCGAATCCAGCGAGGGTATGTATGCCTTCAACAACAGCTGCACGATTGTCACTAACGTCGCCACAATCACAATATAAGCCGGGATTCTGACCTTGTCCGGAATCATTTTGCGCATGGCGGAGATCACAAAGTTGGACATCACCAGCACCACTGTGGTCGTCAGCCCCATCCCCAAGGCGTTGAACGCGGAGGACGTCACCGCCATGGTAGGGCACATGCCCAGCATCAGCACAAAGGTCGGATTTTCCTTAATCAGCCCGTTATAAATCCGTTCCGTACACCCTTTCATTTTCATTCCGACACCTCCTGCAGCGCCCACACAAAGGCCAGACCGGCATTTACCGCCGACGTGACCGCCCTGCTGGTGATCGTCGCGCTGCTGACCGCCACGATTTCCTCATCTGAGGAGCTCTCGCCTTTTACCACCGTGAAGGCCTCCACCAGTCTGCCCAGATACTGATCCTTAAATTCAGACTTCTGCGCGTTCATGCCCAGGCCCGCCGTCTCCTCAATGGAAAGGAACTCCAACCCCGTCACGCTGCCTTCCGTGTTCATGCCGAGCGCAATCTCGATATCTCCGCCATAGCCCGCGTGTGACACGCTTGTCATCACATAACCGATCACATCTCCGTCAGAATCAAGCGTCGCCATACACTCCGTGATCTCCACCTTCGTAAGTCCTGCCGTCTCAAAAATTGCTTCCTGCTCACCCAACAGCGCCGTAATATCATCCGTCACCTCAAAGCCCACCGCATCCGCGCAGACGGCCTGGTACGCTTCCTCCTTCTCCTGCTGCTCACGCAGCTCAATCGGCTCCTTCGTCACCACATACACCGCGCCCAGCAGAAGTCCCGAAATCAGCGTGATCAGGAATAAGGACAGCGCCGGCGCAAACAGGGATTCACTCTTTTTTGCCATGCTTTTTGCCCTCCCTTCCGAACGCCACCGGCCGGGTCACCTTCTCAATCAGGGGCACCAGCAGGTTGCCGATAATAATTGCGTAGGATACGCCCTCCGCGGAGCTGCCGTACAGCCTGAAAATCGCGGTCAGCACACCCAGAAGCACACCAAAGAGAATTTTTCCCTTCTCCGTGATCGGGCTTGTCACATAGTCTGTCGCCATGAAAAACGCGCCCAGCATCAGCCCGCCGCCAAACAGCTGCCCCGCCAGATACTGGACATCAAAATGATTCGGACTGAAGATAATCATCATAATCAGGAAACTGCCCAGATAAGCCAGAGGAATATGTATCTGAATGACCTTCCTCACCAGCAGATAAACGCCGCCCAGGATTAAGAGCAGCGCGCTGGTCTCGCCGATCACGCCAAGCGTCGTTCCCAGAAACACATCCTTTAAGGAAATTACCCCTTCCTCGGCTAACGCCAGGGGCGTAGCGGAGGAGACGGTCTCGCTGATTTTCGCTGCCGCAAGACTCCCGCCCGCCAGGGAAAAGTTCGTCATGGAACCAGCAAAGGAAATGCTTAAGAATACCCTGCCGCCCAGCGCCGGGTTCATGAAATTCTGCCCCAGTCCGCCATAAAGCTGTTTTACCACCAGTATGGCGAAGGCCACGCCCAGCAGAGCTTTCCAAACCGGAAACTGGGAGGGCAGATTCATGGCCAGAAGCAGGCCGGTCACCGCCGCGCTGCCGTCAAAGGCCGTGACTTCCCTTTTCATCCCCTTCTGAAACAGGTACTCAAAGCCCACCGCGGCGGCTACACATACAATTTCCAGCAAAAGCGCGTGAAGGCCAAACCAGACCGCTCCGGCGGCAGCCGCCGGAAGCAGGGCGATGAGTACGTCCGTCATCAGCTGCCTGGTGGTTTTTGCGTCCCGCACATGGGGCGAAGTAGAAACATGATAAGCCATTGTTATTTGCCCCCTTTCTGCCGTTTGAAAGCCAACGTGTCTTTCCTGGCCTGCTTCATGATCTGGGTCAGAGGCCGCCCCGCCGGGCAGATGTAAGAGCAACAGCCGCACTCGCAGCACTCCAGCCCATCCGCCTTCTCAAACATCTCCAGGTCTCCCCGCTCCGCGTACCGTACCGCCAGATTGGGCAGAATATGGCCCGGGCAGACGGATGCGCAGCGCCCGCAGCGGATACAGGGGGATACCTTCTTTTCCGCCGCCTCATCTTTCGACAGACAGGTCAGGGCCGAGCTGTTTTTGGTCACCGGGATTTCCAAGGAAAATAAAGCCTGCCCCATCATGGGCCCGCCGGACAGGATCTTTGCCGGTTCCCTGCAAAACCCTCCGGCCTTTTCCACCAGGTCTTTGTATAAAACGCCGGTTGGAACCCGGAAATTCACAGGCGAGGCTATGGCGTCCCCGGTTACGGTCACAATCCTGCGAAGCAGTGGAATGCCCCTGGCCACCGCCTGATAAATGGAAACCACCGTGTCAATATTGTCGACAATACAGCCCACATCGGCGGGCAGCATCTGATAATTGATTTTCCGGCCTGTCACCGCGTAAATCAGCGTCCGCTCACCGCCCTGAGGATATTTGGTCTTCAATGGACAGACGGAAATATTGGGAACGCCGTCTGACAGCTCCGTCATCTTTTTAATGGCCTCCGGCTTGTTGCTCTCGATGCCGATAACACCCTTCGCGTTTGGAAATAAAGATAAAATAATCTGCAGGCCGCCGATCACCTTCTCCGGCTCCTCCAGCATGACGCGTTCGTCACTTGTAAGATAAGGCTCGCACTCCGCGCCGTTGACAATCACCGTATCGATGGCGTCCGGGTCTTTGGGCGACAGCTTTACATGGGTAGGGAAGGCCGCTCCGCCCATACCTACAATTCCCGCCGCCTTAATACTGTCCAGCTTTTCCTCCCGGCTCATCGCGGTCCAGTCCCTTTCCCTGCCAAAATCCTCCACCTTCTCATAAAGGAAGTCATTGGTAATGACAATACTCTGTACCATGGAGCCGCTGGCGGTCAGGTGCGGCGTGATGGCCTTCACCGTGCCCGACACGGAAGAAAGCACATTCGCGCTGACAAAGCCCTGGGCCGCGCCGATGCACTGTCCCGCCTTCACATGGTCCTTCACCTTCACAGTGGGAACCGCGGGCGCGCCGATGTGCTGGGACAGGGGATAAACCAGAGTCTCAGATTCCGGCACAAAATCCACAATGGGCCTGTGTCTGGACAGTTCCTTTCCTTCCTCGGGGTGAATGCCGCCCCGGAATGTAGCCAGTTTCATGTTCTTCCCTCTTTTCATCTGTTTATCTCAATTTTGAAGCTCATAATTTCATTAACCTCTCCGCAATCCGGCGGCTTCCCTCTCCGTCCACCAGATTCATCAGCTTCCGTGAATATTGGTCACGGAGCGGGGCGGATGCGCACAGCTGCCCTGCGGCTTCGCAGATCTCCCCGATCATCTCATCTCCCAGCGCCAGATAATCGCCGCCATAGTGGCTGTACCCCTGTGTAAACCAGGTTTGAGCCGCCAGACGCTGATTGTCCGCAAAGGAAAAGCCAATCATAGGCACTCCCAGACAGGCCAGCTCCTGCATGGTGTTGCCCGCGGCGGTAACCGCAAGCTTTGCCCCGTTCATTACATTCCACATATCCGGTACATCCTGCAAAACCCGCAGGCGGCTGTCCTCTTTTTCCATTTCCCGCAGAGCCGGAGCGCTCTGACTGAAACTGCCGCAGACCACGCGTATTTTTTCCTGCTCCGTCCAGGGCTCTTTTAAAAGCCGACGGACAATCTTCTCCGACAGATGATACGGGTCGCCGCCCCCGGTGGTCACCAGAATATATTCCTCCCGGCGCTCTCCCCTGCGGGCTTCAAACTCCGGGCGCAACGGCGCGAAGGCCGGCCCTCCCAGAATCTCCGTATGTACCCCCCAGGCGGAATAGTCCATCCCGGCTCCGTATATATTGCCGTTAATCACGGCGTCCACCGGACAGGGAAAGGCGTTTACATCGTCCATATAAGCCACCTTTCCCCACCTTCCGAGCGCCCGCAGATAACTGTCAGTCACAGAATAGCTGTCCACCAGGAACAGACAGCTTTCGACAGCTGCCTGGCCATTCTCCTCAGCCAGAACCCTTTTCGCAGATGCCTGGCCATTCTCCTCAGCCAGAACCCTTTTTGCAGCTGCCTGGTCATCTTTCTCTGTAACGTCCGGCCAAAGCCCGGAAAAGTCTGTCTGAGCGTCGGCTTCCAGTTCTTTTCCCTTTTCCCGGCTCAAAAGCCGCTCCAGCGCGGGAATTTTCTCCTCCATCCGGCAATAATCCGTGCCCAGCACCTCACAGGGAAAACCCGCCTTTTCTATAACTGATACAGCCCCGCCGTCCGCCAGAATGAAGCACACCTCGCCGCCCTCATCCCGAAGCGCCATCCCGATGGACAGAGAGCGCACAATATGCCCCATGCCGATCTGCCCGTTTCCGTCCGCCCGTATGTAAATTCTGCGCCTTTTTTCAGTCATAATCCTTCCACTCATTCTCAGGGGCAATGGTCAATCATATTTCATAATTCGTGATCATCAGATGCTCCGAATTTTTATCGTTGCGGTCCTGAAAGCTGACCATATATTTTTTGGCGAAACTGCTGACGAAAAGCTTTCCCCCGCCTGCCGTATACATGCCGTTACAATACAGATTCCGGATAAATTCCGTATTTTTGATAATCAGCATAAATTTCCCCCGACAATGATTGACCAGATAATTGGCCAGCCGCAGATGGGCGTTCCTGCCAAACTCATTCTGAGCGTAAGTGGAAAACTCCGTATCATAGGGCGGGTCCAGAAACACAAAATCGTTTTCCCGGGGCTCATACTTATTCAGAAAATCCTCAAAATCCATGCACTCCACTACCGTTCTGCCCAACTGCCCCGTCAGCGCCTCATCCGTAAAATAACGTGCTTTTTTCAGAATAGATTTTTTATTATAGGAAATGCCGCCGTAGGGGACGTTAAACTCTCCGTTCCGGTTATAGCGGAACATGGAGGCATAGCAAAACTCCCGGACAAACAGATAAACAGCCGAAGCCGCGGACTCCTCCATAGAAAGCTCCCGCGTGTGATTATACAGATAGCGAAAATACATGTAAAAGCCGGCCTTCAGCGCGCCCTCCATATTAGCTGCCACATCCGCGGGCGGCAAATCCCCCTTTTCCAGCTCCAGCTTCGCCATTCTGACCAGCTTATTGCGGAGATTCCTCTCCAGCTCCTTCAGAAAAACCGGCCTGTCAAAAGCGATGCTCTCATCCAGCAGGGCATTCAGCTCCGGCTCATTCGCCTGAATGAAATCCTTAAGCCGTTCTCTCGGCTGTGCCCCTGTCAGCGTCTTCGGACCCTCCTCCGCCGACAGATTCTCCCGATCTCCAGCCTCAGCGGTTGCCTCATCCGCTGTTTTTTCTCCAGGCTCTCCATTTTTTGAGCCTGCATAAATCAATCCTTTCTTATAATCAGTATAGAGCTCCTCCAGCTGCTCATAATGCGCCGACAGCACTCCCTCCAGCGCCGTCCACGCCGAATCCGCTGCGGTCAGCACCCTCAGAAATTCCGCGTTCTGAGAACGGATCATCTCATAAAGCCTCATCAGCTCCTCGGATTTGTCATTGATAAAATACGCTTCGCTTTCCAACGCGAAATAAACCGCGCCGCCACCCACAAAGGGATCAAAAAAACGCTCGCAGTTTTCCGGCAGATGGGGCAGAATATATGGTAATTCCTTCTCCTTGCCGCCCGGGTATTTCAGTATGGGAGGAAGCTTCTTCGTTCGTTGTGTGATCGCCATCCGTATTTTCCATATCTTTCTCAGAAATTGTCCAAAAGCGCGGGGCTTTCTTTTCCTATACAGAATACGCTTTTAAAGAAAATAAATCAACAAAAACATTTCCGTGTATGCCCTTACAGACTTACGGACTCACAACGATGGTAAAACCGCGGCCAGCCGCAATATCTCAGAAGCGCACAAGGACTTCATAAAAAGGCCAGGACGCCGGCAAAACCGCGGCGCCCTGACCCTTTTACTTACATCATGATTAAAGCAGCAAAATAATATGATACCATGGTCCCCAAGGTCATAAATGCGAATGCACGCATTCGATTTCTGACCTTTTGTCCCTTGTATCACATAATCTTACGGAACAGCGCCTTGAAGTCCTCCACGGAAGCTTCCTTCGGATTGCCCGGAGCGCAGGCGTCCGCCGCCGCGGACTCCGCCAGGAAATCCAGATCCTCCTCCTTAAGCTTTTCCAGCCTGGTGGGGATACCCACGTCCACGGAGAGCTGACGAACCGCGTCCACAGCCGCCCTGCGGTACTCTTCCACACTCATGCCTGTAGTGTCCACACCCATCGCCTCGGCAATATCCTTAAACTTCGTGCCTGTAGCGTCAGCGTTATACTCCATCACGATAGGCAGCATCATGGCGCAGGCCACGCCGTGAGGCGTATCATAGACAGCTCCCAAGGTATGGGCCATGGAGTGGGCGATGCCAAGTCCCACGTTGGAGAAGGCCATGCCTGTGACGAACTGTCCGAGAGCCATTGCCTCCCTGCCGTCAGGATCGTTATTCACCGCCTTGCGCAGATTGGCGCTGATCAGCTTAATGGCCTCCAGATTCAGGCAGTCAGCCAGGGTCCAGGCCGCCTTGGTGGTATAACCCTCGATGGCGTGGGTCAGCGCGTCCATTCCGGTTGCCGCGGTCAGGCTCTTTGGCATGGTGGACATCATATCCGGGTCCACCAGCGCAATGTCCGGAATATCGTTCACATCCACACACACGAATTTGCGCTTTTTCTCTACATCGGTGATTACGTAGTTGATGGTCGCTTCCGCGGCGGTTCCCGCTGTGGTCGGAATGGCGATGGTGTATACCGTGCGGTTTTTAGTGGGCGCCACACCCTCCAGGGAACGGACATCCTCAAACTCCGGATTGTTGATAATGATCCCGATGGCCTTGCCGGTGTCCATGGAGGAACCGCCGCCGATGGTGATCATGTAGTCCGCGCCGGACGCCTTATAAGCGGCCACACCACTCTGCACATTCTCAATGGTGGGATTGGGCTTGATATCCGAGTAAACCTCATAATCCATGCCCTCCGCGTCCATAATGTCGGTAACCTTCTTCGTCACCCCGAATTTCACCAGATCCGGGTCCGAGGCCACAAAAGCTTTTTGAAAGCCCTTTGCCTTTACCAACCCGGGAAGCTCCTGAATGGCTCCCTTGCCATGATAGGAAATACCATTGAGCACAAAACGATTTACCATAATGTTTTCCTTCCTTTCCTTTAAAATATTGTCTGTTTCTGACTGGTTTCATTCTAATCTATAACTCCGGGGTACGTAAAGGGAGCACACCAAATTTTTAAATTTATACACTCTCCGCTTCGACGGGCATCATCTCCAATACCGCCCTCCGGCTGTTCTTTTGTAAATATCAAATCATTCGCCATGCCCTAAAAGCAAACCGCCTTTCAGCGATGTACTTTATGGCACTCAGCGGGGAGGCTGTCTGCGATTCCATACACAAATTGCCGGCTTTCAAAAATACATCGCACTCACCTGTTGTTTTGTGTGGGATTTTTGTGGGATTGTATGAAAAAAGGTTGTGAAATCCGGCGCATTCATGTTAGAATGCTTTTAATAAGGCTGACCGAAATGAGGAGGAAAATTATGCTGGCTCTGGAGAGAAGAAACATCATACTGGAGAAACTGCAAGAGGAAAAGCGGGTCGTTGTCAGCGAGCTGAGCGCGCAGTTTGGCGTCTCCGAGGAGACCATCCGCCGGGACCTGGAAAAGATGGAGAAGGAAGGCCTGGTCACCAAAAGCTACGGCGGCGCCATCCTCAACGAGAGCACCAGCATCGACATGCCGTTTAACGTGCGCAAAAAGGTAAACGTGGCGGGCAAGCAGCGCCTCGCAGAGCTGGCTGCCGGCCAGATCAGGGACGGCGACCACATCATTCTGGACGCCAGCTCCACCTCCGTCTTCATCGCCAAGGCCATCAAGGATAAGAAAAATCTGACCGTCCTGACCAACTCCATTGAGATCATCATTGAGCTCTCCGACATGCCCGACTGGAACATCATCTGCTCCGGCGGCAGCTTAAGGGAAGGGTATCTCGCCCTGGTGGGTCCCAAGGCGCTGGAAAATCTCTCCAGCTTCAACGCGGACAAGGCCTTCTTTTCCTGCAAGGGGATTGATATCGAGCGGGGCATCACCGACGGCAACGAGA
>JAJQBK010000043.1 GCA_021203305.1 Lachnospiraceae bacterium
ACAGTAACTACGCGGATTTCAACGGTTTTACATGTTGATCCGTGAATAATTCAGGGTAAAAGGACTTGTTGCAGGAGCAGTAAAAGGATAAAAAGAAGACAGGAGAGACGATTATGCTGACTAACAACCTGGAAATGATGCAGTACGCCAGCAGGCATGGGTTTGCTATTCCGGCGATTAATACGCAAGGCGGCAATTACGATATTATCCGTGCGTGCTGTAAGGCGGCTCAGGAAATGAAAAGCCCGATGATTCTGGCACATTATGTCTCCACAGGGGCCTATTCCGGAAACGACTGGTTTGTGGAGACTGCGAAGTGGTGCGCCGGGAAAGTGGATGTCCCGGTGTCCATCCATCTGGATCATGGCGATGGGTTTGACATTTGTATGGAAGCGCTGCGCCTTGGTTTTACCAGCGTTATGATAGACGGATCCACAAAGCCAATCAAGGAGAACGCCAGAATGACCAACGAGGTCATCAAGGTGGCGAAAAGATTTGACGTTCCGGTGGAAGCAGAGATTGGAGAATTGCTGCGCCTGGATAACGGTGTCCCGCTGGAAAATAAAAATATCGCAAGCCCTCAGGAGGTTAGGGAGTTCCTTTCCCTGTGTCAGCCGGACACGCTGGCCATCGGGATCGGTAATGCACACGGGTATTACCGGGGAACACCGGATATTCATCTTGAGGTTCTGGAGGAAGTCAGGAAATTTACTGATATTCCGCTGGTGTTGCATGGCTGCACAGGGATGGATCATCAGGTGATACAGGAGGCTATCCGGCTTGGAGTGGCGAAGATTAATTTCGGCACGGATATCCGGTACAAATATGTAGAGCACTATAAGGAAGCTCTTGATACCCTGGATCATCAGGGACATTCCTGGAAATTAAGCCAGTTTGCCTCGGATGCGCTGGCGGAAGATATCAAGGACATTATCAGACTTTCCATGTCTGAGGGAAAAGCGTGATAAGCGCCCTTTGATCCAACCGACAGTGCATTGCAATATGTGAACTATTATCGACGCCTTAATCATTATTTGAGTTTTAAGAGAAAGGAAGAGTTTTGTTATGGAAAAAAAGCATGTTAACCTATCATGAAATCTATCGACAGCCGGAGGCTTTTGAGGCAGTCAATGGTTCTCTGGACTCGATTTACAGTGTGCTGGACGAGGTGTTTCCGCAAAAGAACGCTTATGATGAAGTTCTATTCATTGGCTGCGGTACATCTCTTTACCTGGCGCAGACCGCGGCGCATATGTTCGCGTCCTGTACCGATATCCCGGCGAAGGGTGTGCCGTGCTCAGAGATTTATTTCTTTCCGGAGACTTATCTGAAAGGAAAAAAGGTACTGATCTGCCCGATCACCAGAAAAAGCTATACCACTGAGGTGCGGATGGCCATTGACAGGGCGCATACGTTCCCAAATGTGAAAACACTGGCGATTACCTGTGACAGAGATTCCGCACTGTATAACGACTTCATGATTCTTTCTCCTGATGCAGAGGAAGAAAGTGTGGTGATGACCAGCTCGTTTACAAGCATGGTATATCTGGCGGCGGTAATGGCCTATCATGTCAGTGGTCAGGATGAAAAAATCGGACAGTTGAAGAACTATAAGGATTTTGCAGCCGGGGTTCTTGCCGATATGGACGCTCTGGCGAAGAAAGCCATTGTGGAGCATCCGGAGAGAAGCTTGTTTGTGACTCTTGGACAGGGCACCTATTATGGAATAGCGAAAGAGTGTATGAATAAAATGAAAGAAATGGGACTTGTCAGTTCGGAAGGGTATTATGACATGGAATATCGACATGGCCCCATGAGTCTTGTGGATGACAAGACCATGATTGTATACTTAAGCCATCGGGCCAGCCGGAAAGAGGACGTAGCCCTGGCGTTTCAAATGCAGGAGTACGGTGCGGTTAATATGGTGATCGGAGCGGATCTTAAGGATGATTTTAAAGATTGCGCTTCGTATACTTATTCACTGGACGCCGGATTGGAGGAGATCCAGTACGCGTCTGTCATAGGCTTTATCGGGCAGTTTCTTGGGTATTATATTGCCTTGCGAAAGGGACTGGACGCGGATACGCCGCGGAATCTGTCACAGGCGATTGTACTGAAATAAGAGGGAACTGATAATGAACAAAAAGTTATGTATAGGCTTTCTGGTATCCGTATCCGGGAGATGGCCCAGAGAGCTTCCCAGCCGGAGGCTCTCAGAATATGGCAGCTGGATTAAGGATAAATTTACGGACTGCAATGTAACAGTCTATGAAAAACTGCTGTGCACTCATGAGGAAATGCAGGAATGTATCAGCCTGTTCAAAGAAAATGAAGTGGATCTGGTGATACAGGTCTATGGGGCATTTACGGGGGATGATATCTGCTGCGGTATTTCGGACGCTGTGAGAGTGCCTATGATCCTCTGGGCGCCCAGAGAGGAAAGCTGGGTAAGGGATGAGCGTTTGTATGCCAATGCTCTCTGTTGCGCCACTATGAACGGCGCCAGCTTAAATCGCCTGGGAGCAGCCTGGCATATTCTCTATGGAAATAAAGAGGAGACGCAGGTGGAGGAAAAGCTTCGCGGGCTGGTAGGGGCCTACTCGGTGATTCACCGGATGGCCGGGATGACATACGGATTATTTGGATATCGTGTGACCGCGTTTTATAACTGTGCTTTCGATGAGGTCCTGATTCGCAAAACCTTTGGCATCAATATGGAGGAAACAGACCTGAAGGTGATTTTTGACCGAATGGAAGAGCTTCCTGACGAGAAGGTAAAGAGAGAGATGGATTATATAGCGGCATCCTGGGATACATCCGGACTGCCTGAGGGGCATCTGGAGAATCATGCCAGGCTGTACCTGGTATTAAAGGAGCTGATGAAGGAGCAGCAGTATGCCTGGGCGGCAGTTAAATGCTGGCCGGAAATGGGGAACCTGCATACGACGCCCTGCGCCGTACTGGGAAGGCTGGCTGATGAGGGAATATTGATCAGCTGTGAAGCTGATGTGGACGCCGGCCTGGCATCTGTGGTGGAGAACCTCTTGACCGGTCTGCCCACGTTTATCACGGATCTGATCAATATTGATGAGAAGGAGAACACGGTAACGTTCTGGCACTGCGGCAATGGTGCGCCAAGTCTGCATAACCCGGAGGATGGAGTCAGTATGTGCAATCATCCTCTGGCTGGACAGGGAACGGCGTTTTGGTGTTCCTTAAAGCCGGGACCGGTGACGGCGGCACGCCTTTCCAATATTAATGGCCGGTATGTACTGTTTCTGCTGCGCGGGGAGGCAGTTCCTACTGTGCGCAATACAAGGGGCACTATGGTCAACGTAAAGGTCAGCATACCGGTTGACGATCTGGTGGATAAAATCGCTGAAACCGGCATGAGCCATCACTACAGCGTTGTGTGGCAGGATGTTGCGGATCAGATGATTCTGGTAGCGAAATTGTTAAACATTCCGGTTGTTGAACTTTGATACGCAGTTTTAGCAGGTCGGCTTTTGAGTCGGCCTGTTGCTGAAAAAAGAGGAGGAAAAGTGGGAATGGGAAACATGCTGATTGTGCATGGAGGCGGCCCTACCGCCGTCATGAACTCTTCTCTCTATGGGGTGATCAGGGCGGCGAAGGAAAGCGGACGGGTGGAACATCTGTATGGCGCTATCGGCGGCACGGAAGCGATTTTTAAAGAAAACTTTGTGGATCTGCTGGCTTTTTCGGAGGAAAAGCTTTCGTTGCTTCTCTCCACACCGGCATCCGCTATTGGCTCATCCAGATATCCACTTGAAGAAAGGGATTATAAGCAGATGCCTGAGATTTTCCGAAAGCACCGGATAGAATATGTGCTGTTGAACGGTGGAAACGGTACGATGGATGCCTGTGGACATATTTACAGAACCTGTCAGGAAATGGGTGTGAAGGTGCTGGGGATTCCCAAGACGATTGACAACGATATTGCGCTGACGGACCACGCACCGGGATACGGAAGCGCTGCGCGTTACATTGCGGCTACAGTCCATGAGATTGCCCAGGACGTCAGGGCGCTTCCGATACATGTCTGTGTTGTGGAGGCGATGGGACGAAACGCTGGCTGGATCGCCGCAGCTTCCGCTCTGGCCAGGACTCAAACGGATACAGCGCCGGATCTGATTTATTTGCCGGAGCGGGTATTTCGTGAGGAGGAATTTCTCAGGGATGTTCAGAATGTGTACGACAGGAAGGGGTACGTAGTAGTTGTGGCCAGCGAGGGGCTTGCGGATGAACGGGGGAACTCCATTGTGGAACCGATTTATCAGACAGACCGTGCTGTTTATTATGGGGATGTCAGTTCTCATCTGGCGATGCTGGTGATCAAAAAACTTGGAATCAAAGCCAGAAGCGAAAAACCGGGAATCGCCGGCAGAGCATCCATCCCATGGCAGTCCGCGGTAGACCGCGAGGAAGCAGTTCATGTGGGGGAATTTGCCGTGCAGAGTATTCTCGCCGGTGAGAATGGCAAGATGGTTGCTCTTGTGAGAAAAGAAGCGCTGTGGTACGATATTGAATATATACTTGTGCCGGTGGAGCAGGTGATGCTTTTTGAGAGGAAAATGCCGGACGAATATATCAATGAGAAGGGTAACGATGTGACAGACGCTTTTGTAAAATGGTGCAGGCCGCTTACAGGAGAGGCCCTGCCGGAGTTTTTGAACTTCAGGGATTATCTGGATCAGAAATGAGCGATGTTCACCGGGATGGAGGAGAAATGAAACATTGGATTTTCGATGGGAAAGTATATGTGGACGGTCATTTTACCGAGGCGGATCTTGGATATGAGGATGGACGAATTACGGATATTGCAGAGAGGAAAGAAAGGGACATCCGCCGGGATGTAAAGGATGTTGACGCTGGAGGGAAGTATGTGATTCCCGGCTTTTTTGACATCCACACTCATGGCGCGGCGGGGCATGATGTGAACGCGTCAAATAAGGAGGACTTTCAGGCAATCGGCCATTTTAAGGCGCTTCATGGCACCACTTCATGGTTCTGCTCTATCCTGACGGATACGGAGGAACAGACGTCATACTGCATCAAAGAAGCGGTGGCTCACATGCGGGCTTACGAAAATTGCGCGAACCTGCAGGGAATCCATCTGGAAGGCCCATTCCTGGAAAAGGAGTATAAGGGGGCCATGCCGGAATGGCTGCTCAGAGAGGCTGATTACGATTTGATAGCCCGTTATCAGGAGACCGCTGAGGGAAATATTCGTTACATAACGGTTTCACCGATGGTAAAAGGAGTTCCTGAGCTTATTCCAGAGCTTCTTAAATTAAATATTAAGGTCGCCATTGGCCATTCGGGCGCGGACTATGACACTTCGTGGAGGTGCATTCGAAACGGGGCTTCCAGCGCCACCCATACCTTCAACGCTATGGGGCTTTTCCATCAGCACAGGCCGGCGATCATGGGCGCCTGCCTGGAATCGGATATTTACTGTGAAGCGATCTGCGACGGGTTGCATCTGCATCCGGGAGCGGTACGTTTCCTGCTGAAAATGAAGGGGATGGATCGGGTGATCGCCATTACAGATTCCATCATGGCCGCAGGGCTGAAGGATGGAAGATATAAACTGGGCGTGAATGATGTGATTGTGAAAGATTCGGATGCGAGACTGGCAGAGGGAAATTCCAGGGCGGGAAGTACCCTGACTATGGACCGGGCCCTGCGCAATCTGCTTTCCTTTACCGGAAGGCCGTTGGAGGAGATTCTGCCGTTACTGACCATCAATCCGGCAAGAGCGGTGGGCATGGATGATCAGATTGGCTCTCTGGAAGTGGGAAAACAGGCGGATGTTGTGATTCTTGACTCGGAATATCAGGTTGTGGATAGTTTTGTGAAGGGTCAGCGCATTGACAGGAGCATAACTACGGAGGTTTTGTAATGAAGCATTTGTATCTGAACTTGAAAAGATTCGACGTACCTGTGGAGTACGGGGGCGTCAACCGCATTGCACCTATGGAAAAATGGGGCGGTTATATTGTTGAACATACCCAGGAGGCATTGAGGAAATATGACCCTGGCGAGGCTGAGTTTGTGCAGTATTTCCCGGAGGCGCATCTTCTGAACGCGGCGGCGGCACGGTGTGAAAACTCGCCCGTACAGATCGGTTGCCAGGGAGTGTACCGCATGAACACAGCAGTGGGCGGCAATTTCGGAGCCTTTACCACCAACCGACCCGCCAGCGCCATGGCGGCCATGGGGGTGACATCCACGATCATTGGCCACTGTGAGGAGAGAACTGATAAGAACGGAATCCTGGAGGAGGCCGGGGTCATAGACCCGGATGCGGTTAACCGCCTGCTCAATCAGGAGATCCGGCTGGCTGTCGCCCAGGGGATGAGGGTTCTGTACTGCATTGGCGAGAAGAGTGAGGAGCAGGATCGCTGGCAGGAGGTGCTGGGCGCGCAGCTTAAGACCGGCCTTGAAGGGGTGGATATCAGTAAGGTTGTGATTGGATATGAGCCGGTCTGGTCCATCGGCCCAGGCAAGATGCCCGCTGACAAGCCCTATATCACAAAGATCGCCCGTTTTGTCAAGAAAGTGACCGGCGGGATTGACGTGGTGTACGGCGGTGGCCTAAAGACGGATAATGCCGAAATGCTGGCATCCATAAAGGAGATCGACGGCGGACTGATCGCGTTGACGCGATTTTCCGGGGAGATTGGTTTTTATCCGGCGGAGTATCTTGAAATTATCCGGATTTATCTTGGAAAATAGAAGGGAGAAAACTATGAAACTGGATTTTGAATACGGTAACGGCATGATAAGCGCCGAACTGCCTGATACCACAGATATCTTTATTCCCGGAGAGACTGTGCCGGATCCGCCTTGCCTGCCCCAGGACTGGGACAGCCTTTACAACGCCACGCTGGAGTCAATCCGGAATCCCATCGGCATGCCCGCGCTGACAGAGCTGGCAAAGCCCGGCGACAGGGTTGTCATTGTCATCCCCGATATCGTCAAGGGCGGCAATCAGCTCACCTCCCATAGAAAGGTATCCATCCGGGCCTGCCTGGACGAGCTTTATAGTGCAGGAGTGGAAAGAAAAGATATTCTTCTTTTATTTTCCAATGGACTCCATCCCAGGGCCACAGTGCCGGAAATGAAGACCATTCTGGGTGAGCAGCTTTTCAACGAGTTTTATCATACCGGACAGATTACCAGCCATGATTCCGAGGATTATGATCATCTGGTGGACATCGGGTATACTGCCAACGGCGACCATGTGATCATGAATAAGTATGTTTATGACGCGGATGTGGCCATTCTCATTGGCCATACTCAGGGCAATCCCTACGGTGGGTATTCCGGAGGCTACAAGCACTGCGCCACCGGCATCACTCATTGGAGAAGCATCGCGGCTCATCATGTGCCGGAGGTCATGCACAGACCTGACTTTGTGCCTGTTTCCACCCACTCGGAGATGCGCAATAAATTTGACCAGCAGGGCATGCTGATGGAAGAGAAGAAGGGTAAGAAATTTTTCTGTTGCGACGCGGTGCTGGATTCCAAATCCCGCCAGATTGCCGTTTTCTCCGGTTACGCCAAAGAACTGCAGCCTGTCAGCTGGGCTGTGGCTGACAAACGCACCTATGTCCACTGGGCGGAGAAGAAATACGATGTGGTCGTCTTCGGCATGCCCACCAATTTCCATTATGGCAACGGCATGGGTACAAATCCTATTCAGATGATGCAGGCTCTGTCCGCTCAGGTAATCCGTCATAAAAGAATTTTGGCCGATCGCTGTGTGTTCATTGTCCCTGCCATTTGCGATGGCTGGTTCCATGACGAAAGGTGGCCTTATATAAGAGAATTATATGAAATGTTCCAGCATGATTATATGCAGATACTGCCGGATATGAACCGCTACGGGGAGTATTTTGCCACCAATGCGGAGTATATCCGCAAGTATCGTTACGCCAATGCTTTCCACCCCTTCCACGGCTTTTCCATGATGTCCTGCGGGCATATTGCGGAGATGAATACCTCGGCGATTTACATCGTGGGCGCAAGAGAGCCGGGCATTGCCAGAGGCATGGGATTAAAAACACGCGCCACGGTGGAGGAGGCTCTGGAGGATGCCAAAAAGAAGATCGTGGGTGAAAATCCCAATATCCTGGCGCTGCCGAAAGCTTTTACCACAACAGCGGTGCATCTGTGCATGAAGGATCCCTCTCAGAACAGCCATTCAAGAGACGGCGCTGTGGCCGGGCATCCCTGCTGCGGGTGATGCACACGATCGAGCAGGGAGAGAAATTTTGTATGGTGTTTTTGATATGTCTTGCCGCTGGGCTGTGAACTATGGCAGGCCATGAATTCGAATATCTTTAAAAAATTATTTGGTGTTAGTCCGCAAAGGGTTGCTCTGGCGAAATTCAGTCCTGTCGGGCCATGTGATATAGGGTCTTTTGAAAGCAGAGATTGACCCGCAACCCAAATTCTGACTAACACCAATTATTTTTGCAGTTCACTATAACTAAGTATTATCTTTTTCATCATCAAAAATTTCGCCTGTTTCTGGGTCATAGTTAACCCCTGGAATAAGACATATAAGGCGATATCACATTCCATATCTCCGGGAATGTTTCAACCGGTTATTTCACTAAAATTCAGAGCTGCAAAACGACGGTTTCAACCACCTGTTTCGCTTACCCATATTAATGATATGAAAGTTTTCAAAAAATACAGCTGATGGACAAACTATTTTCACGAAAATCCGCTACACTGGGCAAAAGAAGCATGAAAGAACCTTCCTCAATAAAATCACATGGAAAGTTCCACAAAGGTTGCAAATTTGTGTATAATAGGGAAAAGGTGCGAGAAATTTTAAGCACTGGCTATCCGCCGTGAAAAACGACATAAAGTCGTTTCCTATATAGTACAACAGGGAGAGGAATATGAGGCTGTTATTGGCGGAAGACGAAGAATCGCTGTCAGAGGCTCTGGCGATGATTCTTGGGAGAAACGGATATCAGGTGGAGACGGTAAACGATGGTCAGGCAGCCATGGAGGCCATGGAGACAGACAGCTACGATGTGGTGATCCTGGATATTATGATGCCGAAAGCGGACGGCATCACTGTGCTGAAGGCCATCCGGGAGAAGGGAGACCTGACGCCGGTGCTGCTGCTGACCGCAAAATCGGAGGTAGATGATAAAGTGACGGGGCTGGAAGCCGGGGCAAATGATTATCTGACCAAACCGTTCAGCTCCCGGGAGCTGATGGCGAGGATCGGGGCGATCACACGGGCGCAGACTTTTCAGAATCATCCGAAGCTGAACATGGGAAATACGACGTTAGACAGGGAAACCTTTGAGCTGTCAACTCCGGCCGGGGCACTGCGCCTGGCAAATAAAGAATTTCTTATGCTGGAAATGATGCTGGCCAATCCGGGAGGGCAGATTTCAGAGGAACGGTTTCTGGAAAAAATATGGGGAGAGGAAAGCGGGGCGGAGCCGGGAATTGTGCGGATGTATATTTCTTATCTGCGAAAAAAGCTTCAGGCGCTTCACGCGGACATTCAGATTGAGGAAACAGAAACCGGCAAAATCGTATTAAGGGGATCGGGGATATGAGAAAATGATCAAAAAATTGCAGCTCAAGCTGATCACGGCGACCATGCTCTCCCTTTTTGTCGTGCTGGTCGTAATTGTGGGGGCGGCCAATCTGGTAAATTATCATAAAATAATAACTGACGCGGACGTCACATTAAAGATACTGGCGGCCAATGAAGGGAGATTTCCGGAATCCTTTGAGGAATGGGGTCAGAAGGATTTTCTTTCCTCACCGGAATTTCCCTATGAATCGAGGTATTTCCTGATTGTGCTGGATCGGGATGGCAATATCATATCCACCAATATAGAGCAGATAGCCGCGGTGGATGAGTCCTCAGCGTCCGCATACGCGCAAACAGTGTGGGCAAAAGGCAAAAACAGCGGATTTATTGGTAATTACAGGTATATTATCCATGAAACAGGGTCCTTTACCTATGTGGTATTTCTGGACTGCAGCCGAAGCCTGAGCAATGCGCGTACCTTTGCGTTGGCAAGCCTGGGAGCGTCGTCGGCGGGGATGCTCATTGTATTCGTAATACTGACACTTGTGTCAGGAAAAATTGTAAAGCCCTTTTCCGAAAGCTATGAAAAGCAGAAGCGCTTTATTACGGACGCCGGCCATGAATTGAAAACGCCCCTGACAATCATTGACGCGGATACGGAAATTCTGGAGATGGATTACGGGGAAAGCAAGTGGATGGAGGACATTCACAGGCAGACCGGCCGGCTGACGGAGCTGACAAACGATCTGATCGCCCTGTCACGCATGGAGGAAACGGAAACCGTGTCTCTCGTAGAAAGGGTATCCCTGTCGGAAATTGTGAGGGAGGAGGCAGACTCCTTTCAGGCTCTGGCGGCCACGCAGAACAAAATATTGGACAGTGAAATTGCCCCGTCCATCCAGGTGCGGGGGGGGGGTGAGAAAGCCCTCCGGCGTCTGGTCAGCATCCTGCTGGACAACGCGGTGAAATACTCGCAGGAGGGCGGGAAAATTTCCGTGACGCTGAAAAATCAGCATCGGGCCGCGCGTCTGACCGTGTACAATACGACGGCGGAAATCAAAAGAGAAAGCCTGCCGCGGCTTTTTGACCGCTTTTACAGGACGGACCGGTCCAGAAATTCAAAGACCGGCGGTTACGGGCTGGGGCTTTCCATCGCGGCATCCACGGTAAAGGCGCACAGGGGAAAGATATGGGCCTCCACGGAGGACGAGAGATCGCTAATGATCACGGTGACGCTGCCGGTATCAACACCCTGATAAGTACTGGAGGAAACATCAAATTGAAATATGAGGAATATTACGGTGACGCTTATTTTATCCTGAAGCAGACGGAGCGGGAGCTGCTGGAGCTGGTCAAAAATTATCCGGGGCAGGAGGAACTGGAGGACGTTCAGCCCATTATCTATTGCAAATCCAGGATTAAATCCCCTGACAGCATAACGGCGAAGCTGAGAAAACAGGGGTTTCCGGAGGACAGTCAGACAGCGCTGGAGCGGGTGCACGACGCGGTGGGCATCCGAATCATCTGCTCCTTTGTGGATGATGTCTATGAGGTGGCGGAATGGCTGTGCGGCAGGAAGGAATTTGAGGTAATTGAAAAAAAGGACTACATTGCCTGGCCCAAGCCCAACGGTTACCGGAGCCTGCACCTGATCCTGTGTATGAAGGATGGCCCGGGCAAAGGAATACAGGCGGAAATTCAGATCAGGACCATCGCCATTGATTTCTGGGCGGCGCTGGAGCACCAGATGAAATATAAGCGTCAGGTGGATCATGAAAAAATGATGCGGGAGGAGCTGAAGCGCTGCGCGGATGAGATCGCGTCGGTGGATATGTCCATGCAGACGATACGCGATTTTATCCGGGAAGGGGAGGCTGAAAACACGGGCCGGGTTCAGGGAGAGACCCCGTAATCAGAGAGTTTCCTTTTCCGTTTTTGTGAATGTTGAAAAGAAATCGGGGGCATTAAGAGGGGAAGCGCCATGTATTTTTTTACGTATGAAACAGATCTGCCCGAGGGTGTGGGCTTTTCACATTTTGGTTCGGTGCATTTGCTCTGGCTGGCTGTCATTGTTCTGTGTATTGTATTACTTTCCGTATTTTATATGAAAAAAAGTAAAAGAGGACGGCGCGGACTCAGCAAGGCCCTGGCCTGGACCATGTGCGGCATTCTGGCGGCGGAGCATGTGGTGCTGTTGATTACAGGACATCAGACCATCTACCAGATACCGCTGCATCTGTGTACGCTGATGCCGGTGGTCTGTCTTATTTTTGCCTATACCCGGTGGGACTGGGCAGGACAGACGATTTACAGCCTGGGGATAGTGGGCGCGGCGCTGGCCCTGCTTTTTCCTGACTGGAATATGTATCCCCAGTGGAATTACATGAACCTGACGGGCTTTTCCATTCATACAGGCCTGATTCTTTTTGGAGTCTGGCAGCTGCTGGATGGAGCGGTGAAGCCCCGGATGAAGGCCATGTGGAAGCCGGTGGCGTTTCTCATGGTGGTGGTGCCGCCGATTTATCTCATAGACCGGTGGTTGGGGACAAATTATTTTTTCCTGATGGAGGGCTCCCTGGGGTCGCCGCTGCAGCTGCTGCAGGAACGGCTCGGAATCTGGTATATTCCGGCTTACGCGGCGCTGGCCCTGGCTGTGATTACCATAGAGTATCTGCCGTGGAGGGGAAAACGCTGAAAGAAACCAGATATAAATCATCGGATACGATGAGGGCGCACAAAAAGCCAGTATCAGCAGGGATTATCATTTTTTTATATTTTAATCAGTGAAAAACGCTGGCATACAGTGTCGAAAAGAGGTACACTGTACAGGAAAATAAGCCGACAGGCCGCCCCGTACAGAAACAATAAGTCGGCAGGCCGCCCCGTACAGAAACAATAAGCTGGCCGGCCGCCCCGTACAGAAAAAATAAGCCAGCAGACCGCCCCGCACAGAAAAAAATAAGCCGGCAGGCCCCGTACAGGAAATCCGCTGACTGCCGCCGGAAAATAAGGAGACGCCATGAGCAAAAACAAAAAAAAGAAGAAACAAACGATGCTGACAGACAAGGGATTTCAGCTTTTTTACGGGAACCTGAGCACCCGCAGACAGCTGATCAGAAATATATGGATGGAGGTAATAGGACTGGTCATTTTTGCTGTGGCGTGGATACGCGGCGCGATGAACCAGAATTTACTGCTGCTTTTACTTGTCGTATTTACAGCTTCCCAGGCATACCAGATCGGACGCAACTGGCTGGCGTGGAACGAGGAAAAGGAGAAGCTAGAGAAGCAGCGTAAGGAGCAGGAGAGACTGGAAAGGCTGAAGGAGCAGGGGAAAATGTAAAGGCCGGAAGGACGGCGGTGGAAATCGGAAGGAAGGCGTTGTATTTTTCTATAGCTTTTTTTCATAAACGGTGCTAAACTGTTCTCCGGAACACGTTACACAGCTGTGAGGGACCGCGTCCGGCGGCCCGGAAAGAAAAAGAGAACTTATGGGAAGAGTTATCGCTATCGCCAATCAGAAGGGCGGAGTGGGCAAGACCACCACGGCCATCAATCTGGCGGCCTGCCTGACAATGAAGGAGAAAAAGGTCCTGCTGATCGACATGGATCCCCAGGGCAATACCACCAGCGGCTACGGTATCGACAAATATGAGGCGGAAAATACGGCGTACGAGCTGATCCTCGGAGAATGCTCCATCAGTGACTGTGTTATCAAAAACGTATTTGAGACCATGGACATGATCCCGGCCAACGTCAATCTGGCGGCGGCGGAGATCGAGATGATCGGCGTGGACCGCAAGGAATTTATTCTCCGGGACGAGATGGATTATGTCAAAGAGAGATATGATTATATTATTATCGACTGCCCGCCGTCTCTGAGTATGCTGACGGTGAACGCCATGACCGCCGCGGACAGTGTGATTGTGCCGATTCAGTGCGAATATTACGCGCTGGAGGGACTGTCTCAGCTGATTCACACGATTAATCTGGTGACGGAGCGCCTGAATCCGGGATTGAAGATTGAGGGTATCGTTTTCACCATGTACGACAGCCGCACCAACCTGTCCGTCCAGGTGGTGGAAAATGTCCGCAAAAATGTGGACAGCAACGTCTATGACAGTATCATTCCCAGAAATATCCGCCTGGCGGAGGCGCCGTCCTACGGAATGCCCATTATCAAATATGACCCCAAAAGCGCCGGCGCGGAAGCGTATATGAAGCTGGCGGAGGAAGTGATTAACAAATAGCAGGAGAAACCCATGGCAGCGAGAAGAAGCGGACTGGGGAAGGGACTGGACTCCCTGATCCCCGCACAGAGCCCGAAAGCCGTCGATCAGACAGCTTCACAAAACCAGAAAAATCAGAAGGAAGAAGCGGAGCCTTTAAATGTCAGGATTACAAAGGTGGAGCCTAACCGGAGCCAGCCCAGGAAGAGCTTTGACGAGGCCTCCCTGCAGGAGCTGGCTGACAGTATAAAGCAGTTTGGCGTGATCACCCCGCTCATTGTGCAGGACAGGCAGACCCACTATGAGATCGTGGCCGGGGAGCGCCGCTGGAGAGCCGCTAAAATGGCGGGGCTGAAGGAAATCCCGGTGATTGTCCGCCAGTATACGGACACGGAGCTTGCCCAGATCGCCCTGATTGAGAATATTCAGCGGGAGGATCTGAATCCCGTGGAGGAGGCCCTGGCCTACCAGCGTCTGATTGAGGAATTTCACTTAAAGCAGGAGGAGGTGGCTGAGGTCGTCTCCAAAAGCCGCACTGCCATTACCAATTCTCTGCGTCTTTTAAAGCTCTCGGAGCCGGTTTTACAGATGCTTTCGAAAGACGAGCTTTCCATGGGACAGGCGAGGGCTCTTCTGGGCGTAACGGATGAGGCCAGGCAGCTGGAGCTTGCCCAAAGGATTGTGAAGGACGGCCTGTCGGTCAGAGAGGTGGAAAAGGCGGTTAAAAATCTGAACAGGGAGCCGAAGCCCGCCAAATCCAAAGAGAAGGATGAGCAGCTGGAGACGATTTACAAAAGCTATGAGAACAGTCTGACTCAGACTCTCGGCACCAGAGTTTCCATTGCGGATAAGGGAAAGGGCCGGGGCAAGATGGAGATTGAGTTTTATTCCGCCGATGACTTTGAGAGGATTATGGAGAAAATTACGAGGGGATAAGCATGAATACCAATTTACTGGACAGTCTGGGGCTTGTTGACTTTGACCTTTCCTATATAATTATCGCGCTGTTGGTTTTGCTGCTTGCCGCAATTGTGATTGCGGTTATCGCCCTGTCAAAATACAGAAAACTTGAGAAAAAGTACATGACGTTTATGGGCGGCCGGGACGCATTGTCGCTGGAGGAGCAGCTTCTGGATATTCTTCAGATGGAGAAGGATAATAAAAATCTGATTGAGGATAATAGAATCGACATACAGATTTTAAATAAAAAGATGGGCAACACCTATCAGAAGCTGGGAATTTTAAAATATGACGCATTCAAGGAAATGGGCGGCCGCCTCAGCTTCGCGCTGGCCCTGCTCAATGAAAAAAACGACGGATTTGTCATCAACACCGTCCACCATCCGGAATCCTCCTACAGCTACGTAAAATCCATCCGGGACGGGAAATGCAATATTGAATTGAGCGAGGAAGAGACAAAAGCGCTGCAAAAAGCGTTGGGAAAGGTTGACAAGTAAAGGCCAATCAACTAGAATAGGTTGTTGTTTGAGGCTGCCTTATTTCCGTTGGAAGCATATTACGGGCTTCGGTAACGGAAGGGCGGGTTAAGGAACTGTCGCAAAATAATATTTTCAATATGTTTTCAGTATAGAGGGATAAAGAGGGACACATCATGATTGATATTAAATTTCTGAGAGAGAATCCGGAAGCGGTAAAAGAGAATATCAGAAAGAAATTTCAGGACGAGAAGCTTCCCCTGGTAGATGAGGTTATCAAGCTGGACGAGGCGAGGCGAAGCGCCCAGAAGGAAGCGGATTCCATCCGCGCGGCAAAAAATAAAAACGCCAAAGAGATCGGCCGTCTGATGGGACAGGGCAAAAAAGAGGAGGCCGAGGCCAAAAAGGCGGAGGTGACGGCGAACGCGGAGAGGCTGGCTGAGCTGGAGACTTCCGAGAAGGAGCTTCAGGAAAAAATCACGAAGATCATGATGGTCATTCCCAATATCATTGATCCATCGGTTCCTATTGGAAAAGACGATTCGGAGAATGTGGAGATTACCCGGTACGGCGAGCCTGTGGTGCCGGATTTTGAGATTCCGTACCACGCGGATCTGATGAAAAGGTTTAACGGCGTGGATTTTGACGCCGCCGGAAGAGTGGCGGGCAACGGTTTTTATTATCTGATGGGGGATATTGCCAGACTGCACTCCGCGGTGCTGGCCTACGCGAGAGATTTTATGATTAACCGGGGCTTCACCTACTGTGTGCCGCCCTTTATGATCAGAAGCAACGTGGTCAACGGCGTTATGTCCTTCGCGGAGATGGACGCCATGATGTACAAGATTGAGGGCGAGGATCTGTACCTGATCGGCACATCGGAGCACTCCATGATCGGCAAATATATCGATACTGTGGTGGAGGAAAAGACCCTGCCCCACACCCTGACCTCTTACTCCCCCTGTTTCCGGAAGGAGAAGGGTTCCCATGGCCTGGAGGAGAGAGGCGTATACCGCATCCACCAGTTTGAAAAGCAGGAAATGATTGTGGTCTGCAAGCCGGAGGAGTCCCCTGTATGGTTTGACAAATTGTGGCAGAACACGGTGGATTTATTCCGCTCCATGGATATTCCGGTGAGAACCCTGGAGTGCTGCTCCGGCGACCTAGCGGATCTGAAGGTAAAGTCCATCGATGTGGAGGCCTGGTCCCCCAGACAGAAGAAGTATTTTGAGGTGGGAAGCTGCTCCAACCTGGGCGACGCTCAGGCGAGAAGATTAAAAATCCGTGTCAATGGGGAGAAGGGCAAGTATTTTGCGCATACATTGAATAATACCGTGGTGGCCTCCCCCCGTATGCTGATCGCGCTTCTGGAGAATAATCTTCAGGCTGACGGAAGCGTCAGAATTCCGGAGGTGCTGAGACCTTATATGGGCGGCTTAGAGGCGCTGACTGAGAAATAACCGCGGTATCAGGCGAAAATCCGGTTACAGGGTTCGCGAAGCGGCTCCTGTTAGATCAGTTTCCTGACACAGGTTGAGGAGGTGACTGACATGCACAAATACATGCGCGCCATAGGCTTCAGCAAAGTGACGGATTACGAAGGTTTAAAGGAAATCCTCACGGAAGCCGTAAAAGAGCACAACAGCTGTGTTGCCTCCAACGTGGAGGAGAATGTACACCTTGTAAATTTAAGCAAAAATGTGTCGCCGTCCCTGGGGATCTCTGTGTGCGGGGATTACCGGACGGATCTGCAGTTTGCCTGCGACTATTATTATCCCTATCTGCAGAGCTACATTAAGTCTGTGGACGAGGAAATACAGGTAGAGCGCCATGCCAGCCAGAATTCCTACGCCGGGGTGTGCGAGGAGGTCAATTTCGGCATTCTCCTGATTTTTTATCTGCAAAATCAGACGGCGTATTTTCAGGCGAAGGAATTAAACGACCTGCAAAAATATTATATCAGTTTGACAGGATTGTCCGTTGGTGGTAAAATACTCCTGCCCATTGAGAAAAATATAGTGCAGCGCAACAGCGAGCGGGTGATGGCCCATAAAAGGACGAAGCTGCTGCGGGAGGCCCGCGACGGCAACGAGGACGCCATCGAGACGCTGACCATGGAGGATATGAATACGTTCAACGCCATCTGCCAGCACATCCGGCACGAGGATCTGTACAGCATCGTTGATACCAGCTTCATTCCCAGCGGTGTGGAGAGCGACCACTACACCGTCCTCGGCGAGATCATCGACTGCCGCCGGGAGCGCAATATTTACACCAATGAGGAAATAAATATTTTGACATTAAAGTCAAATGATATTACAATAGAGGTTGCTATTAACTCCATGGATTTACAGGGAGAGCCCGCTGTCGGCCGCCGCTTCAAGGGCGAAATGTGGCTGCAGGGAACTGTCCATGTGGTTCATTGAGGGTTATTCACTATATATCAGTCTCTGTAGCTCAGCAGGATAGAGCGTTCGCCTCCTAAGCGAAAGGTCGTGGGTTCGAATCCCGCCAGGGACGCTCCCCGGAAAGCCCGAAAATAAAGGCTTTCCGGGGCTTTTCTTTTAGCGGCAAAACATTTCTCCTGAAAAATTGTTAAGTAAAATCTCCGTTTTTGTACAGTAGCGGTATTTGGGGCGGTTTACCGTATCTGGATTGGTTTATATTACATTGGCAATCCCGTTTGAAAGCAAGCGTACAGTAAAATGTACCGTGCTTCAAGCGGGGTTTTGAATATGTGAGTATCCGGTAGGAATCCAAAATTGAAAACAATTTGTAAATTTTTTCCGAAACTATTGTAAATCAGAGACAAATGAGAGAAACAGCGTGGAAGCGGAATAAAATCCTCAGGGCTGCTATTTTTGTTTCCCTGCTGCTGGCTTTCCTGTTATTTTCTGTACAGGCACATGCGGCAGAAACAGACAGCCTGACCATACAGACAACCGTCAGCGGCTATTCGGGCATGGCGCAGGACGGGACGGCAAAGGTGACACTCCCTGACGGGACAGTTATTACAGCTGACGGCAGTACCCTGGAGGACGGTCTGCTGCTCGTGGCCGAACTCGTCACGGAATCAGATGCTGCGGATGTTTGCGCGTGGATTTCTTCCATCCTGCAGGACAAAGGATCAGACCTGACAGCATATGATATTTATTTTGTGGACAGCACCGGAAACCGTTGTGACGCTGCCGGGCAAACCACGATCACCATTACACTGAGCACTGCTTACGAGAATCCGTCCGTTTACCGTGTGGCGGCGGATGGCACAGTCGTACAGATGGAGATCACCGTGGAAAATGGAGCTATATCCTTTGTGATGGGCGGAAACGGCTATTATGCTCTGCTGGAAAGCCCGGAGGATACATCCGGCGGTTCGAGTGACGCAGGAATCACGGATGCTGATTCAGCTTCCGGCAGTGAGACGACAACCTCGGATATTGATTCAACATCCAGCAGTGAGACGGCAACCTAGGAAAATAATTCCGCTGCAACAACGTCAGCGGAGACCGGTGATAACAGCCAGATGATACTATGACTGGTACTGTTACTTGTATCCGGCACCGTCGTAGTTGGCATAGCCGTCTATCACACAAAGCGGAGATGCAGCAGATAATCACAGTTTCATGAAAACTTAATCCCGCATATTCGCAAAAAATCCCTCCTGCCGGGTACGATGTATCGCGACAGGAGCGGATGCCGCTCTCTTCTTCATACAAAACATTCGGAAATAATCATAGCAAGCATAGGGAAATGTATGTACATTTCCCGTTTGTTAGCCACTCATTACACTCGTTGGGGCTCCGCCCCCTAAGACCCCCGCAGTTCTGCCTTAAATGCGGATTTTCTTTTTACTGGCTTAAGTCTATCTACCGGGAATTTTTAAAACTCCAAAACCTTTTAAAATCAGGAGTTGAGGCCATCGGTGTATGCAGTTTATCGATTTATGTATGCGTTTTATCGAAGATGATCGATAAATTGCATATATCCAAAACGCGAGTAATTAATACTCTCAAAATGTAATTTGCCAATTTAAGAATACGAAAGCCTGAGTGTGACCGCTCTTTTTTTATTTCTGCTGTGGTCATTGAATTTTGTGAAAAAAGCCGCACAAGGCCGAAAAATGACGGACAGCCACAGAATGATAGTGAAATGTTCTCGAATAGACCTTGATAAGTGGGGCGGCTTTGTGGTAAGTTATAGGTACGACAGGCGTGGTTTATCCATGCTGATAATGAGGTGATGATTATGGGCGATGAACAGCAGAGCCGTCTGGACGCGATACAGCAGGGCGCTGAAAACATGCGTAAGCTAAACCTTTTAAGCGACACGTTCGCGTCTGTCACGCTGGAGGATAAAGAAGCCTGCCAATATGTCATCCGCAAGATTCTGGGCAAGGAAGATATCAGGATTATTGAAGTGAAGGGGCAGTACCGGCTCCTGAACCTTACAGCAAAGGATGCCATCCTGGATGCTTTTGCGCAGGACAGTACTGGGCGAATGATAAACATCGAAATCCAACGCAGGGACACTGTGGACCATGCGAGGAGAACCAGGTATTACGGTTCTATGATAGACAAAAGTGTCCTGGACAAAGGCGCGGAGCATGATGAGCTGCCGGATG
Source organism: Lachnospiraceae bacterium (assembly GCA_021203305.1). Lineage (GTDB taxonomy): Bacteria > Bacillota > Clostridia > Lachnospirales > Lachnospiraceae > RGIG6307. The sequence goes on from JAJQBK010000043.1 coordinate 19,885, forward strand.
TGTATATCATTTACATTAGCGAGACGGATCTCTGGCATGTCGGGGAGACGGTTTATCCGGTGAAGAAAACACTCGGAAATTCAGGGATTCCCTATGATGACGGAAAAAAATGTAGTGTTCGTCAATGCGGCGGTTGATGATGGCAGCGAAGTGGCTAAGATGATGCGGTACTTCAAGGAGGCAGACCCTGACGATATGAGCCAGGGAGATTTGTCGAAACGAGTCCACTATTTGAAATGTGAGAAAGGGGGCTATAAGGAAATGTGTGAAGTCGCGGAAAAAATTTATGAGCAGGGCGAGATGGAAAATGCAAAGAAAATGGCGATTAGTCTGCACGAATCCGGTGTCGCTGAAGACATAATTGCCAAGGCAGCAAATGTCAGTGTCGAGCTTGTCAGGAAGTGGCTTGGATTACAATTGGCATAAGAGAGGTCGGGCGCAAGTGTAAGATGGTCGAGGACTTAACAAGAGAGTCAGCTGTTTTGGCAACATAAGTGATTTTTGCGCGAGTATCGGTGCGCTTTTCTTTGTATAAAACCCAGTTCCCGTCTGAACCGGCGGCAAGACCTTCTGATCCACTGATTGCATTAATAATATCATCGTGGCTGCCCTTGTTGCTGTGATGAAGAAGAAGTATGGAAACATCACAGGCATTTGTAATTTCCCGAAGCTTTTCCATAAATTTAACATCGGCTTCGTAGATATTTTTGGAATATCCCTTCCCTCTGATATGCTGTAAAGTATCAATTACCACCAGTTTGATTTCCGGATGCGCAGATAAATATTCGATGGTATATTCAACAAAGCCATTATCAATATTTTCAGTTTTTAAAAGAAACTGAATGTTCGCCATATCATCCAGGGAAATATCATAATTGGAAAAACGGCTTTGCAAACGGCGCTCAGTATCTTCCAGCGCAAAATACAAGACAACTGATTTTTCGACAGGATAATCGAAAAAATCGGTTCCGCTGTTGTCTGCGGCCTCCTAAGCGAAAGGCCGTGGGTTCGAATCCCGCCAGGGACGCTCCCCGGAAAGCCCGAAAAAAAGGCCTTCCGGGGCTTTTCTTTTAGCGGCAAAAGGAGAATGAGGGACGGGTTCCCCCGCTGATTTTTCTCTTTTATCGCTGGTTTCTGACATCAACATAACTTTTAATTTCTTCTGAAAATTGTTAAGTAAAATTTCTGTTTTTGTACAGTTGCGGCATTTGGGGCGGTTTTCCGTATCTGGATTGGTTTGTCTCATTTTGTTTGGATTATCCCGCTTTCATTCAGCGAATTCATTGTTGATTCAAAAGTTAGTTCTTGAAGGCAAGGTTTAGGGGTTGGTGATAATATCACAGAAGTCGTTTAGAAATTCTGATAGAATACAGCCATAGACAAATACAGGACAGGAGGAAAAACCATGAGTGCTATCAATATCAATCAAAATAATTTTCGTGAGGAAGTTCTGAATTCTGACAAGACTGTGCTGTTAGATTTTTGGGCGAGCTGGTGCGGCCCCTGCCGGATGGTCAGTCCGATTGTAGATGAGATCGCCGCTGAACGTCCCGACATCAAGGTGGGAAAGGTTAATGTGGACGAACAGTCGGAACTGGCAGCTCAGTTCCGTGTCATGAGCATCCCTACGCTGGTGGTTATGAAGGATGGAAAAGTCGTCAACCAGACCGTCGGCGCACGACCCAAAAATCAAATTCTTGCTTTGCTGTGAGGCGTCAATATGGGATTTTTCGATTTATTCCGCAGAGCGGACATTAACCAGGGGATGAATGAATTCCAATCTACTGTAGGTGCTGTTTTGTTGGATGTACGCACGCCGCAGGAATACCGTGGGGGCCATCTTCCCGGAAGTCAAAATATACCTTTGCAGGCAATCAACAATGCAGCTAATATAATCATCAAGAAGGTAACTCCCATTTTTGTTTATTGCCAAAGCGGTTCCAGGAGCCATCAGGCATCGGCTGCTTTGACCCGGATGGGATATACCAATGTAAAAAACATAGGAGGGATTGCATCCTTCACAGGGAAGGTGGTGCGCTGATATGAAGATAGTCATTGTAGGCGGCGTGGCAGGCGGCGCAACCGCCGCAGCACGAATCCGCCGTCTGGACGAGCAGGCGGAAATCATCGTCTTTGAACGCTCCGGATATATTTCCTATGCAAACTGTGGGCTTCCTTATTATATCGGCGGCGTAATCAAAGACAAAACAGGATTGACACTCCAAACGCCGGACAGCTTCTATGATCGTTTCCGTGTTCAGATGCGGGTGCATCACGAGGTGCTGTCGATCCATCCGGAGCGAAAGATAGTCCTGGTGAAAAATCTGGAAACTGGTGAACAGTTTGAAGAAAGCTATGACAAGCTGCTGCTTTCTCCGGGAGCAAAACCCACCCAGCCCCGCTTGCCGGGTGTTGGTATTAGCCGTGTCTTTACTTTGCGTACGGTAGAGGATACTCTGCACATCCGGGAATACATTGACCTCCATCAGCCGAAATCTGTTGTGTTGGCCGGCGGTGGGTTCATCAGTCTGGAGGTAGCGGAGAACCTGCGAAAATTGGGAATGGACGTGACCATCGTACAGCGGCCAAAGCAGCTCATGAATCCCTTTGACCGGGATATGGCATCTTTTATCCATAACGAAATGCGGAAGCACGGCGTAAAGCTGGCGCTGGGGCATACGGTAGAGGGCTTTGAGGAAAATGGTAACGGCGTCAGTGTGCTGCTGAAGGACACTGCACCGTTAGAAGCTGATATGGTCGTTCTCGCCATCGGTGTCACGCCGGACAG
>JAJQBK010000059.1 GCA_021203305.1 Lachnospiraceae bacterium
ATAAGATGATTATGGATTGAATATGTAATACATAGAAAAGTTTTAAATTAATTCCCAATTATTATGTTGATAAAAGATATTTGATACAATAGACCAGACTTGAAGGAAGAATATTGATTGTGTGATTTTCCACCCGTCTCGTTATTTTATGAAATTTTTTTCAAAATACTGAATGAGTCCGTTTTTGAGTCCGCGAGTTTTTGGACGTGTCGGAAAGCCCCTTTCTACAGTGTTTTTTGAAGGATTGTTTTATTCGATCCCCGTCTCGCGCTCTTTTTTTATATCAAATGATATACAAATCAGTATCTTCTGTAAACCATTTATTTTTCATGTTTTAATTCCACAGTCAGATAAATACGATTGACACTTTTTCATCCGGGTATTACACTTGATTCAGGAAGAAATAATTTAAACCATGAAATTTGAATGGGATGAAAGTAAAAACTTCATCAATAAGCAAAAACACAACATATCTTTTGAGACAGCTGCCCATATATTCAGTGATCCCAATTACATCGAAATGTATGACTTTGAGCACAGTATTAATGAAGACAGATATATCGCAATCGGAAAGGTCGGAGACATTTTATTTGTAGTATTCACGGAAAAAATGGAAGTAATCAGACTCATTTCCGCCAGATTGGCCACCAGCGCAGAAAGGAAGCTTTATTATGATCAAAACATATATTATTGAGAGCGGACAAAAGCCTACCGAAGAACAGCTGAAAGAGGTGGAAGAAGCCCAAAAACAGCCAATCACCTTCGATGAAGATTGCCAGGAATTATCGCCAGCCATGATGAAAGCTTTCAGAAGCGCCGTTATCCAGCGCAACCGCAGGAAAAAAGCATAAACATCTTCAGGACACTTTCCTCAGAACGAATTTGAAGCCGTTTTGAGGAAAGTGTCTTTTTATTTTTTACTTATATTTAACATCTTAAAAAAGGATGAATTATGGTCTCTCCTTCTTGACCGCTTTGTATAGATGTGCTATTTTTTCTATAACAAGTATTGCAGTTGGTTCCCATGATGATTCAATGGAAAAACTGGCTGTGAACAGTAACCTGAAAAATGCCGTGCTGTAAAGCACGCCCGATAAACCCAAAACCGGATCAGTTATAAAAGAAAGGACACATTATTATGGGAAAAATTGATAAGGTAAGTAAGCTTGTGGAAAAAGGAAACGCCGACAAACTGGCGTCACTGGCACAGGATAAGGACAAAGAGGTTCGCCTGGCGGCCATTGAGGGGCTGGGAAAGGTGACACAGACGGAGAACTCCTTAAACACCCTGATCAGCATGGAGGATGAGCCGGACCCTGAAATTCGGAAGGCAATTGTTGTGGCACTGGGCAATTCCGGCGACAGCTATGTGGAGACTCATCTGCGCCTCAGCCTTACCCACGAAACGGACGAGAGTATCAAGACCGCGATCAGGGAAGTGCTGGCCAAGATTGAGGCCGCAGATAACTGATAATCAGTAAAACAGGAGCATCTGAACGAATGAACAGGGCAGGGGAGACCTCCGTGCCTTGTTTATGGTGATATATCTCCGGAATTTGTGACTGCTCTGTTTTTCCTCTTCTTTTCAGAGAAGCAGAGGAAGCAATAAAAAAGGGCATGGAATTCTTCCACACCCTGATCATTGTTTTTTGGAGAGCAGGATACGGGAGTCGGACCCGCCTCTTCAGCTTGGGAAGCTGACATACTACCGATGTACTAATCCTGCATACAGTCAAGAGCCTTCCGGCCTTCAATCCAGCTCACGCCCTCAAACAGCATTTATTATAATATCAACGAACCGGGAAGTCAAGAAAAACTTGGGCATATTCAGCCATATTAGCCAATCGCCATTCTTATAAGCCATCCGATTCACTTCAGCCATATTCACTGCCAGCTTCTCTTCGTGAATGGCAGCTTAAGATTCAAAAAAAGACCCCGGCAGCAAACCGAAGTCTTTTCTTAATTATTCCACCATTTCAAGTCCATTCCCTACTGGAAATCCGCCAGCTTATCCGCGTATTTGACGCGGTAAATCCGCAAAAGCGAGTCATTGATGCGCTCCTCAGAAAGCGTTCCCGCCTCCACAGCCTCCACGATGGCGTCAACGGCCTCCGAGACGGAGGACGGCATCAGGATCATGTCACAGCCGGCCTTCAGGCAGCTGACCACGGCGTCGCCGGTATCGTAATACTCGGTAATGGCGCTGTAGGTCATGGGCTCCGTGATAATCACGCCGTCAAAGCCCAGGCTGTTACGCAGAATATCCGTCACCACGCTCTCGCACATGGAAACCGGGTCCAGGCTTCCGGAAAGGTTCGACGCGGTGAGATGGCTTACCATGACAAAGTCCGCGCCCGCGTCAATGGCCGTCTTGAAGGCCACAAACTCATATTCGCCGTAACTCTCCCGGTCTCTCTCCGTGCTGGCCGCCCCGTCCTCCGTGGTGGAGGTCATATCACCGGTTCCTGGGAAGGTTTTCAGGGTGGCGCTGACGCCCTGATTTTGCAGTCCCTGCGCCATCTGCGCCGCCAGAGTGCCCACGGTCTGGGCGTCACTGCCGTAGGTTCTGTCCGCGATGGCGGAATCCTCCGAAACGGCCACCTCCGTCACCGGCGCCAGATCAAGGTTGATGCCCAGCGCCGCCAGATAGCTGCCGATAGTCATTCCCTGTGTGTAGGCCTCGTCCGCCACGCCGCTCTCTCCCACCTCAGCGTTGGACGCCACATCAGCGACCTCAATGGCGCTGTTTAAGACCGTGCTGACCTCGCCGCCCTCCTCATTCACCGCGATAAAGAGGGGATATTTGCTGTAGGATATGGTATTGGAGATCATCTCCGCAAACTGCTCCTCGCTCTGAATATTCCGTGAAAAATAAACGATGCCTCCCACCGTATATTCCTCCAGCGCCGCCTGGGTGCCGGAGCCGCCCTGGGTCGCCACTGACACGCCTGTCAGCTGTTCCGGCGTCACAATCAGAAGCCCCGCAGCCTTCTCCTCCAGCGTCATGCCGGAGATAAAGGTGGTCAGATATTCGTCAAACTGCTCCTCCGCAGTGGGACCTGTGACAACCTCCTCCTCGGGCTCTGTCTCCTCCTCCGGCTCGGGTTCAGCCACTTCCACCACCACTTCCTGCTCCTTCTCAGCTTCCGCCTCCGCCATACGCTGTCTGACTAACGACACCACGCCAAAGCCCGCCGCTCCCAGCAGAACCAGAAACAAAAGCAGAACCGCGTAGGCAATCATCTGGCCATGAACCCTTCGCTTATGCCGCGCCGCCCTTCTCTCCTCCTCGTCCATCAAATCATTATTTCCCATAATATCTCCTGTACTTCTGTGTCCGGCCCGTTTTTTTCCGGCTATGCCGCGGAGCTCCCTGTCTCACGCATGTACATTTCCGTTTCAAATCTGTCTCTTACGCAAAGCGGGGAACGCTGCCGGTTTTTATTTCGCCTTTACAAATCCGTTGTAAATTGCCTTGATGGCCGTCTCAAAATCCCGGTTGGCCACACCGATAATGATGTTCTGCTCGCTGGAGCCCTGGTCGATCATCTTGACGTTGACGTCCTTCGCGGAAAGCTGCCTGAAAATCGTGGCCGCGGTGCCCTTCTGCGATTTCATGCCCCGCCCCACCACGGCGATCAGCGCCAGATCCGCCTCAATGTCAATGGTATCGGGCCGCGCCAGTCTCTGAATGGCGGAAACCACGTTCTGCTCCTTGTCGATAAAATCGTCCTGATGCACGTATACCGTCAGGGTATCGATCCCGGTGGGCATGTGCTCAAAGGAAATGCCGCAGTCCTCAAAGGCCTGCAGAACCCTGCGCCCGAAGCCAACCTCCGAGTTCATCATATCCTTCTCCACGTTCACCGAGCAGAAGCCCTTCTTGCCGGCAATACCGGTGATAATGTATCTGGATTTCTGGCAGGTGCTTCCCACAATCCAGGTACCCGGGTCCTCGGGAGCGTTGGTATTGCGGATATTGATCGGAATATTTTCCTGGCGCACCGGGAAGATGGCGTCCTCATGAAGCACCGTGGCTCCCATGTAGGCCAGCTCCCGAAGCTCCTTATAAGTAACATACTCTATCGGCCGCGGATTGTCAACAATTCTCGGGTCAGCCACCAGCATTCCGGACACATCGGTCCAGTTCTCATATACGTCTGCCCGCACCGCCTTGGCCACAATGGAGCCGGTGATATCCGAGCCTCCTCTGGAAAATATCTTCACCCTCCCGTCCTTATAAGAACCGTAAAAGCCGGGAATGACGGCGTTATTGTATTTGCTGAGGCGTCTGCTCATCAGCTCCTGAGTGGTATCGCTGTCAAACTCTCCGTTCGCGGTAAAGCGGATCACCTCCGCCGCGTCCACAAAGGGAAAGCCCAGATAAGCCGCCATCACTCTGCCGCTTAAGTATTCGCCGCGGCTGGCCGCGTAGTCCGCGCCCGCCTTCTTCTGAAAGTTCCCGGAAATAACGGCAAATTCATCGTCCAGGGAAAGCTCCAGGGAAAGCCCCTCAATAATCTCATCATATCTGGCCTTGACAGCGGCCAGCTTTTCAGAAAAATCCTCCCCCGCCTCAGCCGCCGCGTAGCAGTCATAAAGCATGTCCGTAACCTTGGTATCCGCGGCAAAGCGCTTGCCCGGCGCGCTGGGCACCACGTAGGATCTCTGCGCATCCTCCCTGATAATATTCCCCACCTTCTCAAACTGCCCGGCGCTGGCCAAAGAGCTGCCGCCGAATTTTACCACTTTTTTCATACTCTGTATATCTTCCCTCGTTTTATATATAGTACTACATATAGCAGCTTCTCCTACGCCTCCATGCGCAGGAAGCCAATCCGGTTCTCAAGCGACGCGTACTTCACTTTAAACTGCCCCTCGGTCAGCCTTCCGGTCACAAAGCCGCATTCTCCGGTTACTCCCTCCAGGGTGATAAATTTCTCCACACCAAACACTTCCCTCGCCCGTTCCTGATCCCGCGTACCGATTCGCACAAAAAAGGCGTTTTCCATCTCCTCAAAGGGCACCACGTCCGCTTCATCCGTTCCCCAGAGACAGGCGGCGGTCCGGCCCTCATTCAGCCCGGCTGTAATCACATCGCTGACCACCGCGCTGGCGGTAGGCCTGCGCCCCGCTCCCGCGCCATAGTACATGGTGTCACCCAGCATATTGCCGTGCACCACGATGGCGTTAAACACGTCATCCACCATATACAGGGGCTGGCCGGCTTTCACGAGGAAGGGCGCCACTATGGCCGCCACCCGCTCTCCGCGCTCGCCCGCCTTTCCCAGCAGCCGGATTTTGCAGTTCAGCTTCCGGGCATAGACAATGTCGGTGCTGGTGACCGCGGAGATGCCCTCCACATGGATTTTGTCATATTTTACAGTCTTCCCAAAAATCAGGGAGGCGAGAATGGCGATTTTCCTGCCGGAATCATGCCCCTCCACATCCGCCACGGGATTTCTCTCCGCGTAGCCCAGGCGCTGAGCCTCCTTCAGAGCCTCCTCGTAATCCGCGCCCTCGTTGGCCATTTTGGTCAGCATATAATTGGTGGTGCCGTTCAGAATTCCCTGTACGCTGCCGATTCTATCCTGGGTCAGGCAGCTGCAGATATTATGGATGATCGGAATCCCGCCGCCCACGCTGGCCTCAAAAAGATAACTGCAATTGTGCTCCGCCGCGGTCTTTAACAACTCCGGGCCAAAAGCCTCCACCAGCTCCTTGTTGGAGGTGCATACGCTCTTGCCCGCCTCCAGCGCCCTTCTGGAAAAATCAAAAGCCGGCCTTTTGCCTCCCATGGTCTCGCAGCAGACGCCAACCTCCGGATCCTTCAATATAATATCTATATCATGTACCACCTTTTTCTCATTGACGTCTCCCGGAAAATCCCTCAGATCCAGAATATATTTGACCTCCAGATCCAGGCCGGTCTTTTGGGCGATTGCGTCGCGATTGGCGTCGATGACCTGGGTCACGCCCCCGCCTACCGTGCCGTATCCCAGAACAGCGACTTTGACTGATTTCAGCATAATTTTTCTCCTGTGATTATTGTCTTTTTGGTAAATGGGAACCGCAGCACATACAGCGCCAATGTCCCCGGCTCACTCCTTGCCGATGATTTCCACGCTTCCGACGCCCTCCAGCTCCTCCAGCGCCTGCACCATGGCCGAGGTGTCCCCGGAAGAAGCGGATACCTGTACGCTGATGGACAGGCTGGCGACGCCATTGATGGGAATACTCTGATGAATCGTCAAAATATTGACATTGCTCTGGGCAATGATCTGCAGTACCCGGCTCAAAAGCCCCGGCACATCATTGATCTGCAGGGACAGCGTGATGGTCTGTCCTCTGGCGTTGTCGTGGAAGGGGATGATATCATCTCTATATTTATAGAAGGAGCTGCGGCTGATACCCAGCCTGTCCACCGCTTCCTGAACGCTGGCAGCCTGGCCGCTCTTCACAAGCCGCTTGGCTTCCACCACCTTTAAGAGAACCGCGGGGACCGCCCTCCTTCTGACCACATAATATTCTGTCTGCTCCATCCTGTTTCCTCACTCATTGGTACTTAGGATATGTTATCTCCTAACAGTTTCCTAACCGGGATGCGCCGGTTCTAAAGCTTTTGTTGCTGTAGCAAAGACATTTGTGCGCAACCGGTGGATATGGTACCACATACCAGCGAAAAAAACAAGGGCTTCCTTTGTGTTTTTGGAATGATTTTTGGAATAAATTATTACGGTTGTCAGCCGATATATTTCAGATAAGCGGAATATGCCGATGGAATGGGATATTTTTCCCTGATCTCCTCCGGCTTTACCAAAAGCCAGCCCTCGGGCGGCGTATAGGCTGTCAGCTCATCCACGCGGACTAAAAAACCCGTCATGTGCCATTCCCTGTGGGTAAAAATGTGAACCGCCTCCTCCAGCGGCTGAATCCGCACAGCCCCAATTCCCTTTTTCCCCAGCGCTTCTATCGCCTGCTGCGCTGAGGCCTGTCCCTCGATCACCGGGAACTCATACATCCCCGCCAGCAGCCCTTTCGCCGGCCGCCTCCTGATGGCAATTCTTTTTTCATCGCGCGCAATCAGCACCGTGCGCTGTTCAATTTTTCTCGCTTTTCTGGGCGCCCTGCGGGGATATTTCTCCTGTGTCCGGTTTCTGTATGCCTCGCAAAAGGAGGACAGAGGACAGATTTCACACCTCGGCTGGCCGTTGGGCACGCAGACCATGGCGCCGATTTCCATCATGGCCTGGTTGAACTCCCCGGGATGCTCCCGGCTCATGGCCTGCTCCAGCAACGCTTCATAGTCCCTTTTTACCTCATCCCGGCCAATATCCCGGTCATCGGCAAAGACCCGGCTCAACACCCGCAGCACATTGCCATCCACCGCCGCGGCCACCCTGCCGTAAGCGATGGAAGAGATCGCCCCCGCTGTGTAACGGCCAATCCCGGGGAGCTTTAAAAGCTCATCCTTCTCCTGAGGCAGACTCCCGCCGTATTCCTCCGTCACGACCCGGGCGGCCTTCTGCAGATTTCTGGCCCGGCTGTAGTAGCCCAGCCCCTCCCAGAGCTTTAACAGCCTCTCCTCCCGCACCGCCGCCAGGGCCTCCACATCCGGCAGCTCCTCCAGGAAGCGCTGATAATAAGGCTTCACCGCCTCCACCCGGGTCTGCTGCAGCATAATCTCCGACACCCAGACATGATAGGCCGTCAGGTCCTCCCGCCAGGGAAGGTTTCTCTTATTTTCCCTGTAATATTGTAATAAATCCTCCGTAAAATCCGCCACCCTCAAGGCCCGCTCATCCAGAAAGACCGGCACCGGAGCTCTCAGGCTCATGCTTTCCGGGGTGACATCACAGTCATAAGCCAGAATCCGCACCCCTGACGCTGCCGCGGCGCACAGAGCGTCGGCAAATTCCCTGTGCATGTCCCTGTTTGGCGTAAAATATTTCACGCCTGACATCTGGATCACAAACAGAATGCAGGCCTGATATCCCTGTTTTTTTGCCCTGACAAGCTCCTCCACATGCTTAACAGCCCTGTCGCTGGGAGCGTCCGGGAACATGACGACTCCGTCATTTTCCAGAGTAACGCCCTTGACCTCCACAAAATATTTCTGTCCCCCGGCCTCCATATAAAAATCAAAACGGGAATTACCCCATGTGGTTTCCGGCCTCACCAGCCCCGGATGGGGTACAAGGCCGCCGGCCTTAAGCCACTCCCCTGCCGCCTGATTTGGCGCCATGGAATCCATATTGACCAGACGGTTTCCCTTTTCCACCGCCACCAGATCATAAGCTGTTTTTCTTGCCGTCTGTCCGCTCTTTTCCAGATAAACGACAGCGCCGGGCTGCAAAAGCTCCCGGCATCTGCCTGTATTTTTCACGTGCACTCTTTCCCGCTCAGAAACGCCGGGAATGCGGACATAAGCGATAAAGCGGTTGGGCCGCTCCAGAAAATACGCTTTCACAATGTGCTGATAGTTCATTGGTTTTCCCCAGTCATCAGACAGGACTGTTCTTTTCCTGTCGTTATTTTGTCTTCAGTCGTTTCCTGTCATCCGGGCTACTGCAAGGCTTTTACAGTCTGCGGTTCACGTATCAGGCGGAGCAGGATGCGCAGGTTATTTCGTGACAGTTCCTTACCGCACTCTTTGCCAGCCGCCTACCGGTTCACCTCAAAACGGACCTGGGTGCTTAAGACGCTCTTTAAGCTGGCCGCCCGCTCCTCCAGGCTGCCCTCCGGCACCTCCGTGTCCAGGGCGACCGCCATGGTGTTAATCATATCGTCCGTTATCCTGTGCTCCACGCCCACAAAAATGCGGAGCTTCTGCGCGTAGGTGTCCGCGTCCAGGAATTCCAGCACCGCCGGATCGATCCGCGCGATCTTCGGCGGCTCGCTCTTCTCAAAGCAGTTTTCCTGCTCCGCGTTGGGATATTTGATTCGATTAACCGGCTCCAGAAAATCCTGCAGCGGCCTGGCAAAAGCCTTTTCCTCCCCGTAAAGTGTCCGGTAGACCACCAGCCTCTCCCCGGTTCTGGTATCCTCCGCCAGTGTCACAATCTCATAAAACTCTCCCCTGAAATGCCGGTAGGTCTCCCCGGGCTTCGGAATTTCTCTCATTTTTTCTTTCCTCTTCAAAAATATGCTTGCATTTTGACAATCTTTTTGATATACTGACGTAGTCGTTTAGGGGAATCATCCAGCGGCAGGATGGCAGTCTCCAAAACTGCTCACGGGGGTTCGAATCCCTCTTCCCCTGTCAGGCTCCGTTCCGAAAGGTCCGGAGCTTTTTTTCTGCCCTGAAGCATTCCCGGGAAATCCGGCCCGCAATTCGTCGGCCCATTTTCCCACCCTGAAGCATCCTTGGGGAACCCGGTCCGCAATCTGTCGGCCCATTTCCCCGCCCTGAAGCACCCCTGGGAAATCCGGCTCCGCAATCCATCGGCCCATTTTCCCGCCTGGATATTATAACAAAATCATAGCGAATTGTCATCAGGCAATCTCTTCCCTGGTGTAAACTTTTCACTTTTCACTTCACTTCTTTTCATTGTATCGTTCCCGGGTTTCTCAAATCACAAATCCCGCGAAGCCAAGGCTAAGGAACTGTCGCGAAATAATATGACCATCTTGCGTCGGCTAAATACGCGAAACACAGCTCCAAAAGCCTCACCGTAGCCCGGAAACCTCTCTGAGCTCTTATGCCTCCGCTGCGGTTCCCTGAATAAACCATTTAAAATTCACCGTTATTTCACATTTTAATGAAATTATTTTAACAGTTTCCTGATAGACTGCCAAAGGTTTAGACGATCGCAAGGCTTTGTTGCCCGGAAAATAAAGAATTGTCGCATTGTCAGCTGAAAATGAGAGAAGGAAGAGAGGGGTAAGCAATGAAAAAAATACTTGCCATCGCGCTCGCCGCGTCCATGGTTCTCGGCATGACCGCCTGCGGAAGCAGCTCCGCGTCTGACGACAGCACGACAGACGAAACCAGCGTGAGCGAAGAGACCGGTTCCCAGGAGACGGAGGTTGTCTCGGATAAGGAAACCATCGAATACACATTAAACCTGGCCAACAACGAGGATCAGGAATGGTCCTACTCGGAAAGTGCCGATGCCTGGGTGCTGTCCATCGTTTCGGCGGTGGCGTATCCGGAGATTGAGGACGAGCAGGGCGTATCCGTCTGTGTTCCCGGCGCTTATGTTACCGGTATTGACACCGACGGCGACGGTGCCGCCGACGTGACTGCGGCGGATTATACGGAGGCAGTGAAAGGGTCGCTTGTCATCGACTATGACGCGGAGGTGACCAGCACCAACGGCCAGGTATACACTGCGGCTACCGCCCCGGTCATTTTAAACACGGGCGCGGCGGGCTACAGCTCCAGCACCAATACCACCGCGGCCACCACCTATGCGGCGGAGGGTTATATCAACGTTGCCTGCGGCAACCGGGGCAAGCAGGACACCGCCACAGATGAAAGCGGAAACACTTATTATACCGGCGACGCGCCATCCTGTCTGGTGGACCAGAAGAACGCGGCCCGCTTTGTAAAATATAATATTCTGCTGGGCAACCTTCCCGGCAGCGTGGATTATTTCGTCTCCACCGGCGGCAGCGGCGGCGGCGCCCACGCCACCATGTTCGCGGCCACCTCCAACAACCCGGACTTCTACGCCTATGAAGTCGCGGCGGGCGCCGTGGGCGTATATGAGCTGGCGGACGGAAGCTATTCCACCACCGTGACCATCGACGGCGTGGATTACGAGCTCTCCGACGGCGCCTGGGGCTGCATCGCTTACAGTGCCATCACCTCTCTGTATGAGGGAGATATGGCCCTGGCGTTCGAATATTATATGGATACCACCTATGAGTTCGGCTCCTCCTTCCAGGCGCAGCTGGCGGAGTATCTGTCCGCTTCCTATATGGAATATATCAATGCGCAGAATCTCACCGTGGAGGAGGCGGCAGTCGGCTTTGACTTAAACGGCGACGGCGATATGGACGACACCATCGCCCTGACCATCGAATATGACCTGGATGCTTACCCGGAGACCAATGGATATTACGGCACGTATCTGGATCTGTATCTGGCGGAATTTGTATCCAACCTCCAGTGGTATCTGGATAATCTGGATTACGCAGAGGGCTGGACCTGGTTTGACGAAGACGGAAACGCCTTAAGCGATGAGGACGTTGCCGCCATGACCACAGAGGAGAAAGCCGCGGCGTTCATCGAGGGAAGATACACGAAGGGCAGCTCCGGCGGCGGTATGACCGGCAATCTGCCCAGCGGCATGAACGGCGCCGCGGACTTTACGAACGACACTGACGGCATGACTGGCGGCAAAGGAGATATGACCGGCGGCATGGGCGGACGCGGCGATATGACCGACGGAAATCTGCCGGATGGAGCTTCCCTCCCCGATGGAACCGACGCGGAAAGCTTTGCGGATGGCGAACTCCCCGGCGACCTTGACACAGAATCCCTGGCGGACGGCGAGCTGCCCGGCGACATTGACACAGAAGCTATGGCAGATGGCGAACTGCCCGATGGAGCCTCTGACGCAGCCGGGCCCGACAGTACCGCCGCAGAATCCACGGATTCCACCAGCGACACCGGCCGCAGCTTTGACAACTCCGCGGTTGCGGAAAACAGCTCCGGCGACACTATGGATGTGGGTACCCCCGACGCGGGCACAACCCAGGCAGCCGGCAGCTCCACCGACTCCGCCAATTATTCTTCTTATGAGGAAATGGTGGAGGAATACGCGGCTGACATCGCTGAGATTGAGGCCGGCGACGCCTACGGCAACAACATCGTTGACCTGTATAACCCGCTGAATTATATCGGCGCGGAGGGCACCGATAACCCGACATGGGTCAGAATCCTGATGGGCGCTTCAGAGGGTGATATGTCCATGTTCAGCTCCCTGAACCTGCAGATCGCCATGCTGAATTCCGGCATTGACTGCAATATTGAGTGGCAGTGGGACGGCGGACACGTTCCTTCCGAGGTGTTAAGCGAATCCTTCTCCCTGTATGTGGACCAGATGTACGGCGAGTATGTGAACGGCAATACCATCGAGACGCCCGCGGCTGAGACGCAGACCGAGAACGGCACTTCCACCGAAGCCTCCGGAACCGACTTAAGCAGCTGGGTAGACTACTCCGATCTAAGCAATGTGTCCTTCTCCCTGGCGGACGCGGTCGCTTACCGCACCAATGGCGCCAGCAAGGCCATGCCCGGCTTTGACGTCATCGACTACGGCCAGGAGGACTACGTGTTCGGCAGCTCCACAAAGGACGCCCGCCACTGGAATTCCTTCCTTCTGGACATTTTCGAGGAATACGCGGATGTACTGGAGCCGCTGTTTAACAGCGGAAGCTAAACAGAGAATTCCATCACATTTTCATTCTTATGACAAAAACCCCGGCGCACAGGAATCGCGCCGGGGTTTTTATTTTCGTTATTCTCCGTCTGCCTGTCATATCTTTCCATTTTTGCCGTCTCATAAAATAAGAGAGCCCCAAACGACAATGTCATTGTGTTCGGAAATCAATTTATATATCATCAGACAGAAGGAGGAAGCGCTATGAAAAAGAAAACCTTACTTACCCTGTGTGCCGCCCTTGGCACATCCATCCTGCTGTTTGCGGGCTGCGGCTCAGGTTCCACAGCCAATTCCACCAGTACCGCCAGCCGGGAAAATATCTCCTACGACAGCGCCACAGCGGAAACAGCCGAATACGAATACGGATACTCGGAGGAAGCGGCAGGAGATTACTCAGAATACGAAACAGATGCGGACTATGAGTATTCCGACGTCTCCGAGGACGCCGCCACAGAGAGAAAGCTGATCCGGACCGTGGACATGAGTGTGGAGACCACCTCCTATGACAGCGCCCTTTCCGCCATCAAAGCGCAGGTCAGTGAAAGCGGCGGCTACGTGGAGTACATCTATACTTATAACGGCAGCTCCTACAGCTCCTATACCCCCACCAGGAATTCCAGCCTGACGCTTCGCATCCCATCGGAAAATCTGGACGTCTTCCTGACCGCGGTCTCCGATATCTGCAACGTGGTTTACAGCGATGAAACCGTGACCGATGTGACGCTGACTTACGTAGATCTGGAGAGCCGCATTCTGATACTGGAGACGGAGCTGGAAAGGCTGATCGCTCTTCTGGAGGAGGCGGAAAGCCTGGAGGACATCCTGACCATCGAGGAGCGGCTCTCCGAGGTGCAGTATCAGCTGAAGAGCAAAGAAAGCCAGAAGCGCACATACGACAATCAGATCAATTACAGCACCGTGACCATGTATCTGCGGGAGGTACAGGTGCTGACGCCGACAGCGGAGCTGACCGTGTGGCAGCGCATCAGCCATGGCTTTGCGGACAGCGTAGAGAGCATCTGTGAGGATATCAGCGAGGCCACGATCTGGGTCATCATCCATATTCCGTATCTGGTGATCCTGGGCGCTGTGATTCTCATTGCGGGTCTTTTGATAAAACGGCGCCGCAGGAAACACTCAGGGAAAGCCAAAAAGCAAAATACTGTTGGCACCGACGGGCACAATGCCAATCATCCTGATGACAATGGCGGTAACATTGCGAAAACCGGGAAAGCTCCGGCAGATAAAAATTCCGATGAGACATAATTTTTCCCCGCAAAAGGTTCTTAAATCTTCAGGGATATGATATAATGAGTGCAAGCGAGAAGGGCATGCTTCCACAAGGGACGCCCTACGGGTGCGCATGTCTGGCGGCGCCGGATGTCCGGGGGACATCCGTTTCCACAAGGGACACCTTTGGCGTAGCGCGGACCGTAGTGAAACGGAGACCGGCGAATTGGACCATGAGCGCCCTTTGCTCATGATGTAATAATCGCAAGTGAGAAAATTAAAAATTTAAGGAGAAACGCACATGAAATATCTGATCATTGTGGACATGCAGAACGATTTTATTACCGGCAGTCTGGGGACGAAGGAAGCGCAGGCGATTCTGCCCGCCGTCATCCGCAAGGCGGCAGCCTTTCCGGGAGAAATTATTTTCACAAGAGACACCCACACGCGGGAATATCTTACCGCTCAGGAGGGCCGGAATCTGCCGGTGGAGCATTGCATCTCCGGAACCTGGGGCTGGCAGCTGGCGGATGAGCTGCAGCAGCTGGCAGCCAAAAAGGACTGCAGGATTTTCGACAAGCCCACCTTCGGAAGCGTCAGTCTGGCGCAGGCGTTATTTTCCGAAAATGAGAAGGAACCCATCGAGGAGATCGAGCTGTGCGGTCTGTGTACGGATATCTGCGTAATTTCCAACGCGCTGCTGATCAAGGCCTGGCTTACGGAGGTACCTGTCAGCGTGGACGCGTCCTGCTGCGCGGGCGTGACGCCGGACAGCCATTTGAACGCTCTGAACGCCATGAAAATGTGCCAGGTCGCCGTCAAAGACTAAGGAACTGTCGTGAAACGGGCATTCAACGCCCCGGGATTGACGCAAGCCCCCTTCCGTTATCGCGGCTTATCGCCTTCCCTGAGCAAAGTATTGGCTCCAGCGTTTCCAGATATTACGCCGGAGCCTTTTTGAAGGATCGCCTCACACCCCCTGGTCTTCCTTCAGCTCGTCAAACATGGCCTTCACCGTGGGAGCATTTTTCGTCAGCTTTTTTATACTCAGCTCGTCAGCTTTGTTGTTCGCCAGACGAAGGTTGTTCTCCGAGGAAAGCAGCGCCGCCTTCGTCTTCTGAAGGTGGTCGATGGTCTTGTCAATCTCATCGATCGCCGTCTGGAATCTCTCGCTGGCCAGCCGGTAGTTGCGGGAAAAGCCCTCCTTGAAGGCGTTCATATTATTTTCAAAATTCTGAATATCCACCTGCTGACTACGGACAATCTGAAGCTCCTGCTTATACTGCAGGGAATTGAGGGCGGCGTTGCGCAGAAGCGTAATCATCGGGATAAAAAACTGCGGGCGGATGACGTACATCTTCGGATACCTGTAGGACACATCCACAATGCCGTTGTTATAGAGCTCATTGTCGATTTCCAGCAGGGAAACCAGAATCGCGTACTCACAACCCTTCTCATTGCGGTCCTTATCCAGCTCCTTAAAGAAATCCTCATTCCTGTGCCTGACAGCGGTCTCATCGGCCTCGTTTTTCATCTCAAACATAATGGAGATAAATTCCGTGCCGTCCTCCGCGCTCTCCCGGTAAATAAAGTCCCCCTTGCTGCCGGTTCTGGCGTCATTGTCCTTCTCAAAATAAGCGTTGGGAAAGGCGGTCATGCGGATCGCGTTGAACTGGGTGAAACAATGCTGCTCCAGGCTCTCCCCCACCATTTTGGTGGACTGGCGCGCCTTGAAATCCTTATAATATTCGAGCTGTTCGTCCTTGAGCCTGAGCTTCTCCCCATACTGCTCGTCCCTGAGCCTGAGCTTCTCCTCGTACTGCTCCTGCATGGACTTTTCATTCAGCCGACTCTCGGTTTCCTTATTTTTCAGCTCTCCCCTCAGGTTAGCGATTTCCGTGGCTTTCTGAGACAGCTCCTCATTTTTCTCCTCCAGCGCCTGAGCCACCGCAAGCTTTTTGGCAGTCTCCCCGGCGTCCAGCCTGGCCTGCAGCTCGGCGATCCTCTGATCCTTCAGAGAGATCTCCGCGTCCTTTTGGGTGAGGCTTTCGGTGCGCTCCCTTTCCTCCTTCAGCCGCAGCAGATCCATTTCCCGCTCCTGCGCCGCCTCCAGCTCCTTTGAGCGGCGCTCCAGCTCTTTTGCGAATTCCTTATCCCTCACCTGCCGGGCGATCTGGTCGTAGCCGCTCTCATCTACCTGAAAGACCTCCCCGCACTTGGGGCATCTGATTTCCTGCATGTTATCGTGCTCCTTCTACATGGATATTCTATTCTTGCCCTGATAAATTACTATGACTCCCATGGCCTCCATGATCAGGCTGTTGAGGCAGGAATGCTCGCCCTCATTTCCAGGAACAACTTCGAAAATGCTGCCTCCGATTTTACAGACTGTCTTTTAACTTCGCGGCGACTTTCTCATACTGCGGCATGGCAACCCCATATTGCTGCCCAAGCCGGACAACCTGATAGATCAGGCCATCGATCTCCGACGGCTTCCCGGCCATTATGTCACGCTGCATGGAGGTGGTCGCCTCCGGAGCCAGGTCTGAGAGGATTTTCAGATTAACTTCCACCAGATCCTGTTCAAAATGGATATCCATAGCCTCAGCCAGCGCCACAATTTCCCGGATCATGGCCCTGAACATTTCCCTGGGCGCTCCCTCCTGCTGAATGGTACCGGCAGCACAGTTAAAATACAGGCCGACGGCACCGATGGGAGAAACATAAGAAAACTTCTGCAGTGTGTCTCTCTGAATGTTTTCAGAAAGAATGCCGCTTATTCCGCTTTCTTCAAAATCCCGGGCAATCTCCTTTAAAACCGGTCTGTACTCTTC
This sequence comes from Lachnospiraceae bacterium, assembly GCA_021203305.1. Classification (GTDB taxonomy): domain Bacteria; phylum Bacillota; class Clostridia; order Lachnospirales; family Lachnospiraceae; genus RGIG6307. The sequence goes on from JAJQBK010000059.1 coordinate 16,460, forward strand.
CTGATGGCGCACGCCGAATACAACGCGGCAGATAGCGCCATGCTGTGTCAATACACCAGGAGCCTCAATACTTGCGGAGACATAGATACAGCCGTCCGTCACCAGAAGGCCCGGAAGCCGCTCCTGCATTCTGCCGCCGGTTCCATAGATATTCAAAATAGGAATCACGACTGTTTCCGGCCCGGACACCCTGCGGATCAGCGGATACACACTGTCCATGGAATAATCCTTCACGCAGATCAGTATCACATCCGGCCGCTTATCATACTCCTCCTCAGAGACCGCTCTGACAGGCAGGGTCTGTGTCTGTCCGTTCCACAGCTTATGTATGGTAAGCCCCTGGGCCTGCATGGCTTTCAGATGCGCGCCCCGCGCGATCAGAGTCACATCCTTTCCGCCCTCCGTAAGCTTATATCCCAGAATACCGCCGGTTCCACCGGCTCCAATGACCATATATTTCATCGTTCCATACACCTCACATATTCTCGTAAAACGCAGTCACCTGTGGTGACGCTTTAATATCCTTCACCACCTGTTATGCTTTATTCCCACGACATGTGCAGCTTTCTGCCATTGGCAGCACAATCAGTAAGATACAGATTAATAAGAGTCTGATACGGTATGCCGGACGCCTCCGACTCTTCCTTAAAATACTCTATCGTACTGTTGTCAATATTAATCGTGATCTGCTTTTTCAGCCTGTTGGTATAGGGGTTTTTCCTCGGATTTAAATTTTCAATATCATATTCATCTCTCATCGTCATAACCTCCATTCCATTTGCGATATACCTGTTTCTCACTTGTTGTTGCTTCTCTTGCCGATATAATCCTGATCACATCGTTGTCACGGTAACAGTGACTGACAATACAAATCCTCACATTCTCGGCATAACTAATAATCAGGAACCTTTCCTCATCTATTGAATGCTCCGGGTCATCAAAAAGAATTGCGCCATCATCATCAAAGACCGATCGCGCAGCTTCAAAAGAAATCCCGTGCTTTTTCCTGTTTATCTGGTTCTGCTTTCGTCCCATTCAAAATTTATCATCTCTATGCCCATATTATAATTATAATATAATTATTTGTCAACTTCCAACTTATCGCATTATTGCAATTCTTTCTTATCACCAGAGCGGGTCTGGACACACCAGGAATATATGCCTGCAGCGCAGCCATGAGGAACACCTCCGGTCAACCGACTTGACGCCAAACCTTTTCCATGGATTTCAGCACATCTCTATGCCTGACTGAAAGTTCTGCCTTCATCATTCATGTTTCAAGTCTCTCACCGTTCAATATTCAAAAATCAACGTTGACGAAAAATCGAAAATCAGTGAATTTCGACCTTCTCGGGCGAGGTCTTACCAGCTTTTGGTTCCAAAAGCAGGATTCGAACCTGCGACATCATGATTACAAGTCATGCACGCTACCCACTGCGCCATTTCGGAATTTCCAACCCTTTGCATAGGATTACAGTGTAACTTGACCCTGTTACCGGGAAGCCGGGTTCGAGGTTTTCGTGCTGCAGGCACTGTGTCTCAATCAATCTCTATAAACGTAGTTGCGTTTGACACCTTGATCTGTGTGTCAAGCTCTGTCAGAATGGCCATTCTCTTTTCCTGCAGCTCCGCCATCCTCTTTTGCACATCAAGGGGATCTGCCAGTTCTGTCGTGTTTTCCTTTACATAGACATCTACAACCTCCAGAGGTTTATCATCCTTCCCTTTGGAGTCCTTCCCCAGAATACTCATTCTCATATTCTCCGCAGTCACCTGAAGCTGACGGTTTTTCAGCTCACTTAACTGTACACGGGCTTCATACTCCGTTTTCATCTTCAGCCGCAGTCTCTCCTCGAAATCCGCTTCCTCCTCGTAGGAACCGGTTCCCCGCATCCTTCCGCGAAGAGAAATCGCGCCGGCGACTGTAAAGCTTCCATAAGATGTCGTGATCCTTGTAGCCGCATTTGACGCGACAAGCGCGGCATCAATCTTCTGAAATCTGCTGATCAGATCCTGAATCTGCTGCCAGGATGCATTCGCCTTCTTAGCGAACTCCTCCCGCGTGATGCGCTTCTCGTATACCTTTTCCTCATTTACCCTGACTGTATCCACAAAACCGGCTTTCTCAATCTTGTCATTAATCTTCTTTACCAACAGATCTCTCTCATCAAGAGCCTGTGTGACCAGCATTTTCTCACTCATAATCCTGTCCTCCATCTGATTGAATATTCCGGAGCCGCCGCAGTGGAAAATCCGTCTGATTTTTTAACCGCACAAGGTTATCCGGGTGGGGCATCCACTTTATCATGTCTCCCGCCCCTGTCTCTTTCAGTATCATACCGCATTCAGGCAAAAATTTCATTGGACGGATAGTCCAATCGCAATATTCCCGGCATACAAAAATAACTGCCTGAATCTTCTTGCTTTTGTCCGGCAATGCTGATATAATATCAATAAGGCTTTTTGCCCGGATCGATAATACGGGGAGGTATTATTTATGAAACTGTCACAGAAGGAAAAAATATCCTACGGCCTGGGTGCGGTGGGGAAGGATATGGTGTACATGCTCTCGGCAAGCTATGTCCTCTATTACTATCAGGATATCTGCGGAGTAAACGCCATCGCCATGGGCATTATCCTGATGGCCGCGCGGGTATTTGACGCGTTCAATGACCCGATCATGGGCGTGATTGTAGCCAAAACAAAGACCCGCTTCGGAAAATTCCGGCCATGGCTTCTGATCGGCACGCTGCTGAACGCGGTCATTCTCTTTCTCATGTTCGCGGCGCCTCCCTCCCTCGACGGCTCCGGTCTGGTGGCTTACGCGGCTGTCACCTATATCCTCTGGGGAATGACGTACACGATCATGGATATCCCCTACTGGTCCATGATCCCCGCGTTTACGGAAGGGGGCAAAGAGCGCGAAAACCTGACTACACTCGCAAGAAGCGCGGCCGGTGTGGGCTCCGCATTGATCACGATCCTGACCATGATGTGTGTCATGATGCTGGGCGGAGGAAATGAGCGGACCGGCTTTAAATGGTTCGCGCTGATTGTCGCCATCCTCTTTGTTCTGTTTATCGGCTGTACCTGCCTGAATATCAGGGAAAAATCAACGGTAGATATGCAGTCTCCTTCCGCCGGCCAGATGTTCAGGGCTCTGATTCAGAACGACCAGGCAATGACAGTCGTAGTTACGATTGTGCTGATCAACTGCGCTGTTTACATTACCTCAAACCTTGTCATTTATTTCTTTAAATACGACTTCGGCGGCGATGCCTGGTACAGCTCTTACACCCTGTTCAACACATTCGGCGGGGCGACACAGATCCTTTCGATGATGCTGTTTTTCCCACTGCTGCGGAAGTTTTTCAATGCCATCCGTATTTTCTATATCAGCTTCTGTATGGCGGTGACCGGCTATATAATCCTGCTCGTACTGGCGTTTACAGATATGTCAACCATTTTATTGCTGTTTATCCCGGGGTTCCTGATTTTTGCCGCGAGCGGGATGCTGACCGTGCTTACGACAATTTTCCTGGCAAACACCGTAGATTACGGCGAGGTTAAAAACAACCGCCGTGATGAAAGCGTCATTTTTTCCATGCAGACCTTCGTCGTAAAGCTTGCTTCCGGCATCGCCGCGATGGTGGCTTCCATATGCCTGGCAGTATGCAATCTAAGCTCGGATACGGACGCTGTTTCTTCCACCGCGGCTGCCGCCTCTTCCGTCGTCGGCCTGCGGATGACCATGACACTCTTCCCGGTTGCCGGCCTTCTGGCCGCGGTGTGGGTATTCCACAAAAAATATCTTCTCACGGATGAGAAGGTAGAGGAACTGGCGGCTGAAATCCGGATGAGGAGAGGGAACAGCAACGCCTGATGGTGCTGTTGTAAAACAATACCTGTTAAGAAAAGAGAAAGCAAATGAAGCCAGAAGAGAATTATCCCGCGTATATAGAGGAACGTGTCCTTCCATACATACTCCCGCGCCGCCAGGAACGGCTGCTTTTCCGCGAGCCCGGGAAACAAATATATTGCGCTTTTTACACATCCGGAAATTCAAATGGCAGTAAACAGGAGTCTCCGGAACAGTGTAATGGCATCATACTTATCTCACACGGCTTCACGGAAACAGCCGACAAGTTTTTTGAGGTCATTTATTATTTCCTGAGACATGGCTTTCATGTCTGTATCCCGGAGCACTGTGGGCATGGGCGCTCTTACCGCCTCACAGACGGGGATCTGTCCCTTGTACATATAGACAGGTGGCAAAGATACACGGATGACCTGGAATTTACTGCCCGCGCGGCAAAAAATTACTGGAAGCAGCCGCTCCCTCTCTTCCTCTATGCGCACTCGATGGGCGCCGGAGTTGGGGCGGCGCTTGCTGCCCAAAAGCCTCATTTATTCCAAAAAATCATCCTCTCCTCTCCCATGATCCGCCCCGCCACCGGCAACGTGCCCTGGATTGTATCAAAAGCGATTGTCGCTTTCATGTGCGCCATAGGAAAGGAACAGGATTATGTCATTGGGCAGCATGCGTACGACGGCAGGGAAACCTTTGAGGCCAGCTGTGCCACATCACCGGCCCGGTATGCCTGGTACAGGGCAAAAACCGACACGGAACCGCTTTTCCGGATGTCCGGCGCATCCTATGGCTGGCTGAGGGAAGCGTTCCGTCTGAACAAATATCTGATGAAAAATGCGTGTAAAAAAATTTCCGCCCCGGTTTTGCTGATACAGGCAGAAAAGGACACGACCGTATCTAAAAAACAGCAGGAAGAATTCATCCGGAAGCTTGCCGCGGCAAATAAAGCCGTTGGAAAACAGTCTTCGTCAGAAACTGTGCGCGAAGAATCTCTGACCCGTTTTGTCCGCATCCCCGGCACAAAGCATGAGATATACCGGTCAGATGATAAGACAACAGCAAAGTATTTTAAAGGCTGTCTGAACTGGTTCAGACAGCCGATCCCATAAAAGCAATATTCTGCCCGGCAGCCGATATTATTCCACAGCTTCTCCGTTCAAAATCTGCTCCAGATTCTGCACAATGAACTCCTGCGCTTTCTTTCCGTATATCACCCGGATATATTCGGCTCCGGCCATGCTCCTGCGCCTCTCGCTCCGGATGCCGGTCAAAAGCCCTTTTTCAGTCGGTTCGGTCACATTTTTGCCGTAAGCGCTTAATAAAGTAACGTATCGCAAAACTCTTGCTTGCAATCCCCACAG
>JAJQBK010000015.1:0-69664 GCA_021203305.1 Lachnospiraceae bacterium
CAGCCCTCTTCTTTGGAATCTTCAGGGTTGCATTGCTGTTTATTTGTCAAGGTTCCCTGCCGCTCATTCTCAGCGGCAACTCATATAATTTAACACACTTTCGTTTCTTTGTCAACAACTTTTTTGACTTTTTTCTAAGTGATGTTTTTATCGAGGCCGCTCTTTCAGAGCGCTTTCTTACTATACTAAATGTGTTAAAATTTGTCAACCATAAATTTTATTTTTTTGTTACTATTCGTTACTATTCACAGCCGACTTGAGAGATATAAACAGACTCGTCAAGCGTAGTTTGCTTGTAAGAGGCTGATTATATCTCTCAAGTTGACTGAGAATCAGTCACTTTCTCTACGAGACGCCCTTCGGGTGCCTCTCATAAGCAAAAAGATGAGCGGCGTTTTCTGCCGCGCCGGACAGCTTGCTGGACGCTTTTGCGCATGTGGGGCACCCGAAGGGCGTCTCGTAGAGGAAATGGCTGTGAATAGTAAATCACATCAGGTCAAACAGGCTGATCTGGTTGCTCTCGGGAAGGTTCTTCAGAATGCCCAACTCGCAGAGCTTGTCCGTGATGGTCTGAGATACCTTCGCCCGCTCCCGGAAATCGTCCTTGCTCAGGAACTCTCCCTGTGAAGCTGCAGCAGCTATGGACTCCGCCGCGGTCTCCCCCAGGCCGGCGATAGAGCTTAAGGCCGGCATGATCTTTCCGTCTATGATCTGAAAATTGCGGGCATGCGCCTTAAAAATATCGATGGGCAGGAATTCAAAGCCTCTGGCGTACATCTCCAGGACGCTCTTCATATCCTTATAGGTGTCCTCATCGGTCTTGGTCCATTTATCCTTTCTGGCTTTCAGCTCCGCCATATTTCTGCGCAGCTTCTCCTTCCCCTGGCACATCAGCTCATAGGAAAAGCCGGAGGCCCGGATGCTGAAATAGGCCGCGTAATAAGCCAGAGGATAATTAATTTTAAAATAACCGATTCTCCACGCCATCATCACATAAGCCGCCGCGTGAGCCTTGGGGAACATGTATTTGATTTTTTTGCAGGACCAGATATACCAGTCGGGGACGTTGTGCTCCGTCATTGTCTGTTCCATCTCCGGCTTTAGTCCCTTACCCTTACGAACGCTCTCCATGATGGTGAAGGCCATGGAGCTCTCCACGCCCATGCGGATCAGATAGGTCATAATATCGTCTCTGGTGCAGATGGCCGTACCGATGGTGGCCTTTCCCTCCAGAATCAGGGTCTGAGCGTTGCCCAGCCATACATCCGTGCCATGTCCCAGGCCTGAAATGCGAATCAGGTCGGAAAACCGCTGGGGCTTCGTATCCCTGAGCATCTGAAACACAAATTCCGTGCCGAACTCCGGAATCCCCAGGCTCCCCAGATCCGTGCCGTCAATGTCCTCCGGGGAGATTCCCAGAGCGGAGGTGTTCTGAAACAGGCTTATAACCTGCTTATCATCCAGCGGCACCGTGGTCGGGTCCACGCCGGTCAGATCCTGCAGTATGTGGATCATGGTTGGATCATCATGCCCCAGGATATCCAGCTTCAACAGATTATGGTCAATGGAATGATAATCAAAATGGGTGGTGACAATATCCGTACTCATGTCGTTGGCCGGGTGCTGCACCGGGGTGAAGGAGTTGATATTTTCCCCAAGAGGCAGCACGATAATGCCGCCGGGGTGCTGGCCCGTGGTGCGGCGGACGCCTGTACAGCCCATGCTGATTCTGTTGATCTCACAGCCTCTTTTGGTGCTTCCCCTTTCCTCATAATAACGGCGCACATAGCCGTAGGCGGTCTTGTCCGCCAGGGTGCCCACCGTCCCGGCCTTGAAGGTCTGGCCCGCCCCGAAAATAACCTCCGTGTATTTGTGAGCCTTGGCCTGATATTCTCCGGAAAAATTCAGGTCGATATCCGGCTCCTTGTCTCCCTTAAAGCCCAGGAATGTCTCAAAGGGAATGTCAAAGCCATCCTTGGTCAGGGGCGCGCCGCACACCGGGCAGACCTTGTCCGGCATATCGCAGCCGCTGCTGCCCTCGCTTAAGGCCTGCTGGATCTCGGGGCCGTCAAACTCGGAATAGTGGCATTTTTTACAATAATAATGGGGCTGCAGAGGATTGACCTCGGTGATTCCAGCCATAGTGGCCACAAAGGAGGAGCCCACAGAGCCCCGGCTGCCTACCAGATAGCCGTCCTCATTGGACTTCCACACCAGCTTCTGGGCGATAATATACATCACCGCGAAGCCGTTTTTGATGATGGAGTTCAGCTCCTTCTCCAGCCTGTTTTTCACAATATCCGGCAGATTCTCCCCATACATTTCATGAGCCCTGGTATAGCAGATTTCCTTCAGGGTCTTATCTGAATCCGGAATCACCGGCGGGCACTTGTCCGGTCGAACCGGGGAGATGTGCTCAATCATATCCGCGATTTTATTGGGGTTGGTGATGACAACCTCTTTTGCCTTCTCCGGTCCGAGATACTCAAATTCCTTCAGCATCTCCTCCGTGGTGCGCAGATACAGGGGAGCCTGAGAATCCGCGTCTGTGAAGCCCTTCCCCGCCATAATGATCCGGCGGTAGACCTCGTCCTCCGGATCCAGAAAATGAACGTCACAGGTGGCTACAACAGGCTTATTGAACTGCTCGCCCAGCTCCACAATCCGGCGGTTCAGATTTTTGATATCCTCCTCGGAATTGACGTTGCGAACCTTCTTGGAATCAATCATAAAGGCGTTATTTCCCACAGGCTGTATTTCCAGATAATCATAGAAGGACACGATGCTGGCGATGTCCTCGTCGCTTTTTTCATCCAGAAGAGCTCTGTAAAGCTCGCCAGCCTCGCAGGCGCTGCCGATAATGATGCCCTCCCGCAGCTCGTTCATCAGGCTCCTGGGCACCTTGGGCACCCGGTTAAAATATTTCAGATGAGATTCGCTGACCATGGTGTACAGATTCACACGGCCGACGTCATTTTGCGCCAGAAGAATGATATGGTAGGAGGGAAGCTTCGCGATGGCTTGAGCGCTGCCCCGGCCCATGGAGTTTAACTGGGTCAGCGTTTCCACGCCCCGTTCCCCGCACATCCCGATCATTTTTAAGAAAATAAGGGCCGTGCATTCCGCGTCGTCCACCGCCCTGTGATGGTGCTCCAGAGACACCTTCAGAGTCTTCGCCACCGCGTCCAGGGTATGCTTGCTCTGGCCGGGCAGAAGAACCCGGGACATGGCCAGCGTATCCAGGTAAGTATAGGTAAAGGGATACCCAAGCCGTCTGCAATTTTCCCGGATAAAGCCGGTGTCAAACCTGGCGTTGTGAGCCACAAGCCCGCAGCCCTCACAGAATTTCAGGAAGCGAGGAAGCACCGCGTCAATCTCCTCCGCGCCGCTGACCATATCGTCAGTGATGCTGGTCAGCTTCGTGATTTCAAAGGGAATGGGTGTCTTCGGATTGACAAATTCGGAGAATCTGTCAATGATCTCTCCGTTTACAACCTTCACGGCGCCAATCTCAATAATGCGATTTTTGACAGGTGAAAAACCGGTGGTCTCGATGTCAAACACCACATAGCTGTCCCGCAGGGTGCCGGTCAGGTCCTCCCCGGCGGCAATCTCCGCGGTATCATCCACCAGATAGGCCTCGCAGCCGTAAATCACCTTGAAGAAATTCTCTTTGTCAGGCTCGATTCCCGCCTCCTTGCAGCGGGCCTTCTCCGCCTTCCACAAATCCTCCCAGACATGGTTGGCCGTGGGGAAGGACTGTACCACGCCGTGGTCGGTGACAGCGATTGCCTTATGCCCCCAGCTGTAGGCTCTTTTAATGATATCGCTGACCTCGGAGACGCCGTCCATGTCGCTCATCTTCGTATGGCAGTGCAGCTCCACCCGCTTTTCCGGGCTGTGATCCTCCCTCTTTACCGTAAAATCTATGGACTTTCTGATGCCCGCCACGGAGCCGATGGTCAGCTCCCTGTCAAAGCTGTCCATCATGGTCATGCCCTTCAGCTTCAGAAAGGCACCCACCTTTACATTGGCTGTCAGCTCCTCCACCTGATCCTTGCGGACAAAAATCTTGATGGTAATGCTGTCCGTAAGGTCCGTCATGACAAAGGAAAGGATCACCCGCTCATTTCTGATTTCCCGCTGTTCTATGGAGATCACCTTTCCCTGAATGATGACCTCCCCCATTTCGCCAAGGATATCTTCCATTTTTACGACAGGGCCGTCGAAGTCCTTCCCATAGACCAGATCTGGATTGTCGCCGCTTTTCAGGCTCCGGCGATACTGAGGCCTGTTTCCGGACGAATCCCCGTTTCCGGCCTGGGTCCTCCTGAACGAAGAGGTATTGCTTCCGGCCTGGCCCCTTCCAAGCGAAGAGATATTCCGGGCGGTATCCGCATTTTTTTCCTTTTTAGCGTTGATGAAAAGGTCTTCCTCCGCTTTCTTTTCCTTTTCAGGGTTGATGAAAATGTCTTCCTCCGCGTCCTCTTCCTTTTTGACTTCTTGATAGCTGTACGTAAAAGAAACTGCCAGCCCGCATCTTTCAAGGAACACCTTGTCCAGAATGGCCCGCAGTTCTTTTTCCTGCATATGTCCGATACAGTTATCCTCCATCTCCACGTGGACGTGGTCTTTGGACGGATAGGTAATCTTCGCTTTTTTAAATAAAATATAGAGGACGTGGCTGTATGCCTTCAGCTCCTCCAGAATGGAATCCCGGTAAAGCTCCATCACCGTTTTGGCGTCATACTGGCTGCTCAGATCAAAGCGTTCATAAATTTTGAGCTGCCAGGAATCTCTGTAGGAGCCAAGCATCCCATTTAAAATATCCTCCACCCGGAAAATATCTCTCTTAGGAATCAGGAAGCCGCTCCTGATATAGACGCGCAGCAGATTTTGGCTTTTCACGCTGGCCACCCGGGTCACGCTCACCTGCTCCATCTCATCCTTCAGCCTGCCCTCCAGCTTTAAATATGGAAAAACCTCCAGAAAATTTTTTTCCTCCATGTATGACTCCCCTGATTCGGAATTCCTTTAAGGCTCACTCAGACTCCCAGTGATCCAGCTCGTAACGCAGAGTCTCCAAAAGCTCAGCCTCCGGCACCTTCCTCACAATCTGCCCTTTTTTGATCAGGAGGCCCTCGGAAATTCCGCCGGCAATGCCGATATCAGCCTCCTTCGCCTCGCCCGGCCCGTTGACCACGCAGCCCATCACCGCCACCTTGATATTGAGCGGATAGGCCGCCACCATGGTCTCCACCTGATTGGCCAGGCTGATCAGGTCGATTTTCGTCCGCCCGCAGGTGGGACAGGACACCACCTCGATGCCGCCCTCTCTCAGCCCCAGGGTGCGCAGAATCAGTTTGGCGGACTTGATCTCCTCCACCGGATCGCCGGTCAGAGAAACCCGGATGGTGTCGCCGATACCCCGGCTTAAAATCAGGCCCAGGCCGATGGCAGACTTGATATTGCCGCTCCAGACCGTGCCCGCTTCCGTGATTCCCACATGCAGCGGATGATCCGTCTGCTTCGCGAGCATTTCATGGGCTTCCACGCACATCAGGACGTCTGAGGATTTGATGCTGACCACCAGATTGTCATAGCCAAGATCCTCGATCAGTTTTACCTTGTCCATAGCGCTTTCCACGATACCCGCGGCTGTGACGCCATGATATTTTTCCACCAGATTCTTTTCCAGGGAGCCGCTGTTGACGCCCACACGAATGGGGATATAGCGGTCCTTCGCCTCTCTCACCACCGCCTTTACCCGGTCAATATCGCCGATATTGCCGGGATTGATACGGATCTTGTCCGCTCCGTTCTCCATGGCGGCTATAGCCATCCGGTAATCAAAGTGAATGTCCGCCACCAGCGGAATATGAATCTGCTTTTTGATCTCCGGCAGCGCGGCCGCCGCTTCCTTCGTGGGGACAGTGCAGCGGATGATCTCGCAGCCCGCCTGCTCCAATCTCAGGATCTGCGCCACGGTGGCGTTTACGTCCTCGGTGGGGGTGTTGGTCATGGACTGGATCAGGATGGGGTTGCCGCCGCCGATCAGTCTGTCGCCGATTCTGACTGTTTTTGTGTGTTCTCGCATGTTCTTTATCCTATATGAAAAGTTTATGGCAGTTTCCGGAGACAGCGTTTAAAAAAAGCACGGCGAAAAACTTATCGTTAATCTTCGCCTTAGCTTTTTTTAACGCTGTCTCCTGCTCCCCGTCAGAAAATATATTTTCAGAAGAAGATATTCCTGATGTCGTTGAAGAACAAAAACACCATCAAAACCATCAGCAGCACAAAGCCGATGGTATTCACAATGCCCTCTTTTTCAGGCGGAATGGGCTTACCGCGGACCAGCTCCACGGCCATTAACAGGATGCGGCCGCCGTCCAGGGCCGGAATGGGAAGGAGGTTGATAATTCCCAGATTGACGCTGAGCAGAGAGGCCAGATTCATCATCGTCAGAAGGGTCGACAGCCAGCCCGCGGTCTTCACCTCATCATAGGTTTCGCTGACCAGGTTGGCGACGCCGACTACGCCGGACACATCCTCGCTACTGACCTGTCCCTGGATGATCTGCAATAGGCTTTTGTAGACGGAGGTAGCCGCATAGCGCACCTCGTACACCGCGTACTGCACCGCCTTCAGTCCGGTGAACTGGACATACTCACCGCCGGTGATGCCCATATAATACCGGCCCTCCTCCTCGTCATACATGGGTGTGAAGGTATAGGTCAGGCGCTCTCCGTCTCTTTCCACTACAATGGTGTACTCATTTCCCCGGTTCAGCTGGGAGATCACCGATACCTCCCGGTAGAGGTAGACTCTCTCTCCATTGACGGAAATAATGGTATCCCCGGCCTCAATTCCCGCCTCCTCGGCAGGATAGCCCTCCATCACGCTGACCACCACCGGCAGGTCCGTGTAAGAAAAATTGACAATAAATACGCTGAAAATAAAAGCAAGGACTATATTGGCCAGGGGGCCCGCCACCACTGTGGCAAACCGCGCGCCCAGAGAGGCGTCGTTAAAAAACTTCCCCTTTGAGCCGTCGTTTTTATCCTCCAACACCGGACTCTCGGGCAAGCTTTCCTGCTGTCCATCCTTTTGTGTCACGTCATCCTCAAACACACAGGCGCCGCCGATGGGCAGAACCCGAAGAGAATAGATGGTACCGCCCTTTTCAAACTGGGCGATCTTCGGACCCATGCCGATCATAAACTCCACCACATGAATCCCGTTCATCTTGGCGACCAGCAGATGTCCCCCCTCGTGAGAAATCAGCAATACCCCCAGAATAATGATAAATATGAGTATCGACAAATTATACTGTCCTCCGTTTACTGTCAGAATAATGTAACAGTCGAATCCATGCCATAATTGCGCAGCCATGCTCTGCAAATATGCCTGACTGAAAGCACGGATATCAGACTTTTTTATAGAAGTGGATCAGGCCGTTCATAACGCCATTTCCCGGATATGCGCGTAGGTCTCCTGCTCCGCGGAAAGAATTTCCTCCACATCCGGGTCCGGAACCGGCGTATGCCGCTCCATGCAGGCCTCAATGATATCCGTAATCTTCAAAAATGAGATTTTTTTCTGTAAAAATAAAGACACCGCCATCTCATTGGCCGCGTTGAAGACGGTAGGCATGGTGCCGCCGGTCCGTCCCGCGTTCACCGCCAGCTTCAGCGCCCGGAAGGTATCCGTGTCCGGCGCCTCAAAGGTCAGCTGTCCCAACCGGTAAAAATCCAGCCGCTCCCCGGCAAGCGGTTTTCTGTCCGGGTAAAACAGCGCGTACTGGATGGGCAGCTTCATGTCCGGCGTACCCAGCTGAGCCATGACCGCGCCGTCCTCGTACTCCACCATGCTGTGGACCACGCTCTGAGGATGCACCACCACCTGAATCTGATCATAGTCCACGTTGAAGAGCCATTTCGCCTCCATGACCTCCAGTCCCTTGTTGACCAGGGTAGCGGAATCGATGGTGATCTTGCGCCCCATGGTCCAGTTGGGATGCTTTAAGGCGTCCTCCACCCGCACGTTTTGAAGCTGCTCTGTAGTTCTGCCGCGGAATGGGCCGCCGGAGGCTGTCAGCAGAATCTTGTGAATCCGGTTCTGACGGTTGCCCTGCAAAGACTGAAAAATGGCGCTGTGTTCACTGTCCACAGGCAGAACGGATACTCCCGCCTCCTTCGCCAGCGGCATGATGATGTGACCGGCTGTCACCAGCGTCTCCTTATTGGCCAGGGCGATGTCCTTGCCCGCTTTCATGGCCGCGATGGTGGGCCGGATGCCAATCATACCCACGACGGCTGTGACGAGCATTTCCACCGTTGGATAAGTGGACGCCTCGATCAGCCCCTCCATACCCCGGCACACCCGGATACTTGTATCCGTCAGGCGTGTCTTTAACTCCTCGTAAGCCTTTTCTTCCCACATGACTGCCAGCTTCGGCGAGAATTCTCTGGCCTGTTTTTCCATTAAATCCACATTCCGGCCGGCTGCCAGCACCTCCACCTGAAGAAGCTCCGGATTGGCTCTGACAATGTCGAGGGTCTGCGTGCCGATGGAGCCGGTAGAGCCAAGAATGCCTATTTTTTTCATAATCAATCACTTCCTTTTCCAGCGGGATACTGTCTGCAATTATAGTAAGGAATTGTTACAGAACGGACATCATGACGCCTTATTTTTCACGGCGCCACTCCAATGTCAAAGATCCTTAAAGGGTAAAACCCGGCAGCAGATACATCAGAAAGTACACGCAGGGCGCGGTAAAAATCACACTGTCAAAACGATCCAGTATCCCGCCATGGCCGGGAATCAGCTTCCCATAATCCTTGATGTCAAAATCCCTCTTGATGGCGGAGGCGGCTAGGTCCCCGCACTGGGAAATCACACTGCCGATGCCGCAGACAAAGGCCACCCCGGCGGCATACTCTTCCCCGAATAACAGAATGCCGAAAAGAGCGCCCAGAAGCGCCGCTCCCACAATTCCTCCGACGCAGCCCTCTATGGATTTATGAGGGCTGAGCTTTGGAAACGCCTGGTGATTGCCGATGGTCTTCCCGGTCAGAAGGCCCACGCAATAGGCGCAGGTATCGCTGCCCCAGGCACTGACAAAAATCAGCCACACCGCCTTGTGCCCGATCCCGGGAATGGCGCTGGTCAGGCTGATAAACGAAAGCATCACCGGCACATACACAAAGGCAAAAACCACAGGAATGATCTCAGAGGCGTGATAAAACGGGAACCGGACCACATACACCGCAAGCAGCAAAATCACAGTAAAAATCAGAACCCCGTAAACCGCGGTCACATCATCCGTCAGGTATTCCATACAGGACTGCGCCGCCAGAACCACATAGACAGCGACAGTTCCCAGGAAGGCGACCGCTTCCAGCGCTCTGTTCTCCCGCTTATGTACGCCGACCGCCTTCAGCATCTCCCTCAGCCCCTCAACAGAAACCAGGCAAAGCAGAATGTTTAAAACCACGCCCCCCAGCTTCAGGGACGCGGCCATCACAATCACAATCACCGCACTGCTTGCCAGCCTAATCCAAAACATGCCCGCTCCTCCTCAAAGTCCGCCAAATCTCCTGACTCTATGATTATATGCGTCGATGGCCTTTTCCAGCTCTTTCTTATCAAAATCAGGCCAGGGAACCTCCGTCACGTAAAGCTCTGAATAGGCCAGCTGCCACAGCAGAAAATTGGAGATCCGCAATTCCCCGCAGGTGCGAATCATCAGATCCGGGTCCGGCGCATCGCCCGTGTCCAGATAGCCGGCAACCACCGCCTCCGTAATGTCCTCCGCTTTCAGCCTTCCCTCAGCCGCATCAGCCGCGATCCGCTGCGCCGCCCGGCGAATCTCGTCCCGGCCTCCGTAATTGATGGCGACCGTGAAATGCAGCCCGGTGTTGTCTTTGGAAGCCTCCTCCAGCACCGCGATGCTATCCTGAATATCCTGATCCAGCCGGGTTCTGTCGCCGATGATCTTCACGCACATATTATTCTTCTCAGCCGTTTTCACGCAGGTTTTCATATAATTGCGCAGCAGCTTCATCAGCGCGTCCACCTCATCCTGGGGCCTGGACCAGTTTTCCGTGGAAAAGGCGTAGACAGTCAGATACTGGACGCCCATTTTATAAGCGGTCTCACAGATGGTCTCCACATTTTTGGCTCCCTGGACATGCCCGGCGTTCCTTGGAAGCCCCTTTGCTTTGGCCCAGCGGCCGTTGCCATCCAGAATAATGGCAATGTGCCGCGGCACTTTTCTCTCTTCCGGCATAAAATCCTCTCAATCGCACAAAAGGACACCATGGCAATCGGGTGTCCTTTGAGGGAGACGCCATAAAAGCTCATCTCATAACGTCCCCCAATACGCTCTATACAGTCATGATCTCCTTGACCTTCTCCTCGGTCAGCTTGTCAATTTCTTTGATATATTTGTCCGTCAGCTTCTGCAGCTTCTCCTCCAGGCTCTTCTGCTCATCCTCAGAAATTTCACTGGCCTTCTGAGCCTTTTTGACAGCGTCATTGCCATCGCGGCGGGTATTCCTCACCGCCACCTTCTGTTCCTCCCCCTTCTTGCGGATACTCTTGGAGAGCTCCTTGCGGCGCTCCTCCGTCACCTCCGGGAAAATCAGGCGGATCACAGAACCGTCGTCCATGGGGTTGATGCCGATATCCGAAGTCATAATCGCCTTCTTGATGGGTTTGATCAGGGATTTGTCCCAGGGCGCGATCTGAAGAATGCGCGGCTCCGGAATTGTCACGTTGCCAACCTGCTGAATGGGGGTGGGAACGCCGTAATAATCCACTCTGATTTTATTCAGCACGTTGGGATTGGCCCTGCCGGCCCTGATCGCCGCAAAGTCGCTGACCAGATAATCCACGGATTTCTGCATTTTCTCTTCATACGAATTTAATGTTGTGTCCATATTTTCCTCCCGGTTCGCGGGGTCATGCCCGCGTATTTTTATTTCGTGACAGTTTCTTAAGGCCGCCAAAAAAATGTATCCTCCGGTAGCCGCACTCACACTGTCATTTTTTGTTTTCGTTCTGGGACAGCCTTACACAGTCACTTTGGTTCCGCTGAAATTTCCTTTCACGGTATTGACGATCGAGTTCTCCTCATTTAAGCCAAACACCCACATGGGCATATGATTGTCGCGGGCCAGAATGGAGGCGGTCATATCCACCACCTGAAGATTTCTGGCGATGACCTCGTCAATGGTGACCTCGTCATACTTTTTCGCCTCCGGATTTTTGGCCGGATCCGAGTCATACACGCCGTCAACGGACTTGGCCAGCAGAATCACGTCGGCCTCCACCTCCACGGCTCTGAGCACCACGCCGGTATCCGTGGAAAAATAAGGATGGCCGGTGCCCCCCGCAAAGAACACAACCATGCCCTTGCCAAAATATTTATTGGCCCGGTCCTTGGAAAACAGCTTGGTGAAGGAACCGCACTCAAAGGGGGTGAGCACCGCGGTTTTCATTCCCACGGAGCGGAAAATCTCGGAGACATAGATACAGTTCATCACCGTGGCGAGCATGCCGATCTGGTCCGCCTTGGTGCGGTCAATATTCTCCGAGGTCCGCCCTCTCCAGAAATTGCCGCCTCCGGTGACGACGCCAACCTCGAAGCCCGCATTCACCAGCTCCTTCACCTGCAGCGCCACCTTTCTCACGGTTTCCTCGTCAAAGCCCGTCCGTTTCTCCCCGGCCAGGGCCTCGCCGCTCAGCTTCAGCATGATTCTTTTCATAGTCATGGTCTCCTGTTCTTAAATTCACGGCCTTTTGTCAACGAACATCGGCCCCCGCCATTGACAGGCTCTGATGCCATATGATTTTCCGCGAACAACAATAATTGGGTATAGTCTAGCATAAAAAAGCAACGCCGAAAAGGGTATTCGCGAAAATTTATTTTTTTCTTATATTTTGATACAAGGGTGCGTCTTTTGCGAAGCAACCCATGGTATCTTACCCTTTTGACGCTTTAACCATATTCAGAGCCAGCAGCTCCTCCATCGTGCGCTGATTGCCCGGATGGCGCGCGTAGGGCGCGATCTGCGCCATGGGGCGGAGCGCAAAGTCACGGTTACACATATCCCTGTGAGGGATGGTCAGCGTCTCCGTATCCATGATCACATCCTCAAAAAGCAGGATGTCCATATCCAGAGTGCGGGGGCCCCAGTGAATTTCCCGTCTGCGGCCATAGTCCGCCTCAATGGCGTGAAGCTTTTGCAGAAGCTCCTGGGGGGTGTACAGAGTCTCAATCTGAACCGCTCCGTTCAGAAAATCATCCTGCTCCACGCCCCCGTAGGGCTTTGTGACAATCCAGTCCGAGATTTTCACCACGCGAATCAGCGGATCAGACGAAAGCGCTTCCACACCGCCCCTCAATATCGCCTCCGAATCCCCCATATTGGAGCCGAGGCCCAGAAAGGCCTGTCGCCAGCCCCGGTGAATGGTGACTGACACATCCGAGAAGGGCACCGGGATAGGCGCGTGGGGCTTGCTGATCTTCAGATTGATGCTACGGACCAAAGGATACGTCAGCAAAACCTCCCGGGCGCAGTGCTCCGCCGCCGCCTCAATCAGGTCAAAGCTCTTGGCTTCCATGGCGTTCTTTATAGTCAGCGCCACCTCGCCGTAATGGGTGGACAGGGTCAGATCGTCCGCCGCTCCCGCGGGACGCAGATCCGTATGTAAAACCGCCGTCACATAAAAAAGCTGTCCCTTTTCCTTTTCCTCCGGGAAGACGCCGTGATAGGCATATATCTCCAGGTCCCTGATTTCTATCTGATCCATGTTTTTCTTCCACTCTCCTGCTATCCCGCTTAGTTTCTGCATAGAATCAGAACCTTCGTTTTTACCTGTCCATGCGCTTGTTTTCGCTTCCGCTCCCATCTATATCCGAAGCTTCGTTTCTTTCCCGGCCGGTTTCTGATTCACCAGCTCCGCAGAATCGCCTCCGTCATACGGATCGTCCGGGCGCTTTTCTCCGCATCGTGAACCCTGACAAACTGCCAGCCCGCCTCCACCGCCATGACCGTGGTGACAAGGGTGCCCTCCTCCCTCTCATTTGCGGGGAGGTCAAGGGTCCGTCCGATCACGGATTTTCTGCTGGCGCCCAGAAGCCAGGGATAATCCAGGCCGCCCGCTGCCCGGTCGCTTAAATCCTTCATGTGAGCCAGCACCCGCAGATTGTGCTCACAGGTCTTGCCAAAGCCCACGCCCGGGTCCAGAATGATTTTGTCCTCTTGAATTCCGGCGCTTTTGGCAATTTCCAGGGTTATTTTCAAATCGTCAATGATTTCCGGAATCAGGCTCCCGTATTCCGCGGTTTTTCTGTTATGCATCAGACAGCAGGGCACGCCACACTGTGCGATCACTTCCGCCATCTGTCCGTTGTCATAGCGCAGCCCCCAGATATCATTGATCATATCCGCCCCTGCCAAAAGTCCCGCCCGGGCCACCCCGGCTTTGTAGGTGTCCAGAGAGATGGGCAGGTCAAACCGCGCCTTAACCGCCTCTATCACCGGTGCCACCCGCTCAATCTCCTCCTCATCGGACAGCTTTGTGTAACCGGGCCTGGTGGACTCGCCGCCGATATCCAGAATATCGCAGCCGGACCTTTCCAGCTTCTCCGCCTGGCGCAGGGCGGCGTCCAGCGTATTATAGCTGCCCCCATCGGAAAAGGAATCCGGCGTCACATTCAGAATGCCCATAATATAGGTATGCTCTCCGAAGAGGAATTCTTTTTTCCCGATGATCATTTTATTTATCAAAATAATAACCTCACTTCAGCTTTTGTCCCGCGCTTCTGTACCGGAACATTCCATTTGCAAAGCCGCACTCTTCATTCTCCATCCTGCGCTCCTGCACCGGGACATACCTTTTGCGAAGCCGCTCCCTCCATGCCTTCACTCTACCCTCAGTTCTTACTGCTTCAACGGAGTTTGAGCGTTTCCTACCACTCAATCCGCCCATTCTTTCTCTCCTCGCTCCAGTCGCACTTCTCCGTTGCCGCGCAGCCATAGCAGGCCCGCGACATCTGGTCCGCCCGGGCCAGAAGGCCGTTTAAGGTGCGCTCCCCCACAAGGCTTTTGTCACTGTGGGTGGCGATGGCGCTGACAATCATGCCGCTCTCCTCCTCACTGTAGCCGCAGTCCGCCAGGATTTCCGGCGCAAGCTCCGCGCTGACCTCAGCATGAGGCCTGTGCTCTGTGTACTGGACGAACCGCCCGATATCGTGCAGCAGGGCGGCTCCGTAAATGATATCTTTGGAAAAGCCGTCGTCCTCCTCCATATTTAAAATATAGCCAATCCTGGCCACATCCATAAAATGGGACAGATTGTGTCTGCAAAGCTCGCGTCTCCACTCGCACTTTGCGTTCATGGACACATATTCCCTGAATTTTGGATGATGAAAAATCTGATTGACCCGATCCATCTTTACCCCCTCGACAGCTGAAAATAAACCGCCTGCTTCAGGCTCTCGTCCGTCTCAAACACCCCACGGAACGCGTAAGTCACCGTCTGCGTGCCCGGCTTCTGAACGCCCCGCATAGTCATGCACATATGCTCCGCCTCCAGGCAGACCATCACTCCCTTCGGCGCCAGATGCTCCATAACGGCATCCGCGATCTGGGCGGTCATCTGCTCCTGCAGCTGAGGCCTTCTGGCGTACACCTCCACCGTGCGGGCCAGCTTGGACAGGCCCACCACCCTTCCATCCGGGACATAGGCGATATGGGCTTTCCCGTAAAAGGGCAGCAGATGATGCTCGCACAGGGAATAAAAGGTAATATTCTTTTCCAGCACAAGCTCGCCGCTTTTCGTCCGAAAGGTTTTGTGCAGATGCTCCGCGGCGTCCTGCGTCAGGCCGCCGCAGATCTCTTCATACATTCTGGCGACCCGGTCGGGCGTCTCCAGAAGCCCCTCCCGGTTCGGGTCCTCGCCGATGCCCTCCAATAATAATATAACTGCCTGCTTTATTTTTTCCTGATCCATGAAGTCCCCCTGATTTTTTTCTTACAGAAGCTTTCTAAAGCTTCCGCTTCTGAAATTCCTGATACGCCCGCTTCATTTTTCCCAGATAAGACAGGGAGCCAAAGCACAGGATCGCATCCTCCCTGCCCGCCAGCAGATGAGATAACTCCACCGCTTCCTCCAGGCTTGCGGCGTTGGTCACCCTTTCATGATACTGCCGGGCCGCCTGCGCCAGCTCCAGGGCGGGCAGGGCTCTCGCATTCTCCGGAGGGGTGATCGTCAGAATATGATCCGCGTACCGGGCGGTGCGCGCCAGGATTTTTTCGTATTCCTTATCCTTCAGCACCCCCATTATATAGATAATTCTCTTATTTGTAAAATAAATTTCGATATTCCGCGCCAGCTTCCCGGCGGCGTCCTCATTATGGGCTCCGTCCAGCACAAACAGAGGATGCTTTCCGATGACCTCCATCCGGCCCGGCCAGCGGGTCCGCTCCAGCCCGTCATATATGGCCTGGTCTGATATTTTCAAACCCCGGAGCCGCAGCTGCCTGAGACATTCCACCGCCAGGACCGCGTTGTCGATCTGGTGCCTGCCCGCCAGATGGATTTTCAGCTTTTTCAATTCCCTGTAATCAAACTGCTGAGTTGTCAGGTTCTCGCTGCGGATTTTGGCCTCGGCACTGTCGGCGATGATCAGTCTGTCTTCCATCTTCTGCGGATTTGCCTTCGGGCACAGATTTTCTTTTTTTGTCGTTCCTTCCATATCCGTTTCCCTGTCAAAAGCGGATATGTCGTCCTCCCTCTCAGCCGCCGGTTCACAGCATTTCTCCACTGCTTTCTTTAACTCCGCCATTGCTTCCGGTTTCTGCATGGTCGTTACATAAACCGCCCCCGGTTTGGCTATTCCCGCTTTTACCGCGGCGATCTCTCCCAGCGTTTTCCCCAGAACGGCCATGTGATCCATGCTGATGGAAGCCCAAACACAGGCGACAGGATGCTGAATGATGTTGGTAGCGTCGCCGGCGCCGCCCATGCCCACCTCCAGCACCACATAATCGCAGTTTTTTTCCTGAAAATATAAAAAAGCAAGGGCGGTCTCCACCTCAAAGGCCGTGGGATGAGGAAAGCCGCGGGAAGTGATTTCCTCACAGGTTTCCTTCATCCGCCCCATATACTCACAGAGATTTTTCTGAGAGATCATGCGGCCGTTTACACAAAAGCGCTCCCGGTAATCACTGATAGTCGGAGAAGTGTAGGCGCCCACCCGATACCCCGCCGCCTGCAGGATGGAGGCCAGATACGCCACCGTGGAGCCCTTCCCGTTGGTGCCCGCCACGTGGATAATCCTCAGACTCTCCTGGGGCTGGCCCAGCGCCGCGCACAATCTCTCCATGCTGTCCAGCCCCAGCACGGAGCCGTACCGGGAAAGAGCTTCTATATATTCCATGGTCTGTCTGTAATTCATACTGTCTGCCTCCGAAGCGCGCTTCGCCGCTTTCATCCTGTCCTGACACTTTTCACAGTTTCCTGTAAGCGGTTCCAATGATTCTTCTTATTTTTCACTGTCCCCTGTGAGCAGCTCCAGCGCTTCTTCTTATTTTTCACAGCTCCTTGTGACCAGCTCCAATGATTCTGCTTGTGAATTCAAACCCACTGTGAATGGTAACAACGAATTTCAGTTTAGCACAGCTTCACAAATTTGCAAGGGGACATTTTCAAAAACGCCTGACAGTTCCTTGCCGCGGATGAAAACATTTTTATTTTTTCATTGAATCCTGAAACCGATTTTGCTATACTACAGAAAGATAAAAACAGATACGGCAGCAATATCGCGGCGGAGAAAGGCCGATGCCTATCCCTAGGTCCGCGGCATTACAAAGAAGGAGGACAATCTTATGGAGGTAAAAGAATGCCTGAAAACCAGGCGCAGCGTCCGTCAGTTCGCCGACAGGGAAGTTGATCCGAAGCTGATCGAGGACATCATCGATACCGTCAGCTACTCTCCCAGCTGGAAGAACACCCAGATCACCCGCTACGCGGCGGTGACCGGGGAGCTGAAGGACCGCATTGCGGCGGAGTGCACCGGACAGTATTCACATAACGGCGACATTATCAGAAGCGCCCCTGTGCTGATGGTACAGTATTTCATTACAAAACGGAGCGGCTTTGAGCGGGACGGCTCCTATTCCACCAAAAAGGAAGGCGCCTGGCAGATGTACGACGCGGGGATCAGCGCCGGAGCCTTCTGCAGCGCGGCTTACGATGCCGGGCTTGCCACCGTGATTCTCGGAATCTTTGATTACGATAAGACCGCCGAGCTGCTTGGCCTGGACGAGACGAAGGAGGTGGCTGTCCTGATTCCTCTCGGCTACGCCGTCGAGACGCCCGCGGTTCCCCGCAAGAAGGGTGTTTCTGATTTGCTGACATTCCTGTCATGATAATAAAAGGATCGTAGTTTTCCCTACGGTCCTTTCTTTTCGGCCAAAAAATAAAGGAGTATGAAAAAAATGCGACATCTGATGAAACCTCTGGACTTTTCCGTTGAAGAGCTGGAGCAGCTCTTCGACCTGGCGGACGACATTCAGAAAAACCGGGCCAAATACGCTCACGCCTGCGACGGCAAAATTCTGGCCACCTGCTTTTATGAGCCCTCCACCCGGACACGCTTAAGCTTTGAGTCCGCCATGCTCTCCCTGGGCGGGCAGGTGCTGGGCTTTGCCTCCGCCGACTCCTCCTCCGCCGCCAAGGGCGAGAGTGTGGCGGACACCATCCGCACGGTCTCCTGCTTTGCCGACATCTGCGCCATGCGCCACCCCAAGGAGGGCGCGCCCATGGTGGCCGCGTCCAAATCCAGGATTCCGGTGATCAACGCCGGGGACGGCGGCCATGAGCATCCCACGCAGACGCTGACCGATCTTCTGACCATCCGCACCCTGAAAGGCCGGTTAAATAATTTCACCATCGGCTTCTGCGGCGATTTAAAATTCGGCCGCACCGTTCACTCTCTGGTGCACGCCCTGATGCGTTATGACAACATTCGATTTGTGTTTATTTCCCCGGAGGAGCTGCGCATCCCCAGCTATGTGCGGGAGGAGCTCAAGGACCAGGGTATTCCCTTTGAGGAAGTGATCGACCTGGAAGCCGCCATCGGCGGCCTGGACCTTCTGTATATGACCCGCGTGCAGAGAGAGCGTTTTTTCAATGAAGAGGATTATGTACGCCTGAAGGACTTCTATATTTTAACCAAAGCAAAAATGAAAAAAGCCCGCCCGGACATGCTGGTGCTTCATCCCCTGCCCCGTGTCAACGAAATTTCCGTGGAGGTGGACGACGACCCAAGGGCGGTATATTTCGACCAGGTGCAGTACGGTCGGTATGTGCGCATGGCGCTGATTTTGACGCTCTTGGAGATTCATGTGTGATTACAAGCGAAACAGGTTCGCCCATCTAATATGAAAAAAAGGCACACAATCGCGCGAAAAAAGCCGCTTACGCGGCCCGCGATCACCTTGACAGTAAATGGCATAAAATTGTATACCGTAAATAAATAGTAGGAGACTCGTATCAATGTTAAATGTAGGAAAAATCGAGGAGGGCTTCGTGCTGGACCACATCCCCGCCGGCCGGAGCATGGAAATTTACCGCTATCTGCACCTGGACAAGCTGGACTGCCAGGTAGCCATCATCAGAAACGCCCGCAGCGGCAAGCTGGGCAAAAAAGATATCCTGAAGGTCGAATGCGATATCGACGTGCTGAATCTGGACGTGCTTGCCATTCTGGATGACAAGATCACCGTCAATGTGATCAAGAACGCCGAGATCGTGGAAAAGCGCGAGCTGGTGCTGCCGGAAAGAATCTGCGGCGTCATCAAATGCAAAAATCCCCGCTGCATCACCTCCGTTGAGCAGGAGCTTCCCCATATCTTCAAGCTGACCGACGCCAATAAACGCATTTACCGCTGCATCTACTGCGAGGAAAAATTTAACGGAAGGTTTGAATAAAAGATTCCGCAATTCTGTAAAAAACTCTCCTGTCGTGATACACTATATCCAACAGGAGGAATTTCCGCGAACTGCGGTTTCTCAATCTGAGAGTAATTTAGATTTCTTCTTCTCAAGCGCAGCTTCAAGTTTACCGAAATCACAACATCTTCTCACCAGGCTGCGGTTTTTCTCCGGATGGTTTACTACGAGATCATACGTTTTATTTGCATGAGATAAAATACCCGCCTCATTCTTCTGACACCAGTCCAGCTGTTTTGCGAGAAGCCTTTTATATTTCTCTGACTGCGGCGAATCTGATTTTCGAACACGAATATCCAATTTTTGCAGCAAATCCGCTCTGACCGGAAGCATATTATTGAAATTTAAAATTCCTATTACCGGATGTCCGCCATTTTCATCAACTTTCGACAAATCCCTGATCCGAAGAAAATCAACCGCACTTTTCTTCCCCGCGAATTTTGGTTTTGGAGAGCTTAAAGGCACGCAATATTCCTTTCCATTCACCAAAATCAGAATGCCGACAAAAGGACGGATACTCTTGTTAATCTGCGGTGAAACTGACATAACATTGTCGTCAACCTTTGCCAGATCCCGAACATATTTCATATCAATTTCATATAGAAACAGTTTATGTATCATCTTTCCTCCTGAAATAGCAGAAGCCGTGCTCAATCAGCACAGCTTCTGTCAAGATCGATCCCACTTCTACGGCAGGGTTCACCTCTTGTATCGGTCCCACTTCTACGGCAGGGTTCACCTCTTGTATCGGTCCCACTTCTACGGCAGGGTTCACCTCTTTTTACAGGGATTCAATCCCCATACGATGAGATTCAGAATCTCATCACCTCAATTATTATACTCAAAATATCAGGACTTATCAAGCCTGAAAATAAATTTTCTCTCCACAGGGTTGCCTGCAATTTTCCCGCTGATTTTTCATGGCTGATTTTTCAGGGATGAAAAAATTTCCTAAGCCGCGCCGTCTTTTCCGTCTTCTTTATTCCGTTTCAGTTCTTCCCGGAGTTCCTTTAAGGACTCAGCGAATCTGCGGGAGGAAAGGGTCGGGTTATCCTTCAGCGGGTGCAGCGACATGCCGCTGATGCGCTCCTTTAACTCCGCGTACTGGCTTCGGGTATTCTCGATCCTTTTGAAAATCTGCTCCGGATCCACTCCGCGCTTTTGCATGGTCTCTTTAAAGCCCTCAGCATCCGGCAGATACTGGGATAATCTCTCCTTCCACTGCTCCGGGTCCAGACCGGATGGAAGCAGTTTTCCTTTTCGCTGCACCATATCCAGGCCGGGCTTTGGCAGCCTCTCTTTCCACTGCTCCAGATCCTGAGTATACTTTTCCTTCCTCTCTGAAAGCTGCTCCTGGGCTACATCCACGGCCTCAGCCAGCTTCTCCTGCCACAAAGAAGCCTCCTGTCTGACCTTCTCCAGCCTGACCAGCACATCCCGCAGGGCAAAAGTGTCCCTGAAGGAGAAAACAAGGTCAATCGCAATGTACACAGTCAGCGCCAGCACCAGAGCCAGGAGAATCCGCGGCGGAATGGACAGCATCAGGCTCTCCACCGGCGTATGTACCACCCTGGTCATCAGTATGGTGAGCAGACCCCACGTCAGGCTGGAGCCAAGGCAGATATAACCCTTCACATTAAATCTCTTGTCAGAATAATCCCAATAGCGGACCTTGAACATGGCCTCCATCCAGGCGCCTGTCAGGTATTCCAGCACCGTGGCGCCCACGCAGCCCGCCGCATAGGTTAAAACCAGATTGTCCGCGAAGGGCCGGCTGACCACCAGCATCATGATGGCCCCGGTTCCGTACAGCGGAAGGAAGGGTCCGTGCATAAAGCCGCGGTTGACAAAATGATGCTGCTTCAGAGAAACATATGTAGATTCAAAAACCCATCCGAAGAAGCAGTAAAAATAAAAAAAGAACAGCCACTGTTCCGCTGAATAATCAAACATTCCATTCACCGATAGACGCGGAGATTAACGCTCTGTTTTCCTTTCTTCGTGGTATGGTCAACACCGTCAAAATAAAATCTGCCGTAGCCGCGCACAGTGACCGCTTCCCCTGGTTTACATTCCCGGCTGTTATTCTCACACAGCCTGCCGGACACAAAGACCTTCTTCTGCCGGAAAAGTTCAGCGCTGTCGCTTCGCGATAAATGATAGACCTGAGCAATCAGGACATCCAGACGGACGCTGGCCACCGAAACCGTCTCCGGCACAGGCGGATTCTCCTGATATTCAGCCAACGATTCAGCCGGTTCGCAGACCACCGCGGTGTGCTTTACCTGTTTGAGCTCCCCGCACAGGAAATCCACGATGGAGGTCTGGCAAAACAGATAGCCCTGCCTCTCCCCCACCAGAATGTCCCCCAGAAGGTCTCTCTCAATTCCCAGGTTCATCAGTGCCCCGAGAAAATCTCTGTGAGTAAAATCATCGGAGAATTTGGCCTGAAGAGGGCGGATATGCACCAGGCTGATGGGAAAGGACTGCTCATAGCCCAGGTCCTTCTCATTGCCGAAGCGGATCATCACCCGCTCCGCGTTTTCCCTGCCGCCGTTCACGCTGTACCCCGCGAAACGAAGGGCCGGCTCCGATTCCCAGAACGCAGTCTGCTCCGCCAGGCCCAGCATGGGGGTAAAGGTAAAAATATTCTGCTCATAGGAGCGGCGGGCCAGATCCTGAAATCTTTTTTTCAGCTGAATCAAATTCTTATCATCCTGTATTGCCATAAAAGATTCCTTTCCGGATCACGCAGCGTAACTCTGTTGAGCCGTCTGTAAAGCAACAGCTTTTCCCGCTCATCCCTGCCTGTTTTCGCCTGTTTTCCATGAAAAGCCGCCAGTTTTACAGCGCAGTCTGGCCGCACGGTCCTGACAGGCTTCAGCTGAAGCTGATCACCCTCTCCTTCGGCCCCTTGACTTTTACAATGGAAACGGCCTTCATCACAGGTCCCTTTCCCTCGTAATCCATCCACTCCTCCAGGTCCATTCTGGCGGTGACTTTCACCCATTCCTCCACCCGCAGACCTTCGGCCCCCGCATACTCGCAAGCGAAGCCAAAGAAAGAAATATCCTCGGCGCAGCAGGTCATGATCAGCCTTCCCGGCAAAAAATACCCCTTCGGGTAGTCGTCCGGTCTGCCCACCTGAGCCAGATAGGAAAAGGTCTTGCCCACGTATCTCTCCACATGGTCCATGGTGTCAATAAACCAGATCCCGTAGCTGGAATCGTCCAGCTCAATCACGTCCGCTTTCAGATCGTAAGGCAGATCCTCCTCAAACAGGTTGGACATCTCGCCCTCGGCATTCTCAAAGACCACGTCCATCTGCTGGTTGACCGCCTTTAAATTGCGCTTGAAGGAGGGAAGCTGTTCATCCAAGCCGTCGCAGCGGTTCATGATGACCATCTCCGTCTTGCGAATCATCTCCGCCAGGAGAGACCGCATATTGGTGTAGTACAGCTGGAAGGTACTGCCGTCGATCATGGTGATCTGCTGCTCCACCTCCCAGTTCCGTGGCAGCTTCATATCCTTGAAGTTCCACATGCCGTTCCACTCAATGATAATCCGGCCCGGACGGTGCTTTTTTTCCAGCGCGGTCAGATTGGCATTGGTGAAATCCTTTTCCTCCTCAACCAGTTCCATGGAGGTACGGCTTTTCTTTAAGAGCGCCGGGTCGTACTCCACCTCTCCCTCCTCGCAGACGATAAGCAGGGTCTTGTCTCTCGTCTGAAAATAGGGCTGAGAGATGGTATAATTGATAAACTCGGTCTTTCCGCTGTCCAGAAAACCGTTGATGATATATACAGGAATCATGTCGTCTCCTTTTGTCCGATATCAGCATGCGCTGCCCGGAAAAATCAGATGTTCAGGGCAGCGTTATCCACCGCTTACAGAGTTGTCCGCGTCAGCGGACATATTTACTTTGCGAAGAGCTTACCCAGGTTCTCTTCCTTCAGGTCAGAGCCGATGACGCAGAATTTGCCGGTCACATCCGGCTTTCCTTCCCTGACATTCTCCTCCTCGGGCACATAATCAAAGTACACCCAGGTGCCGTCCGGAGACGGAACCATACCCTTTGCGCGCAGCACCAGGCCGTAGGTCTTCTGGTCGTCCAGCGCTCTCAGGATCGTCTCGATTTCCTCCCTCGTGTATTTGGCGGGCGTCTCCATGCCCCAGCTTACGAAGATTTCATCCGCATCATGGTCATCGCAGCACTCTCCATCGCCGTGGTGATGATGGTGGTGATGATGATGCCCATGCTCCTCCTCATCGTGATGATGGTGATGACACTCGTGCTCATCCTCGTCGTCATGATGGTGATGATGATGCTCATGTTCATCCTCATCATCGTCATGATGGTGATGGTGCTCATGTTCATCCTCATCATCATCGTCATGGTGATGATGGTGTTCATGTTCATCATCATCGTCATGGTGGTGATGGTGCTCATGTTCATCCTCATCATCGTCATGGTGATGATGGTGTTCATGCCCTTCCTCATCGTCATGATGATGGTGATGGCAGCAGCACTCCTCTTCGTCTTCCTCCTCCATCTGGCGGCGGCGCTTCTCTCTCAGCTCCGCCAGAAGGTCCGCCTGCATATCCGTGTCCTTCTCCATGGTGGACAGGATATCCCGGCCGGAAATCTGATCCCAGGGCGTAGTCACGATGGTGGCGTTCTGGTTGTGCTCCCGCAGCATGGCAGCTACCTGCTGCACCTTCTCATCTGACAGGCTGCCGGTACGGCTCAGCACGATGGTGCCCGCGCTCTCCACCTGGTCTAAGAAAAATTCTCCGAAGTTTTTCATATAAACCTTACACTTGGCGGCGTCCACCACCACGGTCTTGGAATTTAAGGCCGCGTCTACGTCCGTATCCACGCCCAGCACCGCGTTCTCCACATCGGAGAGCTTGCCCACGCCCGAGGGCTCAATGATAATGCGGTCCGGCGCGTAGGTGTCCAATACCTCCTTTAAGGAGGTGGCGAAATCGCCCACCAGAGAGCAGCAGATGCAGCCGCTGTTCATCTCACGAATTTCAATACCGGAATCCTTTAAAAACCCGCCGTCAATGCCGATCTCCCCGAACTCATTCTCAATCAGTACCACCTTCTCCCCGCTCAAAGCCTCCTTCAAAAGCTTCTGAATCAATGTGGTCTTGCCGGCTCCGAGGAAGCCGGACATTATATCAATCTTTGTCATATCTGAAAACCTCCTGTAATTGTTGATATTTTCTGTAATTTTTCCAGGTATCCCTGCAACCTTTTATGATATCACAAACAGAACAGCCCGTCAAAGAAGTTCCATGAGTTTATTCTTTTTTTATAATCATACATTCAGCATAAAAAGGAAAACGCGGAGAAGCCGCATACACCGCATGCACCTTCTCCGTGTTTCTGGTTTCATGAATGATCTTTCGATCCTGGTATTATTGCATCATGAGCAGGGGGGCGCTCATTACATCATATCCTGCTGCGGCATCTGCGGAGCCGGGGGCTCCTTGATGGTAGCCACAACGCTCTCGGTGGTCAGCAGACTGCTGGCTACGCTGGTGGCGTTCTGCAGGGCGCTTCTGGTCACCTTGGCGGGATCCAGGATACCGGCGGTTACCATATCTACATACTGCTCGGTCAGCACGTCAAAGCCGGTGCCTTCCTGCGCCTCGTATACCTTATTGATGATCACGCTGCCCTCAAGGCCCGCGTTGTATGCGATATGATACAGAGGAGCCTCCAGGGCCTTCAGCACGATCTGCGCTCCGGTCTTCTCGTCGCCCTCCAGGGTATCCGCCAGAGCGGCAACCTTCTTGGAAGCGTGGATATAAGCGGAACCGCCGCCGGACACAACGCCCTCCTCCACGGCTGCCCTTGTAGCCGCCAAAGCGTCCTCCATGCGGAGCTTCATCTCCTTTAGCTCAGGCTCGGTAGCCGCGCCCACACGGATGACGGCCACACCGCCGGCCAGCTTTGCCAGGCGCTCCTGAAGCTTTTCCTTGTCAAAGTCAGAGGTGGTCTCCTCAATCTGCTTCTTAATCTGCGCGATCCTGGCGGCGATCTCGGACTTGTCGCCCTCGCCGTCCACAATCACAGTGTTCTCCTTCTGAACCTTTACGCTCTTGGCACGGCCGAGCATATCCATGGTGGTCTCCTTCAGCTCATAGCCAAGCTCCTCGCTGATGACCTTGCCGCCGGTCAGGATAGCGATATCCTGCAGCTGCTCCTTCCTGCGGTCGCCGTAGCCCGGAGCCTTGACAGCCACCACATTGAAGGTGCCGCGCAGCTTGTTGACAATCAGAGTGGTGAGAGCCTCGCCCTCCACATCCTCGGCGATGATCAGCAGACGGGCACCGGACTGCACCACCTGCTCCAAAAGAGGCAGGATCTCCTGAATGTTGGAAATCTTCTTGTCAGTGATCAGGATATAGGGATCCTCCAGAGTCGCTTCCATCTTATCCATATCCGTGCACATATAGGAGGAAATATAGCCTCTGTCAAACTGCATGCCCTCTACCAGGTCAAGCTCTGTCTGCATGGTCTTGGACTCCTCGATGGTGATGACTCCGTCGCCGGAAACCTTCTCCATGGCGTCAGCCACCAGGTTGCCAACCTCCTCATCGCCGGCGGAAATGGCCGCCACTCTGGCGATCTGGTCTCTGCCGCTGACGGGAGTGCTCATCTCCTTGATCGCCTCAACCGCCTTGTCGGAAGCCTTCTTCATACCCTTTCTCAGGATAATCGGGTTTGCGCCCGCCGCCAGGTTTCTCATGCCGGCGTTGATCATGGCCTGCGCCAGAACTGTAGCTGTGGTGGTGCCGTCGCCCGCCACGTCGTTGGTCTTATTGGCGACCTCCTTCACCAGCTGCGCGCCCATATTCTCAAAATTATCCTCCAGCTCGATCTCCTTGGCGATGGTCACGCCGTCGTTGGTGATCAGTGGGGCGCCGTAGGACTTATCCAGCGCTACGTTTCTGCCCTTGGGTCCAAGGGTCACCCTTACCGTGTCCGCCAGCTTATTTACACCCTGCTCCAAAGCCGCTCTGGCTTCCGCTCCGTATTTGATCTCTTTTGCCATGTCTTTTTACCTCCCGCTTATTTCAATACCGCAAGGATATCGCCCTGCTTTACAATGATGTACTCGGTATCCTCCACCTTGACTTCA
Source organism: Lachnospiraceae bacterium (assembly GCA_021203305.1). GTDB lineage: Bacteria > Bacillota > Clostridia > Lachnospirales > Lachnospiraceae > RGIG6307. The sequence goes on from JAJQBK010000015.1 coordinate 26,187, forward strand.
GTTCCTGAATATTTGGAGAAAATCACGTTGTCCCCAACGCTGACCTCCATCTTGACCTCCTCTGTGCCGGGGCCTACCGCGATGACCTCCGCCTGCTGGGGCTTCTCCTTATTCTGTCCGGGAAGCACGATGCCGGACTTGGTGGTCTCCTCGGCTTCCAGCTGCTTCAATACAACTCTGTCACCCAATGGAACTAATTTCATTACAATGAACCTCCTTCTATATGGCTTTGAACTTCTTTTTAGTTATTAGCACTCATTTCTCCCGAGTGCTAATACACATAATAACTCTTTTTCCAGAAATTGCAAGCCCTATTTTGATATTTTATATATTTTACATTTATTTTATTTTTTATGTACAATAAAAGGAAGAGGCCGAAAAGTCTCTTCCTTTGTAAATCTGCCGCGTTCTTATGTACTCATGCCATTCTCTGTCCTGACAACAGCTCCATCAGCACTGGTCTTTTACCGTCCTGACAACTGCCCCGTCAGCACCGGTCTTTTACCGTCCTGACAACTGCTCCGCCAGTACCGGCCCTTTACCGTCCTGACAACTGCTCCGCCAGCACCGGCCTTTTACCATCCTGACAGCAGTTCCATCAATCTGGCCGCTTCCCGTCTCTTACTGGCACTTAATCTCCAGATAGCCGCGAAGCTGCGTGAAATCATACTCGTCCAGCACGCCCAGGTTGGGATCGTAATATTTGCCGTCATAGTGAAGCAGATAGTGGCTGAAGCGCCCCAGCTTCTCCATCATGATACAGCACTTGGGAAGCACCACATTGGGATCGCCCTGGGTATAATTGATGATGTCGGTGTGGTCGATGCCGAAATAATTCAGCGCGGAAATCATGCGTCCCATGGTCGCCTGCCACTCTCTGCAGTCCATCACGTTGATCACCTCAGCGATGGTCACGCCGGCCAGCATCGCAACGCAGGTCTGTCCGCAGAGACCGTCGGAGGGCTGCAGAATAATGTCGATGCCGTCGATTTCCCGGATCGGGTTCTCAAAGGAATAGGGGCTGTGCTGGTCCATACGGATCAGGGAGCCGGACACATGAAGCAGAAGCTTGTGGGATTTGGAGACATCAACGCCCTCCAGATCCTCGTTTTTGAGGTGGATCATATAATTGCCCTTCTCCACCGGCAGAAGCTCACAGGCGATGATGCGGTTGTCCAGCACCACGTCAGCCTGAATCACCTCGCGCTGCTTGCAGACCTCCCAGATATTGAACGGAATCTGCACGAAACCGCCATTCTCTCTGGATTCAATCTTGCAGTCAAAATAATAACGCATGAAATTACCTCCCAAAAAAATTATGTTTTTTGCTAAAACCTGTTAAGTCAGAGTTTAACATATTTTCCACTGTATGGAAAGAACTTTTTGTATTTTTTGTTACACTCCCGGCACTCCGTCCGGCTTCGTCAGCGCCTCCTTCGCCAGGGCGTCCGCCCGGTCATTATACTCGTTTCCCGAATGAGCCCTGACCTTGGTGAAGGAGAGGGAAATATACTGCTGCCGGGAGCGCATGTATGCGGCGTACTTTTGCGTCAGCTCCTTTTTGGCCTTCCAGGCGCCCGTGACCCATTTCTCAATTCCCTCATAATCGTAACGGATCTCCAGCTCCCGGTACCCTTTGACACAGGCGTAGTGGGCGGCGTACATGGCGCCCAGCATCTCCCCGGCCACATTGCGGATGGCCGCGGACTCCGGATTGGAACCGCTGCCGTTTCTCTCCACAATCTCCCCTTCCGGCGTCAGAAACACGCAGCCGAAGGCATATTTCTGCAGATCGGGATTGTAGCTGCCGTCCACATAGGCGATCAGCTTTTCACTCATATCAGCTTCTCCAGCAGCGTCCAGGCCGCCTCGATGGTTTTATCCATGTCAAAATACTTATAGCTTGCCAGTCTGCCGCCAAACCAGACCTTTTCCTCCTGATCCGCCAGCGCCTTATATTTCCCATAAAGAGCCGAATTGGCCTCATCATTGATGGGATAATAGGGCTCCATGCCCGGCTTCCACTCGGTGGGATACTCCCGGCTGATGACGGTCTTTGGCTGAGTGCCGAACTCAAAATGCTTATGCTCGATGATGCGGGTATAGGGGACCTGGCGCTCCGTGTAGTTGACCACCGCGTTGCCCTGATAATTGTCGCAGTCCAGCACCTCGGTCTCAAAGGACACGGTGCGGTACTGCAGGGGGCCGTAGCAGAAGTCATAATAAGCGTCAATCATGCCGGTGTAGATGGCGCGGTTCGCGATCCCCGGATTTTCCCGAATAAAGGCCTTGTAATCCGTATTCAGCAAAATATCCGTTCCCTCGAGCATTTTCTCAATAATCTGCGTGTAGCCGCCCATGGGAATGCCCTGGTAGCGGTCATTGAAATAATTATTATCGTAGGTAAAGCGCAGGGGAAGCCTTTTGATGATAAAGCTGGGCAAATCCTTACAATCTCTGCCCCACTGCTTCTCCGTATAGCCCTTCACCAGCTTTTCGTATACGTCCGGCCCCACCAGGGAGAGCGCCTGCTCCTCCAGGTTCTGAGGCTCACCCAGATGCAACGCCTCAATCTGGGAGGTGATTTTGGCTTTCGCTTCCGCGGGAGTGACCACCCCCCACAGGCCGTGGAAGGTATTCATATTGAAGGGCATATTGTACAGCTCATCCCTGTACCGCGCCACTGGGGAATTGATGTAATTGTTAAAATCAGCGAGGCCGGTAATGTACTCCCACACCTTCCGGTTGCCGGTGTGGAAAATATGGGCGCCGTACCTGTGTACCTGAATGCCCTCCATTTCCTCCGTGTAGATATTGCCGCCGATGTGGCTCCGCACATCAATAGCCAGGCAGCTTTTCCCCGCTTTGGTCAGCGCCTGGGCGCAGACCGCTCCGAAAAGGCCGGCGCCAACGATAAGATAATCATATTTACTCTTTTTTATTTCCATAGCTTTTCCCGCTTTCATTCTTCATTTTATCGCCTGACTGATCAATCCGCCCGACAATGCCTCCGTTTCGCTCAGGCCCGAAATACAGTAAACGACTTTATGCCGTTTACTCACGCAAAAATCAGTTAAACCCGTAAACCTTCTGCGACACCTGATAGCCGATCACCGCGACCTGTCTTCCCACCTTGCCCGGCAGATTCATGGCCACGCCCAGAAGCGTATGCCGAAGCTTTTTATACAGCCCCTCGTCCATCCTGCGGATGTCTTCCCAGAGCCGCTTTTTTTTCTCCAGATTCTCCTCCGTGCCGCTCTTAATCGCGAGGACAGAGGAAATCGTCGTGATGATGGAAAGATAATTGAACATATATTTCTGCAGAGGGCCGTCCGCCGGCGCGGTTTTCAGATAGGACTGCACCATCAGCCGGTTGACCTTCATCTGCTGGTCGATGCGCCCGATCATCACGCTCTCATTCACCGACTGGTCTTCCCTTCCGATGTAATAATGATACAGGGTCTGGTCCATATAATAAATATGCTTCACAAAGGGGAAGGGATCAAACACAAAAATATTGTCCACGTAAAAGGTATGCTTCGGAAGCACCATGCCGCTTTGGCGCAGCACCTCGGTGCGGTAAATCACCGCGTGCATCAGCAGATACTTGCCCACCGGGAAGGGCTTCATCTCCTCCCAGGTAAAGACCTGGTCCTTCGGCATATATTTTCTGTACTCCATGGTCTTTTTGTGAGTGACGCCCACCTTGTCATAGAGGAAGTTGGTGACGAACATGTCCACGCTCTCCCCCAGCTTCTCCAGCCTGTCCACGACCTCCTTCAATACCTGCTCATCCACCCAGTCGTCGCTGTCCACCACCTTGTAAAACATCCCGGAAGCGTTGCGGATGCCGGTATTCACTCCCTCGCCGTGGCCGCCGTTCTCCTGATGAATGGCCTTCACGATGGGGGGATATTCTCTCTCATACCTGTCGGCAATGGCCCCCGTCTCATCCTTCGAGCCGTCGTCCACAATCAGAATCTCTATCCTCTCGTCCGCGGAAAGCAGCGTCTGAATGCAGTGCTCCATATAGGCCGCGGAATTATAGGAGGGGACCGCCACGCTCAATACTTTTTTGCTCATGTAAAACTGCCTTTCTTACTTTTTATATCCGGAAAAATTCCTGTTGAAAAACTTTTGGAATCATGTTATAGTATGAACGTAAGGAAAGCAGCCGCCCACAAAGTGGTTAGCCTCCGGTTGACGTTATAAAAAGCCTACCTGTACTGGCCAAGTGACAAGGTAGGCTTATTTATTTTCGCTTGTTATTCCTACTATCAACGTAGGCAAGCAATGCAATCAGGAATGTACCGCCCAAAAATAACAGGTTCAAAACTTCATAGGTATCCATCTGCACCACCTCCCTTCTATACTGCAGTTAGGGAGGCTTACCACCTTGCAACACGGCTGCTGACTGTCATGGTACCATAAAAATGATAGAACTTCAATCCCAAAAATGTTTTACAAAAAAAGGTGCCTCCTCCCGGACACCGCTATATTTTCCTTGAAAAAAAACCATTCTTCCCTTATAATTGAAAAGCAATTGTGAAACGTCAAAAATACTTGATCCCAAAGGAGTTTTTATGATATCAGCCAATAACGTAACCTACCGGGTAGGCAAGAAGGCCCTCTTCGAGGACGTCAACATCAAATTTACCGAGGGCAACTGCTATGGCATCATCGGCGCTAACGGGGCCGGCAAGTCCACCTTTTTGAAGCTTCTCTCCGGGGAGCTGGAAACCACAAACGGCGACATCGTCATGACCCCCGGGCAGCGCCTGAGCATGCTGGAGCAGGATCATTTCAAATACGAGGAATATCCCGTCATGGACGTGGTCATCATGGGCAATCAGCGGCTCTATGACATCATGAAGGAAAAGGACGCTCTCTACGCCAAGGAGGATTTCACCGATGAGGACGGCATCCGGGCATCGGAGCTGGAGGGAGAGTTCGCCGAGATGGACGGCTGGGAGGCGGAGTCTGACGCCGCCACCCTGTTAAACGGGCTGGGCATCAGCACGGAACTGCACTATTCCCTCATGAGCGCCTTAAACGGCAGCGACAAGGTGAAAGTGCTTTTAGCCCGGGCGCTCTTCGGGAATCCCGACATCCTGCTTCTGGATGAGCCCACCAACCATCTGGATCTGGACGCTATCGCCTGGCTGGAGGAATTTCTCATCAATTTTGAAAATACCGTCATCGTGGTCAGCCACGACCGTTATTTTCTCAATAAGGTCTGCACCTGCATCGCGGACATCGACTACGGCAAGATTCAGCTTTACGCCGGCAACTACGATTTCTGGTATGAGTCCAGCCAGCTCCTCATCCGCCAGATGAAGGAGGCCAATAAGAAGAAGGAGGAGAAAATCAAAGAGCTGCAGGAGTTCATCTCCCGCTTCTCCGCCAACGCCTCCAAATCCAAGCAGGCCACCAGCCGCAAGCGGGCTCTGGAAAAAATCGAGCTGGACGAGATCAAGCCCTCCAGCCGCAAATACCCCTATATTGATTTCCGCCCCGACCGGGAGATCGGCAACGAGGTCCTGGAGGTCAAAAATCTCTCCAAAACCATCGATGGCGTGAAGGTGCTGGACAATATTTCCTTTATTATGAACCGGGACGACAAAATCGCCTTTGTGGGCGGAAACGAGCACGCCAAGACGGTTCTGTTCCGGATTCTGATGGAGGAGATGGAGCCGGACGAGGGAAGCTTCAAATGGGGCGTCACCACCTCCAGGGCTTATTTTCCAAAGGATTACACGGCGGAATTTGACAACGATTACACCATCGCGGACTGGCTCATGGGCTATTCTCCCGTGGACGATATCACATACGTGCGCGGCTTTCTGGGGCGGATGCTCTTCGCGGGCGAGGATGGAGTCAAGAAGGTAAAGGTTCTCTCCGGCGGAGAAAAGGTACGGTGCCTGCTCTCCAAGATGATGATCAGCGGCGCCAATGTGCTGCTCTTCGATGAGCCTACCAACCATCTGGACATGGAATCCATCACCGCCTTAAATAACGGCATGATCAAATTCCCCGGCGTGGAGCTGTTCTCCTGCCGCGACCACCAGCTGGTGCAGACCACGGCCAACCGCATCATGGAAATCCTTCCGGACGGCACCCTGATCGACAAGATGACCACCTACGACGAATACCTGGCAAACGATGAGCTGGCAAGAAAACGCACCGTCTACACCGCCAGCATGACCGATACGGAGGAGGTATAGTGTAAAAGGAAGTACCCTTTCATCACTGTCTGTGCCGCTATCTGAAAGGCGGCGGAATGGAGATTCATATGAGAGCAGTCGATCTGCACACCCACTCTTACAAATCCGATGGCAGCAAATCCCCCTCTGAGCTGGTGGACATGGCTGCCGAAATCGGCCTGTCCGCCATGGCTCTCACTGACCACGACACCACAGACGGCGTGGAGGAGGCAGTCACGCACGCCGCCGATCTGCGCGCCGCGGGCATAGAAAATGTGCCGGAGATTATTCCCGGCGTGGAGCTTTCCACCGATAAATGGGGCTGCGACATCCATGTGGTGGGCCTGTATATTGATATTCACAACGCGGCTTTGCAGAAATCCCTAACGGATTTTGTTTTCAAAAGAGAAAAAAGAAATGAGCTGATGTGTGACCGGCTGCGCAAAATGGCCGGCTTTGATATCTCTTATGAAAAATTAACGGCGGCTTACCCCGGCGCCGTGCTGACCCGGGCCCATTACGCCACCTATCTGATCGACAAGGGATATGTCAAAGACAAAAAGGAGGCCTTCTCCGTCTATCTCGGAGAGGACACTCCCTATTTCGTGCCCCGGGACAAAATCACTCCCGTGGACGCGGTTCATCTGATCTTAAACGCCGGCGGCATCCCGATTCTGGCCCATCCCATGCTGTACAAGCTGACCGAAGCCCAGCTGGAGGCACTGGTCTGTGAGATGAAGAACGCCGGGCTTGTGGGCATTGAGGCCATCTACTCCACCTATACCGTGGAGCAGGAGCGCTATGTGCGCAGACTGGCCCAGAAATACGATCTGCTGCTCTCCGGCGGCAGCGACTACCACGGAGACGCCAAGCCCGACATCTCCCTGGGCACCGGATTCGGAAAGCTCTTCGTGCCGGAGGAGCTGCTGGATATCCTGAAGCTGCGCAGATAGCTTCGTTGTCGAGACAGTCAACCAATTTTATCCGGCTCGTTTCGCTGTGCGTCAAATTACTTTCAGCCTGAAGACTTGCACGATGCACAGAGGCGCTCGCCCGGATAAAACTGGCCGACCGTCTCTCTGTATCAGCGTTTTCATGTGCCTTCAACACTACGCCTCTACTATCAAATACCGTCCGTCCCCGACCTCAAACACCTCATCAGCCTCCAGAATTCTCTTCCCCTTCAGCCCCTCAGTGTCCAGTCCCTCTTCCTCAAAGAACTCCCGCACCTCCTTCACAGAGCCGACCACCACAGCCATGCCCTCCTCCAGAAAGTCCCGCGCCTCCTCTTTCGTGGAAAACACCTTCTTATACAGCAGCTGCTCCTGCTTCTCCAGAAAGCACTGCACCACCACGTCATCAAATTGCTCTGTCATTTCTGTCTCCTTACAGTAAATCTAACAGCTCCTCCGGCCTCTCCACAATTTGCTGCGCCCTGTGCTTCTCCAGTTCCGCCCGGTCCCGGAACCCCCACAGCACGCCCACTGTCAGCGCCCCGGCGGCGTTCCCCGTCATCATATCCGTGGCCGTATCCCCCACATACATGACGTCCGAAGCCTCCATATCCCAGCCCTTCAGAATCTCCTGCACTCCCTGGGCACTGGGCTTTTTGGCGATTCCCGGCCTGTTCCCCAGCACCGTGTCGAACAGCTCTCTCCCATACAGGCTGTATACCACATCCAGCGCCTGCTCATGGGGCTTGTTGGACAGCACCGCCAGCCGGATTCCGCCGGCCTTCATGGCCTGAAGGGTCTCCATCATCCCCGGATACGCCGTCACATTGTACGTACACTTTTCCTGAAAAATAATCTGATACCTGGCATATGCCTTCTCAAACAGCTTCAGCTCATCATCCCCGGAATAAATCAGGCAGCGCCGGATCAGAGTATCCGAGCCCTCTCCCACAAAATAACGATACTTCTCCGGGGGAATCTCCGGCAGCTTGCAGGCCCGCATGGCATAATTGCCGCAGTAGGTGATGGACTCCAGTGTGTCCGCCAGCGTCCCGTCCAGGTCAAAGATCACTCCTTTGATTTTGCCGGAACTCACCAGGGCCGGTGCCGCTGCTCCGCTCATATGGATCAGGCCGCAGCGCTTCATCTGTGCGTAGACCGCCGCCAGAGGCAGTCCCACCACATTGCTGTAATCCCCGCAGATCTCCGTCACATAAGGAGCAAACTCATTCTGAATGCCGTAGGCCCCCGCCTTGTCCAGACAGGTCCCCTTCTCCACATAATCCTGAATTTCCGCCGCGGAAAGAGACGCTACCTTCACCTCCGTCATATCATAGAAGGTGTGAGTTTTCTTTTTACCACGATCCATCCAGATCAGGGTTACCCCGGTGAAAACCTGATGGGCGTTGCCGGAAAGCCTTTGCAGCATCTCCACCGCCCTTTCCTCTGTGTAGGGCTTCCCCAGAATCAGGCCGTCCAGAGCCACGATGGTATCCGCTCCCAGCACCAGGCTTTCCTCCTGCCGCTCCTCTGAGAGTTTTTCCCACACATTTTCCGCTTTCTGCGCCGAAAGCTGAGAGACGATTCGGGAGGGCCTTTTTTCCGTGATTTCTTCCTCACAGTCGCTGGGAATCACCTCAAACTCCCAGCCAAGAAGCGTCAACAGCTCCCTTCTTCTCGGAGACCCACTGGCAAGTACGATATTTTTTGTGCATTTCATGTTGTCTCATTCACCGCCTTCTCAAAACAACCCATCATCCGGCGAACACCCCCGCTTTACCGCCGGGATTGCCCTTCCTGCTGTTCCATGGCCATTCTGGGAATAAACACGCGGCCCATCTCCTCCTTTTTGTTGTGTAGCTTCGCGTTCTCCACCGCCTGCGCGGCAAAAAACGCCTGGCTGCCAAATTTCTCTTTTCCTCTCAGATCCACCTTCTCGTAGGTACCGTCCGGCTTCAGCTCCCGAGCCTTCAGCGTATCCCTCAGTTGCGTATCCAGAATTCCGTAAGCCTTTTCCTTCAGGGCCGGGTCCTCAATGGGAAATAAAATCTCTACCCTGCGCTCCAGATTTCTGGGCATCCAGTCCGCGCTGGAGGCATAAATTTCTTCCTTGCCCCCGTTTTCAAAATAAAAGATTCTGCTGTGCTCCAGGAAATATCCCACAATAGAGCGCACGGAAATATTCTCAGAGACGCCGGGAATTCCCACCCTCAGGCAGCAGATTCCGCGGACAATCAGGTCAATCCTCACCCCCGCGCAGGACGCCCGGTAAAGGGCCTCGATCACATCCGGGTCACAGAGAGAATTCATCTTGGCGATAATCCGGGCCTCTCTCCCCGCCCTCGCGTAGCCCGCCTCCCTGTCAATCAGGTAAATAAAACGATCCTTCAGCCAGAGCGGCGCTAAGGACAGCTTATTCCAGTGCAGCGGCTCCGAATAGCCGGACAGCATATTGAACACCGCCGTGGCGTCCTCCCCGATGGCGTTCGCGCAGGTCAGCATTCCCACATCCGTATACAGCTTCGCCGTGGAATCATTATAATTGCCGGTGCCCAGATGGACATATCTGCGGATTCCATCCTCCTCTCCCCGGACCACCAGGGTAATCTTGGAATGAGTCTTTAAGCCCACCAGTCCATAGATCACATGGCAGCCGGCCTTCTCCAGCATCTTCGCCCAGCCGATGTTATTTTCCTCGTCAAAGCGGGCCTTCAGCTCCACTAACACCGTCACCTGCTTGCCGTTCTCCGCCGCCTGGGCCAGAGCCGCGATGATGGGCGAATTGCCGCTGACCCGGTACAGGGTCTGCTTGATGGCCAGCACCTGCGGATCTCTCGCCGCCTGCTGCACAAACTGCACCACGGGATCAAAGGATTCATATGGGTGATGCAACAGCACGTCCTTCTCCCGGATCAGCGCGAAAATATCCTCACAGTCCGCGAAATCCGGATGCACCTGGGGCACAAATTTCTCCGCCTTCAGGCTGTCAAACCCCTCCTGCCCGTACACCTTCATCAGAAACGTCAGATCCAGGGGACCGTCTATATAATAAATCGAGCTCTCCTTAATCGACAACTCTTTTTTCAGAAATTTTAAAAGATTTTTGTCCACATCCGCGTCCACCTCCAGGCGGATGGCTTCGCCCCGCTGTCTTTTTTTGATCTGATGCTCGATCTCCTTTAATAAATCCTCGGAATCATCTTCATCCAGGTCAAATTCCGCGTCCCGGGTAATGCGGAAGGGATGCACGCACTCAATATTGTAATTCAAAAACAGCTTATCCATATTCCGCTCGATGATCTCCTCCAGCAGAATCAGGTTTCTTGTGCCATTTTCCGACATGGGCAGCTCCACCACTCTTGACAGAAGGCCGGGCACCTGCACTGTGGCAAACTCCGGCTCCCCGCCGTCCTTTGCGTTTTTCTTGCGCACCAGGGCGCCCAGATTCAGGGACTTATTTCTGATCAGGGGAAAGGGCCTGGAGGAATCCACCGCCATGGGCGTCAGCACCGGATACACGGAATTCATGAAATAGCGATCCACAAACTCCCCTTCCTTTTTGGTCAGCTCCTCATGCCGCTTCACCACACGCAACCCGTTCTGCATAAGCCCCGGCACCAGAGAGCGGTTCCAGGTGCTGTACTGCAGCTGCACAAAGGGATGAATTTCCTCATCCAGGGCGTCCAGCTGCTCCGCAGCCGTCATACCCGCGATGTCCCGCTTTTTGGGGCTGTCATCCGCCTGATCCATCAGGCTCGCCACGCGCACCATGAAAAATTCGTCCATGTTGGAGGCTGTGATGGACAGAAATTTCAGCCGTTCAAACAGGGGGATGCTTCTGTCCCTGGCTTCCTCCAGAATTCTTAAATTAAATTTCAGCCAGCTCAGCTCCCGGTTTACGTAATATTTCGGATTTCGCAGATCCGCCGGCTTTGCACCTCCTGATTCCTTTAAATCCCCGGATTTGCGCTCCTCCCTTGTCATTTTGGAATCCTTTGATTCCCTTGTCTCTTTTAAGGCTTTCGAATCTTTGGTTTCCTTCGTCTCCTTCACCGTTTTTGTTTCCCCTGCTTCCATCCTCTCCCCTTCCTTTCGGCTCCGCTCTCCCGGCTGTTTCCGGGTTTACCCCTCAGTCACGCCTCCTGCGCGATTCTCTTTTTACCCTGTCACGCCTCCTGCGCGGTTCTCCTCTGCCGGATCACCACATTGACATTAAATACCTGCTCAAAAAAGGCGGTGCGCTCCGTCACAAGCCCCTTTTCCAGAGAAATATCCTGCTCTGTTTCCACGCTGATCACCAGCTTGTCGTCCTTTAGCTGGCACTTCACCACGTCAAATTTCTGTTTGTGGCTGCGGTCCAGCCCGTTGGCCACCCTGAGGATCGCCGTCAACTTGGCGATGGTCAGATAGGTCTGATTATCCACGCTTCTGCGAAGAGCCCCCTCCGCCTCCTCAAAATCATCATGGTTGAAGCGCACAATGTTGGCCACCATCTCCTGCTCCAGATGGGACAGGCCGATGATCTCCGTAGCCATGATAATGCTGTAGGAGCAGGCGCCCATAGTGGTGATGCTGATATATTTGCCGCAGTCATGCAAAAGGGCGGAAATCCGCAGCAGAAGCCGCTCCCGCTTGCCCAGTCCGTGAACCTTCTTCACACTGTCAAATATTGCCAGCGCCAGCCGCTCTAATGTCTCGCTGCGCTTTTTGGAGCCCATATAGCGCTTGCTGATGTTATTGACGGAGGCGATAATGTCCTTCTCAAAATCATGATACATGACAATCAGCTTGTGCTTCTCCCCGTAATCATAGCCGATCCCATCGCAGAGCTCGGCGCCGGGCACCCACAAAACCTCCGCCCCGGTCACCTCCATCACGCGCCGCAGCAAAATGCCGGAGAGCATCATGGTGTCCAGCCGGTCCTCCGGCGCCTGCAGAAGCCTGGAAATTTCCATCTTGCTCATGCTTGAGGCCCGGTCCATCAGCTGGGCAAATTCCCCGCCATCCCAGAAGCCCTGCCCGTACTCATGGCCCGTTTTTTTCATCAGATAACGGGAAATATGCTCATCCACCATGATCACGTTCGTGATCTTCTGCCCCTTCAGATACATCCGTTTGAACACGGAAAGCTGAGGATTGGCCAGCTCTAAAACCCGGGACTCCACATCCTGCCCATCTACCTTCAGCCGCTGCAGCTGATCCTGCAGCCGCAGAAGCCCCAGCCTGAGCTGCTGGGTGCACACCAGCGTATCCTTATCAAAAAGGGAAATCTGCAGGCCGCCGCCGCAGATATCCACAATCGCCGTCCCCTGCTCGATGATCTTCTGAAAGGTCTCGCTCTTGGCGGCGATGGCCTTATAATTTAAATACCGCTGCTCCGTATTGCTCAGCACCTGAATCCTGATGCCGGTTCGCTGCTCCACCTGGTCGCAGAAAAGCAGCGTATTGGATACCTCGCGCAAAGCGCTGGTGCCGTAGGCCGTGTACTCCGTCACCTTATAGCTTTTCATGACGGACTGAAACTCCCTGAGAACGCGGAAAATCTCATCCATGTGCTCGTCCTTGATCCTGCCAAGGGCATGGGCGTCCGTTCCCATATCCATGCTGTGCCGGAGACTTTCTATCTCCCTCATCCTCCCGTCCTGGTATTCAAAAATCTTCATGGACAGGCCGAAGGAGCCCGCTTCAATCGCCGCGAATAATTTCATAGCCATTTCCCCTTTTTTACTGTTATATATTCATCGCCGATAGCTTAAAATTTTCTTATTTTTCTACAAATATTTCTTCAATCTGAACTTCGTCTGCTCTCCTGTTTTTTCACTCACAAGCTCAAACAAATTATCACTTGTTGTAAACAAATTCTTCGGATTTCTGCCAATAATCAGATACTGATTCTTATCGTCAAGAGAAATATATTTCCTCGTATCATCATTCAGCAATATATCTGCGTTATCAATCACAATAAGCTTTCCTGATTGTTCAGAAACTACTTTCTTAATATCTTTTTGATAGTCCTGATAATTCAAACAAAATATATCAGGATTAACTGCCATACACTCCCGAATAAAAGAAAAAGAAGCGGTCTTCCCCGTTGCCGATGAACCTGTCAGAAGCGTAATATTGTTTGTAAAATCAAAATCAAGTACATATGATGTATGAACCGTCGCAAAATGGTCCATCACAATTGGCTTACTCTTCACCGCCCCACCACTCCTTCAATTCTTCATAATCAGAAATAATTCCCGTTCCTTTACTATCAGATACCATAACTTCATTCATTTCAAATGGTATAATTGCGTAGTCACTGTATACTGCCCCTTTTTCCAGCCCATATAATACTTCCAGTGCATTATCGCCACACTCTTTTAAGCAAAATACCCTGTCCGGATAATACAATACGTTCAATACAGTCTTACAGCCCGTGGATAAACAATCAACATCTAATATGACGCCGTTAAACTTTGATTGTATCTTATATTTTCCAACCAGCCTGGAATCGTCTATGTCCTCTATTATCGCATCAGCTTTTTCGTCAAGTCTTAAAACTGTATTCTGATTAAAGAACACATCATTAAGTTCCACATACTCCTTATCGCCTGGTATGTCCCTCTTGTTCCTAAATATTGTAATCATAGAAGCACCTCCAATCCGATACCTGCAAATTCTCTGCACAATGATGTGCCGAACAGGATGCTCTTCATTTTATCTTTAAGGGAAAGTTTCGACTGATCCAATCCACAGATATCATCTTCCTGCCGTTCTTCCCACTCGCAGCAGTTCTGCTTCCAGCATTCACCCAGCGAACCTTTGGACACTTCAAACCCTGTATTTCTCGTAAGATCCAATAACAGCTTTGCAGATAATTGCTCAATATTGTGTTCTGTCAAATGGTCGTCATAATCCACAATTTCCTGTATTTCTTTATAATTTACATCACCTGTACTAATCATCTGAACCAGGTGTTCTCTTGCGGCAATGGCACCTGCTCTCTTTTCTCTGAATTCATCCCCAGGAGCATAAATCCAATCAATTAATTTATCAAATTCCAATAGTGTATATTCAAAGCAAATCAGATCAAGCAAGAACACATTATCCCGTATTCCTGCTGCCTCTTTTAATATTTTCTGTTCCATGTATAACTGAACATTATCAAAAGAATTGTCAAAAGCGATGATATATCTGTTTTCTTTATCTGTTAACCCCTTGACTGCTTTTACCAATTCCCGGTTATTCTTTTTACTTTCTACTATCACATCCGGATAAATTTCATGCATAAAGGCTGTCCAGAACATATATGCTGATTTTCCGATGCGATCCTCAATCCATAAGTATGTCTTAGCTGCTCTCCTGTTTGCTTTCAGGCCAACTCACTTCCTTTCATATAATAATCTCAATACATTCATATTCCTCCTCTTCAGTAATTCCCCAGTATCTTCATATTTGCGGCTTCCTCCCTCAATCCCCGCAGCGCGTTCTTCACCGCGCTGTCAGAGAGGTTGCCCTCAAAATCAATAAAGAACCGATACTCCCAGTTTCTGCCCTCGATGGGCCTGGACTCAATCTTGGTCAGGTTCAGATCATTGAAAATAAAATGACTCAGCATATGGTACAGGGAGCCGCTCTCATTGGGCACCTCAAAACAGATGCTGATTTTTTTCGCGTCTGACCGGAAAATCTTCTGGTTGGTCACAATGATGAAGCGGGTGCTGTTGTCCTTCACGTCGTTGATGCCGCTCTCCAGCACTTCAAGCCCGTAAATCTCTCCGGCGGCGGAGCCGGCGATGGCCGCCTGATCCAGTCTGCCGTCCTCAGCCACCTTCTGCGCCGCGAAAGCGTTATTTTTCATGCTGATCTGCTGCCAGCCCGCGGCGCTTAAATATCTGGCGGTCTGCATCAGCGACTGGGGATGGGAGTACACCACCCTGATGTCCTCCTTTTTCGCCCCCGGCAGCGCCAGCAGACACTGATTAATCTGAAGGACCTGCTCTCCCACGATATAATTTTCAAATTCCTGTAAAAGGTCATAGATTTCGCTGACAATCCCCGCTGTGGAATTCTCAATGGGCAGCACCGCGTAATCCGCGCTTCCCTCCTCGATGGCGCACATGGCGTCCCGGAAGGTCTCCACATGGAAGCTGTTCACCTGCGAGCCGAAAAACTGCCGCATGGCCGCCTGGGAGTACGCTCCCTCCGCGCCCTGAAACACCACCCGGGAACCGGCCGTGTCCAGCTTTTCCACCTGGATAAAGGGGAGCCTGCCCGTGGCGCCCGCATCCGCCAGCATCTGATACTGCATCTTTCTGCTGGTACTCATGATCAGCTCAAAAAGCTCCTGGGCACCGATACGATAGCTGTCCTTTTGCACCATGCCCCGGACGGCGGCAATCTTCTCCCGCTCCCTGGCGGAATCAAAAACCTTTTTGCCATTCTCAATCTTATACTGGGCCACCTCGCGGCACACGTCCATCCGCTGCTCATAGAGGTCAACAATCTGCCTGTCCAGCTCATCGATTTCTTTTCTCAGTTCATCTAAATCCGTCGCCATCTGTTTTCTGTTCCTCTGTATTTATTCTTCCCATAGCACCGACTCCGCATTCCGTTTCCGCGCTATGCCTTTTCTCTTATTTCTTCACGCTGTCATTGATCCGCTGCGCTGCACCTTCTCTTTTATCCGTTCAGGCCGCCATTCATCCGCCGCATGAAGCACTCTCAGCGTTTCATACAGTTTACTGCTCCCCTTCGACTGACTCTGTCACCCGGTCCAGCACGTCAAAATACCGCTCAAAGGTCTTTTTGCAGCAACCGGGATCCTTGATCACAATTCCCGCCACACGGGTGCCGGTCAGCGCAAAGCCCATGGCCAGCCGATGGTCCTCATGAGTCTCAATGACTGTGGCCCGGGGTGTTCCCGGCTCGATCAGGATACTGTCCTCTCTCTCCTGCACCCCAATCCCCATGGCCCTCAGATTTTCCGCCATGGCGGACAGACGGTCGCTCTCCTGATGGCGGATATGGCCAATGCCGGTGATCTCCACCGTACTGTCCGCAAAGGGCGCGATAGCCGCCAGGGTGATGGCCTGGTCAGAGAAGCTGTGCATATCCACAGTCACACCCTTCAATACGCCATCCGCCGGTCCGGTCACCCGGATTCCCTCTGACCTGTCCTCCACCTGACACCCCATCTGTGCCAGAAGCTTCGCAAAGGCCACATCTCCCTGCAGAGAGTCAAAATGCAGATGGGGCACCGTCACAGAAATCCCATGGATCGCAGCCAATGCCCAGAAATAACAGGCTGCAGAGGCGTCCGGCTCCACCTGATAATCCCTTGTCACATAATGCTGGCCGCCCGGGATGACAAAGCGCTTTTCCCCCTCCCGCCTGACGCTCACGCCAAACTGCTCCATCATCCTGACCGTCATATCAATATAAGCCATGCCATGGCTTCCCTTTACCTCAATGGCAAGCTCTTTTCCCGACATGGGTGCGGCAATCAGCAGGGCGCTCAGAAACTGACTGCTCAAGTCAATATCCACCGCCACCCGGTCCTTTAAGATTCCATGCCCCGTAATCACCATCGGAAAATGTCCCGGCTTTTCGGTACATTCAATCCGGGCACCGATACTCTCCAGCGCCGTAATCAGAGGCTCCATGGGCCTGCGCCGCATCTGCTCCGACGCGTCCATATAAAAGCGGCCCTCGCCGCAGGCCAGGTAAGCCGCCAGAAATCTGGCCGCCGTTCCCGCGCTTCCCACATAGACGGAGGCTTCCCGCACCGGAACCCTTCCTCCCAGCCCCGTCACCTCAATCCGGGCCGCGTCCTCATCCGCTTTCGCTTCAAATCCCAGATCCCGCACACATTGCAGAAAATATCTGGAATCCTCCGAAAAAAGGCAGCCCTTCAGCGTGCTCTTCCCCTTCCCCATCACTGCCAGCAGAAGCGCCCGATTGGTGACGCTCTTCGAGCCGGGGACATTCACGGTCTGAACCGGATTTTTCTTTATTAAAATCGACCGGATTTCTTTTCTGTCGTTCAATTCCATTATTACCCCTATTTTAACACAGATTTCCCATGGAAAGAAGAAGCGATTTCTCTTTGAATGTAAAATCTGTTCAAAACTTGTTACTATTCACAGCAATACCGCCTTCGCAAACCAGAGCGGGAAAGCAAAATATCTGTTTCACGATTTCTGTGCTGTATTTTACCTTCCCGCGACCCATTTGCAACATAACTCTAAAACATCTCCACCGCATAGCTGACACTCCCACTGTCATAAACATCCGTAAGCGCCAGCCCTTCCCCATTATAATAAATCACCTGATCCTGACAATAAATACTGTAAATCCCCTGTCCCGCCATCTCAGACAGCGCCGACAGGCTTTCATCATCAAATTCCGCTGCGATATAAACCGGCATCATTTCCAGCATAATCTCCGCGCAGCCGGCCTCGCCGCTGTAGCACATCAGCCCGGAGAGCGCGCTGGTGCAAAGGCCGGTTTCCACCGACAGATAACAGCTTCTGATCTCCCCATTTTCATAAGTATAATAAGACATGGCATCGGTGGAATATACGGGGAAATCTTTCAACATCACGATGCTCTCCGCTCCTTCATAGGAAACCGTGGCCGCCTGTCGGACGATGCCATCCTGAATATCCATCAGATTGACCCCGTAGGTCACGCCCCTCTCATCCAGGCAGCGCACATAGCCGTCCACACTGCTGATCTGCCCGTTGGTATAACCGGACGCAGCCAGCTGTTCCGCCACATAATCCACAATAAAGGCATTCTTCATCCAGAAAAAATCCAGATAAGAAGTGATCTCATATTCCTCAGCAAAGGCCTCATACTCCTCTGACACCTCCAGCCGAACCGTATTGTCCCCCAGAAGCACAAGCTTAATATCTCCGTTGGCAATAAAAGAACAGATCTGCGCGAAATACTCTCCCTGCTCCTCATTCAGCTCCGGATCATAAACCGCCGCCTCCATATCGTCACTGCTGGCAAAAACAGCGTAATACTCCGCGTATAAGGGTCCCAGATAAAGATAAGCAAGCTGGTCCCCCATCCGCTCAAAGGCCTCGTACAGAACGGATTCCACCACGATATCCTCATTCACATGTCTGTTAATATAATAAACATTATTAACGTACTCATACTCTACATCCGCCTGAAAGCTCTGGCAGGCCAGCTCAAGCGCATCCGTGTAAACCAGCACAATGGCCTTATTCTCCGCGGTGGTGCCCAGGTCTGTCGCTCCCAGTTCATACTGCAGCTCAAAATTCCCACTCTCCACAATATCCGCCGCCGAATCCAGGGAAATGACAGTCCAGCCTGAATCCACCGTAAGCCAGGACATCAGGGAATAGGCCAGGCAGGAGCCCCCGACAAGTACCAATATGACCACCAGAAAAAGCCGGAGCCTGACATGCCTGTCTGAAAGCTCCACCCGCTGTACCGGCTTTGGATGGGGTAAATCTCTGTTATCTCTCGCTGTTCTGTTAGACAATCCTTTTCCTCCCGTGAAACCTCGAAAAGCGCCTGTACGAAGCACATACAGGCGCTTTTATCATTTGTAAAAAACTGTATCAACAACCATGAAAGCCAATGACTTCGCGCCCCGCTTTCCTTAAATGATCGCGATCACAATCAACAGCAGCAATATAATCAGCAGCGCGGCGATAAACCCAAAGCCGCCGATGGCGCCCTTCTTACACGCCTTATAGTTGCGGATGTAATTGAAATGCTTAAACACAAAGGCGGCAATGATGCCCAGCACCGGCAGGAGGAAGGACAAAATGGAAAGAAGAACGTTGCCGGTATCGTGAACCGGTGGTATCGTGTATTCCTCATCGATGATCTTTTTCTCCTGGGAAGCCTTCAGCTTTTCCTCATACTCCGGGTCCTCCGGGTCCAGAATAGTGATGGACTTTAAGGGCTCGTTCTTTTCCCGAAGTGCCTTGTACTCCTCAATCTCTTTTTTGTTGCCGTACACAAAGTGATTGTGTCCAATATCCACCAGCTCCGGCTGGTCCACGCTGTAATCATGGATGCTGGGATCGTAGGTGTAAAGCACCTTGTTCTTCTCCAGCGCCGGGTCCGGAATCGGGATGGCGGAAATCAGGGAGTGAGTGTAGGGATGCATGGGGAAGTCAAACAGCTCCTCCGCTTCCGCGACCTCCACGATATTGCCCTTGTAAATAATACCGATACGGTCGGAAATAAACCGCACGATGGAGAGGTCATGGGCGATGAACAGGTAAGTCACGCCCTTCTCTCTCTGGAACTTCTTGAGCAAATTCAGCACCTGGGCGCGGATGGAGACGTCCAGAGCGGAGATGGGCTCGTCCGCCACCACCAGCTCCGGCTCCATGACCATGGCCCTGGCCAGACCGATACGCTGGCGCTGGCCGCCGGAAAACTCGTGGGGATACCGGGTCAGATGCTCAGGGAGCAGGCCAACCTCGTTGATGATATTCTCCACCTTCTGCACGCGGTCCGCCTCATTCTCATACAGGTGGAAGTTGTAAAGGCCCTCGGAAATAATATAATCTACCGTGGCGCGCTCATTTAAGGAAGCGGCCGGGTCCTGAAAGACCATCTGGATATTGCGGATGACCTCTCTGTCCAGAGAATTGGGAATTTTGCCGGAAATCCGGACGCCCTTGTACTGTATCTCGCCCGCCGCGCAGGGGTTCACCCTGATGACGGCCCGGCCGATGGTGGTCTTGCCGGAACCGGACTCACCGATCAGGGAAAAGGTTTCCCCCTTGTAAATGTCAAAGGAAGCGTTCTTAACCGCTCTTACCGCCTTGTCGCCCTTACCAAAGGTAATGTCGACATTTTTTAAGGACAGCAGAATCTCTCTGCCGTTCTCATCTATGGGTCCATGCTCGGGTAAATGTGTCACATGGGCCTCTTTACTTTTTTCATTAATTGTATTTGCCATGTCCACATCCCCCTATATATTAAACGCTTTCATCAGTTTCGTGTGAATATCCTGAATGCCCTCGGGCTTCTCAATCTTCGGCGCGTGCTCATCCAAAAGCCAGGTCTTGGCAAAATGGGTCTCCGTCACCGGGAACATGGGCGGCTCCTCCAAGGTATCGATTTTCAGGCAGTACGGATTTCTCGGCGCGAAAGCGTCGCCCCGTATCGCGTTGTACAGAGATGGCGGCGTGCCCGTGATGGAATACAGCTCCGTATTGCGCTGCGCCAGCTGGGGCAGGGAGGACAAAAGCGCCCAGGTATAGGGATGGCGGGGATCATAGAAGACCTCATCCACCTTTCCTAACTCCACAATCTGCCCGGCGTAGAGCACAGCCACACGGTCCGCGATATTGGCCACCACGCCCAGGTCATGGGTGATGAACACGATGGTGTAGTGGAACTCCTTCTGCAGATCCTTGATCAGCTTCAGAATCTGCGCCTGAATGGTCACATCCAGAGCCGTGGTAGGCTCGTCGCAGATCAGAATCTTGGGCTGGCAGGACAGGGCGATGGCGATAACGATACGCTGTCTCATACCGCCGGAATACTGGAACGGGTAATCGTCAAAGCGGGCGTCAGCGTTGGGAATTCCCACCTTGGTCATCAGCTCCAGCGCTCTCTTTCTGGCCTCCGCCTCCGTCACATCCTGGTGCTTCATGATGATGGAGGTGATCTGCTTGCCGATGGTGATAATCGGGTTTAAGCTGGTCATGGGATCCTGGAACACCGTGGCAATCCTCTTGCCTCTGACCTTAGCCCAGTCCTGCGCGTACTTGACCTTCGCCAGATCCAGAATGCAGGTACCGTGCAGCTCGTCGCCCGTCTCATCCAGAAACTCCACCCGGAAATTGACCTCAGAGAAGACCTTATTTCTCTGATCCATGTCATTCAGGTCCACTCCCAGCTTCATGGCCTTTTCTATAGCCTTGCCCAGCTGTTTCATCATTTTTCTCTTCTGGGTAATGCCATAGCGTCCCACAGAGAGATACATTTCTTTGGCCAGCTCCTCATTTCTCTTAATGGTCTCCCGGGAAATGGAGCCGGAAATTTCCTTCTCATAGCGGGCTTTTAAGGCGGACATTTTCTGATCATACTCTTTATGGTAGGCAACGTCATTTTTCACCGCCTGCTGGTGCGCCTTGATCTTTTCCTGTTTTTCCTTCTCTAACTGCTTGATCTCCGCGTCATAACCCTTTATGCGCTCTTTGGCCGCCTTGATCTTATCCTTTTCACTCTTGGGATCATAGGTCTGCCTTTCATTGAACAGATTGGTCCTCTTAAAGGTGACTTCATTGATCAGTGCATCGACCTTCTCCCGCTCCTCATCGCTTAAGCTGCTCTTCTGCCTTTTCTCAGACTCCAGAGCCAGAATTTCCTGATAAGTGGCCGCGCCAAGCTCCAGCTTGGAGGCCTCGTTGAGATGCTTCATGGCGGTGGCAATCATTTTCCTGGCGTTGTCGTCCAGCGGCACTCTGGTGTCCGCCAGCTCCGGATCGCTGAAAATAATCTGTCCCTCGTCGATAAAGCCGTTGCTGTCATTCATACCGGCAAAGGTCTTGGTAAACACGGACTTGCCGGAGCCGGACTCGCCCACGATTGCGATGGACTCGTCCTCGTAAATATCCAGAGAAATCCCGCGGATGGCGGTCAGAATACGGCCGCGCACATGGAACTTCACATGGAGATCCTTAATTGATAATAATACCTTTTTCTCTTCCATTGGCTGCCCCCTCACATATGCGTTCTGGGATCGGACGCATCACCCAGATTCTGTCCCACCACATAAAGCACGATGGCGATGATGGCGGATACCGCCACAGGGCTCCAGAACTCAAACTCCCAGCCCGGAGTGACCATGGCGCTCTCAGCCTCATAAATCAGACGGCCCAAAGACATGTCTGTCAGGCCCATGCCGATGTAGGCCAGGAACACTTCATAGGAAATATAGGAGGGGATCTCCGTGGCCGCCAGAGTCACAATGACGGACGTCATGAAGGGAAGAATATTCTTCATGGCAATCTTGGGCGTGGAGGTTCCCAGACATTTGCTGGCCAGATTGTACTCCCGGTCTCTGATAATGATAACCTGCGTCCGGATAAAGTAAGCGACACTGATCCAGCCCGTCACCGTCAGGGCAAATACCATGGTCCAGAAGCTGGCGGTAAATAACATTACCAGCACGGAAATCATCAGCACATAGGGAATGTTGGCAATGACGTTGTATACGTTCATCATGACAGCGTCCACCTTCTTGGAGAAGCCCCAGATGGCTCCCACCACCACACCGATGGTCAGGTTGATCAGCGCGCAGACAAAAGCAAGAGAAACGGAAATTCTCGCGCCGTACCAGATGGCGTCAAAGGTGGAGTTGCCGGAAGCGCCCGTGCCCAGAATCCAGTGAATATTGTAACCCAGAAGCTTCATGGCCGCAAGCGGACGCAGATGCTTGGTGGCCGCGTCCAGCACGTTGGCGTATTTGTCGTACTCAAAGAATACCGGATAAAAATAGGTCAGCAAAACGATGATACCCAGCAGACTGAGAGCAACGATATTTGCCTTTTTCTTGAAGAACACCCGGAATACGGAACGCCAGTAGGAATACCTGGGCGCCGTGATCTTCTCGGATTCCAGCTCGTTGTGGTCTACTCTGGAAAAAAGCTCCTCTACAGGCATATCATATTTTTCAAATAATTCATTATTATTCATACGTTTTTACCTGTCCTTCGTCGTAAATGAGATTCTGGGGTCTACCATGGACATCAGCAAATCTCCCAGAATAATGGAGGTTACCGTCAGTACCGCGTAAAACAGGGTCACGCCCACAATCACGCCGTTATCGTATGCGTTGATAGCCGTAGTCAGCAGGTTGCCGGCGCCGGGAACCACGTAGACACGCTCTGTGATGATAGCGCCCGTCAGCGCTCCCAGTACACTGCCTGGAATACCATGTATAATGGGAATGGCGGCGTTTTTCATAATATGCTTGCTGAAAATCTCGGTCTCGCTCAAACCGCCGGACCGGGCGAACTTCACGTAGTCCGCATTCATCTGGTCGATCATATACCGGCGCATCCACTTCATCAGGCTGCCGATGGAAGGCAGCGCCAGGGAGATAATGGGCAGCATATAATAGAGCTTGCTGGTGCTCTCCATGTTGAACGTGGTGGGCAGACCGAAGACCGAGCCTCCGATGGCCTTAAACAGGAAGATATAGGCCAGAGACGGCACCGCTATAATAAAGATGATATACATCGTGCCGATCTTGTCCAGCAGCCCATCCTTATAACGGGCCATCAGAACGCCCAGAGGCAGGCCGAGCACATAGGCAATGATCGTAGCGATAATGCCGATCACGAAGGAATATCCGATCTTGGATCTCCCCGCGCTGAACGTGGAAACATTTGTGTAATTGTCCAGGTAACGCGCCGCGTTCACCACCGTGGCATCCTGGGAACCTGACAGATAGGTGGCCGTATGCAGATTGTCCGCGCTGCTCTCCGTCAGCCCGGTCTCATAGGTCACCGTGCGCATGGCAAAGGAACCCTGCCTCTGCGTCATGGTCTGCCAGACATCAACTCCGCTGTTGACGGAATAGGAAATACCCAGATTGATATTGACAAAGTTCTGATGGACATAAGGGAACACATTGTCAAAATACAGCAGATATTTATGCTTGGTGCCGTTTCCGATAATGGCAGGGGAAAACGTATCTCCTCCATACAGAGGATCATATAAAGTGAAAGTGAGGCCTCTCTCTCCCACATCATCTTCTACATAATTGATATTGTCGAATTCAAACAAATCCGTGAAATAACTGATAATCCTGTTGATCAGGGGAATATCCTTGGTAGCGAACAGCGTCTGTGTGCCGCCGGAGGCTAACTTCTTGCCGGCCACAACCGCGTCCAGCCTGACCACCGTATAGCCCTGGGATTCATAATACTCGGTAAACATCGCCACATATTCGGCAACCTCCTCCGAGTCGTTCTCGGCAGTCCTGCCGATGGAAGCCACCGAGGAACGGGTCTCCTCATCGAGCTCCCCGGCCTGCACCATTGCGGTGAGCCAGTCCGTGTAGGGGACATAGTCCAGATAGCCATAGGATTCCCACTGCTGATAGCAATAGGTGGTGCGCTGGTTATTCGACAGCTTGGAATACTGGGAATCATTCGCAAAAACCTTATTCCGATCCAGCAGCGAATAAATCATGATCATTACAATGGCTACCACCGCAATAACTGAAAAAATGCTGTATAAAATACGTTTTGTTAGATATTTTGCCATAATTTTTCTCTCGCTTTATATAATGGGCAGGTGTGTGCGTCCATTATGAATTTTCCGGTTTCTATTCTCAGTCATTTTGAGGATGTCATCAGGCACTTACGGGTAAACCCGATGCTCCGGATGATATCTTCAAACCGGCTGTGAACAGATGCCTTGTGTATATAGCATAAGAGAGTGGCTGTCCGCCACTCTCTTGCAGCTATTTTACTGATATTTCATCTCAGCAGTTATTTGATTTACCACAGTCCCAGGCTGCTGGTCATGTAGCCGCTGCCATCCGGAAGCATGGTATCCAGGTAGGTGGACGGATCCACATAGTCCGGGCCCCAGCCGCTCAGGTCATACATCTCGTAGTTGGTTTCTTCACCGCTCCCAGTGTAGTAACCGGCGTAGTACCACTGATCAAGGGTAGCCTCAATCTTATTGACAATAACCATACCGCCCAGAGCGCCCTCAACGGACTGCTTGTAAGCCTCAGCTCTGTTGGAGTAGGTCTCGGAACCGCTGTAGAACGGATAGTCGATATAGATCGGGTTGTCCTCATCCACTGTGATGCCCATGGCCGCCAGCTCCTCGATAGCAATCTCCAGCTGCTCCATAGCCGCGTCCGGATTGTACCAGCCGTCAAACAGGTCGGTGCTGGTGCCGTCCCAGGCAACGATATCGGAGCCGTCGGCATCCAGCTGTGCCTGAAGGATCTCACCATAATAGGTGCCTGCCGCGAAGGTGGTGGCTGTGCCGTTGATATCTATCGTCGCGTCCTCATCCAGGAATACAAAGTCGCCGGGAGTATAGGTGTTTCTGATAGATGCGTACTTCAGATCCTCGCCCTTGGTCTGCGCGAAGTAAGCGCCTCTGTCGGTGGCATAGCTCAAAGCCAGACGGAAACTCTGCAGCGCCATGGCCTCATAAGTCCTTGCCTTCTCCTCATCGCTCTTGGGAGACTCAAGGGTACCGTCGTTGGTATTGGCGTAAGACTGTCTGTTGACATTGTAGAACGCCATGTAGGAGGTGGTGGTGGTGCTGGAAATATACGCATAGGTGTCATAAATTCCGTCAGCCTTCGCCAGCTCCAGTCTGGAAGAATTCAGAGTCACGCTGTCATTGTCGCCGTTCAGGGTGTCAGTATAGGTCTTGGAAGCGTCGGAACCGTCGTCATATCTCCAGGTGATGGTGTCCATATTCACCGCGTCCAGATTCCAGTAGGTCTCATTCTTGGAGAAGATCACAGTGGTGGTAGCGGTGGCGTTGGTGATGATGTAGGGCCCGCAGTAGACGATGCTGTCCTTGTCCTTGCCATAGAGGTAATCGGAAGCGGAAGCGTCATACTCGGTGCCGAACTTGCCGCCCATGGAGGTATAATAGGTTCTGCACAGGGGTGCAAGCATGGTATATCCGGTCATGGTGTTGAAATAAGTGCAGGGCTCGATCAGATGATATACAAGAGTATAGTCATCAGCAGCCTCAACGCCGACCTGGGTAAAATCAGTGATCTCGCCGCTGATATACTCGCCAAGGCCCTCCACAACGCCGTCAAGCAGATCGCCCAGGCCGGACTGTGTATCAACGCAGTGCTGCAGACCGGCTACCCAGTCATCCGCCACTACCTCGGCGATCTCACGTCCCTGAGAGTCAACCCACTTGACGCCCTCGCGGATGTAGAAGGTCCAGGTCAGGCCGTCGTCAGACACTTCATAATCGGTAGCCAGAGCGGGCTGCTGAACGCCTTCGCAGTCATACTCCAGCAGGCCGTCATAGGTATTGACTAAAACCTCATGGTCAACGCTCTTGGAGCTTGCCAGATCATCATAGGTCTGAGGATCGGAACTGTAAACGATATTCAGTTCATTCTTGAAGGTATAGCCCTGCTCGGTCAGATAAGCCTCAGCCTCAGCCTTGTAGGTGCCGGTGCCTCTCAGCTCCTCCCACAACTCTCTCAAATAAGTAACGTCCTCGGTCTTGAGGAAGTCCTCGGTCACCAGACCGCCATAATACTTGTCAGAGTCATTACCGGCATTCGCGTAGGGAGTGGTACGGGTTACCATACGGGAGATCGCGTAGTTGCCGCCCGAAGAATACAGGGGAAGCATCACGCCGCTCTCCAGAAGCTTTGCCTCAGAAGCGGCCATCATGGCGTATCTCTCAGATACGGTGGTTGCGTCTGTCTTGGCCGCGGAATAGGCGTCATAGAACTCGCCCAGAACGAGGTCATAAATGTACTCGCTGGACGCATAATAATCCATATCTGCGACAGCGGAAGCAAGTGTGGGCTCCAGTTCCACTTCAGCTGTGCTCTCCGAGCTGGAGCTTGTCTCTTCGGTTGTGGTCTCAGTGGTTTCGGAGCTGGAGCTGGAGCCGCACGCGGAAAGAATGCCGGCAGAACCTAAGGCTGCTCCTCCTACTACCATTCCCTTCATGAAGTCTCTGCGGGAAATACATTTCATCATAAAAATTTCCTCCTTTAATGATATGCACCGGGATGCTCAGCAAGCGCTGCCCCGGAATGCGGCCTGTCCGTGCAGCCGGCCGTCTCTCGCCAACGAGCCGACGCCATCCGCCAAAATCCACAAAAAAACAGCGGAAAATTCAGCAGAATCGACACGGTAAAAAAACTCAGGTTGATTTATCTTAACACTATTCCAGTCATTTGGCAAGTTAAATTTACACGTTTTTTCCCTTAATTTCAGGTTTTGGCAACATTTTTCTTCATATTTCTTCATATTTTTTTAAGAATCGGATCTTTTGCCATTATCCACTGCTGCGGAGTCAATGTAAATGCATTATTCTCAGGATTCTGCATTAAACCTGTCCAATTTTAACACCCTGATCAACTTTACAATTCTTTACTTTATGCCAGGGATATGTTATAAAAAAACGGGAGGGATAAAAATGATTTTATATCACGGCAGTGACAAAATTATACCAAAGCCGCTGTATGGCTTTGGTAAAGAAGATAACGATTACGGCAGCGGCTTTTACCTTTGCGAGGACATTGAAAAGGCCAATGCGTGGGCTGTCAATAATGGTTCAGATCGAGCCATTTGTAACCAATACAATTTTCCAGTCGAAGACATGAACGTCTTATATCTGGATGAATGCGGAACTCTTGCATGGATTGCGGAAGTTGTGTCCCATCGCGGAGTGAGCGATGAAGATACTGAATACGCTGCAAAATTATTTGCAGCTGAGTACAAAATAAATACTGATGATTATGACGTTATCATCGGATACAGGGCAGATGACAGTTACATGAGGGTTATAGATGCCTTTTTCAAGGGTCAATTGAATATAGCTGAGGTTGACCGGTTTTTCAGGGAAGGGGAACTGGGGAATCAGGTATTCATAAAATCCTCAAAGGCATTCGACGCAATAAAATTTTTGAAAAGTACAGAGGTAAAAGACCGTAATAAATACATTAATTATGACGCACAGGCCCGAAGAAAAGCTGCAAACTTTCTCGATAACAGGCGCCGGCAGATCGTTCAGGATAATTATCAGCCTCATGGAGTAACGCTAAAAGAGGTTCTGAGTCAAAAATACGCATATGACAGTTCCCTGAAATATTATTTTCCGGAATCGATTATTAATCGGCCTTATAAACCTCAATCTCGCGAGGATAATACTCACGAGCGATGAAAGGAGGTCAGCTATGGAAGCCTATGATAAATTATATTTGAACAATAATATTAAAATAACAAAGTATTTATTTCATAAATTTATTTCATCCGGGCATGATTTTTTTGGATGTGTCCGAGAATATATGGAAAACTCTGAAATTCGGGCAAGGAGGGATGAAGGCAACTGGGGTGCTCTGAATAAGGGAATTAATCAGATTTTAAATTCTGTTGATTTTAACAGAATTCCCATGACGCAGGATGAAAATGAATATATGGACAGCATCCTTTCTGACTGGATTGCGGATATATATGTTTTTCTTCAATGGAAATACTGCATTTCCTCCGCCGAGATTGTCCGCACTATTCCCCCTTCAAAATTGTGTGAATTTTACAATCCGCTTCATGAAGCGTCTGTGAGCAACGCCTGTGAAAAATTATATAACCGTTTTTTCAAGGAGAAGACATGATAACTGAATTTCAAAACGAATATTTTTTTCTGAGCAATTTCTATCCATGTGAAATCATTTATAAGGGAGTTCATTATCATAATGCTGAGGCCGCTTTTCAGGCGCAAAAGTGTTCCGATGACAAGGGAACTGAACAGTTTGCGCCCCTTAATGCCTCAGCTGCCAAAAAATTGGGGAGGTCTGTAACTCTCCGGCACGATTGGGAATTGATAAAAGTTCAGGAGATGTCTGCAATAGTTCACGAAAAGTTTAAGCAAAATCCAGATATCAGGCAAAAACTGCTAAATACCGGTTCAGAGTATCTTGAAGAAGGGAATACCTGGGGAGACAGGACCTGGGGTACTGTAAATGGCTCCGGTGCAAACCTTCTTGGGCGCATCCTGATGTCAGAAAGAGACCGAATCAAAGAAGCTGCAAAATAGAAAAAGCCCGGAACTCTTTATCTGTAAAGAATTCTGAGCTTTTGTGCTGGCTGCGGAAGAAGGGACTTGAACCCTCAAGGAGTAACCTCCACACGGACCTGAACCGTGCGCGTCTGCCAATTCCGCCACTTCCGCGAACAAAAGGTACTATAACAGAAACCTGTCGGTTCGTCAAGTACCTTTTTGAAATTTCCTGCAATCTTTTTTAATTTCTTTTTTTAATTTCCGACAGCTTTACGACGACTATTTTACCTGTTTTTGTAGCCTGTTACCTCCGGCCGCTAAAACTGCCCTTTTCCGGCCTCGGCCTAATACGCCTTCACCTTGGTCCACAGATCCGCGAAATACTGCTTGATCTCGCTGGTCTGGTAGCGGAAGCATTCATTCAGGGGATTGGTCATGTCGGGCGAATAGGAGGAAATTCCCGCGTAGTCCTCCTCAAGCATCGCCTCATAGGCCTCCGTCACCGGGGAGGTATAGCCCACCTCGGCGGTGTTGGCGGCAGCGTTATCCACATCCAGCATGAAGTTAATGAACTCATGGGCCAGGTCCACCTGCTCCGAATCCTTCATGATCACCATGCAGTCAAACCACTCGTTGGTGCCCTCCGCAGGCTGATAATATTCCAGATCCTCATTTTCAGACATGATATAGGCCGCATCACCGGAATACACCACCGCGATGGACTTATTGCCGGAAACCATGTTGTCGATCACATCGTCGCCGGCATAGATGGGCGACATCAGGTCCCTCTGCTCGATAAGCCACTCATAGGCCGCATCGATCTCCTCCGTGTTGTCTGTGTTCATGGAGTAGCCCAGGGCCTTCAGCGCGATCATAAAGGAGTCCCTCTCGGAATCATACATATAGATGTCCCCCGCGTACTTTGTGTTGCGCAGAAGCTCCCAGCCTTCGCTTAAATCCTCCTCGTCCACCACAGTGGTGTCATAGAGGATTCCAACCGTCCCATAAAAATAGGGAACGCTGTACTCATTGTCCGGGTCAAAGTCCTGCCCCATGACGTCCTGGTTCAGATTCACGCTGTTGGGGATTTTGTCCCAGTCGATTTTCTGTAAATAATCCTCCTTGATCAGGCGCTCAATCATGTAATCCGAAGGAATCAGCACATCGTAGGATTCGCCGCTCAAAATCTTCGTGTACATGGACTCATTAGAATCGAAGGTCTCATAGACCACATTGCAGTCAAATTCCTTCTCAAACTGCGTCAGCAGGCTGGTGTCCATGTACTCCCCGGCGTTATAGACCTTCAGTGTGGCCTTACTGCTGTCGCCGCAGCCGGAAAGCATAAGCGCGGACAGTCCCGCGGCGGCCATCAGTGCCAATAATCTTTTTTTCATGATCAGTCTCCTCCTCTTCCCGCGTTCCAGACGCGGATTTTTGTATTTTACATCAAACGGCTTTATGCCATTTTTTCATACGGATTTTTCCCGAGCCATCTGCTCAGGGCATTCTCCGGAAATTCTCCGGACAATCCCTTTCACCAATTGATATTTCATCCGGAAAGCTTCGCCGAAAATCTTATGCCGGTTCTCTTATTGTCTGCTCCGCCTCCGTCCCCCTCTTCTGTCTTTTTTTCATCACGGCGGGCACCACATTCGCGATAATCAACAGCACCATGATAACCAGAATCACGATGGTGGACAGGGCGTTGATGGTCGGATTGGTGCGCTTGGTCATGTTGTACACAATGATGGAAATATTTTTCACGCCGTTTCCTGTCACAAAATAGGAAATCACAAAGTCATCGAAGGACATGGTGAAGGCCAGCAGCACCCCCGCGAATATGCCGTCCTTGATCATGGGCAGAATCACCTTGTACAGCGCCTGCCAGGGTGTGGCTCCCAGGTCCATGGCGGCATTGGCCAGATTGGGGTCTAAGGAGCGCACCTTCGGGTACACGCTGGTGATCACATAGGGCGTGCAGAAGGAAATATGGGCCAGCAGCATGGTCATATAGCCCTTTTCTATTTTTAAGGATGAAAATAAAATCATCAGGCCGATGGCGGTCACAATGTCCGGATTCATGATCGGAATATTGTTGATATTGATGATCAGCTCCTTGATTACCTTCTTATTCTTCGACAGGCCGATGGCGGTGGCGGTCCCCAGGACGGTGGAAATCACCGTGGACAAAAGGGCAATGGTGACAGACACATACACGGCGCTCATAATCTCCGCGTCCGAGAACAGCTCCTGGTACCACATCAGAGAGAAGCCGGAAAACTTCGTCAGCGACTTGGAGGAATTAAAGGAAAAAATCATGGTCACAAAAATGGGCAGGTACAGAAAAAGGAAGCAGATGACGATGTAAACGATGCCCGGCAGACTTTTTTTCTTTTTCAAAGCTCTTCCTCCTTATCCTCCTGGTCCAGCCTGCGCATCAGGGTGATGGCGACCAGAATCACAGCCGTCAGTATCAGGGAGAGGGCGCTTCCGAAGTTCCAGTTGCCCACGGAAATAAACTGATTCTCGATCAGGTTGCCGATCAGGGTGTACTGTCCGCCTCCCAGAAGCTTGGGAATGACGAAGGTGGAGATGGAAAGCAGAAACGTCACAATCACGCCGTTAAGCACCCCCGGAATGGACAGCTTGAAAATCACCTTCGTAAAGGTCTGGAAGGGCGTGGCCCCCAGATCCTGGGCCGCCTCGATCAGGGATTTGTCGATTTTGCTTAACGACGTGTGAATCGGAATCACCATAAAGGGCAGAAAATCGCTGACCATGCCGATGATCACCGCGAAATTGGTGTACATCATGGTCACCGGCTCCAGCCCCAGGGCCTGCAAAAAGGTATTGATGATGCCGTTGTCGGACAGAATGCTGATCCAGGCGTAGGTCCTCAGCAGAGTGTTGATCCACATGGGGATGGTCACCAGCAGAATCAGGCTGCTCTGGATTCTCTCCTCAAAGCGGCAAATGTTGTAGGCCAGGGTATAGCCCAGCACCAGACAGATCCCCACGGTAATCAGGCCGATCCGCAGGGACTTGGCAAACACCTGCACGTAGATGGGCTCCGCGAATTTGGCGAAATTTTCCAGGGTAAACTGAATATTAACCAGGGTGTTGCCCCCGGTGGTCACGGAATAGGCGGCGATCAGCAGCATGGGGATGACAATCATCAGAACGGACCAGACCATATAGGGCCGCACCATTTTTATGTAGTATTTCATAATAAAGACTCCTCACATCGGATACATCACATGAATCCCCTCCGGCTCAAAGGTCAGCCCCACCTTATCCTCGGTCTCAAACTGGCGGGTGGTCTGCACCAGATAATCCCGGTACTCAGTCTCCACCACCAGCTCGTAATGGACGCCCTTGAACACCACGGATTTCACCACGCCCCAAATCAGCCCCTGCTTGGGCTTCACCAGCTCAATATCCTCCGGGCGGATGACCACCTCCACAGGCTCGTTTTCCTTAAAGCCCTTATCCACACACTCGAAATCCTGGCCGTCAAAGCTGACCAGGCAGTCCTCTCTCATAATGGCGTCGCCGATGATGTTGGAGGCGCCGATAAAGCCCGCCACAAAGCGGTTCTCCGGCTCATTGTAGATATCCTCCGGGGTGCCGATCTGCTGAATGACGCCCTCGTTCATGACCACCACCGTGTCAGACATGGACAGGGCCTCCTCCTGATCGTGGGTCACAAAAATAAAGGTAATACCCACTTCCTCCTGAATCTTTTTCAGCTCCGTCTGCATTTCCTTGCGCAGCTTGGCGTCCAGCGCCCCCAGGGGCTCATCCAGCAAAAGCACCTTCGGCTCGTTGACCAGGGCGCGGGCGATGGCGACACGCTGCTGCTGCCCGCCGGAGAGCAGGGTTACGTCCCTGTCCTCAAATCCCTCCAGGCCCACAAGCTTTAAGGTCTCGCTGACCTTGGCGTCGATGAATTTCTCATCCACCTTCTTGATTTTCAGGCCGAAGGCCACATTATCATGGACATTTAAAAAGGGAAAGAGAGCGTAATTCTGGAAAACGGTGTTGACCTCCCGCTTGTAGGCCGGCACCTTTGACACATCGATCCCGTTAAATAAGACCTCCCCGCCGGTGGGCTCCTCAAAGCCGGCAATAATGCGCAGCGTGGTGGTCTTGCCGCAGCCGGAGGGGCCTAAGAGCGTCAGAAACTCGTTCTGGTAAATATTCAGGTTGATGCCCTTTAATACCTGCTGATCCCCGAAGTTGTGGGTCAGATTTTTTAACTCGATGATTTTATTTTTCATAATATTCCTCTCAGCGGTTTCATAAATCCGCGTTCCCTCGGCTGTTTGGCCCTTAAATTCGCATAAGCGTCCGCTTCATGTCCGGTGATAACCGAAATTAAAAGCTCGGCGGAGCGCTGACCCACAAAAGCTTCGCCCCCGTGGACGATGTCAGATAATGCCGGTACTTGGCCGCGAAATAAAAGGACTCCCCCGCTCTGACCTTATATGTCTTAGAGCCGATATGCAGATCCGCGCTGCCGCTCAGAAGATACCCGAACTCCTCCCCCTCGTGGGGATCCAGGCCTTCCGTCCGTCCGCCCTTCTCAATGGTCATCAGAATGGGCTCCATGCTGTTCTTCTGGGCGTTGGGAATGACCCACTGAACCACATTTCCCCGCTCCTCATCGATCTTTTCAAAATAATCCGTCTTTTTGAAAACAATCTGCGTGTCCTCCGAATCGCTGAAAAACTCCTTCAGATCCGTGCCGAGGCAGGTCAGGATATCCGTCAGCGTGGAGATCGACGGTGACGTCAGATTCCTCTCCAGCTGGGAAATAAAGCCCTTTGACAGCTCCGCCCGGTCTGCCAGCTCCTCCTGCGTCAGATTCTTCATCAGACGCAGCTCCTTGATTTTTCCTCCGATGTCCATGCGCTCACCCGCCAATAAATTCTAAACTTTCAGTTTAGCGAAACTAAACCAAAATCAACAGGTTTCATTATACATATTTTTCTCTTCCCGTCAATATGTAAATGCAAAAAAGTTAAATTTTTTTCTTAGTTTTACTAAACAAATTGTCATTTAGAGAAATTTAATAAAAGAATGCTGCGACAAAACGGCTCTCCCATGCCTGATAAGAGCAGAGGCAAAAATTTTGTCCTGAAATATCGAAAATTGTCCGTTGAAGTGTTGAAGGGCAGATAATTTTGTGGTATTCTGAGATCGCAACCCGAAACTGTTGTTTTTCTCTACTCGCAGAATGTGGCTGTTCTCCCACTCACGGACGGTTGGGATGATCGTTGACATGTCCGGGAAGGTTCTGAAGAGTATCGCGGCAAAATATGACAAAGTCATGAAAGGAATGAAAGAGACTATGGCAGGCGGAATGATTGAAACAGAAGCCAGCAGAATTTATCACGAAGGTGAGAAGCGCGGGGAAAAACGCAAATCCAAAAGAACCGCCGTCAGACTCCACGCCAGAGGGACTGATCCTGTTGAAATTGCGGACATTCTGGAAGTTGATATCCAACAGGTCAGAAAATGGATCAGGAAAGGAGCCTCAATAGATTAAAGGGGGTTCCCAGCATTTTTTCGCATATCATAGGAGACCCCTGGAGAATTGCAATGGCAGAAATTTACAAATCGAACAGGCAAAGGATAGGCTGCTTTTCTTCTGCCGTTATCCAGGCACTCGGGCTAAACATAAAACCCGGTACGCCAATTTATATAGCTGATACAAACATTGAACACATGAAGGTATCTCATCCGGCAGACTTTGAAAAATACGGAGCCGACATTGCTTCCATCATTGCCAACCCGGATTATGTTGGAAGAAACGCCGCTGATGGATCTGTTGAGTTTACAAGAGAATACTTTCTGAATGGTGATTTTGTAAAAGTTGCTGTCCGCGTGTCATTACATAATACATATTATGCACGGTCAATGTATGTTTTAAATCCAAACCGTGTGCGTAATTTCATAGCAAAAGGGACATTGATCAGAATATGTCAAGATAGAATAGAATGAATGTCCATGGTGCTGTTACTACATTTCAAGTTACATTTCAAGCCGGCTATGAATAGCAACATAGTGCTTGACAAAAAATCAAAAAAAAGTATAATGGATTTACAGCTACATAAACTGTACTGAATGAATCAGAGGACGGAACGGGCAGCCGTCGCCCCTGATGGAGATGTGGGAGTGTCGCCCCACCTGATTTATTCAGATGTTGAGCAGGTAACTTCGGTTGCCTGCTTTTTATTTATCTGGCGCACAAGTCAGGTAATTTTGGAGAGGAAAGTCTCTTTAATACGCAAATTATACCCCCCGCCAGTACGCACCGCACCACGACTCTGGCCTGTCCGCTGAGTTTTGAAAATGAAGATTTTGAACTTTTGTAAACTGTATGAATATTCGTTGACTTTTAGCTTTCCAGGGCATATTATGATTGTGTAACAACAGTTACACTTATGAACAGGCCTTGGATGGTAGACTTTCCTGTGACGAGGAATTTGCCGATATCCAGGGCTTTACTTGTTTAACATATTCTAAGCAGGGAAATCTTCATTTAGAGAAATTTAATAAAATAACGCTGTGACAGAACCGCTCTCCCGTGCCTATTAAGAGTAGAGGCAGAAATCTTGTCCTGAAATATCGAAAATTGTCCGTTGAAGTGTTGAAGAGCAGATAATTTTGTGGTATTCTGAGACTGCAACCCAAAACCGTTGTTTTTCTCTACTTGCAGAATGTAGCTGCTCTTCCGCTCCCGGGCGGTTGGGAAGGAGAGCGGATGAAGCGACAAAAGCTTCCACAAAAGACAGAACCGCGCACTAAATTCCCAAAGAAAATTACAGAGTCTGAAGCACAAAAGAAAAAGCAGCAAGGCACCGAACCCAAAAAGAGAAAGCGCAGAAGGGCGGGCACAGGCTCCGGAAAGCAAAGCCAGGCCACACCATATGACGATGTGTTTCGCACACTTTTAAATGACTGCACCCCGATGATTCTCCCCATCGTCAATGAGATGTTTGGAACAGATTATACTGGAGATGAGGCGGTCGAATTCCACCCGAACCAGCACTTTATCAATCAGCAGAACGGAAAAGAAGAAAAGCGTATCACAGACTCCAGCTTTACCGTGATAAGTACAGTGCCAAAGCACTACCTGCTGGAACTGCAAAGTTCGCCGGACAGCAGCATGCTGGTCAGAATTTTTGAGTATTCCACCCAGATCGCTTTGGACAGCGGCGAACTCACCAACAACACGCTGCATGTCACAATTCCGAACTGCGGTATCCTGTTTCTGAGAAGCACCCGGAATACCCCGGAGCGAATGCAGATTGAGCTCGAAACGCCGGGAGGCTCCACCGCCTTCTATGTCCAGGTGCTGAAGACGCAGAAATATACAATTCAGTGAAATTTTTGAGAAGAACCTTCTCATGCTGATCCCGTTTTACATATTTTCACATGAGAGCAGTCTCCCTGAATACAATACAAATGAAGAAAAACTTGAGGAATTAAAATCAGAATATTCCGACATTATGATCCGGCTGCGGCATTTAAAGGAAAACGGAGAATTGACTGAATATCAGCATCGAATGATCATTGACATGTCCGGGAAGGTTCTGAAGAGTATCGCGGCAAAATATGACAAAGTCATGAAAGGAATGAAAGAGACTATGGCAGGCGGAATGATTGAAACAGAAGCCAGCAGAATTTATCACGAAGGTGAGAAGCGTAAAGCCGAAAGAACCGCTGTCAGGCTCCACACCAGAGGTACTGATCCTGCGGAAATCGCGGACATTCTGGAGGTTGATATCCAAGAGGTCAGAAAATGGATCAGGAAAGGAGTCACAACAGATTAAAAATCATGCTTGACCAGAGATACACAGTAACACAGGTAATTCTGGCAATGCCTGGAATAATATAAGACCCCTGAAGAATTGCAATGGCAGGAATTTTTTATTTGTCTGGTGCCTCTGCCATTGCGCACCGCACCACGACCCTGGCCTGTCCGCCCACTGTGCAGGTAAACAGGCTCAGGTCCCAGTCGCCGCTCAGAAGCTCCTCCACCTCAGTGGGCCGGAGTGTGGTCACCCCGGTCACTTCGTAGATGTAAACCGTGCCGTCCGCGGCTGTAAAGGTGATGGTGTCGCCGGTTTCAAGGGAGGAGAGCTTTCCGAAATGGCGCTCGTAATTGTGGCCGCAGATCACCAGGTCGCCGTCCGCGGCATAGCCGCTGTACCGGCCCGGGGCGGTTTTCAGACCGGCGTAGCTCCACTCCGCCATCACCGGAAGCTCCAGCCCAAAGCCGGGAATTTCAAGCAAACCGATATAATCCTCCTCCAGAATTTCAATGACGGTTTCCGTTGCCTCCTCTGTCCCTGCCTCCTCCGCTTCTGTTCCCTCTCTTTCTACGATCTCCACCTTCACTGTCGCTGAATCTGAATCACCCTCCCAGATCGCCGCCTCCAGCAGCATTGCCGTCTGCTGTGCCGCTTCCTGGGCCCGCGCCGCCTCCCACTGATTATATAAAAACAGGAGCACCGCCGACAGTATCAGCACCGTCCCCAGCTCTATCATTCTCCATCCTGCTCTTCGTCTCATTTACCCCACCACATACCATCCAATCACTGGAGTTAAAAACAACCTGTGCATATTAAGAAATCAAATACATGAATCACAGCCTGAAAAAGTCTCACAGCAGTCCAATGGTGATTAAATTATATCCATTCTCCGCTTTTTCAGGGGCATTTATCCCAAAAACAGAGCGCTCCGGGATGGGCGCCCTGCCTGTGTCATTTTCTCAATCCATCCGGGACTCTCTCCTGCCGCTCCATACCAGCAGACTGCCCACGAAAATCAGCAGCATGCCGCTGCCCGCAAGAAGTGGAATAGGCCAGTTCAGCTGACCGGTCTGAGGAAGGGTCGGGTCATCTGGATCGTCCGGATCGTCTGAACCTCCTGAATCATCGGAGCTATCCGGATCATCCGGATCATCTGAATCGTCTGGGTCATCCGGATCGTCCGGGTCATCGGGATCATCAGGGTCGTCTGAATCATCTGGATCATCAGGGTCATCTGGATCATCAGGGTCATCAAGGTCAGACGTGCTCACCGCCTCCACTTTGGGGCTGGCGTCCACATCATAGACCCAGACGCCGTTCTCCAGCAACGGCACAGACACCAGGAACGAACCGATGACATTGTAACCTTCCGCGGCCTGGGTCTGCACTATCAGATACAGCCCCTGATCCAGATTGGAAAAAATAACCGTTCCGCTTTCATTTGCGGCCGCTGCTCCCTGAATGGCGTTCTTCTGAGCGTACTCTGCCAGAGTCGCTGCCGTTGAGGAGGAGCTTATTGTCCTTGTGTTCAGGGAAATATCGGTACAGCCCACAAAGTCCGTCGTACGGGTATATCGGTTCCCATTTAACCGCGCCACGTGATACAGAGTCAGTTCTCCTCCGGTTACTATACTGTCTGATTCGGATTTGAGGGTCACTCTGATGGAGCAGCTTCCGGACGCGGAAGAACCCGAGGAGGCAGCTGAAACAAAAACCGTCATGCTCCCGCCGCACCAAAACACAGCCAGCAGAAGTATGATCGCCGCCCGCAAAAGACGTTTTCTGAAATTTTTCACCAAAATCATACTTCCTTTCAACCGCAAATCTTCCGGCAGAATCCGCTGCCCTCTCCATCATTTCATCCCTGTCATTGCTCCCTGTCCCGTATCTCAGGTTCTTTCCTCATCGGGTCAGCTATTCTTTGTTCGGTTCCATGTACCATGAATCCGGAGTTCCTGCGCAGGCCCTCCTGTTTCTTTTCCGACAGTATATTAAAAGAAATCTACGTAACTGGTGCTCTGCCAATGCTCTTCCACCCTGTCAGATATCGGTCTCCGTGTTCATGCTCTCCCGCCCTGTCAGATACCAGTCTCTCTGTTCATGCTCTTCCACCCCGTCAGTCGACAATCTCACTGTCAGTGCTCTCCACCCTGTCAGTCGCCAAGCGCTTCGTTCTTCCTCTTTCTGCGCTTCCTCCTGCTGTTGTGGGTAGTGATCAGCAGCCACAGAAGAAGGACCGCAAACATGGGGACGGCGATCACCCCTGCCACAAAGACGGTATCCACTTTGTACGCCTCAGCGGTGACGCGGATATACTTTGCCGTCTCCACACGGGTTCCCCTGACCAGCAGCCGATGGGTGTTGATGCCGTAGGGCGTGCAGGTCATCAGGGTGACATAATCCTCCCCATCCTCAATATACAGATACTCCATCTCCGTGGGCAGCACAATGGAAATCTGATCCACCTCGTAGGTCAGCACCTGATCCAGCACCGTGATGGTGAAGGTATCGCCAATCTCCAGCTCGTCCAGCCGCGTAAACAGCTGGGCGCTGGGCAATCCCCGGTGGGCCGAAATCACGCAGTGGGTGCTCTCCCCGCCCATGGGAAGGCTGCTGCCCTCCAGATGTCCGGCTCCTGAGGACAGGACGCTGGCCGATGTGCCGTGGTAAACAGGCAACTCCACATTGATTTTCTCGATGGTAATATAGCCCATGACGCCGGTGCCGGTGATGTCCAGAGTCTCCTCATAAACAGCCTCCAAAGCGTCTGACGAAAAAGCCTCCTTCGACCCCATGGCCGCCAGCAGCTCATTGTAGGCCGCCGCCTCCTCAAAATAAGCGGAGGTATCCTCCTCATCCATCGAGGACACCGTCTCATCATAGGATATTACCACCCTGGTGGTGAACCGCTCGTTCCACCAGTTGCTGAAGGAGGGATAAATCAGCAGTCCAAGGCCCACAATCAGGACAAGCACAAGAAGCAGGGTAAAAAGACGATCCCGCCTACCTGAATTCATGGAACGAGCGGCTTCAGAATTGTTGGAAACCGCAGATTCCGGCGAATCCGCCAAAGTCTCCATGCTCCCCGCATCTGACGAGATTATTGAATTTTCCGTATCCCCCACATCCCGCGCATGGTTCATGAATCCTGAGCCTCTTTCGTTTCAAAATAACCGTTCCCGCTTCCTTCCACGACAGACAGCGGGCCAATGTCAAAACAACTCTTTTGCCGCACCGCCCGCTGTCTGTCCTGCTCCTTTGCAGCCTTAGTATGCCGTACATACTGTCCGCCGTTTTTCTCAACGACTGCGCTCTCAGACCACTATTTATTTAGAGTTCTTCATACGTCTTCTGGTGATGAGGAGGACAACCGCTCCCACTACCAGGATGCCGCCGACAATGTAGAAGATGGTCGTGCCGATGCCGCCGGTGGAGGGCATTTCGGCGCCGACTGTGTTGACAACCTCAATGATGATATCGCCTCCGCTGTCCACATAAGTCGTTATCACATCCTCATTGACCGTGGTGTTAAACGTCACACCGGCGCTGTTTACCGTGAACGGGATGTCCCCGGAGACCAGGCTATAGCCGTCAGGGGCCTGTGTCTCGGTGAGGGTGTAGCTGCTCGCGATCCTCATATCCTCCATGGTGGCGGTGCCGTCTGAGCCGGTGGTGTAGATTGTCGTATTTCCGGAGCTGTCTGTCAGGGTGAAGACCGCGTCAGAAAGAATATTTCCATTGTCATCCACCTTTTTCAGGATGACGTCGACTACCACAGGTTCATCATCATATGTGTTTGTCACTGTCATGGTGCCCGCAAGGAGCACGGTGGTGCTGTCCACGATAGTTTCCGTATAATCGTCGTATGATGTGGAGGATATAGTTACCTCCCCTGTGGTGGAGACCCCGATATAACAGGTGGTTGACCCGTCACTGCTTGTCAAAGTATCATTCCCGCCGGTTTCCACCACCCGGTAGGTTCCGGCAGACAGCGGATATATGGTTTCGCTCGCTGAGCCGTCAACGGTCACAGAGAGCGTCACGGTCTTAACTGTTTCCCAGGTTTCATTGCCGTTTTCGTCCGTGCCCGTCAGCTGCTGGACTTCGATGGTGTATTCCCGGGAAGTGTCCTCAAATTCCGTGCCATCCAGCCCGGTAACAATCTTTTGTACAGTGACGCCGATGGGCACCCACTGGGCGATCAGCCTGACATTGGTAGTCAGAGTGACGTTGTCTCCTTCATCATAGTAGCTTGTGCCGTAGGAGTCGGAGAATTCGTATTCCCAGTTGTTGTAAGCGTCCTGATAGCCGCCGACACTCGCCGTCTGGCTTGTCACCGTCACGGAGGTATAATACTCCGCCTTCCATCCGGCAAAGGCATACCCTGCGGCAATGGCCTGCGCTTTGGCTTCGTCTGTGACAGTGTTGGCGTAATGCGTCCAGTTTGCGGCTTCTGACGTACTACCAGATGTATAAGCATATTTATATTGCGTGTAAGCGGTCTTTACGCCAATGTCACCGTCACCGTTACTATCGCTGTAGCCGTCACCATAGTAGTTGCCATTGGATACTGTTGTCCAGCCGTCTGCTGTGCTGAATGCGGAATCGGCGGTGCTGTCCCCTATTAAAGTAACAATGTCACCATGGTCATACTCCACGTACAGCGGGCTGGGGATGGGCGCTACACCGATCAGGATAAAATAGTTGGTAGCTTCAGAATCATGATGAAATCCGTTTTCCGCATCCAGCGTTACATTGATTGTAATTGCGCCTGTTTCAGAAACGGTAAAGCTGCTTGTATACGCGCCGCCATCAGAATATGTGTCACAGCTCGTAGCCGCCCCTGCACCGCCGCAGCAGTTAATGGATATAAAAGTGATGTAATATCCTGTTTCAGGAGTAACCGTGATAGCTACCGTCTGTCCGCTGGTGCTGTATGGATCATCAATAACAAGGCCATCCGTACTATTCTGATAATCACTTTCTGCATCTCCATGAGGGACAGCAGAGCCATCCAGTGTCACACCTGCAATACCATCGGAATCATTCTGACCAGTCAGTGTCGTCCCGTCTACAGTCACACGGTCATACCATACATAAATGGTAGACGGTTCTTCATCGGAGTCTCCGCCGCCGAAATCACCACCGCCGCCAGAACCTCCGCCCCCGGAACCGCCGCCGCCAGAACCTCCGCCTCCGGAGCCACCACCGCCCGGACCCGCTGTCACCATAATATCAGAAAAGCTGTCCATTTCAAAGGTGATGGTCTGCATGCCGTCCCCGTACACTGTCTCCGGCTCAATGGTTTCCGTCCCACTTTCTCCAAAGTGGGTGACGGTGTAGTCCTCGCTCTCCGTCTCTTCTTCTAAATAAGTGATGGTTACCTGAACCTCGGCGGCGGGCTCAATCTCCACGCCGGACGAATCATAGAAGCCGATATTAAAGAGACGGATCAGGCCGGTATAGTCGTCCTCCTCACTCCAGCCGTAAAGCTCGGCAGCCTCGGCATAACGAGCGAGATACGTCTCCGAATCCTGAGAGTATTCATATGCCTGCAATGTGGTTCCTTCAGGAAGTTCGGCGTCCTCGCCGTATGTGGCGGTTATAACATAATCTGTGCCATAAAACTCAAGGGTACTGAGAATATTTTCCTCTTCAATGATTGTTTCATCGGATTCCGCATCTGCCTCGTCTTCCAGGCCAGCATCTTCATCCAACCCGGTATCCGATGTATCCGCGTCTTTATCCGCTTCAGAAGCGGAAGCTGTCTTCGCAGCATTCGTTGTTTCTTCCAAAGCCGGAAGAATGCCATATCCGACAATCATGCTGTCGTCCAGGGCGTATGTATTATTACAAACTGAGTCAGCTTCATCGGCGGTGTAATCTCCCTCGATCACTGCAAGAGTTTCCGAGGACTCATCCACAACACTGGCAAT
Source organism: Lachnospiraceae bacterium (assembly GCA_021203305.1). Taxonomy (GTDB): domain Bacteria; phylum Bacillota; class Clostridia; order Lachnospirales; family Lachnospiraceae; genus RGIG6307. The sequence goes on from JAJQBK010000015.1 coordinate 68,843, forward strand.
TCCCACATGGTCGATTTTCTCATCGCTGTCAGTGTCAAAAAAGACCAGATCTCCGGCTACGGGGTCATATTCGGCGGCTTCCGCATAGGCTCCAAGCTCCTTTAACTGAACCGCCCAGGCATAAGCGCCGGAATTGACGGGGAATTCCTCTTCCTCCACTCCGGCATAATGAAGGCAGAAGGCCGCAAACATGGCGTCCCAGCTTCCGTATTCATTGCCGTACCAGGCGCCGTAGCGGGTATACCCTCTCCAGGTCACCCCGTCCTCGTCCAGGATGAAGTTTCTGACGCTCTCGGTATAGCCCAGCTGGCTTTGCGCCACCGCCACAACGTCAAAAGCACGGTTCCCGGTCAGCCCCGGCAGGGTTGCCTCCCAGTCCGAGGCGGTCTCCACGTCTGCCTCATCGTCACTCAGGCAATCCACCGTGTGAATGTGCTCCTCCATGCCGCAGACAAGCTCCAGCACGTAGCCGTGGGACAGATACCATTCCTCCGTCTGCGTTGCTTCCATGAGAGGAACCATTTCCGCCAGCTCTTCATAAGTCTCCACATTCACTCCGAGGACACTGCCGCTTTCCGTATCCGCGGCTTCCTCCTCAGTCTCAGAGGCGGCGTCCGTCCCTGTGTCCGCCGCGCTTTCAGAGGTTCCTTCTGAAGTATTTTCCGCCGCGGACTGATTTTCCGAGGAATCGGTTCCTGTCTCTGCGGCTGTGGCAGTCTCCTCTGAGACATCTTCTGTCGAAGCCTGATCTGTTCCGGAATCGCCCTCTGCGGCGGCCGCGGTCTCCTCTGAGACATCTTCTGTCGAAGTCTGGTCTGTACC
>JAJQBK010000015.1:69764-71353 GCA_021203305.1 Lachnospiraceae bacterium
CATCTTCTGTCGAAGTCTGGTCTGTACCAGAACCGGCCTCTGTGGTACCGGCAGTCTCTTCTGAGATATCTTCTGTTGAAGCCTGGTCTATCTCAGAAGCGGTTTCTGCGGCTGACCCGGACTCCTCCCTGGCGTCCTCCAGCACCCAGGCATAGCAGTCATCGGTGTGCACATGCTCCTCCAGCCCGCAGTAAACCTCATTGGTTTTGGCGATGCCCGTGAAATGCAGCCGCCACATCACCCCCGCCGTCACCAGCAGAGCCAGCAGCGCGAGGCAGCCCAGGAATCTCCGTCTTTCCCTGTGCTCTGTCTGAAATTTTTGGATATAGGTGTTTACAAGGTTTTTCAGGGCCGCTCAACCTCCCCTACTGAACAATCGAAAAACTTTCCAGAGGCCACACTCTCAGCACGACTTTTCCCACAATCTGATCCACCTCTATACAGCCGATGGCGCTGCTGCGGGAATCAATTGACGTCACCCGGTTATCTCCCATCACAAAATAGCGGTTCTCCGGCACCTGATAGGGGTAGGTAATGTCTGTCTCCCCCAGGGATTTCTCCGCCAGATAGGGCTCCTCCAGAACCTCTCCGTTGACGGACACATTTCCCTCCTCGTCTATGTCTATGACATCGCCGGGGCCCCCGATCACACGCTTCAACAACAATTTATTCTGATAATAAAATCCCACAAGGTCGCCGGTCTCAAAGCTTCCGGTTTTCAACAGCACAATGACATCGCCGTCGGAAAGCGCCGGTTCCATGCTGCTGCCGGACACCTGCAGCACCGGTACAAAAAGGGTGGCCAGCAGAACCGCCAGCGCGGCCACCACCACCAGCGCGTAAACCGTGGTGCGAAGCGTCTGTCTGTACCGCTTCTGATATTGCAGCCGCTCCCTCTCCCGGGCGACCTCCTCCTCACTTGGAATCGACGCTGTGCGCACCTTTGCCACCAGCTTTCTCCTCTCTCGTTTTCCTGTTTACCCGCTTTGCCGGCTCCGGATTCTCCCGCAGAGCAGTCCTCGCCTGGCTCAGAAAGCCCTGCCGCTGCTTCTGACCGGAAGCCAGTCGCCTGTCTGCCTTCTCACTCGTCCGCTTTGCCTCCCGCAGAATTCCGGCGGCCTCCTTTTTCGCGTCGGCGATAATGCGGGCGGCGCGATGCCTCGCCTCAGTAATCGTCCGCTCCGCCTCTTTTTGGGCCTGCGAGATAAGCTCCTCGGCCTTTTTTTCAGCCTGTAAGATTGTCTCTTCAGCCTTTTTCTCCGCCAGTGCTGTGGTCTCCTGCGCCTTCTGCCCGGCCTGTGCGACAATCTCTCCGGCTTTCTCTTCCGCTGCCGCGATCGTTTCTCCGGTCTTTTTCTCCGCCAGAGCGACAAACTCTTCGGCTTTCCTCTTCACTTCCGCGGTAGTCTCTCTGACTTTCCCTTCGGCCTGCGTGGTAATCTCTCCGGCTTTCTCTTCCGCTTCTAAGACAGCCTCCCGCGCTTTTTGTTCCGCCTCGTCAATGGTCTTCTGCGCCTTTTCTTCCGCCTCCGCGATAGTCTCCAGCGCCTTTTCCTCCGCCTGGGCGGCAATCTCTCTGGCCTTTTCCT
>JAJQBK010000015.1:71453-73607 GCA_021203305.1 Lachnospiraceae bacterium
ATAGTCTCCAGCGCCTTTTCCTCCGCCTGGGCGGCAATCTCTCTGGCCTTTTCCTTCGCTTCCACGGTAGCCTTCTGCGCCCTTTTCTCCGCCTGGGTGGCAATCTTCTGGGCTTTCTTCTCCGCCTGCGCGGCAATCTTCCGTGCTTTTTTCTCCTCCTGGGCGGCAATTACGGCAATCTCTCCGGCTTTCTGCTCCGCTTGCGCGGCAGTCTCCTGCGCCCTTTTCTCCGCCTGGACGGAAATCTCTCTGGCCTTTTCCTCCGCCTCCGTGATAGTCTTCTTCGCCCTTTCCTCCGCCTGGGCGGCAATCTCTTCGGCCTTCCGCTCCGATTCCACGATTGTCTCCTGCGCTCTTTCCTCCGCCTGGGCGGCAGCCTCTTCGGCCTTTTTCTCCGCGTCCGAGATAGTCTCCTGCGCCTCCTGCTCCGCCTGCGCGATCATCTCCGCCGCCTTTTGCTCCACCTGGGCAATAACGACGCTCTCCTGGGTCTGGCGGACAGACTCCAGATACTGCTCGGCGGCATTCTGCGCCTCCTCGAATATATGGTTCAGGCCCAGCGACGCCTCCGCAATAGAACCGGCGTTGTCCATCCGAAGCAGCTTATCCTCCAGCTGAGAGCGCATTTGCTCATTCTCGGTACGGATCTGCTTCTCATTCTGCTGCAGGGCATATATAATTTCAATCAGTTCCATGCGGTTCATCTTCCGCAGTTCTCTGTCAGCCATAAAATTACCCATCAAAAAAAGACACAATCTTCCCTCTTTAATCAGGCAAAATCATGTCTCCTCTTATAAAACGCGGGTATGGCAAAAAAACCATCCCCGCCATAGCCGTCAGGCAGGTATGTATGTATGTATGTATGTATGTATGTATGTATGTATGTATGTATGAGCTTGCACGCTTCTCATATGAAAATCAACCCTTTTTTGCGCTTTTTTCACAAATTTTCAAACTTTTTACATGTATTTTACTTACTTTTGATTATAGTTTCAATTTTCAATTTGTCAAGTTTACCATTATTTTTTCTCAGCAGCTTTTTAAAAAAATACAAAAAAAATACAATCATCTCTCTCCTGGGACGATACAGCGGCTACAAAATCACTTCTGCCAGAATGAGATCATACCTTCCGACAAAAACGCAGGCGCGGAGCATAAGCCGCGCCTGCATTTTTCATGCGCTGTTCAATTGTTTTTCCGGTGCCGCCAATATCTCCGGAATTACATCAGGCCAAAGGCTTCAGCCCTACAACCCAAATTCCTCATAAAGCTGTCTCCGATAATCTTTATCCACAGCGGCTCTGGCAATTTCACTGTCCCTGCCGTTTTCCTGCAGCCTTACAACCAGCGATGACATCCTTTCCTCACCTTCTTCCCGACCTTCTTCCCGACCTTCTTCCCGGCCCTCTTCCCGGCCCTCTCTTCGGGCCTCATCTCTCTCATCCTCAAGCCACCATTCGGATGCCATATACCCATCCTCCATTGCTCCGATTCTCTTCAGATCCTGCACCTTCTGATACATCTTTTTGATTCTTTCATCAGTATAAAGAGATATATCCTGACAGGTATTATCCCTCACAAACTTCATAAACTCCGCCAGTTCCGGTTCCACTTCCATATCATTCGTTCCTTTCGTATTCAAAAACACGGTACACACTCCATCCTGCAATACCACCTCAGGGGCCTCATCACAACGGTTCCTGAAAGTATAGCGGTATTTGCCAAGACCGAACAGATCAAAATCACAGATGAAAATAATGTAGCTCTCTGGCAGCTTCTCAAAGCCCTGTTCCCCCTGATTGAGCAGAGGCGAATCATTTCTGGCTTTGTAAAAGCGCGTCCTCCTTGGCGGGTCTCTCACCCGCTTCCGCTGCATTTCAACGTCAAAAAACCGCCCTTCATCATCAATGACAATAAAGTCAAGCCGAACGCCTCTTTTACCCCTGGGACCGGGCTGCTCCTTCTCTCCCTCTTTCCACCGTATTTCTCTGATCCGGATATTCAGCGCAATCTCAATGATTGATTTGTAAGTCTGAATATCCCTGGTGGCAATACCAAACATAAAGTTATCCATCAGGCGCAGTTCAGAAAAAGGTCTGGTGCCTTTTTCCGCTTTCTCTTTGGTGGGGGCATGAATTACATTTTCTGAGTTCA
>JAJQBK010000006.1 GCA_021203305.1 Lachnospiraceae bacterium
GGCGGCGAAGATGATGTATAAATCAGGGTAGTTACGGATAATTGCGGAAGAACCTTCTCTGGTAGGACAAAAGAAAAATTTACCGGAGGATTATATGGATTCCGTCATGCTGCGGGAGGAGCGGGGACAGACGGATTTTGGAAACCTGATAGCCATTCCGCATGCCTTTCGAGCGGCAGGAGATCAGAAATTTGTGGCGGTGGCCATTCTTGACAACCCCATTTGGTGGGGACATAATTACGTGCAGGTCATTTTACTGTTGTGTTTTGCCGCGAACAAAGATCCGGACACGGAACGATTTTATCAGTCGTTGACTAATTTTATGTTTGATGATTCAGGGGTGGCTTCCCTGATTGAAAAACGCAGTTTTGATACTTTGATCAGCGCACTGTTGGGGATGGAAAATTGAAACAGGAAAATGAAATATCAAAAAACCGTCGGGAAATCATAATTGTTTTCCGGCGGTTCTGTTTTTGGAATAATATCATCATCAGTATATGTCTGATTCTTTTGAAAAGAGATTGGATGTTGCTGGTAATTTGTATAGAATTTACCGTTTATTTTTTCGAAAACCATAAGTTGAAAAGAACAGGGTTCGGTATTATTTTATTATTGAGCGAAGTGAATACACGTAAGCCGACAAAATAAATGGGAAGGAGTTTTTATGGCAGAGATGGAAGATATGGAGGCCACGGTTGTGGAGCTGGTGGTGGAGGCCGGCAACGCCAGAAGCTGTGCTATTGAGGCAATCCGACAGGCCAGAGATGGAAATTTCAGGGAAGCGGACAGGCTGATGGCTGAATGCGATCAGGCACTGATTGAGGCTCATCGGAGTCAGGCTTCCGCCATTCAGGCGGAGATCAATGGAGAGAAAAATATGGTCACGCTTCTGATGGTGCATGCGCAGGATCACATTATGAATGCCATCACCGTTCAGGATCTGGCCAAAGAAATGATTGAAATTCTAAAGAAGGAGGAAACCAGATGAAAAAAATTGTTTTGCTGTGTGCCCAGGGAATGTCCACGGGAGTCATGGTAAACAGGATGCGGGCCGCGGCGAAGGAGGAAGGATATGAATGCACTATCAATGCCTATCCCAAGGCTCAGGCCGCGGAGGTGGGTGTTGATGCGGATTGCATTCTGCTGGGCCCCCAGGTTCGGTTTGAGAAAGCGGATATACAGGAAGCGGTTCCCAACGTGCCGGTGGATATTATTGACATGAAAACCTATGGTCGTCTGGATGGGGTGAAAGCTCTGGATCAGGCGAAAAAACTTATGACAGATTAGAATTTAGGAAGAGAAAGGAAAGGGTATTCCATGAAAAAAGCAAATTTTGACAGCATTTTGCAGGGCTTTGTAAAGTTCAGTAATATGCGATATATGAAAATTATAATGAACGGTTTTATGTCGGTGGCTGCAATCTCTATTTCTGGTTCTATTTTCAGCTTGTTGGCATCAATACCTATCACGCCATATCAGACGTTTTTGACAAATTCCGGGCTGGGAGATTTACTTGCCATTCCCATTGCCGCCTGCTCTGATCTGATGGCATTGTTTGTGGTTATCGGTATGGCATACACACTGGCCGAGTCTTTCAAGGTCAAGCCGCTTGCTCCCGCTTTGGTTGCGATAGGTGCGTTCATGATTTTGACGCCGTTTACAGCTTCTCAGTATGTGGTGGGTGCCGATGGAAGCTACAGTGTAGTGTCCGTTACAAACGCCTTATCAACCGGATCTAATGGAGCTCTTGGCGCAAAGGGCATATTTCTGGCTATCCTTGTGGGCTTATCCGCATCCAGGCTGTATGTGTTTCTGATCCAGAAGAATATCAAAATTAAGATGCCTGATACGGTACCTCCTGTGGTTTCCGGTATGTTTGAACAGATGATCCCCGGCGGAATTGTGTATGTTTTGTTTTTGATTATTCGCTGGCTGGTTGGTCTGACCTCTTTCGGCACAGTGCAGAATATGATTTACACATTAATTCAGGCACCTTTCATGAACGTAGGAGGAGGACTTGGCGGAGCTATCGTGTACTTACTTCTCGGTCAGATTCTTTGGTGCTTTGGTATTCATGGCGGACTGGTGGCTTACTCTGTATTTGCTACAGTAATGTCAACCGCTATGGCTGCAAACGCTTCCGCTTTTGCAGCTGGGACCGCTGCCACAAATATTCCATGGGGTGTAGTAACTGCTTGCCAGGGCGTTGCCTGGTTTGGATTGAGCCTGATGCTGATTCTGTCAAAGAAAAAGGAAAATCGCAGTCTGGGAATTCTGAGTATGCCAACCTCCCTGTGCAATATTTCTGAACCTCTGATGTTTGGATTGCCCATCATTATGAATCCAATTATGTGCATTCCTTTCGTTCTGTATCCGGTTGTGAGTCTGTTGCTGACTACGTTTGTTATGAATATTGGTTTGGTGGTTCCTATTACCGGCGCGTCCATTTCCAATGTGTTGCCTGCACCTCTTTACTTTGGCTTTATGAATGCGCATTGGACAGGCTTTGTCTGGGGGATTGTCCTGTGGGTGCTGTGCTTCTTTTTGTGACTGCCGTTCTATAAGATCAATGAGGCAATTGCCGAAAAGAGCGCTGTACAGGAGAATGAGGAATAAATATCCGGATCTTGTTTCTTTCAGAAAGGGAAAGGATTTATATGAGCTTTCAAAAAGATTTTCTGTGGGGCGGCGCCACCGCTGCCAATCAATATGAAGGCGGCTGGGACGAGGGCGGGCGCGGCCCCGCCGGCCCAGATATTATGACCAACGGCTCCAGGGGAGCATCAAGACTAATCACGCTCAAGCTACGTGATGACTTGCACTACCCCAATCATATAGGAAGTGATTTTTATCATCACCATAGTGAGGACATTGCTCTTATGGGAGAAATGGGTTTTAAGGTATTTCGAATGAGCATTTCCTGGAGCCGGATCTTTCCAAATGGTGATGATATCATCCCAAATGAAGAGGGACTGCAATTTTATGATACTATATTTGATGAATTGAAAACGCAGGGGATAGAACCCCTGGTGGATTTGAGCCACTATGAAATGCCTTTGAATCTGACACTGAAATATGACGGCTGGGCAAACCGGAAGTGTATTGATTTCTTTCTGCGTTACTGTGAGACTGTTTTTTATCGGTTTAAGGATAAGGTGCATTACTGGCTGACTTTCAATGAAATCAACGTGGCAACCATGCCTATCGGAAACTTTATGTCTCTTGGAATATTGAATCCGGGAACCGTGGAATTTTATCATCAGGTGGATGATGTTCAGAAGCGCTTCCAGGCCATTCATCATCAGCTGGTGGCAAGTGCCAGGGCGGTGATCCTTGGACACAGCATCAATCCCGCGTTTCAGATTGGCTGTATGAATACCATGATGTCCACCTACGCCGCAACCTGTGACCCTAAGGATGTATTACAGAATCAGAGATACTGGCAGATGACTAATTTTTATTGCGGAGATGTTCAGGTTCGGGGTGAATATCCTTATTTTGCCCAAAGGTTCTGGAAGGAGAATCAGATTGATCTGAACTGGAGAGAGGGAGATGCCGAAGCTCTGAGGAATGGAACAGTAGACTTTTTTTCTTTCTCTTATTATCAGACTTTCTGCGTTACTACTCATGTGCCAAAGGATATGGTGAATGCGAACATGACCAGGGGAGCTGCCAACGAGTACCTGAAAATCAGTCAGTGGGGTTGGCCCATTGACCCGGATGGACTTCGCTACACGATGAATGAATTATATGGACGTTACCAGATTCCGCTGTTTGTGGTGGAAAACGGGCTGGGAGCAAAGGATCAGGTGGAGGCGGATGGTTCTATTCATGATCCATATCGGATTGAGTACCTTCGTGAACATATCAGGGCAATGGAGGAAGCCGTGGAGGATGGGGTTGAACTTATGGGCTATACACCCTGGGGCTGTATTGATCTGGTGTCCGCCTCCAGCGGAGAGATGGAAAAGCGCTATGGCTTTGTTCATGTGGATTGCGACAATCTGGGTAATGGTACGTTTGAACGCAGGCGTAAGGATTCTTTCCATTGGTACAAAAGGGTGATTGCGTCTAATGGAGAAGATCTGTCCTGATTGCCAGGGAGGATACATTATGGAGTTTTTTCGTTCAGAGCAGCTTTTTCCCGGTTTGATTCGGATCATCGATCCTTCTCAAACGGCATGCTATCTGGCAATTGGCGAAAACAGGGCTTGTCTGATTGATACGGGGATAGGAATTGGGGATTTAAGGACTTATGTGGATCATCTGACAGATTTGCCATATGATGTGGTGTTGACGCATGGTCATTTTGATCATGCCAGCGGCGCGGCTCAGTTTGCGGATAAACATATCTATCTTCACCCGTCGGACAAAGAATTGATGAACTGGCATACGCAGCCTCAAAAACGATTGCAGTATATGAGACAGGTGGGTGGAAAAGCAGACTTTACTTTATCGGATTTAATACCTGTTTATTTTTCGGAGAATACGCTCCCTTTGACTGCGGGTCAGATTTTTGATCTGGGCGGATTAACGCTGGAGGCGATACATACTCCTGGTCATACCCATGGAATGACCATGATTCTGATGAGAGAATTAAGAACCATTTTGTTCGGAGACGGCTGCGGAGTTTTCGTGCTTTTGCTTGAGGATTGTGCCTGTACTGTAGAGGAATACCGAAATTCTCTGCGCAGTCTGAAAAAATATGAGTCGCTGTACGATCATATTCTTCGTCAGCATGGAACATTTGAAAGCCCGAAAGAGCTGCTGGACAATGTACTGGAGTGCTGCGACGCGGTCTTGGAAGGCACAGATGATCATCAGGCTTTGGATTATGCTTTTGTGCCGGGAGTTAAGGCTTTCCTTGCAAAGAAGCAGAACTGTCAGGGACGTGTGGATGGAAAGCTGGGCAATCTGGTCTATACGCCCGCAAAAATTCGTTAAATAAGTGAAAAATGCGCTAAATAAATGAAAATACGTTTGGCAGGGAGCAAAAGTGAAATTTGGCTTTTGGTCACCTGCCAAACGTGCTATATTTATAGTTAGAAATGGGGATGAATACAAATGAACTATATGAAATTGCTGATTCGCTCAGATGATCTGGGCTATTCCGAAGCGGTTAATTACGGAATTGAAAAAGCCATGCGCTTTGGTTTGAGTCGTAGTATCGGACTAATGACCAATATGCCTGCAGCGGCTCATGGGGTGTCGTTGATTAAGGATCTTGATGTGTGCATTGGGCAGCATACAAATATCTGTGTCGGCAGACCATTGATGGATCCGGCTTTGATTCCGAGTATTGTGGGTGAGGATGGTTGTTTCAAAAGAAGTCAAAGTTACAGAATGTCGGCGGAAGACTTTGTTATTGTGGATGAGGCAATTCTGGAGATTGAGGCACAATATAACCGCTTCTGTGAACTGACGGGGCATGAACCGGAGTATTTTGAAGCTCATGCGGTACGGAGCGAAAATTTTAATCAGGCGATGAAAATAGTGGCGGAGCGACATGGGCTGAAATACAGTACTCCTTATAATCCGCATGCCTTAGCGCGTATTGGAGGCACTGATGTGAACAGCTGTCTGCTTGAAAGCATGTCTCCTGACTATGATCCGGTACAATCATTGAAAAAGGAAGTAAAAAACGGCCGGCGGGATATTCCCAATCTCTACGTTTGTCATCCGGGTTATCTGGATGCATACCTGCTGCGGACTTCCAGTCTGACAATCAATCGAACCAGGGAGGTGGAAATGTTGACCAGTACAGAGGTGCGTGACTGGTTGGAAAGTCAGGATGTGGTTCTCATTTCGCACCGTGATCTTGTTTAAAAGGAGAAAGGAGAAAAAATGTTAGGTGTATCTGTGTATCCGGATCTGTCTCCCGTGGCGGAGATTCAGGAATATTTAAAACTGGCGGCCTCCTACGGTTGTACCAGAGTCTTTTCAAGCTTGTTTTCCGTGGAGGGCAGCAGGGAAGAGGTGCTTGCACTGTTTGCGGAGCTGATCGGCACCGCTCATGATGTCGGCATGGAGGTTTCCCTGGACGTCAACGGTCAGTGCCTGAAAAAGATGGGGGCTTCCCCGGAAAACCTGGAGGTGTTTCATCATCTGGGCTGTGATATTCTGCGCATGGACGTGCCAATGGGGACGGGAGAGATGCTGAAGCTGATTGATAATCCCTATGGTATCCGTATTGAGATGAACGCTTCCATGGGAGAGCGCGGGGCGGATTATGTCAAAGATCTGATTCACCGGGGCGCTGACCCCAAACGTCTGCTGCTGTGCCATAATTTTTATCCTCAGCGTTATACCGGTATGAAGTGGGAAAAGTTTTTGCAGACGAACCAAACCCTGAAAGAGACGGGAGTCCCCATCTGCGCGTTTATTGCTTCCCATGCGAAGAACACTCATGGGGTGTGGGATGCGAAGGACGGCTTATGTACTGTGGAAAAGCACAGGGATCTGCCCATTGATCTTCAGCTGAGGGAAATGCTGGCCACGGAATGCGTGGATGATGTGGAGATCGGGAATGCCTATGCTTCTGAGGAGGAATTCAAAAGCCTCAAGGAGGCTATGACTCCATTCATTGACAGTGAGGATAACCCCATGCATGCCATTATGAGAAGCTTTGGTGCTGCAATCTCAGGGGAAACAAAGGCAGTACTTCAAAAGAAAGTGCGGATCATGCTGGATGAAAAGATCAGTGAACTGGAAAAGGAAATTCTCTTTCAGTTTTACCCGCACAGGGATATGGGTGACAGCTCTGAGTGGATCTGGCGCTCCCGGATGCCGCGTATGGTGTACGCGGACAGGAGTATTCCGGCCCGGCCCTTTGCTGATGAATGGTTTGACCGGGGCGATGTGATGATCGTCAATGACAATTATAAGCATTATGCCGGGGAGGTACAGATTGCGCTGCGGCCGGTGAGAAATGACGGCACCAGAAATTTGGTGGGACGCCTGAGTTTGCAGGAGCAGGAGATGCTGGAGCTCATTCATGATAATGACACGGTAGTATTTTTGAAAGGCTGATGCCTGTCGTTTTCAGAAATTTCAGGTGTATTTGAACAATACAGAGGAAAATTTATGAGGATTATTCGGGTAAAAAATTATGATGATATGAGTCGACAGGGGGCAAATATCGTCGCCTCTCTGATCACGTTAAAGCCGAACTGTGTGCTGGGGCTGGCTACAGGCAGCAGCCCGGAGGGGCTATATAGAGAGCTTGTTGAGCGATATCAGCGGGGAGATATCAATTTTTGCCAGGTGAAAAGTGTCAATCTGGATGAATACGTGGGTCTGAGTGCTGACAGTGAGCAGAGCTATCGTTATTTTATGCATCATCATTTTTTCAAATATATAAATATGAAACCGGAAAATATCCATATTCCATGCGGAAAAAATGAGGACGCGGAGCAGGAGTGCAGGCGATACGATGAACTGCTTCAATCTCTGGGAGGGATTGATTTGCAGCTGTTAGGGCTTGGCATGAATGGTCATATTGGTTTTAATGAGCCCGATGAAATTTTTACTACGGGCACACACAAAGTGAAATTGACAGAATCGACCATTTTGGCAAATCGACGGTTCTTCGCAAAAGAGGAAGATGTTCCCCGATTTGCATATACAATGGGGATCAGGGATATTGTACATGCCAGGCGGGTGGTGATGCTTGTCAGCGGAGAGACAAAAGCGGACATTGTGAGACAGGCTTTCTTCGGGCCGGTTACTCCTCATGTTCCGGCATCCATTTTGCAGTTTCATCAGAATTTTACACTGGTTGCGGATGAGGCGGCGTTATCAGAAATTTGATATTCTCTACGCGAAAACAAAAGAAAAATAAAAAAAGTTCTATGAAAAACTGTCCGCTTGTGATATGATAACTGGGACTGCTCCAAAGAGCAATTTTGGGGCAGTCCATTTTTGGGCCGTCGCCAAGCGGTAAGGCACAGGACTTTGACTCCTGCATTCGTGGGTTCGAATCCCGCCGGCCCAGCTTTTGTACCGGCAGACACTCGCTGCACCAGACAGCGGGTGTCCGGCCGCCTTGCGGGTATGGCGGAAATGGCAGACGCACCAGATTTAGGTTCTGGCGGGAGACCGTGCAGGTTCAAGTCCTGTTACCCGCACTCATTTTTACGGGAATCCTTTATTTTATGAGGGCTTCCCGTTTCTTTTTTGAAGTGATTTTGAGAACAATTGAGGATACTTTTGTCTCGGTGCTCCGGGCCTGCCCGTTTTTGGATTGACAGTTTTGCTGATGCGGTGTATCTTTGTGAGGAGAAATGTTTTGAGACGGAATGTCCGGGGGAAAGCATGGAATATGTAATGTGGTCAATTTTACTGCTCTCAGGTTTTGCCATGTTGCTGGTGGGGGCAGACTGGTTTGTGGACGGCGCGGGTCGAATCGCGCGCAGGCTGGGAGTATCTGAGCTTGTCATCGGTCTGACGGTAATGGCTTTTGGCAGCAGCGCACCGGAGGCCTTTGTCAGCATCGGCGCGGCCATTGCCGGGGAGGCGGATATCGCCGTTGGCAATGTGCTGGGCACCAATATTCTGAATATCTGTCTAATTCTGGGGCTGTGCGGGGTGATTACCCGGATGAGGGTGCCTGATCTGACGGTGCGCCTGGAGATGCCGTTTCTGATTTTGATTACAGGCTTTCTGGCGTGGCTTGGTTATTCAAAGGGCTATCTGGAGTGCAGGGACGGCGTGATTTTATGCCTGCTGATGGCAGCTTATTTTATTTATTTGATCAAAACCGCGGGCAGTGGCAAGAAGGAGCTTCAGACGGCGCAAGCCTTTGACGGAGACATGGGGAAGGGAAGAATCGCCCTTTTATTTTTCGCGGGGCTTTTTTTGCTGCTGGTGGGCACGGATCTGACGATTCAGGCGGTATGCGCCCTGGCCAGGGCCTTTGTGATCGGGGAGCGCACGGTTGCCCTGACGGTAGTGGCCTTCGGCACGTCCTTTCCGACCCTCGTCACCTGCGTGAACGCGGCGGGAAAGCGGAAAACCGACCTGGTGGTGGGCAATATTGTCGGCACCAATATTTTCAATATTCTCTTTGTGTTGGGAGTCAGCTCCCTGATCGACTATATTCCCTATTCCGGCAGCTATTTTGTGGACGGGTTGGCGGCTCTGGCCGTCTCCGTGATATTGTGGCTGTGTACACTGCGCAAAAAGAGACTGGGACGGATGAGCGGCGTGATTTTACTGCTGTGTGTGATCGCTTATTATGTGTTCCTGCTCTGGAGACATCAATTTGTGGAATAGAGGGAATCTTTTGTGGAAATTGTATGTATTTTATGATATCATGACTCACAGATGATCATATTTTTATTCTTTATCTGCCAAGGAGAAATCCCATGGACAGGATTGCTGTACTGATTCCCTGCTATAATGAGGAAAAAACAATTGAAAAGGTCATTCATGACGCCCGCGCGGCGCTGCCGGAGGCGGTGATCTATGTCTACAACAATAATTCCACCGACCGGACGGAGGAGCTGGCGAAAAAGGCTGGCGCGGTGGTTCGCCGGGAGTATAAGCAGGGGAAGGGCAACGTAATCCGCAGAATGTTCCGGGAGGTGGAGGCGGAGTGTTATCTGATGATTGACGGGGACGATACCTATCCGCTGGAGGCTGCCGGGGAAATGACGGACCTGGTGCTGGAGAAGCATGCGGACATGGTGGTGGGCGACCGTCTTTCCTCCACGTATTATGAGGAAAATAAGCGTCCCTTCCACAATTTTGGCAACAGCCTGATGAAAAACGCCATCAATTTTCTGTTCCATTCGGATATTCAGGACATCATGACGGGCTACCGCGCCTTCAGCTACGGCTTTGTGAAGACCTTCCCGGTGATCTCCCAGGGCTTTGAGATTGAGACGGAGATGACCATCCACGCGGTCAATTATAACCTTCAGGTGGAGAATGTAGTGGTGGATTACCGGGACAGGCCGGAGGGGTCGGAGTCCAAGCTGAATACCTTTTCCGATGGGTTCCGGGTCTTATTTAAATTATTTCAGCTGTTTAAGAATTATAAGCCGTTTCAGTTTTTCGGAGCCCTTGGGGTGCTTCTCGCGGCGGCTGGCCTTGTCATGTTCATTCCCATTCTCGCGGAATATTTCCGCACAGGGCTGGTGCCCCGCTTTCCCACGCTGATTGTCAGCTGCTTTCTGGTGCTGGCGGCGGTGCAGTCTTTTTTCTCCGGCATGATTTTGTCGGAGTCCTGCAGTGTGGAGCGGCGGAATTTTGAATATAAATATATGGAAGCTGATAGAAATATGAAAAAATAGAAAAAAGCGGAGGGGAGATACCATTATGCGCAGAAGCGGAATATTGATGCCCATTTCCAGTCTGCCGGGGCCTTATGGCATCGGTACGTTTTCGAAGGAAGCCTATCGGTTTGTGGACTTTCTGGCGGCTGCCGGGCAGAGTGTCTGGCAGATTTTGCCCCTGGGGCCCACGGGCTACGGCGACAGTCCCTACCAGTCCTTTTCCACCTTTGCGGGGAATCCTTATTTTATTGATCTGGAAGCCCTGATAAGGGAAAAGGCGCTGACCAGAAAGGAGTGCGAGGCTCTGGACTGGGGCGGCAGCGTGGAATATGTGGATTATGAGAAAATGTACATATCCCGGTTTATCGCTCTCAGGAAAGCCTTTGGCCGCGCCCGGAAAACGCTGTCACAGGATGAGGATTTTTTTGAATTTATCAAAAAAAACTATGACTGGGTGGCGGACTACGCCCTGTATATGGCCATCAAGGACGCCAACGGAGGAAAGTGCTGGATCGAGTGGGAGGAGGACATCCGCCTGCGCAGGCCGGAGGCTCTGGAGAAATGCCGGGAGGAATACACGGAGGATATTTTATTTTACGAATATCTTCAATATCAGTTTGACAAACAGTGGACCAGGCTGAAGGCCTACGCCAATCAAAAGGGGATAAAAATTGTGGGCGACGTCCCCATTTATGTGGCCTTTGACAGCATGGATACCTGGGCAAATCCGGAGCTTTTCCAACTGGACGAGGACCGGGTTCCCATCGCCGTGGCCGGCTGTCCGCCGGACGCCTTCAGCGCTACCGGCCAGCTCTGGGGCAATCCGCTGTATGCCTGGGATTACCACAAAAAGACGGGCTACGCCTGGTGGATCAGCCGCATGAAGCACTGCTTCGCTCTTTACGATATTGTCAGAATCGACCATTTCCGGGGCTTTGACGAGTATTATTCCATTCCCTATGGCACGGAGACGGCGGTGAACGGGAAGTGGCTGCCGGGGCCGGGCATTGAGCTGTTTGAACAGATGGAGAAGGCGCTGGGCAGACAGGAGGTGGTGGCGGAGGACCTGGGCGTGCTGACAGACAGCGTTCTGGCCATGGTGAAGGCCACAGGCTATCCGGGCATGAAGCCCCTGCAGTTTGCCTTCGGAGGTGATGCCGCCAACCAGTATCTGCCCCACAATTATGACAAAAACTGCGTAGTTTATACCGGCACCCACGACAACCAGACCACCCGGGGCTGGTACCATACGCTGGATAAAAAGACGAAAAAGCACCTGAAGGAATACGCGGAGGTTGACTCCGAGGACGAGGTGAACAGCCGCCTGATCCGCCTGGCCATGATGAGCGTGGCTGACACCGCTGTTATCCCCATGCAGGACTACCTTGACCTGGGCGACGAGGCCCGCATCAATACGCCCTCCACGCTGGGCGACAACTGGAAATGGCGCATGAAAAAGGATGCCGCCACCAAGGAACTGGCGAAAAATATACTACGGTTGACAAAATTTTATAACAGATATAATGCCTGATGGTTATAGTATCCTCGCAATTTGCTAAACGCTGTTTCGCGCTACTAAAGCTATACAGTGGATCTGATGCAGAATGACCATTTCAGGCCAGAGCCCCGACAGTATCTGTACGAATCAGAACTTCATCCTGCTCATGTTGGAATTGTGATAATTACTGTTATAAGTCACATCCTCTAAAAACCAGTCCGGCGGCACGAAGCTCTCAGCCGCCGCCCGGCTGCCAAACTCCACCTCCGCCATGATCAGCGGCGCGAACGGCTCGTCAAAGACGTCCAGCTCGATCAGCAGGCTGTAATTGTCCGGCGGGGCCGGGCAGTCTGAGGAAAAGACCGGGTGCTCCAGAGGAATCTTGTACCGTTTCTTGGAAATAATATTGCCGTCGCACTTGGGCAGCATATGTTCGTAGCTTTCCCTCGTCAGAGGAAGATTGTGCTCCTCCCTGGCCAGCATTCCCTGCCCCTTATAGGTCAGATAATAATGGTCGTTCTCCTTGCGGATGCGGACCACGGGATCAGTGGACAGGTACCCCTGCTCTATGTGTACAGAGGGATAGGCGCGCAGATTGTCCGGCAGCCTTTTGATGGTGAATTTTCGCTCGATTTCCATGAAACTCTCCTTTGCCCTCAGGCGAAGCTTCGGGCGGCTTTCATTCCTACCGCCCCAATCCGTGTTTATTATAACAGTTTCCACAAAAAAAGGAAGTAATTTCAGAAATATTTAATAAAATTTACCAATATCATTATAAAATCGTTCTCGATGGACAATCAGATGAGTAAATTTACGCAGGGTATGTCCTGCGGGTGTATTTGCACAGATGACCGGATATCAGAGAGTTTTATAAGCAGATAAGAAGGGAGAATCAAAATGAAAAAAGCGGCGATTTTTTTTGCGGAGGGCTATGAGGAAATTGAGGCCCTGACGGTGGTGGATCTGTGCCGTCGGGCCGGTATCGACATTCAGATGGTGTCCGTGACCGGGTCGGAATATGTGACCAGCTCCCACCAGGTCTGTGTGAGGATGGATACCCAGGTGGAAGCGCTGGACTTTGAACAACTGGATATGCTGATTTTGCCGGGGGGAATGCCGGGCACCAGAAATCTGGAGCAGGTTCCCGCGCTGACAGAACAGCTTGAGCGCTTCGCGGCGGACGGAAAATATGTCTGCGCCATCTGCGCGGCCCCCAGCGTTCTGGGACATCTGGGCATTCTGAAGGGGAAAAAGGCCTGCTGCTACCCGGGCTTTGAGAAGGACCTGGCCGGCGCCGAAATCACTTACCTGGCCTGCACGGTGGACGGCAATGTGATTACCGCCAGGGGCATGGGCTGCGCCATTGAGTTTTCCAAAGCCATTATCACGGCGCTTCAGGACGCGGACGCCGCCAAGAAGGTCTCTCAGAGCGTTATCTACCGGATTTCCGAGAATGACAGATGATCATCCTTCAAAGAAGGGGTGGAAAAGTTTTTTTCAAAAAAATAAAAAAGTTTGTAACGAATCGGCCTCCTCGTGCCTATATAAGGTAAGGAGGTCATTTTTTATGCAATTTTTGCCAAAAGAAATCACAGAGGCCAAAATCATGGTCAGGGAGGAGTCCTTTCAGTATTTTCAAGGGTATCATGTGCTGGATCCTTTGATTAAGGATGATGAGATATCCGACATCAAGGTGCTCTCCCACAACAGAATCCGTATCAAGCGGCTCGGCAGACGGGAGGACAGCGAGCTGTCCTTTGGCTCAGCCCAGGAGCTGAGGCAGTTCACGGAGTTTGTGGCCGCCAAAAACCAGGTCAGCATCTCCAGGACCAACGCCATGCAGAGCTTTACGGACAAGAACAGCAGCAAGGATTTCATTCTGCGGTTCAACATCAGCCAGTCCATCATCAATTCGGTGGACACGCCCTATCTGCATATCCGCAAAATCCCCAAGAAAAAGCACAGTCTGGAGGATTTGAAGGAGATGGGCATGCTGAATGAGAAGCACATGGACTATCTGCGCAGACAGATCAGAAAGGGCTACGTCCTCATCGCGGGGAAGGGAGCCAGCGGGAAGACCACGCTTTTAAACGCGCTGCTGGACGAGATTCCCCGGGACAAGTCCGTTCTGGTGGTGCAGGAAAATGAGGAGCTTTTTTCCAAGGTTCACCCGGACATGATGTTTCAGCACGTACTGGAGCAGCGGGGAGAGAGCAAGGTCCGCTACGGCTTAAAGGAACTGAGCATCAACGCCCTTTTACTGGATCTGGACTACATTGTCATTGGCGAGATCAAGGGCGGGGAAGCGCTGTATTTTTTGAACGCGGCGTACACGGGTCATCTGGGACTGGCCACGGTGCATGGGCAGAACGGCGAGGCGGCGCTGTACAAGCTGGCGGATTATGTCAAGTATGAGGCGGATTACAGCCAGGAGGAAATCCGCAAAATGCTGGGCTGCATTTCCGTCGTGTGCTATATGAGGGATTTCAAGCTCTGGACCATTACCGAGGTGAAGCTGGATGAGAAGAGAAACTTGGTTACGCGCAATATTTATGAAAGGGAAAGCGGTTATGATCTGGATTCTTGACACAATCCTGTTTCTCTGCGTTTTCAGCGCCAGCCTGTGCTTTGTCGGCTGGATGGACGCGAGGGGGATCCGGGAGATCCGGCTTTATTCCGATGAATTTCTTATGGCCCAGGAGAAGGCGGTGAAGTGCAGGGTGCTGCCAGACCCCGCCAGCAGGAGGCTTTCGGACAGGCTGGAGCTTGCTCTGTACTACAGCGGCATCCGGGGCAGATATCCCTTTGTCAGCGTGAAGTTCTGGGTGCTTTTTCAGTGCTTCGCCGCCCTCTGGGTGTGGATTCTGGTCAGCGCGGGCAGAGGCTTCGGAGCAGCCTTTCTGTGCGCCTGTGGGGGTGCCGGCCTGCTTCGCGGCGGTTTTGAGCCTGATGAGGACAAGGAGGTACAAAAGAACGGAGGAGCACTTGCTGGAGGCGATTAACCTGGCGGAGGGGTTTTCAGCCACGGAGGAGGATTCGGTGGCGATTCTGGCCCACTGCGGGGAGTATATCCGCGGGCCGGTGGGACAGGTTCTGCGGAGGATTGATTCTTTGCGCGATCAGGGCCTGAGCAGCCGGATGATTTTAGAGCGGCTGAAGCTGGAGCTGGAGCATCCCAAGTGGCAGGAATTTATTCATAACCTGAGTGTGTGCAGCATGTACAACTGTGATTTTGTGTATGTGCTGCAGAGTTCCCGCAAGAGCACCCAGCGGTATCTGACCTCGGCAAAGGAGAAACAGAGCGTCAAGCGGGTCGCGAAGGTGGAGATGGCGATCATCATTGTGCTCAGTGTGGTGATTCTGGTGACTATGACGGAGCTGATGGACGTATCCCTGCGCTGGCTTTTGTGGGGCAGCCTGCCGGGAAAGGCCTGCAGCGTGTACATGGCGGGAATACTGGTGATTTTTGTGTGGAGCCTGTCCGGATACAGGTAAAGGAGGCGGCATGGCCGGGAAAAAGGATTCCTTCATGGACCGACTGGATATTTTCTTAAGAAGCTACGGAGGGGATGTGATGCGGGAGGTCTGGATTTATAAGGACAGCGCCCACTTGTTTCACACAAGCCTCTGGCTGGGTCTTCTTTTCTTTGGGCTGGGAATGTTTTACCAATGGACCTGGGGGCTGTCGGGGCTGGTGGCGGGCTTCGCGGGGCCGTCTTTCGTCCTGTACTGGTCCAACAGCCGGGATAACGAGGCCATCCTGCAGGACCTGAAATGGATTTACGAGGCCATTTCCGTGCAGCTGCAGTCCGGCCTGTATATTCTGCAGGCCCTTGTGGAAAGTGAAAACTTCATACGCAACAGAAGGATGAAGAAATCCTTTCACCGGCTGTGTGAGCAGCTTCTGAACGGAGAGAGCATTGAGACCTCCCTGGAAACCTTTGAACACAGCTTCCACAATCCCTACATCAGCAGCTTTTGTGTGATTCTGCGGCAGATGCAGGATTCCGGCTACGCGGTAAAGCTGTTGGAAGACATCAGCCTGCAGTTGGAAGAAATGGAAAGAGCAAATCTGGTAAAGGAGAAAGAGAACCTGGAAATGAAGCTGCAGATCTTTCAGATGCTGCTGTTTGTGGGGATTTTGGTGCTGGTGCTCTACGGCTGCGTGGTGGCCGTGGTGCAGAATATTTATTTTTAAGTGCTGTTGAATTGCGGCAATTTCAATGAAAGGAAGAATGAAATGAGGAAAATAATGAAAAAGGCGCAAATATGGCTGCTGGCCGCGGACGCCGGCGACAAGGCCATTGTTGTGGAGGTAGGACTGGCGGTTATCGCCGTGGTGCTGCTGGTGGTGTTCCGGTCGGCCATGACGACGCTGATCAATGACGTGGTTACCTCCATGAGCGAGCAGATCACAAGCATCCTGACAACAGGAGTGGGAAGCAGTGTGGTGCAATAGGCTGTCCGACCGGGACGATGGGTTTGTGTATAAGCTTTTGCCCGTGCTGGTCAGCCTGAGCATGGTGGCTGTGCTGGTGGTGCTGTCAGCGGGATTTTTCCGCGCCTTTGAGCAGAGGGACGCTGTCAGCCAGCTGACCAGGGAATATCTGCTGATTATGGAGACGGAGGGGTATCTGTCCCAGGCAAGGCAGGAGGAGCTGCTTTCCTCTCTTGGGGAAGCGGGCCTTGAGCAGATCAGCCTGGAGGGAACCACACTGTATCCGGTGAGCTATGGCGACAGGATATCTCTGTGCGTCAGCGGCATTCTGCCCCAGATCATTCTGGGGCAGGAGAGTCTGTCCTGGGATCTGCCGGTGTCCGTCAGCCTGTCTTCCACGGCAAAGCAGTGAGGAGTGAGTATGAAAAAGAAGGATTCCGGCCTGATGCACTATATTTACGCTCTGATACTGATCTCCTGGGCGGTGACGGCCATGCTTTGCTTCGTCATGCTGCTCCGGACGCAGCATCTGAAGAAATATCTGGAGGACGCCATGACCCAGGCAGGGCTGGCTGCGCTTCTCATTGAGCCGTACACCTATGGGAGAAGCGGGGAGCTGCTCTTCGGCGATCCGTCGGAGGTGGAGGCACTTTATATGGAGTATCTTCAGGAGGGGCTGGGGTCGGAGGAGAATCGGGACGCGGCCGGAATCGAGGGAGATATCACGCTGGCCGGCTTTATTATCTATGAATTGACGGCGTCGGAGATCAGGGAATATGAGCGTCAGGAGGACGGAACATGGGTGGAGCGGACCCACAGCCCGGGAGAGACGGTATACGCGCCGGACCAGACCCGGATCGTTTCCAGTACGATCTATTCGCGGATCAGACTGCCGGTCCGGGTATGGGGAAGCGTGACTGTGGAGGTTGAGCGGCAGCATTGCGTGGATATTGTGAGAAACTGAAGTGTTGGATGAGAGCGGAATGCCATGGGCGGTCCGGTCTGATCACGGGAAATCATGGGGCGTCCGAAGTATCAGGGAGGTTGAAAAATGAGGGACAAAAAAAGAGTATGGATCGGCGCGGCCAGCGCTGTGCTGGCGGTGGTGGTGTTCATCGCGATTTTACGGATACAGATGGCTGGGCTTGAGGAGGTTGTCTATGAAAATGTGGTGACTGCCAGGAAGACAATCGCGGGGGACACCGCGCTGACAGAGGGCAATATCGGTGCCCTTCTGGAGATCAGGCAGGTGCCGGAAGAGTATGTGCCCGAGGGGGCTCTGTCTACCCTGGAAGGGCTGGAGGGTTGTGTGATTACGGCAGAAATCTCAGCGGGGAGCATTCTGACACAGGGCCTGGTGCGGACGATTCCGGATATCTACGGTGATTATGGGGAACTGTTCTGGATCAGCGTGTCGGCGGAGCAGCTGACACAGGCGGTGGCAGGGACTCTGAGAGCCGGGGACATCGTTGACCTGTACTGTGTGGAAAACGGCGCGGAGGGCGTTTTCTGCAGTCTTCTGCAGGGAAATGTCCGGGTGGAGCGGGTGCTGACAAAGAGCGGAGAGCAGATTGCCAACGGGGATGAGAGCTCGCTGGCGCAGCTTTTTGTGATTCCCATGGAGAGAGAAGATATTCCGCTGTTTTATGAGGCGCTTTATTCCGGCAGTCTGATGATTGCCAGATGTGATGGATAGGGTGATACGGCGCTGTCAGATGGAACGCTTTCACAAAAACCGGACGGACAGTGCAGGGTACAGAGTCGGCAGACGACGTCTGTTTTACAGGATCATCACAGTTGGCTGTGCATGTTGTTTTTTATGGCTTTCCGGTATCTGGGCGGGGGCGGCCTCCCTGTCCGAATATACAAAATATCCGGGCGTCAGCTTAAGCCCTGACGGGAGGGCCTTTACCACGGATGCCGGCGTCAGAAGCTATGAGCAGTATTCTGTTGGCTATACGGTATATACCGGGGAAAAGGCGGGAAGCGAACCGCAGACAGGGGAGCACTATTATACGGCGGTCAATGCGAGCGAGATCCGGATATTGAAGTGGGAAGTGGCCTGGGCAGTCTCTCTCTGTATTCACCCCTATTATAATATGAAGGGTTATCACGGCCTGAACTGCGCTGACAGCATCTGTGGCAGAAGGTATCCCCAGGGATGGGTCGCCTACTGCGCGGACTGCGGGGAAAAGGCGACGTACAGTCTGATGTACATGAACAGCGGCACCGCCAAAGGCATCCGCTCCATTCCCTGCTCTGCGGATTATTATTATCTCTGTCCCTGGTGCGGCGGCCTGGAGCAGGGCGTCTCTTATTCGCATAACTGTGAAAGGGTTTCCGCCAATGGCTATTATGTCAGCTATAACGCCAACGCGCCCACCGGTTCCCGGGTTTCTGGAAGCATGGCTGATACGGGACATACCTATGGTAACGCAGAGCTCTTTGAGGGAGAGAACGCAGCAAAAGCCGGATACGGAAGCACCAGCCTGCGCAAGAACGCGTATGTCTGCCTGGGCTATGAGTTCGCGGGATGGAACACAAAGGCGGACGGCAGCGGGATCTCCTACGCGGATGGCGCAAGCGTGCTGAACCTGACCTCGGTGAATGAAGGCACGGTGACGCTGTATGCCCAGTGGAATAAGCTGGCAAGTCAGGTGAATGTGGATCTGGCGGGTGGTACCCTGTCAGGGCAGGGAACGCTCAGCGCCTCCGGAAGGTCGGGGGAGCAGTTTGAGATCGCTTCTGACCAGATTGTGTCGCCCCAGGGGTATCTGGTGACCTTTGTGACCAACGGGGGAGACGGGATTGCGGCGTCCCGGACGAAAAAAAACTTTTCATCCTGGGACACTTCAGGCGTTGTCTATGGCAGAATGCAGGGGGATATCTATTATTTTGGAGAGACATCAGGGGTGACGGATCAGATTACGGCGGTATATGAGGACGCGGCGTTCACACTTCCGGATTGTCAAAGGTCAGGCTACGGGTTCGCGGGCTGGTATTATGACGCGGCGTTTTCATCCTTTGCGGGATACGCGGGAGCGGAAATTATGGTGGGAGAGGATATCTGCCTGTATGCCCGCTGGCTTTCTCTGTCCCTGACCTCTGTGGAAAATTACCAGGTACTCGGCGGAACCGGCGCTGTGGATCTGGAGCTGAGAGAGCCGGATGAGATTGAAAAATGGTACCAGATTTATCAGTCCACGGACGGAGAAAACTGGCAGCCCATATTTGAGGAGCTGACCAGGCAGGAAATCCATACCGGACAGGCGGCCACGGATATGGCGCCGCCGGACAGGGTGACGGGATTTTGCATGGCGGTGACGCAGGAGGCAAAAATGCAGATTATCTGGCAGGAGCCGGCGGATCAGGGAACGGTGTACTATTATCAGGCGGAATCCTTTCGAAAAACCGGGGACGGCTATTCGCTGCTGTGCCGGTCCAATGTGACGCAAAATCTGCTGGTCAGCGGTGTGAAGGGGTATTATTACTATCAGGACGGAAATTCCGCGGGAAGCGTTTCCGGAGGGGAAGCCTATACGGAAGCGGAGACAACGCTTCTGGAAATCGGCACAGAGGATACCTGGCTGCATATCGCCGCGGTGGATGTGGCCGGCAATATCGGGGAAACGGTTAACGTCCGAATCCCGGCGGGGGATTCCGAGGTGGAAAACCCTGACCCCGATCCGGATTCCGGGGATGATTCCGGTTCTGACCCTGATCCTGACGGGGATGAGGAGGAGGCAGAGATAGAACTGACTCTGTATGCCTGGATTGATCACAGCAGGGAAGGATATGAGGGAGACTTTAAATCCGGGGAGGGCGGAGTGCTGCGCATTCTCGCGGGCGGCTACGCGCAGAGAATAGAGGTGGCGTTTCCGGAGGAATTTACCTCGGTATTTCCTGAGCTGAACGCGGCTTTTTCCTACGGGGAGCCGCGGCTGATCCAGGAGGAGGGGTTGGAGTTTTCCGTGCCGCTTTACACCTCTCCCGGTGTGTATGAAGTGACGGTGACAGCTTACAGAGATGACCGGGAGGCGGAGGTATATCCGGTGATAGTGGTTGTGGAGGAGAGTGTGCTGGATGAGCTTCGCACCAGGATCAGAAATAATCTGTGACGTTCTGTTTTATTTTTATCTGGCATGGGTGGCCTGGCAGGATCATGAGAGCAGGCTCGTTTTGCGGGCCTCTCATCTGCCTGGGGCTTGCGCTGTGCTGCTGCGTGATCTGCCACGCCTTTTCCGGATGGCCGGTTCAGGGGTTCAGACAGATCCTGAAGGGATGAGAACTTTGATTGCGGACATCGCCCTGTGGGAAGAGTGGGAAATTGTCGGCGGGAGGCTGGCGGTATTACTTTTGTGTCTGGCCTGCGAGGGCTTTTACCGGTATTTCAGGTTTTATGGCCTGGCGGACAGCCTGGTGTTTATGAACTGCTGCCTGTATTTTCTCGGAGTGACGGATATTTTCAGCTGCTTTTTCCTGTTCTGGTGGATGAAGGCCTGCTCGGGGCTGATGCTTTTGTGCCGGGAAAGCTTTCGCCGCCGCGGGTTAAGGCGGAGGCTGGAGGAGCCGACGGCCTATATTCCTTATATCCTTTGTGCTTTTGCCTTGACAAACGTAGTTCTTAAGGGCTACAATGTGTGGTATTAGGGTCTGGGAACCGCACGGATGTGAGCGGGCGGGGACTGTGAAGGGCTGCCTGGTTTCCGTGCATTCTATGGGAACCGGGGAATTATAAGAGTATCATCAACAATCGCACAGGAGATTAAACATATGAGCAGGGAACTGGCAAAAACCTATGATCCGAAGGGGATTGAAGACAGAATTTACAGTAAGTGGCTGGAGAAAAAATATTTTCACGCTGAGGTGGACCGCAGCAAAAAGCCCTTTACCATTGTGATGCCGCCGCCCAACATTACCGGGCAGCTGCATATGGGGCACGCGCTGGACAATACCATGCAGGATATTCTGATCCGGTTTAAGAGAATGCAGGGCTATAATGCGCTCTGGCAGCCGGGGACGGACCATGCCTCCATCGCCACGGAGGTGAAGATTATTGAGAAAATGAAGGAGGAGGGCGTCTCCAAGGAGGACATCGGCAGAGAGAAATTCCTGGAGAGGGCCTGGGCCTGGAAGAAGGAGTACGGCGGCAGGATCACCAGCCAGTTAAAGAAGCTGGGTTCCTCCTGCGACTGGGACAGAGAGCGCTTTACCATGGACGAGGGCTGCAGTAAGGCTGTCACTGAGGTATTCTGCAAGATGCATGAGAAGGGCTGGATCTATAAGGGCAGCCGTATCATCAACTGGTGCCCGGTGTGCAATACCTCCATTTCCGACGCGGAGGTGGAATATCAGGAGCAGGCCGGCCATCTGTGGCATATCAAATATCCGCTGATCGATGAGAACGGAGAGCCCAGTAAGACGGAATTTCTGACCTTTGCCACCACCCGGCCGGAGACCATGCTGGGCGATACCGCGGTGGCCATCAATCCGGAGGATGAACGGTATACGTATCTGAAGGGGCGCAGTGTGCTGCTTCCCATCGTCAACAGGGTGATTCCTGTGGTGGAGGACAGTTATGTGGATATGGAGTTTGGTACCGGTGTGGTGAAGATCACCCCGGCCCATGATCCCAATGACTTTGAGGTAGGAAAGCGCCACAATCTGCCGGAGATCAATATCATGAATGACGACGCCACCATCAATGAGAATGGCGGCAGATACGCGGGGCTTGACCGTTATGAGGCCCGCAGGCAGATCGTGGAGGAGCTGGACAGCCTGGGGCTGTTGGTGAAGGTGGAGGATTACACTCACAATGTGGGTACCCACGACAGATGCAAGACCACGGTGGAGCCGCTGATCAAGAAGCAGTGGTTTGTAAAGATGGACGAGCTGATCAAGCCCGCGGTGGAAGGCGTCAGAAACGGGGATATCCGGCTGGTGCCCGAGCGCATGAATAAGATTTATTACAACTGGACGGACAATATCAGGGACTGGTGCATCAGCAGGCAGCTCTGGTGGGGGCATCGGATTCCCGCGTATTATTGTGACAACTGCGGGGAGTATATTGTCGCGGACAGGGCGCCGGAGTGTGCCTGCCCGCGCTGCGGCTGTACTTCTTTTACGCAGGACCCGGACACTCTGGATACCTGGTTCTCTTCCGCGCTGTGGCCATTTTCCACTCTGGGGTGGCCGGATAAAACGGAGGAGCTGGAATATTTTTATCCCACGGATGTGCTGGTCACCGGCTATGATATTATTTTCTTCTGGGTGATCCGTATGATCTTCTCCGGCTATGAGCAGATGAAGGAGAAACCCTTTAAGACGGTGCTGTTCCACGGGCTGATCCGGGACAGCCAGGGGCGCAAGATGAGCAAATCCCTGGGCAACGGCATCGATCCGCTGGAGGTTATAGACAAGTACGGCGCGGACGCCCTGCGTCTGACGCTGATCACCGGCAACGCTCCCGGAAATGATATGCGTTTTTACTATGAGAGGGTGGAGAACAGCCGTAATTTTGCCAATAAAGTGTGGAACGCCTCCCGTTTCATCATGATGAATATGGAAGGAAAGGAGCTGACAGCACCGTCCACGGAAGAGCTGGAGCCCGCCGACAAGTGGATTCTCTCCAGGCTGAACGGCCTGATCAGAGAGGCCACTGACAACATGGAGAATTACGAGCTTGGCATCGCCGTGCAGAAGGTCTATGATTTCATCTGGGACGAGTTCTGCGACTGGTACATTGAGATGGTCAAGCCCCGCTTGTACGAGACGCAGGATCAGGTGAGCCAGAATGCGGCGCTGTACACCTTAAAGACGGTCCTGATCGACGCGCTCAAGCTCCTGCACCCGTATATGCCCTTTGTGACGGAGGAAATTTTCTGCACCCTGCAGTCGGAGGAGGAGTCCATCATGATTTCCAGCTGGCCGGTGTATCAGGAGGGCAGATGTTTTCCAAAGGAGGAAGCGGCCACGGAGAGGATCAAGGAGGCGGTGCGCGGTATCCGGGCGGCCCGCACGGAGATGAATGTGGCGCCTTCCCGCAGGGCTCTTGTATATGTGGTCAGCGAGAAGGAGGAGGTACGCCGGACCTTTGAAGAGGGGAAGCTGTTCTTTGCCTCCCTGGCGTATGCCTCTCAGGTGACGGTGCAGGCCGACAAAACCGAAATTCCTGAGGATGCGGTGTCTGTGGTGCTGGCGGACGCGGTGGTTTATATTCCATTCGCGGAGCTGGTGGACATTCGCCAGGAGATCGAGCGTCTGCAAAAGGAGGAAAAGCGTCTGGAGGGCGAGCTGAAGAGAGTGGATGGAATGCTGAATAACGAGAAGTTCATCTCCAGGGCGCCGGCGGCGAAGATCCAGGAGGAGAGGGACAAGCAGGCCAGATACGCTCAGATGATGGAGCAGGTGAAGGCACGACTGGCCCAGCTTTCCAGATAAGAGGAACAGGTGAAGGCACGGCTGGCCCAGCTTTCCAGATAAGAGGAACAGGTGAAGTCGCGTCTGGTTCAGCTTTCCAGATAAGAGGAACAGGTGAAGTCGCGTCTGGTTCAGTTTTTCAGATAAGAGATTCAGGCTTTGCCGGCCCGGGGAAGGGCTGGCTGCCCGGACGAAAGATTCAACTGTTGACGAAACAGACTGATTATTACAGATAGAAGATGGAGAAATTGCAGAATAATTATGAGAATACGGTGGAGAGACTCTGCCGTATTCCGGGTTTTACCAGAAAGCACAGTGTGGAAGAGACACGAAGGTTTCTGGCGTACATGGGAAGCCCGGAGAGAAATATGAGGATCGTCCATGTGGCCGGCACCAACGGCAAGGGCTCAGTCTGCGCCTATCTGGCGGGAATTCTCACAAAAGCCGGTTATCGCGTGGGCCTTTTTACCTCCCCCCATCTGGTAGATATCAGGGAGCGCTTTCAGATCGATGGAACCCCCATC
Source organism: Lachnospiraceae bacterium (assembly GCA_021203305.1). Taxonomy (GTDB): domain Bacteria; phylum Bacillota; class Clostridia; order Lachnospirales; family Lachnospiraceae; genus RGIG6307. The sequence continues at coordinate 24,157 of JAJQBK010000006.1, forward strand.
AGTAAGGAAAGCTTTCTGGACGCTGTGGAGCGTGTGGAGGCCATGCTGGCGGAAAGCAAAACGGACGCGCCTACCTTTTTTGAGATGATGTTTTATATCGGGATGTATGTGTTTTGTGAGGCGCGGGTGGATATCCTGATCCTGGAAACGGGCATGGGCGGGCGGTTGGACGCCACCAACGCGGTGTCTGTGAAGGATCTGACCCTGATCACAAAGATCGGGCTGGATCACATGAAATTTCTGGGCGATACGCCGGAGGAGATTGCCGGGGAAAAGGCCGGTATCATTATGTCCGGCGTTCCGGTCATCGTGGAAGCCGGAAATGATGAGGTGGCGGACATTTTTTGCCGGAAAGCGCAGGAAAAAGGAAGTCCCTGCCGCATTTTGTCAAAGAAGGACTACGGAGAAATCATAATTCGCAAAAAATCCATTGATTTTTCCTTTTATTCCCGGTATTATGGAACCATCCGGCCCAGCCTTTCCACCTCCGCTCTGTATCAGGTGGATAATACCGCGCTCGCGCTTGCGGCGGCGGAGTCCCTTGCGGAGAGAGGAATTGTCGATTCGGAGCGGGTGACGCGCGAGGTGCTGCTGGCGGGCTTACATGAGACCCGCTGGGCGGGACGTATGGAGGAAGTGCTGCCGGGATTTTTTGTGGATGGAGCCCACAATGTGGATGGCGTGGAGGCTTTCATTAAAAGTGTGGCCGCTGACGGATGCACAGGGCAGCGCAGCCTGATTTTTTCGGCGTCCGCGGACAAGGACTATCCGCAGATGCTGAGGCTTTTATCGGACAGCGGGCTGTTTTCCCGGATCATTCTGACCCCGATGAAGAATAAGCGGGGAGCGGGCAGGGAGGAGCTTCTGGACGCTGCCGGGCAGGCGGGAAGTGCCGCGCATATGGAAACGGGGGACAGTCTGCCCGCGGTTCTTGAACAGGAGACGAAGAATATACCGGAAGGGAACAGGGTTTATCTGGCCGGTTCCCTGTATTTTGTGGGAGAGGCGAAGGAATATCTCTCCAAAAGAGGATGATCATGATTCAATATGAAGAGGAGCTCAAAAAATTTTATCCCAGCACCGAGATCGGGGATGTGGAAGAGATGATATATCAGCAGGATATGACGGACGCGGTGGATATTTTGCTGGAAACGCTGAAAAATGACAAAACCGCGAAATAGGAGAGATACGGATGAAATGCTATCGCTGCGGCGCTGAGCTGACGACGCACAATTTCTGCCCCTCCTGTAAAAGTGATGTAAGACAGTATAAACAGATCATGTACGCGGCAAACCGCATGTACAATTCCGGCCTTGAGAAAGCACAGCAGCGTGATCTGACGGGAGCGGCGAGAGATCTGCATCAGTGCCTGAAATTAAATAAAGAGCATGTGGACGCCCGGAATCTCCTTGGACTTGTGTATTTTGAGATGGGAGAGGTGGCCAGGGCTCTCGGGGAGTGGACAATCTCCACCAATCTGAGCCAGGAGGACAATCTGGCGGACAGCTATCTTAAGCAGCTGCAGTCCTCCCAGACGGACCTGAATAACCTGAATCTGGCGATCCGCAAATACAATCTGGCGCTGTCCTACTGTGAGGAGGGAAGCGATGACCTGGCGGTGATCCAGCTCAAGAGGGTGCTGTCGCTGAATCCCAGATTTCTGAAGGCCAGCGTTTTGCTGGCGCTGGTTTATATGCAGCGCAGTGAGTACGACCGGGCTTCCCAGCTGTTAAAAAAGGTGCTGAAGGCGGATCGTGGGAATACCGCCGCGCGGCGCTATCTGGACGAGATTAACAGCATATTGCGGAAGGGCAGCGCCAAAAAGAGCAAAAAGGACGAGGTTGTCCGCTATGAACGGGATAATGAGCTGATCATCCAGCCGGCCAACGTTAAGGAGCCGAGACAGGGAAGCGGGCTTTTTACCGGTCTTGCGATTGGGCTTGTGGTTGGAGCGGCGTTTCTGTTTTTCCTTGTCATGCCGTCCCGGCTGCAGAGCACCAGGGAGGAATATGAGGAAACCCTTCGTACAAACAGCGAGACCATGGACGCCCAGAATGTGACCATCTCCGAGCTGGAAAGCTCCCTGAGCGCGCTGCAGACGGATTATGATGAGCTGAACGCCCAATATCAGGAATTTTTCGGTGATTCGGATGAGGAAAGCCTTGGGGAAGCGCTTCTTGCCGCGATAGAGGCGTATCTGACAGACCCCACAGATTATGAAACCTTTCACAGTTATTTTTCCCTGTGCATGGAGCAGGAGGAATTTTTCACGGAAAATGAATCCAGTCTGGCGGGGCTGTATCAGTCGATGAAGAGCCTGGTGACGGAGGGGGCCGCTGATTATTTTTATACTCTCGGCTACGCGGCCTATAATTCTGGGGATTATGAGACAGGCTATACAAACCTGAAGGCGGCGCTGGCCTATGACGAGACCAACGCGGATTACTGGTATTATTTTGGGCGCTGCTGTACGGGGCTGGACAACGCGGAGGAGGCGAAGGAGGCCTACGAGAAGGTGATTGAGCTGGTGCCCGGCACCAACAGAGCCACCTGGGCGCAGAGCTATCTGAACGCCATGGAGTAGGGAACCCTGGAGATAGGGGATAGAGAAGCAGGGTCCTTCGGAATATCCGCGTGGGAAATCCGGATTTTATCACATTCTTCAGAGAAAGCAAAAACTCTTCAGAGAAAGTAAAAGAGAAACGACACGAAAGAGAACATTTCAGAAAGAATGCTCTTTCGCGTCGTTTTTTATATGGAATGAAATAATTTCTCGTTCCATATAAGGACATATCATCAGGAGGAAAATCATGGACGAGCAGGAAAAATATTTGTGGATTCGTCTGCCAAAGGAGATTGATCACTACCATGTGGAGAGCCTCGGCAGAAGGGTGGACAGAGAGCTTTTGCAAAAGCCGGTGGAATGTCTGGTATTTGATTTTAAGGACACCGAATTTATGGACAGTTCCGGGGTGGGCCTGGTGATGGGGCGCTACCGCACAATCCGGACCTTTGGCGGCAGGGTCTTCCTGGCCAACGAGAGCCGCAGGATACGGCAGATGTTTCAGGCCAGCGGTGTATATGAATTTGCCGCCCCGCTTGCGGATACAGAGAAGGAGGAGGAAAAATAAATGGGGGACCATTTGGAAAGAGAAAAGAAGGCTGTCGGTGAGAGGCAGGTAGCTGTGGGAGAAGAAAAGAAGGCTGTCGGTGAGTGGCAGACAGCTGTGGGAGAAGAAGAAAAAGGAACTGTTGATGAGGCGCGGGAGCCTTCAGAAACAGAGGGAACGCTTGTCAATGAGATGCGCCTGTGTTTTCTGTCAAGGGGAGAAAATGAGAGCCTGGCCAGACTGGCGGTGGCGGGGCTGATCGCTCCCTATGACCCCACGATGGATGTGCTGGACGATATCAGAACCGCGGTGTCAGAGGCGGTGACCAACGCCATCATTCATGGATATGAGGGAAAGGAGGATGGGATCGTCTATGTGTCCGCCCTTTTGTACAGGAGGGAGGATCAAAGCTGTCTGCTGAGAGTTGACGTGGAGGACACGGGGGTGGGAATTGAGGATGTGGAAAAGGCCATGGAACCGCTCTATACCACAGCGGCGGACGGAGAGCGGGCTGGGATGGGCTTTGCTTTTATGGAGGCCTTTACGGACAGGCTTGAGGTGGAATCGGAGCCGCGCAGGGGGACATGCGTATCCATGTGGAAGGAACTGACCGGGCCGGAGGCCTCAGCCCATGAAGGATAAGGCGGAATTCATTGAGGAAAATCTGGGGCTGGTGCGTTTTGTCTGCCGGAAATTCCAGAACCGTGGGCTGGACATGGAGGATGTGTTTCAGGCGGGCTGCGTGGGCCTGTGCAAGGCGGCGGAGGGATTTAAGGAGGAGCTGGGACTTCAGTTTTCCACCTACGCGGTTCCCCTGATCATCGGCGAAATCCGTCAGCTGGCCAGGAATAGCAGTCCGGTACATATGAGCAGAGGCGCCAGGGAAAAGCAAAAGCGTTTACAGGAGGCGGGGCAGACGCTTTCGCAGACGCTGGGAAGGGAGGCGAAAATCAGCGAGATGGCCGACGCGGCGGGGCTGACCCCGCAGGAGGCTCTGCTTTTGATGGAGGCCGCGGGACCGGCGGAGAGTCTGGAGGCAGGCGCCTTCGGGGAGGGGACGGAGAAAATCCGTCAGCTGCCGGATGAGAGAAACGAGGTTTCAGGGCTTTTGGACAGGATGCTGTGCCGCCAGCTTTTGAGGGAGCTTTCCTCTGTGGAGCGTATTCTGATCACCATGCGGTATTTTCAGGGGAAAAATCAGGCGCAGGTGGGGGAAAGGCTGCACATGACCCAGGTACAGGTCAGCCGGATGGAAAAGAGGATTCTGAAGAAACTGAGGGAGAGGGCTTTGTGAACAGGAATTTTGTGAAAATGTTACCAGATAAACTGCTGAATAAACCGCTGAATAAATCAGCTGAACAAATTACCGCTGAAATTATCAAATAAATTTACGCTGAAATTTACCAAATAAATTCTCAGATATTGGTTGATTTTTGTCAAAATTACAGGTAGAATAAATCAAATACGTTACGATTTGCCAATACGTGGAAAATGTGGAGAGGTAGACAAATGAACAGATTGGAAATGCCCTCGCCCGCAAAGGCGAGAACCGTAATGGAGCAGCTGTACAAGGATCTGGAGCGCCGGGTGGCCTCCAATCTTGTGGGGATCTGCCCCATTGACATGTCCAGAGCTTTTCTGGAGCTTTGCCACGCTCAGTCCTGCGGGAAGTGTACGCCCTGCCGGGTGGGACTGGGGAATTTGAAGAACATGCTGCAGAAGGTGCTGGACGGCGAGGCGGATATGGATATGATCGATCAGATCCGCGATACGGCGGCCGCCATCATGGAGACGGCGGACTGCGCCATCGGCTATGAGGCAGCGGAGGTCATCTATAACGGAGTGGAGACCTTCCGTGAGGATTATGAGGCTCATATCAGGAACGGCCGCTGCACCTGCAGTTATGGTCAGCCGGTGCCCTGCGTGGCTTATTGTCCCGCGGGCGTGGACATTCCCGGATATATCGCTCTGATCAGGGAGGAGCGCTACGCGGACGCCATCCGTCTGATTCGCAAGGATAATCCTTTTCCGACCACCTGCGGCTTTATCTGTGAGCACCCCTGCGAGACCAAGTGCCGCCGCAGAATTGTGGATGACGCGGTCAATATCCGGGGCTTAAAGCGGATGGCGGCGGATTATGCGGGAGAGGTGGAGCCGCCCGAATGTGCTCCCTCCACAGGAAAACGCATCGCCATTGTCGGCGGCGGGCCCTGCGGCCTGAGCACGGCTTATTATTTGCAGCTGATGGGGCATCAGACCACTGTTTATGAGATGCTGCCGAAGCTGGGCGGCATGCTCAGATACGGCATTCCCAGCTACCGTCTGCCAAAGGACCGGCTGGACCAGGATATCGAGGCGATTTTAAAAACCGGTGTGGAGGTTGTTTATAATACCAGGATTGGTGAGAAGATCACCATGGATGACCTGAGAGAACAGTATGACGCCGTCCTGATTACGATAGGCGCCAGCACGGACAAGAAGCTGGAGGTAGAGGGCGAGGACGCCGAGGGCGTCATGTCCGCGGTACAGCTTCTGCGGGGCGTGGGTCTTGGCACTCCCGTGGATCTGACCGGCCAGGAGGTCGTGGTGGTAGGCGGCGGCAACGTGTCCATGGACGCGGTGCGGACCTCGATCCGCCTGGGCGCGAAGAAGGTCTCTATTGTTTATCGGCGCAGGGTGGCGGATATGACCGCGCTCCCGGCGGAGATTGAGGGAGCTATGTCGGAAGGCGTTCAGATGCGGACTCTGATGGCCCCTGTGAAAATTTCTGTGGATGAGGAGGGCAGGGTCAACGGCCTGTGGGCGAGACCACAGATGATCAGTACCGTCAAGGGAGGCCGGGCCAGTGTGAAGCCCAACGGTGAGGAAGAGGTACTGATTCCCTGCCGGACACTGATTGTGGCCATCGGCCAGGACATCGAATACCAGCACTTTGAGGCGGCGGGCGCGGCTGTCTCCAGAGGACGTTTTCAGGCGGATCAGACCGCGGCGGTGAAAGGAATGCCGGGCGTCTTTACGGCGGGAGACTGCTCCTCCGGGCCGGCTACTGTGATAAGGGCCGTGGGGGCCGCCAAGGTGGCGGCTGCCAGTATTGATACATACCTGGGATATCATCATCCGATTTCCTGTGACGTGGATATTCCCATTCCCAGTATTGACGACCGCACACCGTGCGGCAGGGTGAATATCGAAGAGAGAGAGGCCTGTGATAGAGTCTGCGATTTCGAGGGTGTGGAGATACCGATGACAAGAAAGGAGTGCTTGCAGGAGGCGGGCCGTTGCCTGCGCTGTGATCACTTTGGTTATGGAGCATTCAAAGGAGGGCGGAAGAGCGTATGGTAAACCTGACGATTGATAATATACAAGTGTCCGTTCCGGAGGGAACCAGTATTCTGGACGCGGCCAGACAGGCGGGAATCCGGATTCCGACCCTGTGCTATTTAAAGGATCTGAATGAGCTCGGCTCCTGCCGCGTCTGCGTGGTGGAGATAGAGGGCAAGGAGAAGCTGGTAGCCTCCTGCAATAACGTGGTGGAGGAGGGCATGGTGATTTCCACCAACAGCCCCAAGGTTATCAAAAACCGCAAAAAGAATGTGCAGATGCTTTTGAGCCAACATGAGACCAACTGCGCATTCTGTATCCGCAATGGGAACTGCTCTCTGCAGAGTGTTGCCAAGGAGCTGAACGTTCTGGATGTGCCTTTCGAGAAGCATATTGAGAAATCTGACTGGAACCGTAAATTCCCACTGATCCGGGACAACAGCAAGTGCATCAAGTGCATGCGCTGCGTGGAGATCTGCGATAAGGTGCAGGGCGTCCATATCTGGGACACTAACGGCACCTCTGACAGACTCAGCGTGACCGTGCGGGGCAACCGTAAGATCGAGGACACGGAGTGTACCCTTTGCGGTCAGTGCATTACCCACTGCCCGGTGGGAGCGTTGCGCGAGAGGGACGATACGGACCGCGTGTGGGACGCCATCGGCGATAAGCGTAAGATTACCGTGGTGCAGGTGGCGCCGGCGGTGCGTGCGGCCTGGGGCGAGGAGCTGGGGCTTTCCAGGGAGGAAGCCACCATGGGCAGGATTGCGGACGCCCTTCGCCGGATTGGCTTTGACTACGTCTTTGACACCGTGTTTACCGCGGATCTGACGATTATGGAGGAGGGGACGGAGTTTATTGACCGTTTCTCTAAAGGAGACACGGCGAAGATGCCCATGTTTACCTCCTGCTGCCCGGGCTGGGTCCGGTATATCAAATCCCAGTATCCGGAGCTGACAGACCGGCTTTCCAGCGCCAAGTCGCCTCAGCAGATGTTCGGCGCGGTGATGAAGACCTTCTTCGCGCAGCAGATCGGAGCGTCCCCGGAGGATATGGTGACGGTTTCCATCATGCCCTGTACCGCCAAGAAGGGCGAGGTCAATATGGAGCTCTTCTATGAGGAATATCAGGGGCATGACGTGGATATCTCCCTGACCACAAGGGAGCTGAACCGCATGATCCGCACGGCTCATATTGATCCGAAGAGTCTGAAGGATGTGGAATGCGATCAGCTGATGCGGGACGGCACCGGCGCGGGTGTGATTTTCGGCACCACGGGCGGCGTCATGGAGGCGGCTCTGCGCAGCGCTTATTATCTGCTGGTGGGTGAAAACCCGGATATTGACATATTTAAGGAGACCAGGCCGGCGGTTTATCTGCAGGGCTGGACCGAGGCGGTATATCATATCAAGGGGCTGGAGATTAAGACGGCGGTGACCAGCGGCCTGGGCAACACCGGGAAGCTCATCGAGGCGCTCAAGCGCGGCGACGTGCATTATGATTTCGTGGAGATCATGGCCTGCCCGGGCGGCTGCGCGGGCGGCGGCGGACAGCCCATCCACGATGGCGAGGAGCTGGCGGTGGAGCGTGGCGGGACGCTGCGCAGTCTGGACAAAGAAGCGCCCACTCGGTTCTCTCATGAGAATCAGGACGTGCAGAAGCTGTATGAGAGCTTCTTCGGCGAGCCCAACGGGCACAAGTCGCATCAGCTCTTGCATACCGACCATCACGCCTGGGAGATGCCTCGGAAATACTGAGAAGGGTGTTCCTGATGTCGTTACTATTCACTTTGTATGAAATAAAAAACACGCAAAGAGAAAGTTAATGTAGCAATGGAAGCGAAGATATAGTAAAATGGTTTCGGCAGACTAACCTCTGCCAGAACCTTTTGTGTAAATGCGAAAGACAGAACAGCCATTTACCGGATATGACGGAATAGGAGGCCGCTGCCACGTCGGATAGGAGGCAATGCTTTTGCACATGTGGAGCGGAGAACCACGAATCATAACGCTGGATGCTGTATTCTGCGGAACAGTCAATGATGGAGGAGATTATGAAAAAGAAATTACTGGCAATGATGTGCTCTCTGGTAATGGTGTGCGGCCTGTTTGGCGGCTGCGACGGCAGCACTCAGACCACGACAGAGGAGACCGTGGAAACAGAAGCGGAGATGGAGACCTCTGAGGATGAGAAAACGACAGATGAAACCGCACAGGCAGAGGCTGATGCGGAGACAGAGGACACATCAGTCGGGGAAGAAGAGGAAGCGACACTGACAGATGATACTGTAATCCGCATCGGTTCCCTGTCCGGCCCTACAACAATGGGACTGGTGCAGCTGATGGAGGATTCCGGGAACGGTGAATCTGTCGGCAATTATGAGTTTACCATCGCCACCGCCGCGGATGAGATTACCACAGCGTTGGTAAAAGGCGAACTGGATATTATCCTGATTCCCGCCAACGCGGCCAGCACTCTTTACAATAAAACGGAGGGCGGTGTGACTGTACTGGATATCAACACGCTGAGCGTACTTTACCTGGTGACGGGAGACGAGACGGTGAACAGCATCGAGGATCTGAGCGGCAGGACAGTATATCTGCCCAGCAAGGGTACCACGCCGGATTACGCACTGCAGTATTTGCTGGCCGGTTACGGCGTCACGGACTGCACGCTGGAATATAAGTCTGAGTCTTCCGAGGTGGCGGCAATTCTCGCGGAGGATCCCACGGCCATCGGTCTGCTTCCCCAGCCCTTTGTGACGGTGGCCTGCAATCAGAATGAAGCCCTGCGGGTAGCTGTGGATATCAATGAGGCCTGGAATACGCTGCAGGAGCAGCAGGGCACGGACAATGCACTGGTTACCGGCGTGACCATCGTACGCACCGAGTTTCTGGAGGAGCATGAGGAAGCAGTCCTGAATTTCATGTCGGAAAGGAAAGCCAGCGCCGAGGAGGCGATAACGGATGTGGAGCATACCGCGGAGCTGGTGGCGGAGGCCGGTATCGTGGGCAGCGCTGCCATTGCTGAGAAAGCTATCCCGGAGTGCAATATCGTCTATATTGACGGGGAAGAAATGAAAGAGAAGCTTTCCGGTTATCTGGAGGTGCTCTATTCCCAGAGCCCGGATATGGTGGGCGGTGCGCTGCCGGGGGAGGACTTTTACTATATTGCGGAATAAGAAAATCATCCGAAAATTTATCATCATCCTGGGGTGGCTGCTTCTATGGCAGCTTTTAAGCCTGTGGGTGGACAACCAGATCCTCTTAGTAGGGCCGGTCACAACCATGGCTGCCCTCTTTAAGAGGGTCGTCACCTTTACGTTCTGGAAAACCATCTGGTTTTCCTTTTTGCGCATTGGGGCGGGTTTCCTGCTGGGATTTTCTGTGGGCTTTCTGCTGGCGGTGCTCAGCGCCAGGTTTCAGATTCTGGAGGAGATTTTCAGCCCTTTTATGACGCTGATTAAGGCGGTGCCGGTGGCGTCCTTTGTGGTGCTTTTCCTGATCTGGTGGCATTCCCATGTGCTGGCGGTGGCCATCAGCTTCTGCGTGGTGCTGCCGCAGATTTATATCAGTACATTGCAGGGCCTGAAAAGCGCAGACAAAGAGCTTCTGGAGATGGCAAAGGTGCTGCATGTACCATTATGGAACCGATGCTTTTATATTTATCGTCCTGCCTTAAATCCTTTCCTTACCGCCAGTCTTCGCATCGTGGTGGGTATGAGCTGGAAGTCCGGCGTGGCCGCGGAGGTCATCGGCACTCCGGATTTTTCTATCGGCGAGGGCCTGTATATGGCGAAGATTACGCTGGATACGGCAGGAATCCTGGCCTGGAGCGCGGTGATTATTCTGATCAGTATTTTGTGTGAAAAAGCGTTGCTGAAGCTGTGGGAAAAGTTTATGGCTTGGGAGCCGCCCTGCAGAACCGTAAAACGGAGCGCTTATGATCGAATTCGGGAGAGGAAAATCAACAGTAGCTCCGAAGTTTCCTCTGTGTTGGCAATGAAAGCCGGAGAGCCAGAGGCAACAGAAAGCTGTCATCAAACGGAAGAGCAGATAGAAAAACGAAATACAGACTGTGAAGAACGAAACGATATCAGGAAGGAACATAAATCACAAGATGCTCAGGTTAGTATCCTGACGATAAAACATCTATACAAATCCTACGGCGCCAACGAGGTTCTCAAAGACTTCTCTGCCTCCTATGCCCCGGACGAGACCATCCGCTTTACCTGGCCTTCCGGCGGCGGCAAGACCACCCTCTTTCGCCTGATTGCGGGTCTCGAACCGGCTGACGCCGGAGAAATCGATCTGCGCGGCAGCCGCCTGACCATGCTCTTTCAGGAGGATCGTCTGTGCATGGATTATGACGCTCTGACCAACGTCTCCATGGTGACCGGCAGTAAAGCGGCTGCGGCGGAATATTTAAAAGACCTGCTTCCGGAAGAAGACGGAAAGAAGCCCTGCGCTGAGCTTTCCGGCGGTATGCGGCGCAGAGTGGCTCTGGCCAGAGCCCTGGCTGTTCCGGCGGATATCGTGATTTTGGATGAGCCCTATACAGGCCTGGATGAGGAAAACCGGCAGAACGTGGCAGCCTGTATTGAAAAGCACAGCACCGGGAAGCTGGTGCTGATGGCCACTCATATCTGACAACCTCAATCCTCCGATATCTCCTCCAGCTGCGAGGAAAGCTCCTCCCAGATCTCCATGTCCGCCGCGATCTCTGTCTCCAGCACGTCAATCTGCGCCTGGATTTCGGTCAGCTTCGTATAGCTGGAGGCATATTCCGGCAGCAGCAGTTCCTCTTTTAAGGCGGTCAGTTGCTCCTCCTTTGCTTCCAGCTGCTCTTCAGCTTTCTGTACCTTGCGCTCCAGCTTCGAGCGCTCTTTGCCAGGATTATTGTAGGCTTTGACGCCGGTCTGGCGCTTTGTCCGGGAGGCGTTTGTGCTGATGACGCCGCCGAGCAGCGGCTCGCGGTCGGCACCGGCTTTCGCATCCTCGCTGGCGCCGGAAAGCGATGCGTTCAGATGTTCCTGGTACTCGTCAAAGCCGAAGCGGTACAGATGCGTGGTTCCGTCTTCAAAGGCCAGAATCTGAGTAGCGATCTTTTTCACGAAATATCGGTCGTGGGAGACAAAAATCAGCGTCCCGGTATATTCCGCCAGCATGGTTTCCAGCGTCTCTTTCCCCACGATGTCCATGTGGTTCGTCGGCTCGTCCAGTATCAGAATATTCGGGCGGCGCTTAAAGATTTTGCACAGGGCAAGCCGCACCTTCTCCCCGCCGGAAAGCATGGAGATCTCCTTAAACACATCCTCACCGGTGAAAAGGAACGCGCCCAGGGCGTTTCGCACCTCCGTTTCGGTCAGGGTCGGGAATTCGTCCCAGTAATCATCGAGAACCGTCTTATCGCTCCGGAACATCGCCATCTGCTGGTCGAAATAGCCGATCTGGGCGTGCACACCGTAGCGGTAACCACCCGACAGGGGATCGAGCAGCCCGACCAATGTCTTTAAAAAGGTCGATTTGCCCAGGCCGTTGCCGCCCACGATGCCCAGCTTCTCGCCGCGTTTCAGTTCGAGGGAAATCACGGACAGCGGACGGTCGTAGCCGATGGCAAGCTCCGAGACTGAAAGCACGTCCTTTCCTGTCTGGATGAGCGGCTGGAAATTCGCGTGAAAGGTGTGCAGGTCCGCCTTATCCGGCGACTCGATCTTCTCCATGTGCTCGATGGCCTTTTCCTTTGACTGCGCCATGGAGGTTTTCGTCGGCTTGCCCTTGAAGCGCTCCACCATACGTGTGAGGCGCGCGATCTCCTTTTGCTGCGCGTTGTAATCCTTCAGCTGCTTTTCATAATTTTCCTTTTTGCGGGCGACAAAATTTGTATAGTTACCCGGATAACGCTTCGCGGTCCCGTATTCAATCTCATATACGACGTCCGCGATATTGTCCAGAAACATCCGGTCATGGGATACCAGCACAACGGCCTTCGGATAAGAACGCAGATATCCCTCCAGCCACTCGATGGTAGTAATATCGAGGTGATTCGTCGGTTCATCCAGAAGCAGGATATCCGGCTTTGAGAGCAGAAGCTTGATGAACGCGATCTTCGTCTGCTGGCCGCCGGAAAAATCGGACAGAGGTTTCCGGCGCTCCTCTTCGGAAAAGCCGAATTTGCGGACCATGACGTCGTATTCCTTCTCGAAATAGTAGCCGCCGTCCTCCTTAAAGGCCTCCTCCAGCATCGTATAGCGGGCCACCTTCGTGTCGGAATGGTCGTGCTCGAGTTCCACGGCCAAAGCCTCCAGCTCCTCCTTTCGCCGGATCATCGGGGCGAAGGATTTGCGGATCTCATCCTCCAGTAAGATGGACGTGTCCTCAAACGCGACCTGCTTCAGAAAGCCAATCTGCGGATTGCCGGTGGAGGAAATGGAGGAGTGCACGCCGTTGATTTCCTCTAACTCCACTTCGCCGGAAATCAGCTTCAGAAGCGTCGTCTTGCCGCAGCCGTTGCGGCCAACGACGGCGATTTTTTCCGTGTTGCGGATTTCAAAATTGATATCGTGTAAAATAACATGGTCGGAAAACTTGACCGTGCCATTGGTAATCTGGTATAACATGGGTAGCTGGGTATTCTTTTTTGGTTGGTTTTTGCTTCACCGCATTATCCTACCACGAAATGGCGGCGAATGCCACAGAAAAATGTGAATTATCCTGTCTGTCAGACGATTCTGCGCGGCGGTATTTTGCAGTGTGTTATAAGGGCGCCCTTTCATGTGATACCTTATTGTGTAAAAACACGGCCGCATGATGATTTTAGAAAAATGTAGCAAACATCATCAGAAAAATAAAGAAAAACGTAACAAAAACTATTGATAAACTCCGGAAAAATGCTACAATGCTGATATCGGAGGTGTTGCAACATATGCTTGAGCGGCAAATTTATACAAAGCTGAAATCATGGAAGGACGAAAAGCCAAAAAAAGCGCTTTGCGTGATCGGCGCCAGACAGATTGGCAAGACGACAATCATTGAGCGGTTCGGACGTGAGCATTATGAGAATTTTGTGAAAATCAATTTTGTCACGGACACGGACGCGCATAGGATTTTTGCGGGGAATCTGGACGCGGACACGATTATAGAAAATCTGACGGCTTTTAAAATGCAGAAAATGGAGCCCGGAAAGACCCTTGTTTTTCTGGATGAGATTCAGGAGTGCCCGAATGCCCGGTCCGCGATAAAATTTCTGGTAGAGGACGGACGGTTTGATTATATTGAGTCCGGGTCCATGTTGGGCGTCCGGTATCATGAGGTACGCTCATATCCGGTTGGCTTTGAAGAAATTTATTACATGTATCCCATGAGCTTTGAGGAATACGCGTATGCGAACGGAGTGCAGGAATCGACGATCTCACGCCTGAGACAATGCTATGTGAAAAAAGAACCGGTTTCTGACGCCATCCACACAACGATGCTGAAGCTTTTTTATACGTATATTGTCGTAGGCGGGATGCCCGCCGCGGTGCAGACATATGTGGACAGCCATGATATCGGAAGGGTTGTTCAGGTACAGAGGGATATTCTGGAATTATACCGGCTTGACATTGCGAAGTATTCGACAGGAAGCGAAAGGATTAAGATCCAGGCAATTTTTGACAGCATTCCTTCCCAGTTAAATGATAAAAACAGACGTTTTTTTTTGAATAAAATTGATGAAAATGGCAGATATAACCGATATGAGAACTCTTTTCTGTGGCTGAGTGACGCCGGTGTGGCGCTGCCTTCCTATAATGTGGCTCAGCCGCAGGCCCCGCTTCAGATCAATGAAAAGAGAAACATTTTCAAATTATTTTTGAATGATACCGGTCTGCTCTGCGCGGCGTGTATGACCAATATCCAGTTTGCGCTTCTGAATGGGGATATGGAGGTGAATATGGGCAGTATTCTGGAGAATGTCTTTGCGCAGTCAATCAGAGCCGGGGGCTTTTCTCTTCATTATTATGAATCGAAAAAAATGGGTGAAGTGGATTTTGTGGTACAGAATGGGATGAAGACGGATTTGATTGAAGTGAAATCCGGAAGTGATTATAAAAAACACCCGGCCTTAAATCATATGTCGGAGATTGAAAACTGGGTTTTTGGAAATAAGATTGTTTTCTGCAAGGGAAACGCTGAGGAGGAGAATGGGATAGAATATTTGCCGTGGTACATGATTATGTTTTATCAGCGGGAAGCAGAGCCGCTGGGTTATATTTATCAGGTAGATCTTTCAGGATTGTAGGGAAATATATCCGGAACGGCTGACTGCTTTATTCTGCCGCGAAATTTCCCCGGATGCCACAGAAAAATATAGGAGGAGAGGAAGAATATGAAACAGAGTAAAAAAGCAACAGTCTTTTCAGGCCTGCCTGCGCGCCTGATCCTGACGGTGATTTTCGGAGGCGTTTATTTCTATGTGATGCTGCCGGCAATTAATCTGAAAGCGTCGGATTTCTGGGCCTTTCTGTTTATGCTGCTGCTTTTCTACATCTGTATCACATTGCTGGCGTCCGGTGTGCGTATGCATGCGGGCGGCAATGTGATTTTTATGGGAAGGACGGTTTTTGCGCACTGCAGGGTGCCGCTGATTATGCTTGGTGTGCTGTTATTGGCTGTGGTGGCCGGCGCGGTTTATTCCTCCGAGATTTTTCACGCGGAGGCGTATTACAATCTGCTGGATGTGCAGACGGGCGACTTTACCGAGGAGGTCGCGGAGATTTCCTATGATAAGATTCCCATGCTGGATAAGGATTCCAGCGTGCAGCTGGGAAGCCGGGCGCTGGGCAGCTTAAGCAGCACTGACAGCAATCTGGTCTCGCAGTTCGAGGTGTCGGACTATGAGTATTCGCAGATCAATTATCAGAACAACCCAGTGCGTGTGGCGCCCCTGCTCTATGGCAATCTCATCAAGTGGTTCAACAACCGCTCCGAGGGCCTGCCGGGATACATTATCGTCAATATGGTGACGCAGGAGGCAGACCTCGTGAAGCTGGACGAGGGGATGAAATATTCGACAGGCGAGCATTTCGGACGCAATGTTTACCGTCTGCTCCGCTTCCGGTACCCGACCATGATGTTCGGCGATGTGAATTTTGAGATCGATGAGGACGGGACGCCCTGGTGGGTGTGCTCGCGGACGGTACATACCATCGGTCTTTTTGGCGGCACAGACACGAAGGGCGCGGTTTTAGTCAACGCGATCACGGGCGAGAGCAACTATTATGAGGAGGTGCCGACCTGGGTCGACCGTGTCTACTCAGCGGACCAGCTGGTGATGCAGTACAATTATCACGGCACGCTGGTCAACGGCTGGGTCAATTCCTGGCTGGGGCAGAAGGGCGTGACGACCACCTCGGACGGCTATAATTATATCGCGATGAACGACGACGTTTACCTATACACGGGTGTGACCTCCGCGGGAAATGATGAGTCCAACGTGGGCTTTATCCTGGTGAACCAGCGGACGAAGGACGCGCGGTATTACAGCATTTCCGGCGCGACGGAGTATTCCGCGATGTCCTCCGCGGAGGGCGCGGTGCAGCACCTGGGGTATGAGGCCACATTTCCTCTTTTGCTGAATATTTCAGACGAGCCTACTTATTTTATGTCGCTGAAGGATTCCGCGCAGTTAGTCAAAATGTACGCGATGGTCAATGTGAAGGATTATCAGATCACCGCCACCGGCAGCTCGGTGGCCGAGTGCCAGGCCAATTATGAGGCGCTCCTGGTGGAAAACGGGGTGAAGGTGACAAATCCGGTCGAGGAGACGGACATTAGCGGAACGGATACCGTCACCGGCAGGATTACGGAAATCCGCACGGTGGTCGTGGATGGGAATACCATCTTTTATTTCAAGCTGGGAACGGATGCGTATTATGCCGTCTCCGCGGCGGACGACCAGGACGCGGTGATCTTTGACGTGGGGGATCGGGTGACGATTACGTACTATGTGGAGGAAGAGGAAAGCGGGATATATACTGGGATCAAGGTGGAATGATTCCCGAAACTCACGAAGACTGCTTCGGAACCAGCTCTAGCTTTAATACCATATCCAGCCCATCGGCCAGACGCTTTAAGGTTGACAGGGCTGGGTTAGCGTTTCCTTTCTCAATTTTGCTGATATCAGACTGGTCAATGCCGGTGCGTTCAGCCAGCTGCTTTTGAGTAAGGTGCTGCGCTTTTCGCGCTTCTATGATGGCTGCCATCAGGTTATACTCCGGCTCAGAGGCATCCCATTCTTTTTTAAATTCAGGATTTTTCAGTTTTTTGTTGAGATATTTTGTAAAATCATCCATGAGAAGTTTTCCTTTCTAAATAATCCTCGCGACAGCGTTTGGCTCTTTCAATTTCTGTTGCCGGTGTTTTCTGCGTCTTTTTGATAAATCCGTTTGTGAGAACGATTGTTTTCCCGGAGGTATAAAAATATAGTATTCTTGCTATATTGGAGCCCTGGGAGATTCGCAATTCGAAGATGCCATAATTCAGGTATTTTGAATATGGTTCACGCAATTCGTTCCCATAATTCTTTAAAAGTGAGATCATTCTCAGTATCCGGGTCAGCATTTTTTCATCCAGTTGATTGAGAAAATCTTCAACGGGACAGTTGCCTTGTTCGCTGCGGTAGAATTCAATTTGAAAATTCTCCATAAGGATAGGTTCCCTTCATCAATATAGGGGAAATATCCCCTTATGTCAAGACGTAAAATTAATTTTATGAAAATCATAGCACAAATGATGAGAGGAGGCTGTGGATATATCGACCTAAATGTGTGTGATATCATAAGTGAAAAATCTTTAGGAACCAGATTGACGCAGCGCAGGGATAAAAACTCTTGTCAAATTCCGGCGGTGGGAGTATAGTTTCCGTATGTAAGAAAATGGCAACAGGATATGGAAGCATTCAGAAAGAGAGGTTTTGACATGGAGCGGTACGGGTTAAGCGGCGGGAAGCTGATTTATGAAAATCCGCTGAGCTGTGAGAAGGATATTGAGGATTTTGTGCTGGAGGGCAGGGCGGCGATCTCCTTTCCAGAGGGAAAGATGAGGCTGGAGAACGCCATGGCGGCTGAGAACGGGCAGAAAGCCAATTATGTGCTCTGGTGCCCGGAGGAATTTCCGGCGGACGTCTGTATTGAGTGGGATTTCCGGCCGCTGAGGGAGCCGGGGCTTGCCATGATGTTTTTCGCGGCGAAGGGCAGAAACGGCGAGGATTTGTTTGACGAGGGGCTGGCGAAGAGGACGGGAGAATACCCGCAGTATCACCACGGGGATATCAACGCTTTTCATATTTCTTATTTCAGGAGAAAGGAACCGGACGAGAGAGCCTTTCACACCTGCAATCTGCGCAAGAGCTACGGCTTTTATCTGACCAGCCAGGGAGGCGACCCCATTCCGGATGTGGAGGATGCTCAGGGCTTTTATCGGATTGGTGTGGTGAAAAAGGGCCCGGACGTTTTTTTCTACATCAATGAGCTGGAGATTTTTCATTTCGCGGATGACGGTCAGACCTGGGGGCCGCTTCTTGGCGGCGGAAAGATCGGCTTTCGGCAGCTGGCGCCGATGATCGGGGAGTACGCGAATTTGAGGGTGTATGAAATATAGCCTTGAAAAAGGGGCGGGACTGCCTGTCAGAAGAGCACCATGTGCATTGTAAGGCGTCCCGTGAAGGAGAGGAAGCGTCGGATCATAATATTTGCGGTTGAAACGGACCGGAAGGAGATTACTGAATTTTTATGAAACTGCATTTAATGGAAAACAGAAATGTGGGTGGATACACCACCTTTGGAAGCGTCTGGGAAAGGGGCGAGGTACCGCCGGAGAGCGGGTTTTCGCTGACGGATGGAAACGGGGATCGGATACCGGTACAGTCCCGGGTGACGGCGTACTGGCCGGACGGGAGCGTGAAGTGGGCGGCTCATACCGCGGACAGTGAAAGAATGGGGCATCAGGTGACGGTGGAGGCGGTGAAGCCGGGAAGCGGCGATGAGGATGAGACTGCCGATGGCTCCGAGCAGATTCGGACAGAGACTGCCGACAGCTGCGCGCTGACCCAGACAGAGGACAGCTTTTGTCTGCGCTGCCAGCGGATTTCCGTAACTATTCCGAAATCCGGCACGGCGCTGATGAGAGATCTGTATATTGACGGACAGAAGCGGGTTCAGAAGGCGGAGCTCACCCTGATTCTGGAGAGAAGGAATGGCTGGGCCCGCACGGAAATTCCAGGCATTGGCGTGATTTCAAGGGTTACGGTGGAGGACGGGGGTCCGTTGCTCTGGTGCTTTAAGCTGGAGGGTAGCCATGTACTGATGCCGGAGGAATCCCTTGCCAGCGCTTCTTTCCAAACCGGAGAGGGTTCTGACGCCGGGAGCACTTCTGATACGGACGGGGAGCAAATCATTCCTTTTGTTGTCCGCCTGTATTTTGGTATCGACAGCGGCCAGGTTCATATTACCCACACCTTCCTTTATGACGGTGATGTGAACCGGGATTTCCTCAAAGGACTTGGCATCCGTTTTTACACCGGTCTGCAGGGAGAAAGCTACAACCGCCACGTTAGATTCGGCACAGACCATGGCAGTTTCCATGAGGCTTCTGTCCTGCTCTCCTCCTGGCACCCCAGGATTCCGCAGGAGATTTATCAGGATCAGATCGGTGGGAAAGCGGTGGCGCAAAGCCAGGAGGAGCTGGACCGATGCATGGAAGAGAGGCTGTTTTCGATTGACGGAAATGAAAATAAGCCGGGATCAGAAACAGAGAGGCCGCTGCTTGAAAATATTCAGGCTGCCGCCTCCGATATGCCCTCCTGGAGCCGCTATCAGCTTTGCCAGGACAGCGATTCTCATTTTCTGATCCGCAAAAAAATTTCGGATGAAAACTGCTGCTTCATCGACAGCCTGCATGGGAACCGGGCAAAAGGAACCGTGGCCGCGGGCGGTACGAACGGCGGGCTTCTCATCGGTAAGAGGGATTTCTGGCAGAAATATCCCTCCGGCCTGGAGGTTCAGGGTCTGGACCAGGATCAGACGCTCCTGACCTGCTGGATTTACACACCCGCGGCGGAAGCCTATGACTTCAGGCATTATACCACCACCGGCTACAGCCAGACCTATTATGAGGGCTTTCCAGTGATGGGAGCCGACCCGGTGGGTATCGCCAATACCAATACGCTGGTGGTGGAGGGCTTTGACGGGATTATTCCCACGGACAATGAGATGGAGGACTTTGCCCGCAGGGTGCAAAAGCCCGCCGTCTATGTGGGGGAGCCGGAGTATTATCATGAAAAAAGAGCCTTCGGCTACTGGAGCCTGCCCAGCGAGGAGACGCCGGTGGAGCGGTGGCTGGAGGAGCAGCTGGACGGGGCGGTGAAGTTCTATGAGAAGGAGATTGAGACCCGCCGCTGGTACGGCCTGTTCAATTACGGCGATATCATACATACCTATGATTCAGCCCGCCACTGTTGGAAATATGACATGGGCGGTTACGCCTGGCAGAACACCGAGCTGGTGCCCACGCTGTGGCTGTGGCTGATGTTTCTGCGCACCGGCAGGGAGGATGTGTTTTCCCTGGCGGAGGCCATGTGCAGGCACTGCTCCGAGGTGGATATTTATCATTTCGGAAAATATAAGGGCCTGGGCTCCCGCCACAATGTGCGCCACTGGGGCTGCTCCTGCAAGGAGGCGCGGATTGCCATGGCGGGGCATCACAGATATTATTATTATCTGACCGGGGAGCGCCGTCTGGAGGATATTTTTGATGAGGTGAAGGATGCGGAGCAGGCCCTGTATGAGACCGATCCGCTGAGATTCTTTTCTAATAAAGAGGAAATGACAAGTCCGACGCACGCCAGGTCCGGTCCTGACTGGTCCTCTCTGGTTTCCGACTGGATGACGCAGTGGGAGAGAACCGGGGACAAAACCTATGAGAAAAAAATCCGCACCGGCGTGGAGGATATCAAAAGCGCGCCCCTGAAGCTGGTCTCCGGCCCTGATTTTGAGTTTGACCCGGCCACGGCTCATCTGCGCTACATAGGGGACCGGGCCACCGGCGGCACTCATTTGCAGATATGTATGGGCGCGGCTCAGGTCTGGACGGAGCTGACGCTTTTGATTGATGACGAACAGTGGAATGAAATGCTGGCGCAGTACGGGCGGTTTTATTATCTGGACCGGGAGAAGCAGGTGGAGGAGTCGGGGGGAATCATTGGTAGCAGACAGTTCACCCTGCCCTTCATGGCTTCCGGTATCGCGGCCTACGCCGCCGCGTATCTGCAGGATGAGGAGCTGACCCGCAAAACCTGGCAGTATCTGTTCCACAGCATGGTGCATGAGGGGGAGCAGGGTGGTTTCGCTGCCATCGATACCCCGAACGCGGGCAATCAGAAGGTGCTGGAGGAAATCCCCTGGATCAGCACCAACTTTGTGTCCCAGTGGTGCCTGAATACCATCTTTGCCCTGGATTTTATCAGGGAAAAGCTGCCGCAGAAAATGGATGGGGTGAGGGAGCTGCTGGAGGAATTCCCGGAGAACGGTTTATTTCACAAGGCGTGAGGAGAGAAAGAAGGAGTCCGGGCGGCTTTGGCAAATGTGTTTCCGGACTCTTATTCTCAGAGGGGAACATTCCGGAAAGCGGAATTTCAATTTTTACGGAAGTAAAAACACTACATTTCGGGAAGGAGTATATCGATAATTTTGGAAGCAAATTGTCAATAATTTTGGAAGTGAATTGCCGATAATTTCGGAAGTAATCTGTTGCTATTTTCGGAAGTACAGGGTATAATAGCTGTGAGAAATGTACACGGGAGGCCATTATGGGGAAAAAATACCTGAACAGAATAGCTGACAAAATACTTTCGGATCGTTTAACATCCAGTGGGGCTGTCCTGATGGAAGGACCCAAGTGGTGCGGTAAGACATGGACAGCTGCCAGAATATCAAAAAGCCAGCTCTATATGCAGGATCCGGACAGGACAAAATCCTATCTGAAGGCTGCCGATACCAAGCCGTCCCTTCTGTTAAAAGGAGAAACGCCAAGGCTTCTGGACGAGTGGCAGGCTGCCCCTGTTTTGTGGGACGCGGTGCGTTTTATGGTTGATCAGAGAGGAGAGGCGGGACAGTTTATTTTAACCGGTTCCGCAGTCCCGCAGGATAATATTGTACAGCATACGGGAACCGGACGGATTTCAAGGATGATGATGCGGCCAATGAGCCTTTATGAGTCTTTGGAGTCCAACGGTACAATATCATTGACTGAATTATTTGACGGGAATACGGATATTGGAGCTTTTTCTGAACTGACAATAGAACAGACGGCTTTCGCGATTGTCCGCGGAGGTTGGCCGGCATCTGTCGTTGATACCCCCAAAAGCGCTTTGCGTCATGCTGTCGATTACGTGGAGGCGGTAATTAACGAGGATGTGTCAAGAGTAGATGGCGTTGAGAAGAATCCGGCCAGAGTCAGAGCGCTGCTGCGCTCCCTGGCACGGAATATTTCCACAATGGCAACCATGAAAACGATACATGATGATATTGCGATGGGTGATACAGATGAAAGCATTTCCGAAAAAACGATCAGCCAGTATCTTAACGCGCTTAATCGTATTTTTGTCACGGAAAATTTACCGGCATGGAATCCTGTACTGCGCTCCAAAACGGCAATACGAACCTCACCAAAGCGTCAGTTTGTTGATCCGTCCATCGCGACAGCTGTCATGCGTCTGACGCCGGAAAGACTGCTGGATGATTTCAATTATTTTGGCTTCTTATTTGAGTCATTGTGTATACGGGATTTAAGGATATATGCCGAGGCCATTGATGGATCGGTTTTCCACTATCGGGACAGCAGCGGCCTGGAGGCAGACGCGGTAATCGCCCTCAATGATGGCCGTTGGGCAGCGGTTGAAATAAAACTCGGGTCGAAGGAAATTGAGGAAGCCGCAAAGCACCTGATGGAATTGAAAAACAAAGTGAACACCGAAAAAATGCAGGAGCCGGTTTTTCTGATGATCCTGACCGGTACGGAGGTCGCTTACCGGAGAGAAGATGGGGTATTGATTGTTCCGATCGGCTGTCTGAAGGATTGATTTTACAGTGGAAAAATCTGCTGTTACCGTTATTGTATGGAATGATGAAAGCGGCCGTGCGAGGTATGATACCATGGAATTGAGATATTATGATACGAAAAAATGACACCTGCACCATCTATGCCTGTTACGTGGGCTATATCGTGCAGGCGATTATCAACAATCTGCCGCCGCTTTTGTTCCTGACCTTTCAGAACAGCCTGGGGATTTCCATCGGCCTGATCGGATCCCTGATTACAATCAATTTCGGCACCCAGATTCTTGTGGATTTCGCGGCGGCAAAATATGTGGACCGGATCGGTTACCGGCCGGCGATTATCGCGGCGCATCTGTTCTGTACGGCGGGGCTTTTGTGCATGGGCACACTGCCGCGATTTATGGAAAACGCTTACGCCGGGCTGGTAATTGCCATGGTGTGCAACGCCATCGGCGGGGGCCTGATTGAAGTGCTGATCAGCCCCATTGTGGAGGCGGCTCCCTCCTCCGGCGCGAAGGAGACGGCCATGAGCCTTCTGCATTCCTTTTACTGCTGGGGACATGTGGCGGTGGTGGTGCTTTCCACCATAGGCTTTCAGGTCGTTGGCATGGAGCGGTGGTATATTCTTCCCTTTCTGTGGAGCATCGTTCCCTTTGCCAATCTGTTCTTCTTTTCTCAGGTCCCGATCCGGACGCTGGTGGAGGAGAGTGAACGGCTGCCAGGCAGAAAGCTGTTTTCCATAGGAGCGTTCTGGCTGTTTTTCGCGCTGATGCTCTGCGCGGGCGCGTCGGAGCAGGCCATGTCCCAGTGGGCCTCCCTGTTCGCGGAGGAGGGGCTAGGCGTGTCCAAGACGGTGGGCGATCTGCTGGGACCCTGCCTGTTCGCGGTTCTGATGGGCAGCGCCAGGATGTTTTACGGCAAAAGGGGAGAGCGGATTGATCTGCGTTGGTTTATGGCTGCCAGCGCGGTGCTCTGCGTTGTCAGCTATTGTATGGCGGTCTTTTTGAAGAACCCGTTCCTGGCTCTGCTGGGCTGCGGCCTGTGCGGCCTGTCCGTGGGAATTATGTGGCCAGGCGCCTTCAGCCTGGCGGCGAAGGGCTGTCCCAACGGAGGGACGCTGATGTTTGGACTGCTGGCTCTGGCGGGAGATGTGGGCTGCGCCGGAGGGCCGTCTTTGGTCAGTGCGGTATCCGGCGTGCTTCCGGAATATGGACTCAGAGCCGGGCTTCTGGCAGCTGTCTGCTTTCCGGTTTTTATGCTGATTTTGCTGAGTGCTTATACGAGAGTGAAAGAATAGACAGTGAGAAATGGAAACAGGTAAAAAATGGAAGCGGCTGTGAATAGCAATAATCCGGTGCGGAAGAAAAAATGAGAACGCAAAAAGAGTGCCATCTGGCACTCTTTTCTGCATCATAACCAATATATGGATAAAAAGGAGTTACAAAGGTAAGCTGCCTATTACGGATACATCGAATTATGTTTTGCAAGCCGGAAATACGACAAGTGGTGTGTCTCTCCGGTGAAGTGAAAGTCGTTATATCGCGGCTGTGCCGTTCAATTATAACTTCACTACGTTAACAGCCTGAGGGCCCTTTGCGCCTTCGGTTAACTCGTACTCTACCTTTGCGCCTTCCTCTAAGGACTTGTAGCCCTCCATCTTCAGGCCGGTGAAATGTACGAATACATCCTTGCCGGATTCATCAGTGATGAAACCGTAACCCTTCTGGTTGTTAAACCACTTTACTGTACCTTTGTTCATCTCAAGATACCTCCATAAAAATTACATTTTGATGTGACGAATATGGAGAAGCTGTTTGGAGCAATCCCCCCGTTACTCAAAACTACCCGGATTTTACCACATTTTTGGGAGAAAAGCAAGCCGATTTTATAAATTCCTCCAGCCATTGGTCCCAGATCAGCTCCGGGGATTTGTCCAGAGAAAAGGAGCCGTAATTGACGCCGCCAGTGAGAAAGATCTTCTGTCCGTCAAAGCGGATGTTCAGCAAAAAACCTTTTACGGAAGAGGCGGCGGGAACGGAAGCAAGAAGAGACCTGGCCTGAGCGTTTCCAAGCTGCAGGGTCAGGCGCAGGGACAGGGGAGTTTTTTCCCCACGGATGAGGGTAAAAAGAATGGGACGAAACTGACTGTAGGGCAGATAGACTTCCTCCTCCGGCAGCGTCGCAAGCTCATCTTCCGTGAAAAAATCCCGGTTCAGATGGCCGTCGAACTCATAGCCAAATCCCATCTGAAGGGAGCCCTCCACAAACAAAAAGGAATCGAAGGCGGAATCTGTAAGGAGCCGCTGCATGAAGGTCTTTACTTCATCGATTTGCAGAGCGAACATGGTTTCTCCTTTCCGAAGGATCTGTCGCAGAATCATATGCCGTTTTGCACTGGCTGATATAAGAATCGCAGCCTCTAAAAGCCTCGTTGGTCTACGCTCTGCTACGGTCCGCGCTGAACAAACGTCCCCCGGACGTTTAGCATCCCGGATCTGTTACAAAACTTGTGCGTCCAGCGTCGTCAGTCAGCATAACCGCGCCGCCGCTCAGAACCGCAGCAATCCGGCCTTTATGAGCAGAGCCGTCAGCAGGGCGGTTACCTGCAAAAGGGTGATTAACGGCATGAAAGCCTGAAAATACCAGTGATTTGTCTTATGGTGAAAGACCAGCATCCCCGCTGTTGAGCCAATGCTGCCGCCCAGAAGGGCTGAGAGAAAAAGGGAGGCCTCCGGAATCCGGAAAGCCCCCTTCTTAGCTCTTCTCTTATCAATGCCCATCATCGCAAAGGCGACCACTGTGACGATGGCAAAATAAATCAGGATAAGGAAACCCGGCTGCATTACTCTATTTTCCCTTCCACTTCCATCATCTTCATGGCGCGGACCTTGCTGGGCAGACCGAACAGGGTGATGAAGCCCTCCGCGTCGTGGTGATCGTACAGCTCGCCGGTGGTAAAGCTTGCCAGGGCCTCGCTGTACAGGGAATAGGGGGAGGTGGTGCCGGCCTTGATAATATTGCCCTTGTAGAGCTTGAACTTCACCTCACCGGTGACGTATTTCTGCGTGGACTCAACGAAAGCCTGAATTGCCTCGCACTTCGGGGTGAACCACTTGCCCTCATAGACCAGGTCGGCGAATTTATTGCCCATTTCCTTCTTCAGGGTGTAGGTGTCGCGGTCCAGAATCAGCTCCTCCAGCTGCTGGTGAGCCTCCATCAGGATGGTGCCGCCGGGAGTCTCGTAAACGCCGCGGGATTTCATGCCGACCACACGGTTCTCCACGATGTCGATGATGCCGATGCCGTGCTTTCCGCCCAGCACGTTCAGCCCCTCGATGATCTCGGAGACCTTCATCTCCTTCCCGTTCAGGGACTTGGGAACGCCGGCCTCGAAGGTCATGGTCACATACTCGGGCTCATCGGGCGCTTTCTCGGGCGTCTGGCTTAAGACCAGCAGATGGTCATAATTGGGCTCCTGGGCAGGGTCCTCCAGCTCCAGGCCCTCGTGGCTGATGTGCCAGAGGTTTCTGTCGCGGCTGTAGGAGGAATCCGCGGAGAAGGGAAGGTCGATGCCGTGGGCTTTGCAGTAATCAATCTCCTCCTGACGGGAGCTCATATTCCACTTGTCGCTTCTCCAGGCGGCGATGATTTTGATATCCGGAGCCAGGGCCTTGATGCCCAGCTCGAAGCGGATCTGGTCGTTGCCCTTGCCGGTGGCGCCGTGGCAGATGGCGGAAGCGCCCTCCTTGCGGGCGATCTCCACCAGCTTTTTGGCGATCAGCGGGCGGGCCATGGAGGTGCCCAGCAGATATTTATTCTCATAGACGGCGTTGGCCTGCACGCAGGGAACGATGTACTCGTCGCAGAACTCATCGATGACATTCTCAATGTAAAGCTTGGAAGCGCCGCAGGATTTGGCTCTCTCCTCTAGGCCGTCCAGCTCCTCCGCCTGGCCGCAGTCGATGCAGCAGCAGATAACCTCATAGTCAAAATTCTCCTTCAGCCAGGGAATGATCGCAGTGGTGTCCAGGCCGCCGGAGTAAGCAAGAATCACTTTTTCCTTCATAAATAATATATCTCCTTTTTCTTCAGAACTTTTTTCAGGCTTCAACCACTATATACCATTCTTTTCATAAAATCAACCCCAAAAACAAAGAAAATGCAAAAAGTTTATATAAAAACTGCATAAACCAAAAAATGAATTGCATAAACCAAAAAGGTATTGCATAAAAACAAAAATGGGTGTATAAATGAAAAACGGGAATAAACCCTTGTAATTTTATTTCAATTCAAGTATGATGGGAGTATTCGGGACGGGAGTCCCTCAGGAACTGTTAAGATTAATTCTTTAATAGTTCCTGAGCCCCGGAGAAAGGATAAATTATGGTTAAAGTCGGAATCATCGGCTCCACAGGCTACGCGGGCAGCGAGCTTGTACGCATTTTACTGAACCACAGGGATGTGAAGATCGTCTGGTACGGAAGCCGCAGCTACATAGAGAAGCCCTACGCGGAGGTCTATCAGAATTTTTTCACTCTGGTGGATGAGAGGTGCATGGACGACAATCTGTCCGCGCTGGCGGATCAGGTGGATGTGATTTTTACCGCCACGCCCCAGGGATATCTGGCGGGGCTCCTGACGGAGGATATTTTAAATAAAGTAAGAATTGTGGACCTGTCCGCGGATTTCCGCATCAAGGATGTGGCTGTTTATGAGAAATGGTACGGCATGGAGCACAAATCCCCGCAGTTTCTCGGGGAGGCGGTTTACGGGCTGTGCGAGGTCAACCGGGAGGAGGTCAAAAAGGCCCGTCTGGTGGCCAACCCCGGCTGCTATACCACATGCAGCATTCTGACCTGTTATCCGCTGGTGAAGGAGGGCCTGATCGATACGGACACCCTGATCGTGGACGCCAAGTCCGGCACCTCCGGGGCGGGACGGGGCGCCAAGCTGCCCAACCTTTTCTGTGAGGTCAATGAGAATATGAAAGCTTATGGCGTGGCAACCCACAGGCACACGCCGGAGATCGAGGAGCAGCTGGGCTATGCCGCGGGGCGGCCGGTAGTGATCAGCTTTACGCCTCACCTGGTGCCCATGAACCGGGGGATTCTCGCCACCTGCTACGCGAAGCTGAAGCCCCGGGCGGACGGCTCCCTCCCCGACAAGGCGCAGCTTCGCGCCGCCTATGAGAAATATTATGGAAAAGAGTATTTTATCCGTGTCCTTCCAAAGGGCAGCCTTCCGGAGACCAAATGGGTGGAGGGGTCCAACTTCGTGGACATCAATTTCGTGACGGATGAAAGAACCGGCCGGGTGATCATGCTGGGAGCGCTGGACAATCTGGTCAAGGGCGCCGCCGGACAGGCCGTGCAGAATATGAACCTGATGTTCGGCTTCGCGGAGAATGAGGGACTGACCCTGGTTCCCATGTTCCCATAGGCGGAGGGAGAATACAGATGAAAAAGGATTACAGCATCCGTCCCATGACAGAGGCGGATTATGACGATGTATTTGCCCTCTGGGAGACCATCACCGGCTTCGGAATCCGCTCCATCGACGATTCCAGGGAGGGGGTGGCCCGCTTCCTGAACAGAAATCCCGGCCTCTCCGTGGTGGCTGTATCAGACGGGCGGATCGTGGGGAGCATTCTGTGCGGGCACGACGGCCGCCGGGGCTGCCTGTATCACGTCTGCGTGGAGGAAAGCTGCCGCCAGATGGGCATCGGCCAGAGCATGGTGGAGACCTGTGTCAAAGCCCTGGCCCAAGAGGGCATCAATAAGGTCAACCTGATCGCCTTCCGCCGCAACGCCGTGGGCAACATGTTCTGGGGCAAGCTTGAGTGGATTTACCGCGACGACCTGAACTACTACGATTTGGCATTAAATAAAGACAATTATACAGTGTTTATTAATTAGAAAGAGAGAACTACCATGAAAATCATCCCCGGCGGCGTCACCGCCCCCAAAGGCTTCGAAGCCGCGGGCGTGGAAGCCGGCATCAAATATCAGAATCGAAAGGATATGGCCCTCATTTACAGCGCCGCCCCCTGCGTCGCGGCGGGCACCTTTACCTCCAACGTGGTGAAAGCCGCCCCGGTCCTCTGGGACCGCAAAATTGTGGAAGAAAGCAAGGAAATTCACGCGGTGGTGGTCAATTCCGGCATCGCCAACGCGGCCACCGGCAGGGAAGGCCTTGCCCGCTGTGAGCAGACCGCCCGGGCTGCGGCGCAAGCCCTACGCATTCCGGAAGACAGCGTGCTGCTGGGTTCCACCGGCGTCATCGGTATGCAGCTGAGAATGGACAGAGTGGAAGAGGGAATAAAACTTCTCACAGAGGCAAAGACGTCCTCCGCGGCTTCCGCCCACGACGCGGCCTGCGCTATTATGACCACGGATACCGTCTCCAAGGAGGCCGCTGTGGAATTTGAGATCGGCGGCGTGACGGTGACCATGGGCGGCATGTGCAAGGGAAGCGGCATGATTCATCCCAATATGTGCACTATGCTGGGCTTTGTGACCACTGATGTGCTGATCACAAAGGAGCTGCTGGCCGAGGCACTGAGGAACGATGTGGCGGATACCTTCAACATGATTTCCGTGGACGGCGACACCTCCACCAACGATACCCTGCTGGTGCTGGCGAACGGCCAGGCGGGCAACCCGGTCATTGACCGGAAGGGCGAGGATTATGATAAATTCTGTGAAGCCCTCCATTATATCAACGAGACCCAGGCCAAACGCATGGCTGGGGACGGCGAGGGCGCGACGGCGCTGTTTGAGTGCCAGGTGGTCAACGCCGATACCAAAGAGCACGCCAGAACCCTGGCCAAAAGCGTGATCTGCTCCTCTTTAAGCAAGGCGGCCATCTACGGCCATGACGCCAACTGGGGCCGGTTTGTCTGTGCCCTGGGCTACAGCGGCGTCCTCTTTGAACCGGAGAGGATCGAGCTCTCCTGCCGCTCCAAAGCCGGAGATATCCTGATTTATAAGGACGGCGCCGGCACCGATTACAGCGAGGAGGAGGCCACTAAGATCCTTTCTGAACCTGAAGTCACCGTATACGTGGACATGAAGATGGGGACCGAATGCGCCACCGCCTGGGGCTGCGATTTGACCTACGATTACGTCAAAATCAACGCCGACTACCGCTCCTGAAACTACACAACGAAAAGGAAAAAACTCCAATGGACTATATGGAAGACGCCATGAAAAAAGCGGAGGTCCTCATCGAGGCCCTCCCCTATATACAACAGTTTAACCGCCGCATCGTGGTCATCAAATACGGCGGCTCCGCCATGAGCGACGAAACCCTCCAGCGCAACGTCATCAAGGATGTGACCCTCTTAAAGCTGGTGGGCTTCAAGCCCATTATCGTCCACGGCGGCGGTAAGGAAATCAGCCGCTGGATGAAAAAGGTGGGAAAGGAAAGCACCTTTGTGAACGGCCTGCGTGTCACCGACGCCGAGACCATGGAAGTTGCCGAGATGGTTTTAAACCGGGTTAATAAACGCCTGGTCACCATGGTACAGGAGCTGGGCGTCAAGGCCGTGGGCGTCACCGGCAAGGACGGCGGCATGATTCAGGTGGAAAAGAAATACTCTGACGGCCAGGATATCGGCTTTGTGGGCAATATCACCAAGGTTTCCCCAAAGCTTCTGTTTGATCTGCTGGATAAGGACTTTCTGCCCATTGTGGCTCCCGTGGGCCTGGACGACGAGTATCAGACCTACAATATCAACGCGGACGATGCGGCCTGCGCCATCGCCAGGGCCGTGGGCGCGGACAAGCTGGTATTTCTGACAGATATCGAGGGACTTTACCGGGACATCAACGATAAAACCACCTTTATCTCCAGACTGTCCGCGACAGAGGCCAGAGGGCTGATCGAGAGCGGCATCATCGGCGGCGGCATGCTCCCCAAGCTGGGAAACTGCATCTCCGCCATTGAGGACGGCGTCAACCGGGTGCATATCCTGGACGGGCGCATTCCCCACAGCTTATTGCTGGAAATCTTCACCAACAAGGGTATCGGCACGGCCATCGTGGCGGACGCGGAAAAGGAGCGCATGTTATGATGTATCAGGAAATTGAGCAGGCGGAGAGGGATTTGCTGCACACCTACAACCGCTTTCCGGTGGTGTTTGACCACGGTGAGGGCGTACATTTATATGACACGGAGGGAAAGGAATACCTGGACTTTTGCGCCGGCATCGCTGTTTTTGCGCTGGGCTACGGTGTGAAGGAATACAACGATGCCCTGAAGGATCAGGTGGACATGCTGATTCATACCTCCAATTATTTTTATAATGAACCCGCCATCCGGGCGGCGGCGCTGGTGAAGAAATATACCGGCATGGACAGGGTATTTTTTACCAATTCCGGCGGGGAGAGCGTGGAGGGCGCCATCAAGGCGGCCCGCAAGTACGCCTATACCAGGGACGGACATACGGACCATGAGATTATCGCCATGGAGCACTCCTTCCATGGGCGCACCATGGGCGCGCTCTCTGTGACAGGCAACGCCCACTACCGGGAGCCCTTTGAGCCGCTGATCGGCAATATTAAATTTGCGGAGTATAATAATCTGGACAGCGTAAAGGCCCAGGTGACGGAGAAAACCTGCGCTATTATTATGGAGACGGTGCAGGGCGAGGGAGGTATTTTCCCGGCCGCGCCGGAATTTATTCAGGGCATAAGGAAGCTTTGTGATGAGAAGGACATTCTGCTGATTCTGGACGAAATTCAGTGCGGCATGGGCCGGACCGGTACCATGTACGCCTACGAGCGGTATGGAATCAAGCCGGATATTCTTGCTACCGCGAAGGCTCTGGGCTGCGGCGTGCCGGTGGGCGCCTTTGCCATGACGGAGCGGGTGGCGGAGAAATCGCTGACGGCGGGAGACCATGGCTCTACCTACGGCGGCAATCCGCTGGCCTGCCGGGCGGTCTGCTCTGTCTTTGAGCTGATGGAGCAGAAGCGGGTTCTGGACAATGTCAACCGGGTCGGCGCCTATCTGGAACAGAGACTTTCAGAGCTGGTCGGGGAATATGATTTTATTTCCGGACAGAGAGGACTGGGCCTGATGCGAGGGCTGGTCTTTGACTGCCCAGTGAGCGGCATTCTGCGCAAAACCCTGCAAAAGGGGCTGGTGCTGATCAACGCGGGCACCAATGTGCTTCGCTTCGTGCCGCCTCTTGTGATCAGCGAAAAGGATGTGGACGACATGATGGCGATTCTTAAGTCCGCGCTGGGTGAATGGAGCAGGGAACAGGTATGAGCAAAGGAATACACAGAGTATTTGCCGTTCTTCTGGCGCTGCTTGTCATCGGCTGCGGTGCGTTCACATATGTGGATATGTATGTGGAGAAGGAAGAGGAGGAGGTGGGATCGGCCACACTGCGGTTCTGGTATACGGACAGCTCCATGACGAGTTATTATAATAACGCTGCCAGCTATTTTAACAAGCGGCATGAGGGCGTCACTGTCGTGCCGGTGCTGGTGGACAGCGGGGAGTATCTGGATGGCATCTACAATGCTTCCGTGGCCGGTTCGGGCTATCCGGATATCTATGTGATCAGCGACTCCTCCCTGGGGAAAGCCTATCTGGCCGGGCTGACTGTGCCGGTGACGGATGAGGGCATGGAGGAGCAGTTTTCCCAGGTGGCGCTGACGGCAGTGACGTATGAGGAAAAAATCATCGGCTATCCCTTCTATTTTGATACCAGCACCCTGGTTTACAATGAGACCTATCTGCAGCAGATCGCCAACGGGGAGACCGCGGCCACCGGGGACGAGGACGGGGATACGGAGGAGTATGCTGAGGCGGAGGCTGAGCAGGAGACGTCTGAGAACGGGGAAACAGAGGAAGAGACGGCGCTTACCGTGGAGGATCTGATTCCGGAGACGGTGGACGATCTGCTGGCCCTGGCCAATAATTATAACGCGCCGGAGACGGTGGAATCCCTCTTTAAATGGGATGTAAACGATGTATTTTACAATTATTATTTTGTGGGCGCGCAGATGATCGTCGACGGCTCGGTCAGCTCGGATGTGGATATCAACACGGAGGGGGCGATCAGCTGTCTGGAGATTTTTCAGGAGCTGACGGAATTCTTTTATATTGATCCGGACGAGGTGGATGCGGACAGCATTCTCGAGGAATTTATTGAGGGGAAAATTTTGTTTACCATTATGGATACGGATCATTCCCTGCAGCTGGAGGAAGCGGCTTTGGAAGGCACCATGGAGTATGATTATGGCTACAGTGTCATTCCGGATCCCAGCGGGAGCCTGGCCGGCGCGGCCCTGGCGGTGACGCAGACCGTGGTGGTCAACGGCTATACGGAATACGCGGAGGCGGCCAACGCTTTCGCGAAGTTTCTGACCTGTGAATACGCGGCGGATTTGTATGCCAACACCGGCCATGTGTCCGCCAACAGCCAGGTGGAAAAGACCACGGAGCTGGAGCAGGTGTTCAGCCAGGAGTATGAGCGCAGTACCTGTCTGCCCAAGAACCCGGCGGCCGGAAACTTCTGGATGCTTCTGGAGAATACCTTCAGCAATGTCTGGGACGGAGAGAATATTGAGGCGGAGCTTCTGACCCTGGAGGACGCGGTGAAGGCGCAGTACGCGGTGGAGTAGAGGATATCACAGCTTTTACGGGGTCATCCATTCAGCGCGAACCGTAGTGAAACGGAGAACAGCGAATTGGATCGTGAAGTATTTTGTCACGATATATAGTCAGGCCATCCCGGAAGGGATTTTATGCATACATGGAAAAAATGGATACAGATACTGCTGATTATGACGGCTGTCCTGCTTTTGCCGGGCTGCGGCAGCAAAAACACGCCGGAACTGCAGGACATCCTGCAAAATACCGGGCAGGAGGATGCCTCTGGGGAAGGGACTTCGAAGGGCAGTGATGACGGTTCCGCACAGGATACTGCCGGAAACAGCGCGGCGCAGGGTACGGAATCGGGGCAGGGTACAGGAGAAGAGATAGGCGGCGAAAATTCGGGCGCAGGCTCAGACGCTGTGGCAGGAACGAAAGAGGAAAGCACGGAAAACAAAATCTGCGTGTTTGTCTGCGGCGAGGTGGTATCTCCGGGGGTATATTATTTTCCCGAGGGAGCCAGAAAGGTGGACGCCGTGGAGGCGGCGGGCGGATTTACGGAGGAGGCCAACGAAAGCTATGTGAACCTGGCGGAGCTTCTGACGGATGAGATGCAGCTTTACATCCCGGCTCAGGGGGAGGAGACCGGCAGCGGGGAAGCGGCGGCGACCGAGACGCAGGCCGCCCACGCGGGCCAGATCAATCTGAACACCGCCACGCTGGAGGAGCTGTGTACGCTGAACGGCATCGGCGAGAGCAAGGCGCAGGCTATTTTATCCTACCGGGAGGAGCACGGCGGCTTCACAGGCATTGAGGAGCTGAAGGAAGTGAGCGGCATCGGCGACAGTACATTTGAGAAGATAAAGGAAAGTATCTATGTAGAATAGGAGCGGATTATGGCGAAAAAGGTTTTGGTGGTGGATGATGAGAAGCTGATCGTAAAGGGAATCCGATTCAGCCTGGAGCAGGAGGGCATGGAGGTGGACGCCGCCTATGACGGGGAGGAAGCGGTTGCCATGGCGAAAAATAAGGACTATGACATGATTCTGCTGGATGTGATGTTGCCCAAGATGGGCGGCTTTGAGGTCTGCCAGCAGATCAGGGAATTCTCCGATGTGCCGGTGCTGATGCTGACCGCCAAGGGCGACGACATGGACAAAATTCTGGGGCTGGAGTACGGCGCCGACGATTACATTACCAAACCCTTCAATATTCTGGAGGTGAAGGCCAGGATGAAGGCGATCATGCGGCGGGCGTCCAAAAAGGAGGAGGCGGCCGGACCGGAGAATCTGATCGAGGACGGCGATCTGCGCCTGGAGAGAGACGGAAGGCGCTGCTATATCCAGGACCGGGAGATGAATCTGACCGCCAAGGAATATGAGCTTTTAGAGCTCCTTGTCTCCAATCCCAACAAGATATACAGCAGAGAACAGCTCCTGAAGCTGGTGTGGGGAGCGGACTATCCGGGAGACGTGCGTACCGTGGACGTACACGTCAGGCGGCTGCGGGAAAAGATTGAGGCAAACCCCAGCGAGCCCAGATACATTCACACCAAATGGGGCGTGGGATATTATTACCGCTGCAAGCAGGCATAGCATGACGAAGAGAATGGCGATATGAAGAGTTTTTTTAAGCACATCGGGCATTTTTTCAGATCCCTTTTCAGCCTGAGAGTCTGTATTTTCCTGATCATGATCATCGTCGGCCTGGTGCCGTCGCTCATCCTGTATTTCGGCATTATGCAGAATTATGAGAATGAGGCGATAGAGAGCCGCGTCTCCATGGTGCAGAATCAGCTGAAGGTTCTGACCAATCATCTGGTGACCTATAATTATCTGGAAAATCAGGATTCGGACGTGGTCAAGGCGGAGCTGGATATGCTCTCGAGCATTTACGAGGGCCGGGTGATGATCATCAGCTCCAGCTTTAAGGTGGTGGAGGATACCTACGGCATCAGTATCGGGAAATATATGGTCTCGGAGGAGGTCGTTAAGGGCTTTCAGGGCACCAGCATGTCTCATTACGACAGGGTCAACGGCTTTATTGAGATCATTACTCCCATCACAAGCACGGTAGAGGTGATCAATGAGAGCAATGAGATGGTGACGCAGGAGACAGTGATCGGCGTGATGTTCACCAGCATTTCCAACGACGCGATCATGGACATTCTGGATCTTTTGCAGAACCGGGCCGTGCTTCTTCTGACGCTGTCCATGGTGGCGATTGTGCTGGTGGCCTTTGTGCTGTCCGGCCTTCTGGTGGTGCCGTTTAAAAGGCTCAGCGTTTCCATCAGCAATGTAAAGAACGGGTTTTTCGATGAGTTTAAGCCGGAGAACAGCTATGTGGAGACCAGCCAGATTTCAGCGGCCTTTGAGGAGCTGCTGGACAGGATGAAGCTTTTAGATGAATCCCGGCAGGAGTTTGTGGAGAACGTAAGCCATGAGCTGAAGACGCCGATGACCAGCATGAAGGTGCTGGCGGATTCCATCGCCGCCATGCCGGACGCCCCCGCGGAGCTGTATCAGGAGTTTTTCCGGGACGTGACGTCGGAGATTGACCGGGAAAATAAGATCATCACAGATCTGCTTTCCCTGGTCAAGATGGACAAAAAAGCGGCGGAGCTGGACGTGGAGCCCAGGGATATCAACAGTATGCTGGAGCTGATTTTGAAAAGGCTCCTGCCTCTGGCCCGCCAGAAGGATATAGAGGTGGTGCTGGAATGTGTCCGCCCGGTGACCGCGGAGGTGGATGAGGTCAAGCTGAACCTGGCGCTCACCAATCTGGTGGAGAACGCCATCAAGTATAATTGCGAGAACGGCAGCGTGAAGGTGCGGCTGGACGCGGATCACCAGTTCTTTACCGTGGAGGTGGAGGACAACGGAATCGGTATTCCGGAACAGGATCTGCCTCATATTTATGAGCGTTTCTACCGGGTGGATAAGTCCCACTCCCGGGAGATCGGAGGCACAGGCCTGGGCCTTGCCATCACGAAGAGCGCCGTGATGATGCATCGGGGAACGATCCAGGTGGAATCGGAGCCCGGGAAGGGAACCACCTTCACGGTGCAGATCCCGTTAAAGTATTCCGGCAGTCAGGAGAGCTTATGAGAAAAAAGAGAATGAAAAAAATGCTGTTTTTTCCTCTGCTTCTGTGTCTGCTTGTGGTCTCGTCCGTGGGCTGCGGCGGGGAGGACAAGGTAGGGGTGCCCATCCTGATGGCCTACATCAGCACGGACGGAACCAAAATCGTGGAGGAGGAATATTATCTGGAATCCGTCTCGGTGGGTTCCCAGGTGAATGAAGTGCTGAATCAGCTTTCCACGGCGCCCGCCAGGATGGAATATACGGCGCCGCTCTCCCAGGGAATAGAGGTGCTGGATGTGACTGTGGGCGAGGACAGCGTGGCGCTGAATCTGTCCCGGGAGTACAGCCAGATGGATTCCATTACGGAGATTCTGACCAGGGCGTCCATTGTGCGCAGCCTGACACAGATTGAGAGCATCACCTATGTATCCATTCAGGTGGAGGGCAGCGATATCAGGGACAACGATGGGGAGCTGGTGGGCAGGATGACAGCGGACAGCTTTATCGATAATTCCGGGGAGGAAATTTCCGCCTATGAGAAGACCACGATCCGCCTGTATTTTGCCAATGAGGACGGCACGGCGTTAAAAGCGGTCAACCGGACGCTGGCTTATAATACCAATATCGCGATGGAAAGGCTGGTGCTGGAGGAGCTGATCAAGGGTCCCACAAGCACCAATACGGAGGTCGGCGCGCTTTTGTCCGCGGACACGAAGGTGGTCAGCGTGCTCGTGAAGGATAACGTATGCTATGTCAATCTGGATGAGACCTTTCTGACCTACAGTACGTCTGTGGAACCGGAGGTGGTGATTTACGGAATCGTGGACACCCTCTGTGAGCTGTCAAATGTCAGCCGGGTACAGTTTTCTGTCAACGGTGATTCAAATGTGGTGTTCGGGGAGGATATCTCGCTGAATACGGAATTTACAAAAGACCTGAGTTATGTGGAAACGGAGTGAGAAGCTGTCGGAAAATATCCTGTGATTGACCGACAGTTCCTGATGGCCGTGACGGATTGGCGCAGACAATCTTAAGACGGCTGCGAACCGCGGAATAATAAGGGGTGCCTGATCTTTATCAAAGGGGGCACATAATGAGAAGGCCTTTTGTAGTGATATGCCTGCTGTTTTTGCTGGCATTGCGGCTTTATTTTTGTGTTTTTGTGCCCGGATACGGCCAGCTGGCCGACGCCGGGCAGTTTGTTTATGTGAGCGGCAGGGTCTCTGATATGGAGGTCAGAGAAAGTGACAGCTATGTCAGATATCTGGTCACACTGTCGGATGTTTCCCTGAAAAATGGCGCGGATGGGACAGCTTCCGAGGACTGGTCAGAGATTGTCTGTTATTTTACAGATAATCCCGGGCTGCGCGCCGGGGAGAGAGTGTGGGTGAGCGGTACTCTCCGGTATTATTCGCAGGCGCAAAATCCGGGGCAGTTCGACCTGTACCGATACTATTATGTGAAGGGAAGGCCGGGCTATCTGACCGCGCCCGCGCTTTTGTGGCGGGACGGCGAATCTCATCCGCTGGACGAGCTGGCCGCAAAGGCCAGGACGTTTTTAAAAGAAAGGCTGGCGCTTTTTTTCGGAGAAAAATATCTGGGCGTCATGCAGGCGATGCTGCTGGGAGTGAAGACAGAGTTGGACGACGACGTCAGGGAGCTGTTTTCCGGAAGCGGCATCCTGCATATTCTGACAATCTCAGGGTTGCATATCAGCATGCTGGGGATGGGCTGCTTCCGGCTGCTGCGCAGGGCGGGGGTTCCTTTGAGAGCGTCGGCGGTCTGCGGGGGCCTGTTGATTTTGGCTTACGGTAGTCTGATCGGCCTGGCGGCGGCCACAGTCCGGGCGATCTGCATGTTTCTGCTGCAGATGCTGGCGGTATTCTGGGGGCGCACCTACGATATGCGGACCGGAATGGCGGTGTCGGCGGTGCTGCTTTTGATGGAGCAGCCGCTGTATCTTTTTTACAGCGGGTTTCTCTATTCCTACGGCGCGGTGGCTGGCATGGCTTTCGTGGTTCCTGTGCTGAAACGGCTGGCGGAGGGGCGCGGCAGATGGATGGAGCAGGGAATGAAGGTCTTTGGCGCGGGGCTGGGAGTCCTGATCATGACGCTGCCGATTCAGCTTTATTATTACTATACATGGGCGCCATACAGTCTTTTGCTGAACGTCATGATTCTGCCGCTGATGCCCCTGCTGATCGGCCTGGGGCTGGGGGTTTTGTGCTGTCCCGTTGGAGGACTGGTCCGCTGGGCGGTCTGGGGATGTGAGAGAATTCTGGATCTGTTTTTTGCTCTTTGCGGGTTTGCAGTCAGGCTGCCGGGGCACAGCCTGATCACGGGCAGGCCGGATCTGTGGCGGATTTATGTTTATTATGGCCTGATGGGGATTTTCTGTCTGCTGTGCGCGGCACAGGCCGGAAACGGATGGATGAAGAAGCGGCTGCTCTCTATGAGGATTTGTGAGACAAAGGGATTCCCACTGCCTCAAGAAGCCGTGAAGAAGCTGTCAGGATTGTGGGAGAAAGCAGTCCATTTCCAATGGAATGTCATACTGCCTGTGCTCAGCGTACTTACCGTCTGCGCTGCGGTGGGCATTCTGGTTTTCAGGGTTCCTCCGGACTTTCTTGCGGCTTATCTGAGTGTGGGCCAGGGGGACTGTATGGTGCTGCAGGCCAGAGGTCGGGTGTACATAACGGACTGCGGCAGCAGCTCCCTGTCCGCGGTGGCGGAGGATATCCTGCTGCCTTATCTGAAGTACTGCGGGATCAGTGAGGTGGACGGCGTTTTCTTAAGCCACGCGGACAGCGACCATGTGAACGGGATTGTGCAGTGGCTGGAGGATTATGAAAACAGCGGCGTTTCCATCGATATGATTATTCTGCCGGAAGCGAAGGCGGCTTACGAGGGCGGCGGCTTCGATGAGCTTCTAAGTCTGGCGGCAGTGCAGGGAGTTTCACTGGCCACGGTCAGCGCCGGACAAACACTTGAGCTTCAGGATGTGACGGTCAGCGTCCTCGCCCCGGACGCGGAGGCTGTCGGGGATGAAAATGACCTGTCCATGGTGCTTTTGTGGGAATATTCGGGGAGACGGCTTCTGAGCACCGGGGATATTTCGGCGGAGGTGGAGGAGAGCCTGATTGGGGAATACGAAATCCTTTCCGAGGAGCCGCTTCTGATACTGAAGGCGGCCCACCACGGGTCCAGGTATTCCTCGGGAGAAATTTTCCTCGGGGCCCTGCGCCCTCAGTATACTGTGCTTTCCTACGGGGAAAATAATTCCTATGGACATCCCCACGCCGACACGCTGGAGAGACTGGCCGCGGTGGGAACGGAAATTTACCACACGGCGCTGCAGGGAGCGGTGGAGGTGAGGGTGGACGCAGAGGGGAAAGCTGTGATAAAATGCTTTCTGGCCGATCAAAGCGCAGCATAGACATCCATGCTTGAGCAATCTTAACCCCGTAAGATTAGTACAATGTTTTCAAAATAACTCGATATTTTGCGAAGGATATTTTCCTGAAGGCGCAGATCCAAATCCTCAGCGCCGGGATTGCTTATGCGGGCGGCGCCCGAAGAGGAGAACCGTGAATGGCAAGTCCGGTATGGAGGGAATGACAGCTTCTGGAAATTACGCATTGAAAAAAGAGGCCCGGTGAAGTACAATACGAACAGGTTTGGATGTGGAGAAAGAGGGGACTGTCGAAACACCCCGGATGAAAAGGATTTCCTATGAAACGGATTTTAGAGGATATCAGGACAAAAAGCTTTTCTCAGATATATGTGCTTTATGGTAAGGAGGATTATCTGAGAAAGCAGTACAGAGACAGGCTGGTGGAGGCGCTTCTGGACGGCGGCGACAGCATGAATTACACCTGTGCCCGTGGGAAGAACTATGACCTGGCGGGGCTGATCGATCTGGCAGAGACCATGCCCTTTCTGGCTGAGCGCAGGATCATTGTGCTGGAGGACACCGGGATTCTGAAAAGCGGCGGCGAGGAGCTGGCGGGATACTTGTCTGAGCCCTGTCCTACTACGGTCTGGGTGCTGGTGGACAGCGACTGCGATAAGCGGAGTAAGCTGTTTAAAGCCGCCGATAAATTTGGCAGATGTGTGGAGTTTGCCGCTCAGGACGAGGCAACTCTGAAAAAGTGGGTGCTTGGCCTGATCAAAAAGGAGAATAAAAAGATATCGGCGAACACGCTCAACCAGCTTCTGGAGCGCACCGGCGGCGATATGACCACCATCCGTCTGGAGCTGGAGAAGCTTTTCTGCTATACGATGGACAGAGACTGCATTACCATGGAGGATGTGGAGGCGGTGTGCCCGCCCAGAATCACCGGCCGGATTTTTGATATGGTGGACGCCATCGGGGCCAGGGACCGGACAAAGGCGCTGGATTTATACAATGACCTGCAGTTTCTGCGGGAGCCGCCCACCCGCATTTTGTATCTGATCGGAAGGCACTTTAATCTGCTGCTGCAGACGAAGGAGCTGCGGAGCCGGGGGCTGGATGGCAGGGCGATGGCAACGCAGCTGGGAGTGCCGGGTTTCGCGGTCTCAAAATATGTGCGCCAGGCCGGAGCCTACAGCACAGAGCAGCTGAAAAAAGCCCTTCAGGGCTGTATCGAGGCAGACGAGGCCATCAAAAAAGGAAGGACGACGGACAAATTCAGCGTGGAAAT
This sequence comes from Lachnospiraceae bacterium, assembly GCA_021203305.1. Classification (GTDB taxonomy): domain Bacteria; phylum Bacillota; class Clostridia; order Lachnospirales; family Lachnospiraceae; genus RGIG6307. The sequence goes on from JAJQBK010000006.1 coordinate 65,060, forward strand.
GCTGATTATGGAGCTGACCGCGTGAATTTTCACTGAAAAATCTGTGTTTTCTATTTAAAAAGGGCAAAGAAAATGATATATTAATCAGGAGATAAGAGGGATTTATGAGAATTGGAATGGGATATGACGTACACCGCCTGGTTACAGGCCGTGACCTGATCATCGGAGGTGTGACAATCCCCTGGGAGAAGGGGCTGCTTGGGCACTCTGACGCGGATGTGTTGCTGCACGCGGTCATGGACGCCCTTCTGGGGGCGGCGGCGCTTGGCGATATCGGCCTGCACTTCCCGGATACGGACCCGGCTTACGAGGGAGCGTCCTCTCTGAAGCTTCTGGAACGGGTGGGGGAGCTTCTGGCTGAGAACTTATTTTTTGTGGAAAATATTGACGCCACCATCATCGCCCAGGCGCCGAAGATGCGGCCTCATATTGATGAGATGAGAGCCAACATCGCCGGGGCGCTGGGAATTGAGATCAGTCAGGTGAATGTGAAGGCGACCACTGAGGAGGGGCTTGGCTTTACCGGAAGGGGGGAGGGAATCTCCGCCCAGGCAGTCTGTATGCTGACAAGCCCCATGGAGATGACAGCTGCGGATGTGACGGATGTGAGGAGATGCCAGGGCTGCAGCGGGTGCGCGGGGCCGGTAAAACGGGAGTAGAAAAGCTGTTATACCATCTGCTGGACCACTTGCTGTATTGCCGCTGTTTTGTCGCTGTGCTGCCGTTATAGCACCGTTGTAGCACTGCCTTACCACCGCTTTACTGTCACAGTGCTACTGTTGTACCACTGCCTAAAGGCAGTGGTTTGAGAGGATTATTATGAGAATATATAACACTTTAACGAGAAAAAAGGAAGAATTCGTGCCTCTGGAGGAGGGCAGGGTAAAGATGTATGTCTGCGGTCCCACTGTATACAACCTGATCCACATCGGCAACGCCCGCCCCATGATCGTCTTTGACACCTTTCGCAGATACATGGAGTACAGGGGCTATGACGTCAATTATGTGTCCAATTTTACGGACGTGGACGACAAGATTATCAAAAAAGCCAACGAGGAGGGCGTGGATTCCTCCGTCATCAGCGAGCGCTACATTGAGGAGTGCAAAAAGGATATGGCGGCCATGAATGTGAAGCCGGCCACCACCCACCCGAAGGCCACCGAGGAAATCGACGGCATGCTGGAGATGATCGGCACCCTGATTGAGAAGGGCTATGCCTACGTGGCCGGGGATGGGACTGTCTATTTCCGGACCAGATTGTTTAAGGACTATGGCAAGCTTTCCCACAAGAATCTGGACGATCTGCAGGGCGGTATGAGATCGCTTCTGGTATCCGGGGAGGATCAGAAGGAGGATCCGCTGGATTTCGTGCTCTGGAAGCCCAGAAAGGAGGGCGAGCCTTACTGGGAGTCTCCCTGGTGCGAGGGCCGTCCGGGCTGGCACATTGAGTGCTCCGTCATGAGCAAAAAATATCTGGGGGAGCAGATTGACATTCACGCCGGGGGCGAGGATCTGATTTTCCCTCATCATGAAAATGAGATCGCCCAGTCGGAGGCCGCCAACGGCAGGGAATTTGCCCACTACTGGATGCACAACGGTTTTTTAAATATTGACAATAAAAAAATGAGCAAATCGGAGGGTAATTTTTTCACCGTCCGCGAGATCGGGGAGCAGTATGACCTACAGGTGCTGCGGTTTTTCATGCTCTCCGCCCATTACAGAAGCCCGCTGAATTTTTCCAGGGAGCTGATGGAAGCGGCCAAGAACGGCCTGGAGCGCATCCGCACCTGCGCGCAGAATTTAAAATTCCTTTCAGAAAATAATAAGGCGCAGGAGCTGACCGGGGAGGAAAAGGAAAATCTGGCCAAAGCGCAGGCCTTTGTGGATAAATTTAACGACGCCATGGACGACGACTTTAATACCGCGGACGCTCTTTCGGCTGTTTTTGAACTGGTGAAGTTTGCCAACAGCACGGCCGGTGAGGTATCCTCCAGGGCTTACGCGAAGGCGCTTCTGGACATCCTGCTGACGCTGACGGATGTGTGCGGACTGATCGTTTTGAAAGAGGAAGAACTGCTGGATGGAGACATTGAGGCTAAGATCGCGCAGAGGCAGGCGGCCAGAAAGGCCAGGGATTTCGCCAAGGCGGACGCAATCCGCAAGGAGCTTCTGGATCAGGGTATTATTCTGGAGGATACCAGAGAGGGCGTAAAGTGGAGACGGGCGTAGAGGGTCAGGGAAGTTTTACAGTGAATAAGACCTCCGGAGTGGAGGAGAGAGGGAGCCTCGAGACGGACATTCCCTTTGAAGTGGAGGAAAACCGGACAAAGCAGTTGGATTTTCCCACCATTATGGATGAATTTTCCCTGGATTGTCCTGACGCCGCAGGCTATTCCTCTCTTGCCCTTGCCTATATCGGCGACTGTGTTTACGATCTGGTGATCCGTACCCTGGTGGTGGGACAAAACCATACCAGCGTCAATGATCTTCATCACAGGACAATCCATTATGTGAAGGCGGAGAGTCAGGCCAATGCGGCGGACGCGCTGGCGGAATACCTGACCCCTGAGGAGGCGGATATTTACCGCAGAGCCCGCAACGCCAAATCCAACACGAAAGCCAAGAACGCTTCCATCGTGGCTTACCGCAAGGCCACGGGGCTGGAGGCGGTGATCGGCTATCTGTATATTCAGAATAAGACGGACAGAATCCTGGAGTTGATGAGCCTCGCGTTAGGAGCTGCCGCGAGATAAAGAGATAATATGTACAGATTGTGCTTCCCATATTTGTCAGTGCGGGACGGGCATATGATTTCGCGACAGTTTCTGAAAAGCGGCCGGGATGCATGAAGGAAAATATATGGAAAAAAAGGAATTTACCATCGAGGGCAGAAATGCCGTCATCGAGGCTTTCCGGGGAGGAAAGCCCATCGATAAGCTGTATATCCTGGACGGCTGTCAGGACGGACCCGTTTCTACGATTAAGAGGGAAGCCAGAAAACGGGACGTGCAGATCAAATACGTGGAAAAGGAGCGCCTGGATCAGCTTTCACAGACAGGAAAGCATCAGGGTGTGATCGCGGTCGCGGCGGCATACGAGTACGCCCGGATGGAGGATATCTTTGAGCTGGCGCAAAAGAGAGGGGAGCCGCCCTTTGTCATCGTGCTGGATAATCTGGAGGATCCCCACAATCTGGGGGCGATCCTGCGTACCGCCAATCTGGCCGGAGCCCATGGCCTGATTATTCCCAAAAACAGGGCGGTGGGACTGACTGCCGCGGTGGCGCGCACCTCCGCGGGGGCCATCAATTATACGCCGGTGGTGAAGGTGACCAACCTGGCGCAGACCATCGAGGAGCTGAAAAAGAAGGGACTGTGGTTTGTCTGCGCGGATATGGGCGGAACCCTGATGTATGACCTCGACCTGACAGGACCCATCGGCCTGGTTATCGGAAACGAGGGGGAGGGCGTAGGCCGTCTGGTGCGGGAGCACTGCGATATGACGGCGGCCATTCCTATGAAGGGGGATATCGATTCTCTGAACGCTTCCGTAGCCGCGGGTGTGCTCTCCTATGAGATCGTGCGCCAGAGGCTTTTGGGAAAATAAACATGTGGGAAAATTATCGGGAACTTTCGGACGAGGCTCTGATTGAAAAATACAGGGCAGGAGATCCTCAGGTGGCGGATTTTCTGATGAATAAATACAAGAATATGGTCAGAAGCCAGGCGAAGGATCTGTACATGCCGGGAGCGGACAGTGAGGATCTGCTGCAGGAGGGAATGATCGGGCTGTTCAAGGCGGTCCGGGATTTCAGGCCGGAACAGGGAGCGGCCTTCTCTACCTTCGCGTATCTTTGCGTTTCCCGCCAGATGCTGACAGCCGTCAGGGCGTCGGCAAGGGAGAAGCATGAACCCCTGAATAATTATATTTCCCTGACCGGGCAGGAGGATTCCTCGTCGCCCGGCGGAAAGGAAGCGATTCTCGGAGGGGAGGACAGAGTGAATCCCGAGCAGCTATTGCTGGAGAGGGAGGATATGGAACAGCTGGAGGCGGTGCTCACGCAGAAGCTCAGCGCCATGGAAAAGGAGGTGCTGGATCTTTACGTGTCGGGCCTGTCCCAGAGGGAGATTGCCGGCCGGCTTGGACGAAAGGAAAAGTCGGTGGACAATGCGCTGCGGCGGGTGCGCACCAAGCTTCGCGGGACTCTGCAGCATTCCACGAAGGAATTGTGACGAAATAATGTGTACGGACTGTGCTTCACACGCTGGCCGGGCTTCACATGACAGCCTGTGCAGGATTGGCATATCATTTGTTACAGTTCCAAAGAGAGGATAGTCTATGAATTACAGCAAGAAGGGACTGAAAAAAAATCAGAAGGACCTCAACTCAAAGGCACCGAAAATAGTGCATAAGCTGCTTGTCACTCTGGCGGGAGCTCTCTGCGTCTGTATCTTGGGGGCCGTGATTGTGGCGGTATCGGCGGTCATCGGCGTTTTCGACGCCTGTATTGATACGGCTCCGGATATCAACGCGTCGGATGTGATCGCCAGCGGGCAGTCCAGCTTTGTATATGACAATCAGGGCAATCAGATCGCCAAGCTGGTGGCCAGCAATTCCAACCGGATTTCCGTCACCATTGACGAGGTGCCGGAGGATTTGCAGCATGCCTTTGTGGCCATTGAGGACAGCCGGTTCTATGAGCATAACGGCGTCGACGTGATCGGAATCATCCGCGCGACCATCAGCGGCATACGAAACGGGTTTGATTTTACCTCCGGCGCCAGCACCATCACTCAGCAGCTGATCAAAAATACAGTGTTTGAGGATTTCGTCAATGAATCTACGCAGGAGAGCATCACCAGGAAAATCCAGGAAATCTATCTGGCCATTCAGCTGTCAAACGAGCTTTCCAAGGATGAGGTTCTGATCCGCTATATGAACACCATCAACCTGGGGCAGAACTGCCTGGGTGTTCAGTCCGCGGCTTTGCGTTATTTTAATAAAGATGTATCTGAGCTGACATTGTCCGAGTGCGCGGTGATCGCTGCCATCACCAAGAATCCGGAGGGCTATAACCCTATCAAGAATCCGGAGGCCAACGCCGAGCGGCGGGAGGATGTGCTGGACGCCATGCTGGAGGAGGGCTACATCACCCAGGCGGAGTATGATGAGGCCATGGCGGACGACCCCTATTCCAGAATCCAGGCAGTCAATGAGATTTATACGTCGGACGATGATGTGACCACTTACTTCGTGGACGCGGTGACGGATCAGGTTTATGACGATCTGCTGGAGGCGGGCTATACGGAGTCCCAGGCCTATAATCTGCTTTACAGCGGCGGCATCACCATCAACTCCACCATGGACCCGGACATTCAGGCCATTGTGGATGAGGTGGTTTTAGATGAGAGCAATTATCCCAGAACCTATTATCAGCTGGAATACGCCCTCAGCGTGACCAGGGCCAACGGCGATGTGGAGCACTTCAGCACGGAGATGATGGAGAGCTATCTGGAGGAGATCAGCTACAGCGACAACAGCTACGATACCCGGTCCTCCATGCTTTTTACCAGCGAGGAGGCGGCCCAGGAGGCCATCGATCTGTATCAGGCGTATGTCATGGAGGAAGGGGATGAGGTGCTGGCTGAGTCCATCACGCTGACCTTAGAGCCCCAGACCTCCGTCTGTATCATTGACCAGAGCACCGGTTATGTGGTGGCTCTGCGCGGCGGCCGCGGGGAAAAGACGGTCAGCAAAGCCTTTAATCGGGCCACGGAGGCGACCCGCCAGCCGGGTTCTACCTTCAAGGTGCTGGCGGCCTACGCGCCGGCCATCGATCTGGGGATGACTCTGGCGGATGTACAGTATGATGCGCCCTTTGCCTACACCAACGCGGGAAATGACGAGGACAACCGCTTGGTATCCAACTGGTGGACCGGCTACAGAGGCTTCAAGAATTACCGCTATGGCATTCAGTGGTCCGCCAATGTGGTCACTGTCAAGCTTCTGACGATCCTGACTCCCAGAATGGGCATGAATTATCTGCTGAATTTTGGCTTTACCACGCTGATTTCCGAGACCGATGAGAATGGAAATACGGACGTGACCCAGTCCCTGTGCCTGGGCGGCATCACCAACGGCGTGACCAACCTGGAGCTGACCGCGGCCTACGCCTCCATTGCCAACGGCGGCACCTATGTGGAGCCGACCCTTTACACCACGGTGCTGGACAGCGAAGGAAACGTGATCCTGGACAGGACAAACGGCGAGACCAACCAGGTGATACAGGAGAGCACGGCGTGGCTTTTGATTGACGCCATGAGAGACTGTGCCAGCAGCGGAACCGGCGCCAGAGCCAACTTCTCCGGCATGGATGTGGCAGTGAAGACAGGTACTACCACGGCCAACCTGGATGTGTGGGTCACCGGCTTTACCTCCTATTATACCTGCAGCGTCTGGCTTGGCTTTGACCAGAATAATAAATACGGCGGCTTAAGCTCCGATGAGACGAAGGCGCATCTGAATATCTGGAGACAGATCATGTCCGCCATCCATGAGGATCTGGAGTATGAGGAGATCATGGAGATGCCGGATAATATCATAGAGGTGGAGGTGTGCGCCACCTCCGGCAAGCTGCCCATCGAGGGCGTGTGCGACGGCGTGGTATACACGGAATACTTTGTGGAGGGGACAGAGCCCACGGAATACTGTGATGTCCATTACGTGGGCTGGATCTGTGATGAGGACGGCCTGCCGGCCACGGAATACTGCCCCAGCGCCACCTACGGCATCTGCGAGGTCCTGCCGCTGCAGGATGAAGCCCTCTGGGAAGGCATCGAGGCCGCGGGAGAATCCATCGGCGGCGAGATCAACTACTGCCACCACACCTACGAATATATGATGGAGACCTACGGAACGGCGGAGGTGACCCATGAGATCACCGTGACGGAGAGCACGGAGAGCACGGAGGGAACGGAGACGTATGAGAATACGTACAGCGACACCGGGGAATAATGTGAAAACGGATTTAGACCGGTCACTATAAAATCAATTCTGTAAGGGAAAGTCCGTTTTCTGCTATAAGATCAATTCTGTGAAGGGAAAGCCTGTCTGATTGCATCAAGCTGTAATCAGATGGGCTTTTTTTGCGTGCAAAAACATTTATGAAGGATTGTTTTTCTACCTTCCGGAGCCGGTTTCTATGGTAGAATATTGACCATGCGCGGCGGGAAAGCAGGACAGCCTTATGCGCGAAAATATTTTACGGAGGAAAAGAAAATGACGGATGAGAGAAACAGAATGGACGGACAGAACCTGATGAACGCAGGAAGCGCGGGGGCGGACGCCGGATGCGTGGCAAAGGCTGGAAATAAAGCGGGCATCCCGGAAGTGGCGGGGGCCATGGTGATTACAGTGGAATCCATCGAGGAATACCTTCTCTGGCTGAAGGGCGAGGAGCGGGCGGTAAGCACCATTGAAAAATATAACCGTGACCTGCTGAAGCTGCTCGGGTGGCTGGAATCCCGCCCCCTGACCAGGCTGCTGGCGGCGGAGTGGAAGGAAAGCCTGCAGGCCGGCTACGCGGCTGCCAGCGTCAACTCCATACTGGCGGCGGTCAACGGCTTTTTCCAGTGGATGGGCTGGAGGGAGCTGGGCATAAAACCCCTCAAAATCCAGAGGAAGACGTTCTGCGGCAAGAATAAGGAGCTGACCAGGGAGGAATACAGGAAGCTGGTCGCGGCGGCGGAAAAAATGGGAGATTTCCACCTTTCCCTGCTGCTCGAGACCCTCTGCGGCATGGGGCTGAGGGTCTCGGAGGTAAAATTCATCACCGTGGCGGCGGTCCGGATGGGCCGGGCGGAAATCACGATAAAGGGGAAGGTCCGCACCGTCCTGATCCCCTCAAAGCTTGCCCGCAAGCTCTTAAAATACGCCAAAAAGAAAGGGATCGAGTCCGGGGAGATCTTCATCACCAGAACCGGGAGCAGCCTGTCCCGCAGCCAGATCTGGAGGGAGATGAAGAGGCTGGCCGTGGCCGCGGGGGTGGACCCGGAGAAGGTCTTCCCCCACAACCTGCGCCACCTCTTCGCCCGCACCTATTATAATACCTGTTCCGACCTTCCGAAGCTGGCGGACATCCTGGGCCATTCCTCCGTGGAGACGACGAGGATTTACCTGATTTCCACCGGGGAGGAGCATGAAAAGCAGCTGGAGAAGCTGGGGCTGGTGTCGTGAGGAGGGGCGCCTGACAGCGGCCGGCCGACGTGTACCAGTGCTTTCCGGCTGGGGCGCAGGGCGGGTGTGGGTGCGGGCATAAAAAAGTATCCATAATATGCATTATGGATACAAAAGCTGCTACACACAGTAGTTACTATACGCCATAACAGCCCGGATTGCAAGTGCCAATTTTTATCTTTTGCGCAAAATCCGGTTTTTTATCCGATATTTTTCGATTTTTTAGCACTACTTTTTAAATTAGCTGTTAAAAATGGGCGCAGCGAAACAGACTGTCGAAAAG
>JAJQBK010000032.1 GCA_021203305.1 Lachnospiraceae bacterium
TTTCAATATTGATATAATTTTGGCTTGATACAGACTTTATGCAATCTAAAATAGTACTTTCACAGTTATAGGCAGGAATTATTACGGAAATCAAATCGCTTGTTTTCATAGTATATTTACCTACCTTTCATTGTAGTTTCCTGAACATCATCCTCAGCCTTGTCCCATTCCTCAAACCAAACATTACCGTTTAAAAGCGCAAAACTCATGCCAATTAAAAATCCTATTTCTGCTGTATAAGAATATGAATACCAATATACCAAAATACTAACAAGAATCGAAGCGCATAGAATATCCTTTTCCCTTATATGTTGAACGATATTCCTAACAACCGAACCTATCAAGCATACACAGCCTACCAATCCAACACGCATTAGCGTCTCTATATACCCGCTATGTGCAGATGCAGTCCATTCAGATCCTCTCCATGTTACATGATATCCAGTTCCGAAATTTTTTCCAAAAAGCCAGTCAAATGGTGAGTTCAATGTTGCTATTAGGCTACTCCATAATGACATGCGTGTTCCAATCGAACCAGTCTCCTCTCCAGAAACCGATTCAGAGAACTCATTAAATTTATCGAACGTAGAAAGTATAGGCTCCTTAATTCTCGCTCCTATACTCGTATTTAAAAATGCCGCAATTATAATTATGATTATAACCGCTTGAACAATCCATTTTGGTCTCTCAAGGAAAACCTTCCCGAATCTCAAAATTATAATAAACGCAAGCGAAACGCCCAAGCTTGCATATACAGTATTATGCTGCAATAAAATAATTGCCAAAATAAATAATATTGTCTCCAATCTTATACTTTTTTCCGTGGATAAAACTAAGTCGTTGTAAGCAAGGTAAATAGTATAAATTGATAGAATAAATGCGTAATCTGACCCCAGACATCTCAAAGTACCGTTGCTTGTCAAATAAACACCAAACACAAGTGCGGACACCCAACAAATCACGCAATAGATAAGTATTGAACGCATAACAATTTGCAAGGTTCTTTTATTCTCATAGCCAATATCTACAGGGTTGGATGCAAAATAAATTATAGGGACAACCATATACAAGAATTTTCTCGTTTCATTAAACCAATCTGTCACCAGTCCATATTGCATTACACCTAGCACCATAGATAACAATGCAATAAGGACAAATATATAAAAAGGAAATTCCCTACGAGCAGTGACTAAACCATTGCCTCTGCTTTGCAATAGCATGATTGTAATAAGTAAAAGTATAAAAAAATCACTAATATAAACGCTTATTCCCATAAGTGACGCAATTTCCATGCTATAAACAGGAAATGTGTGGTTTACCATTCTCAATATATAGTGTATAAGCACAAACTTGAACATACATTCTCTGTGATTTAAAGTATATATACCATAAGCCACAAAGAGCAGATTTATAGCAGTTGACATTAAAACTACTCCTATTTACCTAATATTATCCTAACGTATGGGGAGATTGTGTATCTTATTGCCGTTAATATCCCAAAATTTTTTCTCAAGAAATAAAACCATTGCTTTGTGGGAGCGCCTTTGACTGACTCCTTCTTTTTAATTCTTTCTCTTCTCGAAAGCTTTGTGTCAGTCCATGAGCCTGTAGGGTCATTATTATTACAACATCCGACATACTCTCTGCTCACATGTAGTTTAAATCCATTTTTCATGAGGGCTAACCCATAATCTAAGTCGCCAAGAGAGTGCACATAGACGTGATCAATACTTCCCGTCTTTGCAAAAGCAGCATATGGCATCATGACGCAGTTCGCGTTAAATGTATCAACTTCCTGCTTCCATTCTCCTATAGGCACTTTCTCATAATGTATCCCCTTTATGTATCGAACACCACTATAGCTCATCTGTCCGTCTACATCTTGCATAACACCGACTACGATTGAATCATGCTGTTCTTTGCTTTGCTCAACCATCTTTTCAATACAATGATCATAGAACTCCACATCGTCGTTCATCATAATCATATAGTCATAACCTGTCCTGAACTGCTTTAATGCGTAATCCATGCCCATTCTCATCCCACCAGAGTAAAACAGGTTTCCATCCCCCTTAAGAAGGTGTATGTCATACTCCTTTTGCATTGATGTCAGAAGCTCCTGTGTACCATCCGAGCTGTTATCATCAGCTATGACAAATGTGAACTCGCATGATGGATTACCATCGTCCAATGTTCTGATACATTTTTCTGTTTTATCCTTGCGGTTGAAACATGTAAAAATAACTAATAATTTCACTTTTTCACTCCTAAATAACTGCCAACGATATATTTGCTTTATAACGATAGGAGCGAGATTTATGTTTTCATGCGGATTATATCAATCAAACTGTGTGGCTATTTAATATCTTTACCAGTAACTACCGCCCTCCACTTTTTCGATTTGCGGAGGGGTCTCGCTTTCTGCAGGTCTGACCCACTTATCGTTATAAAAACCAGATATTATCGCATGGTTATCCCATCGTTTGCCCTTTATCCCAAATAAAATCTGTGTAGCTCCGCACATCTGTATTGTCGATTTGCCCTTGCTTTTTATGTATGAACACAAAGGCATTCCATACGCTCCGGCACCAACTACTGCAATATCAAAGTCCTTTTTGTCTATCCGCTCTTTCATTGAGTCCAGAGCTTCAAACCAATCTGGATATTCTGTGATGCCCCCTGCATTAGACTGAACAGCCTTGATGACTTCAATTTTTTCAAAGGCAGGAAGAACATCCTGATTCTCCCAGATGCCACTTTTTTGAAGTTGCTTCTGAATAGTTTCAACAAACGGATGAATAATCAAAACCTTCTTACCCCGCAGGTATTTACTCCAAGGTTCTGAAAAATAATATGGTTCAATGCTTCTGCTTGGAACTAACCTTGGATTCTTGCAATAATCCTTTATTGCGGCTTTCTCACCAACAGTCTCCCAAACACCAAGAACATCACAGCTACCCATAGCTTGTATGTAGGCTTCACAGAACCTATTTAAAAACCGCTCATCGTTTGGGAATATGCCGGCGGCATACATTGCATTTTCTTTTTCAGTTACAGAATACCCCCCCCCGCATTGCGAGAACTTGGTTACAAGCCGCATTTCTACAGCACCAAATCGTCCCACCACAAATGGGATATTTTTGTTTATCATAGAACCTATCAAAGAATTTCCTTGTTCTTCCGAAAGAAGTCCCATACCCATATAGTCAAACTTTAGCCTGCTCTTACGATAAATATTTACTAAGGCTTTTTTTAACTCACTATCATTATCCATATTACATAGCTCCCATCTCTTTACTCATAGACTCAGCTGTACTCTTCCAGGTGAATTTCTCCACAATTCTCTTATGCGCATTTTCGGAAACATCAACTTGCGTGCGGCAGTTTTCAATTACTGCATTTTCGCTATCCACTAAATAGCCAGACACGCCATCCTCGATGATGAAATCAGGTCCCGGTGCATTCCAGGCGACAACCTTGCAACCGTAATACATTGCCTCAAGGATTGCCATGCCGAAGATTTCCTGTTGATTCAGATTAACAAAGCAGTCGGCAAGGCAGTACAGTTCCCAGATGTCGCTGTTTAAAATTTTCTCGATTTGAATGACATTATCGGTCAAGTCTTCGCTCTTTATCTTCTCGTCTAAAGATTCTTTCAATGGACCTGTTCCGACCATTAGAAGCCTATACCTCGAATCCTGCCAGTGCAACTGTGAAAAGATTTCGACCATTCTAAGCGGCTGTTTTTCTTCTATCAATCTACCTATGAAGAGAATTACCTTTTCGTCTGGATTAACGCCATATTTGAGCTTCAGTTCATTCTTGTCGACTTCATCGTAGCCCTGGTGAAGCAAGCTTAAATCCAGCCCAACTGGTGTGATTGTGATGTCGTTTACCCTCTTGCTACGAAGCTCCTGCTCCACCGCAGGTGTCTTGGCAAAGCAGTAGCAATCCTTATATACAGCAAGATTTCTCTTGAAGCGGAAGTTCATGAGCACCTTTTTCAACTTGCTTGTGCTATGGCTCTCAAGCACACCTATGTAGGGAAACAGCCTCACATTATTTTTCTGCGCCCACTTGTAAACCTTCGGAACACAAATCTGTGTATCAGAAAAATATATAATGGCATCAAGTGTTTTATCTAACACGGCCACATCCAAGAGACCATTGATTCCATAATTCTTTACCGGAATCATCTTTATAACTGTTTTCTTAAAACCATCTACCCTACTTTCAGATTCCTGCTGATTTATCGGTATTAACTTGTAAATAATCACCTCATCAACCAGTAAACTCAGTTCTTTAGCAAGTCCAATCTCTTGGGAATTGTAGAAGCCTTTCTCTCCAAAGTTACTGATGCTGGTTATCAGTAGTCCTACTCGCATCTTCTCACCCTTAATTTATGTTGTAATACTTCAGCTCATGTTCTTTTATCTGCTCCGGTGTGAACCGCATTTTCACAACCTTTGCTGGATTTCCAGCGACAATAGAATATGGTTCAACATCCTTCAAAACCACACTGCTGGCCGCCACTATAGCCCCTCGTCCGATTTTTACACCGCTAACGACAATTGATCCATAGCCTATCCAGACATCATTTTCAATTTCAATTTTTAGCCCCTTACCCTTAAAGTTATAGTCAGCATCTCGAATCTGCAGACTGTCTTTAATGCTCGTCCCAATCTGTGTGTAGTCGTGATCATATTTTCCGATGAGACCGATATTATTGCTGAGGAGGACATCATCTTTGATTGTTATGTCCGTCTCTAAGGTACAATACTTTCCTATATAGACATTATTTCCTATGTTCATTTCAGTTGGAGCGTAAAACACAGTGCCTCGACCAAATGTCGTGTTGTTCCCAATGTGAATTTTCTTCTGCCTCATGAGCAACACTTTACATAGCAGGCTTTTTATTTTTCTACTCATGCCTTATTTTCCTCTCACCATAGCCAGCCATATGAACCGGATATTTGTATGCCAATACTTCATGAACAATCTTTTCGGTTCCTGGATGAGCCTATAGACCCATTCCAGATTCCTCTTCTGCATCCACTCCGGAGCGCGCATTATATTTCCAGCTACATAGTCAAAGGCAGCACCAACACCGACCATGAACCCATTCACCCGGCCTTGATGTTCCGCCATCCAGTTTTCCTGTTTAGGCGCACCTAAACCGATCCATATGAAATCTGGTTGAAGTTCATTAATTCTCTCTACAATCAGCCTGTCCTCTTCTTCCGTCATCGGTCGAAACGGCGGGCTGTACATCCCGGCGATATTTAACCCCGGATATGTATCAAGCAGCTTCTGCCGAATTTTTTCAAGGGTCTCTTCTGTACTTCCATAGAAGAAGCTCGAATAGCCCTTCTCAGCACTCATCTTTAAGACTTCTTCCATATAAGACGGACCGGTCGTGCGCTCCATCTTTTTATATCCACGCATTCTGCCAACTGCGGACAATGGCCCACCGTCAGGGATAGCGAGAACAGCGTTATTTTGTACCTTACAATAATCAGGGTTTTCATATGCTGACACACAGCTGTATACGTTGACCACAGTCATGTAGTCGCCTTTCAGTTTCTCTATGTTCTTTTCTGTGAATTTCAGCAACCAGCTCATGTTGATGGCGGCTATGTCTACCCCTAAAATCTTGCAAGTGAGAATTTTTGACTTGTCTATTTTTCTTTTATATGTACTTGGCATCTTCAACCCTCACACATTACTGGAATATCGCCCACAGTCAAACCACATTGCTAATTCTTTCGGATAAATTGAGCAGGATTTCCAGCCCAAACCTCACCATCTGGAATACCCTTAGTTACAACAGAGCCAGCACCTACTATTGATTTTTCTCCGATAGATACACCTTTTAAAATGATCGAGTGAGCACCAATAAATGCACCATTTCCTATAGAAACAGGTTTGGTAGTACCCCCCCCCACGACTCATCCGCATATCATAATCAAGCCAATGAAAGTCTGTGTCATAGATTTTCACACTACCGCCAAGGAGCACATTATCCCCTATGGTTATTGATTCGCAAGCAAATAATGTGGAGTTAGAGATACCTCAATTATCTCCAATGACTATTTTTCCATCTCCCTTGGCAAATAGCGTAGTAGACGCATCTTCGCCAATCGGATTAGAACCCCTTGATGAATTAATTCTCACATTATTGCCGATTGTAATTCCATCCGGTGTGTTGGAAACGACATGAATACGACCATTGATTTGAAAATTCTCACCTACTTCGACATGCCGATATTTTAAAACTATGTTGTTGTAGATAATGTTTGACAGTGATAGAACCGAGAGGATTATCTGTTTGAACTTATTCAACTATCCGCCCTCCCCACTTTTAATCGCGTCCAAATAGATCGCGTGTGTGCACCTTATCTTTCACATCATCTAAATCAGAACTATCGCGATTCGCTATGATTGCCTGTGGCTGTTCTTTAAACTTCTCCAAGTCGTTCACAACGATACTGCCGAAAAACGTACTTCCGTCTTCCAGCGTCGGCTCATAGATAATCACAGTCGCGCCTTTAGCCTTGACACGCTTCATAACTCCTTGGATACCGCTCTGCCGGAAGTTGTCTGAATTACACTTCATGGTGAGTCGATAGACACCTATCACACAGGTCTTTTCAGCCCCAGCCTCGTAATCTCCCCGGTTATAGTAATCATAGTATCCAGCCATGTTCAGAACTCTATCAGCAATCAAGTCCTTCCTCGTGCGGTTGAAATCAACGATCGCCTAGATGAGGTTCTCCGGCACATCTTCATAGTTGGCTAAGAGCTGCCTCGTGTCTTTTGGCAAGCAGTAACCCCCGTAACCGAAGGACGGATTGTTATAGTGCGACCCTATACGCGGATCGAGGCAGACGCCTTCAATAATCTGCTGTGTGTTTAACCCCTTCATCTCAGCGTGAGTGTCCAGCTCGTTGAAATAGCTGACTCTCAACGCCAGATAGGTATTCGTAAACAGCTTTAGGGCCTCTGCCTCGGTAAAGCCCATGATAAGGGTTTCTATATTCTCTTTTATTGCACCCTCCTGCAGGAGAGAAGCGAATGTGATAGCAGCCTTAACCAGACGATCGTTCTCCACATCTGTTCCGACTATGATTCGGGATGGGTGGAGATAGTCATACAGAGCCTTGCTTTCTCGAAGGAATTCTGGGCTGAAGATGATGTTATCGCAATGGAATATTTCCCTGACAGATGCCGTATGCCCAACAGGAATTGTGGACTTGATGACCATGATGGCGTCTGGATTGTTCTCTATAACAAGTCTTATGACTGTTTCCACAGTGGATGTGTCGAAGCGCTACTCTTGCTGTCGTAATTGGTCGGAGCCGCAATGATAACGAAATCAGCGTTCTTGTATGCAGAAGCCGCATCCATTGTGGCGGTTAGGTCGAGTTCCTTTTCAGCCAGATACTACTTCTCTATATATTCATCCTGAATGGGAGACTTCTTTCTATTTATAAGGTCTACCTTGCTCTGTATGATGTCCACAGCTGCGACCTTGTTACGCTTGGCAAGAAGGACTGCAAGACTCAAGCCCACATATCCCGTGCCAGCCCCAGCAATATTGTATTGTCCCTTTAAGTTCTCCATAACTCGAACTCCTCTGATTATCTTATCTATCAGTAACAGCTGTGGTCATTTCCACAGCGGTTTATTTCTATCGGCTTGACTGCCGCTTTTTCTCTTACCTGTGGCGATTACCACAGCCGCTTTATCCTCATCCCAACTCAATCTGCATCCCTTTTGTACAATCCTTACAAATCAATCCCCCTCGTTTTTATCTATTTATTACAAACCGAAAATCGAGAAAAACTGAGTTTATTTTTTGTTCTAATAGCACGAAAAAGAGTAGGCATATATCAGCAGCTTCTGCTTGTCGTTCTTCACAGTCCGTCCTCCCTCAAACTGAAACACTCTAATCTGTCTGCCCTCAAGTATCTGTGGCAATGCGCTGCTTTCATATCTTCGGTAGCTCTTCGGTACCCTGCCGTCTCTGTTTTTAAATTTTTTCTTTTCAGACATGAAAAACAGCGGATAGAGAATTTCTCCATCCGCCGCGACAGTTCTATCCTTCTAATATCTTCTTTTCCTGAAAACGGGAGCCTTTTCACAGCCCCCGTTTTCGGGACGTTTTCCGCAGCCTTCGCTGTTTTTTACTTCTTATCGGCGGATTCCTGTGTGTTGTCCTTTTTTCTGTTTTTCATTATGAGATAAATAATCACTGCCAGGATGATAATGATAATTACGATCCATAGGACGAGATTCCCCTGGGATGAGGACTCCTCGCTGGTTTCCGCAACTTCCGCAGTTTCCGCGGTAGCCTCCTCAGCGGTTTCCTCCGTCTCCTCCGCGGCAGCTTCTTCCTCCGCAGACTCCTCCGTGGCCACAGCAGTTTCCTGTATCATGATCATGACCGGGGAAAAGCTGTTGCTCATGGTAAAGGTCGCGGTTCCCTCCCCCGGTGTGACTGCAAAAATCTCCACATCGTAATTCAGGATTGCGTTGTCAAAATCATTTTCCAGGGCCTCCCTGGCAGCCTCAGTGTCTTCCTCTCCTTTAAAGTGCAGACCGAACATCCTGCTGTCCTCATGGGCTCCATCCAGGGCTACAGTCAGCGTTACAGTGCCGTTTTCACCGATGGCATCCTTAGCCGCCTGGTTGGCGCTGACGTCAAACAGCGCTAAGGGGGAGTAGTCTGATACCGACACTTCTTCATCAGGCACATCGGAAGCATCCTGGTATTCCTCCGTCGTGGCAGCAATCAGTTCACGGATGGTTTCCGTCACCTGTTCCACCAGACCATCAAATTTTCCAAGGAAGCTCTCCGTATTCTCAGACTTACTGGCGGCCTCATACACCAGGTTGGTCTGCTCATTAGCGGAATAGGTCAGTCCGCTGGATGTATAATCGGTCGCTTTCTCCCAGAAAGATTTCCCCGCGTTGCTCTCATCATGGCTTGCGCTGGCGGCCTGTGTCTCCTGTACCGGCGTGATCTTGATCACAGGGGTCTCAAAGGTTTCGATACTGACAGTCTCCCCTGACTCCGTTGTTTCGCCGATTTTCAGCCCGCTTTCCTCCAGCAGCGTCTCCAAGTCTGTGGTGGTGCCCACCACTGTCTCCACCGTTTCCCCGCTCTCCGTTGTGATCTCCGCGCTCTCCGCTCCCACGGACTGCTGGGTCTTGCTCCCCACAAAGGTGCTCGTGGCCAGCACGTTGACAGACATTCCAAGGGTCAGCGCCGCGCCAAGGGCTGCAGCCGCAATCATTTTCTTTTTCATACTCTCCACCTCTCATTATTTGTTGTTTTTGCTTTCTTTCTTTTTTCCCGAGGAGCCATAGCCGCCATAGCCATAATGCCCGTAACCGTTTTTATAATAATAGCCGCCGTATCGGTAATAGCGCCTGTAATAATAGCCGCCGGCTTTATTATTGATTTCCGCCCTGTTCAGCACCAGCCCGAGAAGCGGCGTTCCGGTTCTTCTCAGCAGCTGGATGGAATTCCCCACCAGCTTGCGGGGCGTTTCCCCGCTGTGCACCACCAGGACAGTGCCGTCGCAGTGGGTAGCGATATTCAGCGCGTCTGCCACGCTTCCGATGGGTGGTGTATCAATCAATATGTAATCAAACTCACGGGAGCACTCCTCAATCATCCGCGCGAAGCGGTCATTTTCCAGCAGGATGGACGGGTTGGCCACTGACGACGCCAGCGGGATGATATACCCGTTGCGCACGTTGGTCTGATAAATTGCCTGTTCCAGGGGGATCCGGCCCGCCAGATAATAGACGATGCCCCTGACCTTCTGCTCGCTGACGATGCCGTAATTGCTGCGGAGCTCGGAATTCCGCAAATCCGCATCGATCAGCAGGGTCCTCTGTCCGCTTCTGGCCATCATCTTCCACAGGTTGATTGCAATAAAGCTCTTTCCCTCATTTGGGATAGAACTGGTGATCATGATGCTTTTGATGCCGCTGCCGCAGAAATTCAGATTCACTCGCAGCTGGTTCAGGGACTCCGATACATCAAAGGGCAACGTTGGAAATCTGGTAACCTGCAAAGTCCGCTCTCCAAAGTCGATCCACCCATCGTCAGTCTCAGCCTGAGTCTGCTGCATGCGACTTCCTGTCTTCTGCTGTGCTGCGGCTTTGGAAGCTTTTTCCTTCCTTCCCTTTTCTTTCTTCTTTTTCTTTTCCTCCTCCATGGAACATTCCGCCACAGTGCTCAGAGGCTGTACCCCAAAATATTTCTCCAGATCGTCCGGACTCTTGACTGTGTCATCCAGCAGATAGCGCATCAGAATCACTCCCATGCAGGCAACAGCCCCAAGGAGTGCCCCCATCAGGACATTCTGGGAATAGCTGGGGCTGGAGGGTGACGTTGGCAACACCGCTTCCTCCGCGATATTTGGCTCCGCGCTGCTCATGATGCGCGGCAGATAGATAATCGCCTGTGCGCTTAACTCATTAGCGATATCCCTGGCCTGCACCGGATCCGGACTCGTCACCGTAATCTCCAGGATTCGCGTATCACTGGGATTGGTGATAGTAATCATACCCGCCAGCTGCGTATAGGTCATATCTAACGACAGCTCCTCTATCACATCCTCCAGAA
Organism: Lachnospiraceae bacterium; assembly: GCA_021203305.1. Lineage (GTDB taxonomy): Bacteria > Bacillota > Clostridia > Lachnospirales > Lachnospiraceae > RGIG6307. The sequence continues at coordinate 10,643 of JAJQBK010000032.1, forward strand.
GCTCATGGTTTAAAATCAGCTCCTCATAGTCAGCGGTCAATTGGGTTCCCAGCTGCAGATCCGTCAGATTGATCACGGAGCTGGAGGAGGAGGATACGATATAGATCTTGGCCGTTGCCTGATATTGGGGCGTCACCAGATACCAAGTATAGCTAAAGGCCAGCACCGCTCCCAGGAACAGGCAGACCAGAATCTTCCACAGGTTTCCCAACATCAGGTAGAATAATTCCACAAAATCAACGGTTTCCGTCTGGCGGCTCATGCTTCTGCTTCGCTGCGGCGTCACAGAGGACTGCGCCCGTCCCTGTTCGAAGCGAAAACCACTTTCGCCTTTATTTCCGTTCCCGGCGTTTTCGCTCTCATCTCTCTCCGTTTTCCGGCGGCTTGTTCCCTGCGAGTTTTCATCAGCTTTCTGTGAATCCGGCCTGCTCCAGTTTTCCTCCGCTTTCTGGCCTGTTTTCTGATCCGCCTCCTGCGAGTTCTCAGCTTCACTGTAATTCAGGGTTCCATTCTCAGGGGCAGTATTACCCTCGTTATCTTTATATTCTTCGGGATATCCGGCGGTCGCTCCTTTTTCGTGCCCTGGAGAGCTTTGACTTGCCGTCATGTGTTCCCCGTGTTCCGTATTCCCATCCGCGAAATCTCCCGATATCTTCCTGTCGATTGGTTTCTTCTGATCTGCCACACTTTACTCCTTGTACTTTTTATTCAGCAGCCTGCTCATAAAACAGCTGCAGGATAGTTCTCTCCAGGCTGTCCGGGTCCAGCTCATAGGCGTTTGCTCCTGTCTCGTCCAGGTAGCTCTCCCCCTGAATGGTCAGGCTCTCAAGCTCCGTATAGGCAGCCATGGTCTGCGCAAGCTCCACCAGTCCCCCGCTTCCCATGTCCGTCACCAGGTAGTCATAAACCGCGTCGTAAGCTTCCAGCATAACTTCCTCCCCGGCCTGCCGGCATTGGGCAAACAGGGCTTTGATATACTGCGCCTGCCTTTCCATCCGGGAAAGGTTCGTCTGGTCGTCCACCCCCTTGCGGGTTCTCACATATGTCAGGGCCTGCTCCCCGGTCAGGGTAATGGTTTCCCCCTGCACCAGGCTGTCATCTACCCCGGAAAAGTCCGACTGGACCGTCAGGGTAACGCCTCCGACGGCATCGTTCAGGATGGCCACTCCATCCATATTTAATGAAAAATATCCGTCAATTTCCTGATCTCCCAGAAGTGCGGATACGGTATTGACATTGTTGATACAGCTTTCCTCCATGCCGTCCCCGTAGGAATGGGCCAGGCAAAGCTGCTCATACCGGGTGGACACCACATTGCCCATCACGCCCAGGACAGGAACCTCTGTCATGGTATCCCGGTTTAAATAAAGGATCTGCCAGGTTTCCGCCTGATCGTCTGTCACGACCAACAGCTGCATATCCGCCTGCCCTCCGCCGATATAACTTTTATTGCTCCGGACAGGCCCGCTGACATCAATTCCGAGGATCAGATATGCGGAAACGCCTTCTTTTCTGACATACACAGCTCCCTCATATTCAATCCGGTCATCGTCCCCCTCATCGGACAGGCCATAGCCGGGCTCCTCAACTGCTTCCACAGCAAATCTCCGGCGCTGCCATCGGCTGATGAGGAAAAGGGCTACTCCCATGGCCAGAGCTACTGCCGCCACTACTGCCAGCGCCCGAAAGGCGTCCCTGCGGAATTTTCTTCTGCCGCTGCTGCCTTTCATCAATCCCCGTCCTCCTGTCTTTCCGGTGGCCGGGGTGCATTCTCCTGCCTCTCCAGCAGCCATGCCGCGGTCTCATCCATCTGGTCCAGAAATTCCTGTCCCAGATGTCTGACGACACTCTTCCTGCCCTCCTCAAGCCTTGGCCTACGGGCGCTCATATTGTGGGCGTCGCTCCCAAGGAGAGGCCAGACGGCGTCCGTCAGAAGCTTCAGTCCCTGTCTGCGGCTGCGGAAATGCAGAAGCGTGTCCGCGTTCACCTGGATTCCAACAGGCAGATCCATCAGCCTCCGCAGCGCTCTTTTATTCTCACTGCAAAATTCATAGCGCTCCGGATGAGCCAAGATAATCTGAAGCCCCCGGTCCAGCACCAGGGAAAGGACCTCCGAAATCTCAGTGCTGGTCCACCTTTGAAACGGCATCTCCAGCAGCAGAGTCCTTGTCCCCTCGATACACAGCTCATCCAGCCGGGCGCATTCACTGATAGAAGAAAAAAACGCCACCTCCGCTCCCAATCGGATCTGCGGATACTGATCACCTTCGCCGGTGATGTCAATTCTGTCCGCCAGCTTTCCTGCCGCGGCCTGCCTGCGCCTGACAAAGTCCTCTACGGCTTCCCTGTGCCGGTAATAGTGGGACGTGGCGCATACCACCCTGACCTGCCCTTCGTCTAAAACGCGGAGCATCTTCAGGGAAGTATCCACGCTGTCGCTGCCGTCATCCATTTCAGGGAGAATATGCGAATGCAGATCTATCACCGCGTTATTCTTTATGGTTCGCCCCATTTTTTATACCTCTGTTCATGTCAAAAAGCGGGTGAGAGGCAATACCCCCCCCCGCATACTGATAATCGAAAATATCATCCACACTTTTGCAAGATATAACATGGTTCAAACCCTGATCTATAAATTTTGCCCCAATCGCAGTCTCTTCTTCCGCCCTGCCCGGATACCAGATACCTTTGACAATATCCAACGCGTACACTTGAATTTCCTGTTTCAATATACCCCCCCGACAGGTTTTGTCAACAATATAATTCACCAAACGAGAACCAATATAATTCACCAAACGAGAACCAAATGTTGCCAATTGTTACTATTCAGAATACATAAAACTGGCCGGAATGTTAAAAGTGATTGACATCATTTCAGAAAATAAGGTACATTATCATAAGGAAGAAATGTTCAGCCCGCCCGGGAGGTAAACCATGTTCAGCAGAAAGCCAAAGACGAAAGCCCACAAAGCTTACGACAGTGAAAACTGGAGGCCTGTCCTGAAATGCAGCATCTGCACAGGAGAACAGACCGCCGGCTTTCAGCAGATCCGCACCGGCCAGTTTGAGGATATCATGCTGGTGCGCGGGCAGAAGGATCTGGACGAGTTTATTTCAATCTACGGTCTTAATCCCGCCGATATCACCAAAATATATTAAGGCAGGCCCCGGCAGATGGGTATCCTCCCATTGCGAAAGCCCCAAGGCTAAGGAACTGTTGCAAAACAAACTGGCTAATACGCGAATCACGGCTTCTTAAAGCCTCACGATAACAGGAGCATTGTCATAAGGCCGGCGCAATACAGGACCGCCCCGTCACGAGAGCATTCCTCCCAGCATGCTTCCCCCCGCGCAGGCCGCCACCACCGCCAGCAGGGCGTCCGCCTTCAGACTTCCATTGTGCAAAATCAGGCTGCAAATCAAAAGCAGCGCAAGCCAGGCGCCGCCCGCCGCAAGGCCCCAGAGGAATTTTTTCTCCTTCTTCTGCTTCCCCATGACAAAGCCGCACACAAAAGCCGCGGCGAAATGGATGGCGTATACCGCTTTTTTCAGCGTATCCTCCCCCAGTGAAAACCGGTCCATCAGAAACGCCGCCAGCAAAATCAGCGCCGCCGCTGTGACCGCCGCCGCCGCAATCGACACAAGCGCCGCGCCGATTACCCCCTTCGTGCCGTGTACCACAGGCCGTTTTCCCATTCTCTCTCCCGTAAAATTCTCATAAATTTCTTATGAAATTATATGCGGACACGTCATTTTTCTTGACAGGAAGCTCTGAAAAATGTATAGTATCGAATCAAGAATTATTTTCATTCCATGCTATTTTACGATAATGAAGTCGAAAGCCTGTCTGCTGCGGCGTCATTATCTGTTTTTAAGGAGAAAGTTTTGGACTCGTCAAGTACCACACAATTGGTGGCCATTATCATCCTGATGTTCTTATCAGGCTTCTTTTCCAGCGCGGAAACCGCTCTTTCTGCCATGAGCAGGGTCCGCATTCAGGCGCTCATCGAGGACGGCAATAAGCAGGCCGTCGTTCTGGGACAAATCACGGATCAGTACAGCAAAATGCTCAGCACCATCCTGGTTGGCAACAATCTGGTCAATATCGCCATGTCCGCCATCACCACTACGCTGGTAACCCACGTGTTCGGCAGTATTTACATCGGCGTGGGCACCGGCGTCCTGACTCTGCTGGTGCTTTTGTTCGGCGAGATCACTCCCAAAACCCTGGCGAAAGTATATTCAGAAAAGCTGGCGCTTTTCTATGCCCCCATCATCCATAAGCTGATGATCATTCTCACGCCCGTGATTTTTGTGGTCGATCATCTCTCCGCCCTTTTCATGCGTCTGCTGCATGTGGATCCCAACGCCAGACCCTATTCTATTACTGAAACGGAGTTAAAGACATATGTGGCGGAGAGCCACAAGGAAGGGGTCATCGAGTCTGGGGAAAAGGATATTATTTACAATCTTTTTAAATTCTCGGACGCGGTGGCAAAGGACGTGATGGTGCCCAGAATCGATATGGTGACGGTCTCTAAGGACGCGTCCTACGAGGAGGTGCTGGCTCTTTTCCGGGATCATATGTACACCCGCCTGCCGGTTTATGAGGAGGAGCCGGATAATATTATCGGTATCATCAATATCAAGGATTTTCTGTGGAAAGATCCGCAGGCGGAGTTTCATGTCAGCGACATCCTGTGGGACGCCCATTATACATATGAATACAAAAAGACCGCCGACCTGATGCTGGAGATGCGCCAGAAGGCGCAGCATGTATGCTTTGTGCTCAGCGAATACGGCTCCTGCGTGGGGATGCTGACCATGGAGGATCTGCTGGAGGAGATTGTGGGCGATCTGAGAGATGAATATGATGAGGATGAAAATGACCGGCTGATTCAGCTGTCAGAGAGCGAGTACATGGCCGCCGGCTCCATGAAAATTTCGGACGTCAACCACGTGCTGGGCACGGAAATGTCCAGCGAGGACTATGATTCCATCGCCGGACTGATCATCGGACAACTGGACAGGCTTCCTGAGGAGGGTGAGGAGGTAACGCTGGAGGGCGGAATTGTGCTGAAGGTTAGCAAAGTCAGCGAAAACCGTGTGTTGCAGGTGCTGATTCAGCTGCCGCAGATTAAGGCAGAACAGATACCAACCGAAGATCCGCGGAATAAAACCTCCTGAATTTTCCGGCTTCTTATTCTGCTGAGCAAAACCTCCTGAAGCTTGCGGCCTCTTATTCTGCTGAGTAAAACCTCCTGAATTTCCTGGCCTCTTATTTCCCACAAAAATTGTAAACCGGAAGCGGCGCTTTTTATTACGGAAATTATTCTCTTATCCCCAGGAACGCCGCACTGGCGCCCCTTTTGCCGCCGGTGGCACGATGAGAGAAGATCAACTGCGGATTGCAGCAGGTACAGATATCTGCCACTGCGATCCGCTCTTTTCTGACTCCGGCGGCCAGCAGGCTCTGCAGATTGGCCTGGCGCAGATCCAGCAGGAATTTTTGCTCCTCCGTTCCCGGGTATGCGATTTTCTCCTTCTTTGCTTCCGGGTTTGTGGGGCTCTCGTCTTTGCACGCAGTCTCATTTTCTTTTTTCACCGGCCGCATAATATTCTCCCGGTATGATATGCCGGTTTTCTCTTCAATCTCACCCGCAAAATCCTTCGCGAACTCCTGGTCCAGTTCTGCCCCCACCTCATAGCAGTCTCCGCAGATGCAGGGGCCGACAGCCGCCAGAATGTCCTCCGGCTCCGTTCCGTAAGCCTCTTTCATGGCCTCCAGCATGGACCAGGCGATCCTGTGGCATGTGCCCTTCCAGCCGGAATGGGCCAGGCCGACGGCTTGATGTCTGACATCCACGAAATACAGGGGCACGCAGTCCGCGAAGGTGGCCGCCAGCGTCACCCCGGGCCGGTCGGTGATCAGACCGTCGAAGCCCGTCAGCGTACTCTTCGCCAGGGCTCCCACGCCGAAATCCTCCACTCTCACCTCATGAACCGCCGTTCCATGCACCAGGGAGGGCCGGACAATTTTCCCAACGTCCACCCCCAGCGCTTTTGATATGATCCGGTAATTCGCCCGGATATTTTCGTCTGTGTCCGCGCCGTCCTCCTTGAAATTCATGCTCTCGTAGATGCCGCCGCTGACGCCGCCCATGCGGGTGGAAAAGCAATGGACAATAAAGTCCACGTCCTTAAGCGCCGGAAATTCCAGCACGGGGACGCCCTCACGGGTCACAGGATTTAAAGCTTTGGGATAATTGGAAATTCTTTTTATTTTCATAAAATACATTGTACCACAGAATGAGGCTCGCCGGTACATCATTTCAGCGGGCTTTTAAAAATTGCCTTTCGGAATAATCGCCTTTTTAGGAAAATATTCACAATATTTATAGATTATTTAAATATAAAAACACAAAAGTGAGTTATAATTCTTTCAGATACGCCGAATTTGGCAGCTGGCTTCCCAACAGCGCATCCGGCAGTTACGAGCATGACCTTTCCGGGACCTGTCCCCGGTTTTTACACTCAGAACCTTTTCAGGGCCTGTCCCCGGTTTTTGCACTCAGGAGAACCCTCATGACCTTCTCTTTTATGAAAAAAAAGCATATCCCCGAAGCTCCCGTCAGAACGGAGGTGGAAGTCATATCCGCCGATACTCAAAATGGCCTGACCTCCGCCCAGGTGGAGGAGCGCCAGGCCGGCGGCTGGGCCAACATTGAGGTGGACGACAGCCGGGAGACCACCGGCAGCATCATCCGCAAAAATCTCTGCACTTATTTTAATTTCATCTTTCTGTTTCTGGCCATCCTGATCATCGCGGTCGGATCGTTCAAAAATCTGTCCTTCATGGTGGTGGTCATCATCAACGCCCTCATCGGCATCATCCAGGAGCTGCGTGCCAAGAAGGTGCTGGATGAGCTGAATATGGTGGCCGCTCCCAAAACAGAGGCCATCCGGGACGGGGAGAGCGTCACTGTGCCCTCGGACCAGCTGGTCAGGGATGATATTGTGGTCTTTCACGCCGGTAATCAGATTCCGGCCGATGCGGTGATTCTGTCCGGCGAGGCGCTGGTTAACGAGGCTCTTTTGACCGGCGAATCCAAATCCGTCATGAAAGCGGCGGGGGATCCGCTGATCTCCGGCAGCTTTCTCGTGTCCGGAGAATGTATCGCCCGGCTCACCGCGGTTGGGGCGGACTCCTATATTTCTCAGCTGACGCTGGAAGCCAAAGCCATGAAAAAAGGGGAGCAGTCCCAGATGATGCGCTCCCTCGACCACCTTCTGTGGATCGTAGGTATCGCCCTGATTCCCATCGGTATCGCCCTCTTTGTGCAGAGCTATACCGTGACCGGGGAGACATTTGCCAAGAGCATCACCTCCACTGTGGCCGCCCTGGTGGGCATGATTCCGGAGGGGCTCTATCTGCTGGCCAGCATCGCTCTGGCGGTCAGCTCCATGCGCCTGGCCGGGAAGCGGGTGCTGCTGCACGACATGAAGAGCATTGAGACCCTGGCCCGGGTGGACGTGCTCTGCGTGGACAAGACCGGCACCATCACGGAAAATTCCATGGAAGTGAAGCAGCTGGTTCCCACAAGCCTTTACGACCCGGATACCATGCCTGAGTTGTCCCTGCTTGTGGGGGATTTTACCTGCGCCATGAAAAATGACAACCAGACCATGGCTGCCATGAAGGAATATTTTCAGGAAAATACCGGGCAGACGCCGGTCAGAGTGACGCCCTTCTCCTCGGAGGTCAAATACAGCGCCGTCACCTTTGAAAATACGTCCTACGTGCTGGGAGCGCCGGAACTGCTGCTGGGTGGGGATTATGCCGGCTATGAAAAAGAAATCAGCGACTATTCCTCCAGGGGATACCGGGTGCTGGCTTTCGGCTCCTATGATGAGGAAATCACCGGACAGCCTCTGACCAGACCGGTCGCTCCGCTGGGCTTTGTGCTGCTCTCCAACCCCATCCGCAAAGCCGCGCCGGAGACCTTCTCCTACTTTGCCGAACAGGGCGTGGAAATCAAGGTCATCTCCGGGGATAACCCGCTGACCGTCTCGGAAGCCGCCAAGGAAGTGAAAATCGCCGGTGCGGATAAATATGTGGACGCCATCACCCTGGAAACCCAGGAGGACATCGATTACGCCATCAAAAAATACACGGTCTTCGGCCGGGTCACGCCGGAACAGAAGCGGCAGTTTGTACAGGCTCTGAAACGGCAGGGCCGGACCGTGGCCATGACCGGCGACGGCGTCAACGACGTGCTTGCCTTAAAGGACGCGGACTGCAGCGTGGCCATGGCCTCGGGCAGCGACGCCGCGGCTCAGGCCTCCCAGGTGGTGCTGCTGGATTCTGATTTCTCCTGCATGCCGGCCGTGGTGCTGGAGGGCCGCCGGGTGGTCAACAATATCCAGCGCTCCGCCGTTTTGTTTCTGGTGAAAAACATCTTTTCCTTCCTGCTGGCACTGTTCTCCCTGGCCTCCGCCATCACCTACCCGCTGGAAGCGTCCCAGATTTCGCTGATATCCATGTGGACCATCGGAATCCCCGGATTCTTCCTGGCCCTCCGCACAAACCACGACAGGATTCAGGGACATTTTCTTTCCAATGTCATGCTCCGCGCCCTGCCCGGCGGCGTCACCGACATGCTGGCGGTCAGCTCCCTGACCGTCTTCGGGCTGGTCTTTGGCATCGATTCAGCCAGTGTTTCCACCGCGGCAATGTTCCTGGTGGCTTTCATGGGCTTTCTGATTTTATATCAGGTCACCGACCCCAAAAAATTCACTGACTGGGGCATTCTGATTTTAAACATCGCCGGATTTGTCTTCTGCTGCCTCTTCCTGCCGGAGCTGTACTCTGTGAGCCGGATACCAAGGGAAGGGCTCATGCTGCTGGTGGTGTTCGTCATCGCCGAGGAGCCGGTGTACAGATATCTGAAGAAGCTGCTGGACGGCATACAGAGGCTCATCGGGCGGCTGAGTGAAAGGATACGGGGATATTTTCTGAAACGGCAACGGTAAACGGTAAAGCATATCTATCCGGTAAAGCATATCTATCTAAGGCAAGACATAAGGAAGGTAATGTCATTTATGACACCTGAATCAAAAAAGAGGGCCTGTCACCCTCTTTTTTGTTTTGATATTGATATTTCGGCTTAACCGTTGTTCTTTCTCCTGTGGGAAACAGTTACGGTTACGGCGGCAATGCCCAGGCCGCTGACACACAGCAGGCCAAGCCACAGTACAAGCTGATTGTTGTCGCCGGTACCCGGGGAGGTCTTAGTCTCCGTGGCAGCGGTCGTCTGAGTCCATGAGACGGCTATGGGAGACAGGCCGTTGAGGGTAAACACCAGGCCGTCCTCCGTCTTGGTAACCGCGGGAGACTCAGTATCTCCGGCCTTGATGCCCAGCCGTTCAGACGTGACACTGAACATATGTACCACGACAAAGTCATAGCTGCTGTCCGTTCCTTCCGGATAGGGCAGTGTCACGGTGATTCCCGTCAGGGGGAAGTTTCCCTCTGTGGCATTCACCCAAGCGCCGCTGCTGTCCAGGTACTGCAGGATTACATCATAGACGGCGGTGCTTTCCTCTGTATAGCTTTCCCCAACTGTTACCCGGCTGATCATCTCCGCCTGAAGGGCTTCCACGCTGGCGTAAAGCTCTGCCAGTCCTTCCGGTAGAGCAGTCAGGCTCTGAATCAACTGCCGCGTATCAGCGGTATTCCCTGTTCCGTCCAGCACCAGGACAGCTGTATAGTCTGCCCGGAAGCTGCTGTCGCAGTTAGTACAGGTGTAAACCGTGTACCCCTCCGCAGAATAAGTGGGGGCAACCACTTCGGTGTCTGTGTAGTGGTGACCGGTGGCGGCAATTGTCTCACCGGCAGTGACTGTC
>JAJQBK010000056.1 GCA_021203305.1 Lachnospiraceae bacterium
AATCTTGCCATGCAGACTGTGGTGGACGATATCTCATTCTCCATGGAGGAGGGGTAGATTCTGGGGATTGTGGGGGAATCGGGGTCTGGGAAGTCCATGACGGCGTTGGCGGCCATGGGGCTTTTGTCCAGAGACGCCCGTGTGACAGGCGGAAGCATCCGCTTTGAGGGGCATGACATTCTGTCAATGAGTGAGGAGGAGCTAAGCCGCGTCCGGGGAAACGATATTTCCATGATTTTTCAGGAGCCCATGACCTCACTCAATCCGGTCATGAAAATCGGAGCGCAGGTCGGGGAGGCATTAAAGCTTCATACTTCTCTCGGTAAGGAGGACATTCATCAAAAGGTTGTCGAGTCCCTGGCAGATGTCGGCCTTCCTGACCCGGAGGCTCTGTGCCGGAAATATCCCCATGAGCTTTCCGGCGGGATGCGGCAGCGGGTTATGATCGCCCAGGCCATGATCTGTGAGCCGAAGCTTCTGATAGCGGACGAGCCCACCACCGCCCTGGATGTGATTGTGCAGCAGCAGATTCTGGAGCTTTTGCTTGAGCTGCACCGCAAGAAAAAAGTCGCCATCCTCTTTATTTCCCACGATCTGAACGTGATCAGAAAAATATGTCATAACGTCCTCGTCATGCACAATGGCCGGATTGTGGAGCGGGGCGGGGTGCGGCGCGTGCTGGAGCATCCGGAGCATGAATATACCCGGACTCTGGTGGCTTCTTTCCCAAAAGCCGTTCAGAAATCAGTGGACAAAAGGCCCGCTCTCTCCTTACAGCATGTAAATGTTTATTATCAGGAAAAAAATAATGGCTTTTTCGGTAAAAAGGAGCATCGGCAAGTAGTAAAAGATGTGTCATTTACTGTACGGGAAGGCGAATTATTTGGCATCGTTGGGGAGAGCGGCTGCGGCAAATCCACGCTGGCAAAGGCTATTGTGGGATTGAACCCGGACTACGATGGGGAAATTAAATTTGGGCAGGACGACAGCGCCGCCGGGATTTCTCAGGATGACGGCCGCGGCGGGCCCTCCTCCGGTTCCGCTGCCCCCCTCTCCCACCCGCAGATGGTCTTCCAGGATCCCTTCAGCTCCTTAAATCCCGCTCACAAAATCGGCTGGATTATGACGGAGCCGTTGAGAGTGCTGGGAATCCGGGACAAAAAGGAACAGCGCCGCCGGGTGGAGGAAATGCTCGCCGACGTGGGTCTGGATCCCTCCTTTTATGACCGCTATCCCCGGGAGCTCTCCGGCGGCCAGCGCCAGCGGGTCAGCATCGGGACCGCCCTTCTGCGCGAGCCGGGGCTTTTAGTGGCGGATGAACCGGTATCGGCCCTGGATGTGACTATCCAGTCACAAATTCTGGACCTGCTTCTGGAGCTTCATCAGAAAAGGCACCTGACCATTGTGTTTATTTCTCACGATTTAAATCTGGTGCGGCATATCTGTTCCAGAGTGGCGGTTTTATACTACGGGGAGCTGGTGGAAATCGGGGATGTGGAGGAGGTGTACCGGCATCCGCGGCATGAATATACGAAAAGGCTGCTGGAGGCGGCACTGTAGTTCATAAAGTCACAATGCCCTCCGGAAAAGAATGGTGAAAAACTGTCGTTCATCTTCACCTTATCTTTCCCGGAGGGCATTCGGGCTACGGCGAGGCTTTTATGGTCTGCGATTCGCGTATTAGGCGGAGCAGGATGCGCAAGTTATTTCGTGGCAGTCCCTTAGTCTGCGACAAATCGGTCAGCCATGTCAGATCATTCGCCAACTGTATGAATCAGAATACTCTCATAAGGCTTCTCATACCCGGTGTGCAGGATCTGTGTCTCCACCGTCCCATCCGCCTTCACAATGAAATGATACTGATGATATTTCCCCTCTCTGTAGGCAAAATCCTCCCCGTTGTCTAGGTAGTGATCATACTCTCCCTCGCCGGGAAATATCTGCAAAATCAGCGTATCATTGGGTTTCTCTCCCACATAGGACTGGTCCGGCATACAGGGCAGCGCCGTCCCCGCCTTCACATACAGCGGACAGACGTCCAGCGGCGCCTCCCTGACAAACCACACCGGCCCTGTGATTTTCTCTCCGGTCCAGTAGTCATACCACTCTCCTTCCGGCAGGTAAACCATGCGGTGAGCCGCCCCCTGCTGCACCACCGGTGCCGCCAGAATCCTGCTGCCGATCAGAAATTCATCGTTGCAGGTCCGGGCCGTCTCATCCTTTTCATACTCATAGACCAGCGGACGCATGATGGGCGCGCCGGTCCTTTCCCCCTCGAAAAATAAGTCATAGAAATATGGGATCAGGCGATACCGCAGCTTCACATATTTGCGGTAAATATCCAGCACCTCATCGCCGAACACCCAGGGCTCCTGTCTGCGGCTTCCCATAGCGGAATGATTGCGGCAGAAGGGAGAAAGCGCCCCCAGCTCAATCCAGCGGGCTAAAAGCTCCGGGGTGGTATCCGCGCCAAAGCCTCCGATATCTGTCCCGGCAAAGGGCATGCCGGACAACCCCAAGCTGCACAGCTGGGGGATGGCCATCTGCAAATGTCCCCACATGCTGGTGTTATCTCCCGTCCAGACCATGGCATATTTCTGGCTGCCCGCGAAGCAGGCTCTGGTAATCACAAAGGGACGGCGGCCGTCATGCTTTTTTAATCCCTCGTAGGTTGCTCTGGACATCAGATGTCCGTACACATTGTGCATACCGGTGTGGTCTATAGGTCTGTCCTCATCCGTGAACACCACGTCATCCGGCAGCGGCCCCTTGAAGCTGGCCGGCTCGTTCATATCATTCCAGACGCCCCGGACGCCCTTTTTTACCAGAAAATCAATCTTGTCCGCCCACCAGCCGCGGGTTTTCGGATTCCCGAAGTCCGGGAACGCCGCCTCCCCCGGCCAGACAGCGTTGATATAGATATCTCCCTCCGGCGTTTTAGCAAAATACCCGTTCTCCACGCCCTCATCGTAGACCTCATAGCCCTCTTCTTTTTTCACGCCCGCGTCGTTGATACAGACCATCTTAAAACCCCGGTCCGCCATCTTTGCCAGAAAGCCCTCCGGATCGCCGTGATACCGATCCAGATCCCAGGTAAAATCCCGGTAGCCCCGCATATAATCGATGTCCAGATGAATGGAATCGCAGGGAATATCGTGATCCCGCATCCCGTCCGCGATCTCCTGCACGTCGTCCTGAGTCACGTAACCCCAGCGGCTCTGATGGTACCCCAGCGTCCATTTCTGAGGCAGCGGCGTGGTACCGGTCAGGTAAGTATATCCGCCCAGCACCGCCGGCATATTTTCCCCCGCAATATAATAATAATCCAGGTTGCCCCTGTCCGCGCCGAACCAGAAGTACTCCTCCGACTCCTGTCCCATGTTAAACCAGCTCTTATAAGTGTTGTCGAAAAACAGGCCGTACACATGGCTGTCCATCAGCGTGATAAAGAAGGGAATGCTCTTATACAGCGCCTTGAAGGTGTCCACATGGGGATCCGGATTGTCCGTATTCCACATCTCATAGTCATAATGGCGCTTGTCCAAGTATCCGGTCTTGTCCCCCAGTCCGTAAAAGTGCTCCGACCCGGTCATGGCCTTGACCACCTGAATCGGGTGCCCCCCGTCCTTGTCCGCCTCCCCGGCCCTATGGCCCTCCTCCGCCAGAAGCTTCAGATATTCCTCGCTGACCCGCTTTAAGGGCGTGCGGCTGCCCCGGTAATCCGCACAGACCAGCTCATTATTTTTATCAAAAAAATCCACCAGAAAATCATCGCAGACCCGGACGCCCAGCTCAGGAGTAAAAATCCAGAGGCCGTCCTCTCTTTGCTCCACACGAATCCCGCAGGGAACAGTCTTATCTCCCTCGATGGCCTTTGAGCGATGATCCTCACTCATAAGCCCCGCGAAAACATTGACAATTTGTGGAGTGATCACCTCGATACGCGCCCTCTGATGCTCAAAATTCAGATAAATGATCTGTCCTTTTACTTCATAATGTAATAATCTGCCGCAGTTCATTTGCCCTCTTCCTCCGATTATTTTTCCACCCCAGTGTAGCATGAATTTTGATTCTTCACAACCGCATATTTTGGGATGTCAGGGATGTTTCATGAAGAATTATTGAACGCCTTTTTAATACATAAAATGTTTGTTGGATCAATGCAACCCTGATTCATTTTTCAGAAGAGTAGGGCAGTGATGCAGTTGAAAATCGTCTCAGCAAGCCTGAAATTTTTACATTTTTTAAATTATAACATTAGTCAAACACAGACAGCATGCCATGTCTCAATCGATTCACCAGAAACAGCTACGTTCTCGACCACTGATTCATCTGTCGCCTCTTCTATACTGCCACAGGCAACCAATTTAATGACCACCTGAGGCAGCTGTTTTTGCTTATGCGTATGCATACCTCTTTCTTTTAGAAAAATTTAATAATATTGGCTGTGACGATACCGCTCTTCCACGCATGTATATGGTAGGAGCAATTTTTTTGTCCTCAAATATTGAAAAGTGTCAGTTTGAGTGTTGAAGAGCAACCTTTTTTATGGTATTCTAAAGTCAGGACTTGTGATTTTTGTTATTTTTTACCTGTGATCTCAGGTTTCTCTTCTGCTCCGGGACATTTGGGAAGGAGAGCTGATGAAGCGATACACGCTTCCACAGAAGACAAAGCCGCATGCCGAATTTCCAAAAGAAAACACAGAAGCTGATTTACCAAAGACAACACGGCAGGCCACTTCACCAAAGAAGAGGAACCGCAGGAAGACAGGCACAGGCTCCGGGAAGCAAAGCCAGGGCACGCCATACGATGACGTGTTCCGCACGCTCTTAAACGACTGCACACCGATGATACTCCCCATCATCAATGAGATGTTTGGAACGGCTTTTACCGGCGATGAAACAATCGATTTACACCCGGAACTGCATTTTCTCAACCGGCAGGGTGGAAAGGAGGAAAAGCATATCACAGATTCCAGCTTTACCGTTTCCGGAACTGTGCCAAGGCATTTCTTACTGGAGATACAGAGCACATCGGACAGCAGCATGCTGGTCAGGATTTTTGAGTACTCCACTCAAATTGCGCTGGACAGCGGAGAAATCACAGGCAACACACTGCATGTCACCATTCCGGACTGCGGCGTCCTGTTCCTGCGAAGCACCCGGAATACCCCTGAGCGGATGCAGATCAGAATTGATACGTCGGGAGGCTCCGCCAGCTTTGACGTGCAGGTGTTGAAGACACAGCTATATACGATTGATGAAATCTTTGAGAGAAAGCTCTTCATGCTGATCCCATTTTACATATTTTCACATGAGAAGCGCTTTCCCGAATACAATAAAGATGAGGAAAAGCTTGATGAACTGAAAACAGAATATGCCGACATTGTGAGCAGACTGCGATGTTTGAAGGAAACCGGGCAGATATCGGAATATCAACATCGGATGATCATCGACATGTCCGGGAAGGTGCTCGAAAGCATCTCGGCAAAATACGACAGTGTCAGGGAAGGAGTGGGAGAGATTATGACAGGCAAAATTATTGAGACAGAGGCCAGCAGGATTTATCACGAAGGAGAAAGACTTGGGGAAAATCGCGAGAAAAAACGAACGGCAGTCAAACTCCATGACAGAGGCGATAATCTTGAGTCAATCGCAGATATTCTGGAAGTAGATATCCGTCAGGTCAGGAAATGGATCAGGAAGGCGGCAAAAGAAGATTGATTTTTGCCTTAAACCCAGACAACAGCCGCATCATTCGCCGATTTCGTCACGCCCGGCCTCCGTGCCGGGGATGACTTTCTCCTCATCATCCTCAAGGGTCAGCAATACAGAGGAACCAGACTCTTTTTCGTTTTTTCATTTTTCTTTTTCTGCCGCTGCGCCCCCTTCTCATACCACCAGTCTCCCAGCCCGGAAACCAAGTCCCGGGTGCGCCATTTTCTGTGAAGCCATGCCCGCCACAAAAAGACCACTGCCACAACCAGCACAAAGGCAAGCAGCAGAGCCTGGATCAGCAGAATCCCTGCCAGCACATCCTCATAGCCTCTGGCTACGTTCTCCCAATATGGAAATACAATGCCGGTCAGTCCCATGCTTCGGGTGCCGGCCTGTTTCCAGATATCCACCAGATTTAACCATTCAAAACGGTTCTCATTCTCCACAATGGCCACGTCCCGGCCGGAAAGCTGCTCTGTGACCAGATTCAGGGCATAGCCGCTGACCGGATTGGGCAACAAAAGCTCAATGGACTGAAGCCCATTGTAGGTGCCATAATCAAACAGGCTCTGCGCCGACAGATACACGGTGCATTCATCGTTGCCCGCCGCGTCATAAAAGTACCCTCTGTCCCGCTCATAGACTCCCACCACCAGATGGGGAATATCCCGGATATAGACATATTTCCCGACCACATCGCTGCTGCCGAACAGCTGCCAGGCCGCCTCCTCATCCAGAAGGATGCCGTCCTGCATCAGATCGCTGCCGCTGAAATAGCTGCCGTATTTTAATTTCAGCGGATGAAACTGAAAAAAATCTCCTCCCACGCCGTAAGCCTTTACTGTGATGGTCGTCCTGTCCGACTCTATGGACACGCTTCCCTCGGCCTCATAGCCATACACGATCAGCCTCGCGTTGTCCGCCGCATCCTCACTGAGGGTAATCGCGTTTTCCGTAAGCTCCGATTCCAGACTGTAGTACAAGTCCAGAATCATATACTCCTGATCCTCCAGACTGTCCAGCAGGGACAACTTCTCCGCCTCAGTCAGATAGACGCTGATGTGGGCGCTGCCGCCCTCCGAATCCCATTCGTATGCCGTACGCTCGTGCAAAAGCTGCTTCTGCATCCTGGCCGAGGCAATCTGCAGCACTCCCGCCAACAGCAGACAAATCAGGCAGATCGCCATCCATATAATATACCTTCCAGGCATTCCCGAATTCATGCGCTGACGCGCATGTTGCGCATCGCGCAAGGAGGATTGCTTTAACGTAATCCGTTGTCCCGATCGTCTCATAGCCGCCTTCTTACCCGTATTACTCCTTTGTCCGCATTGCCTTTTTGCTGCGCTGCTTCCAGTTCATTTTACCTTCCTGATTCTGATCCCGTTCTTCAATCCGCCAGCCGGATCAGCTGCCCCGCCTCCACCGGCTTTGTGGACGTGGTAATCACAAACTCCCCGCCGGTAAACGCGCCGCTGACCGCCGTGCGGCTGTCATCGCTGGCCAGCACCTCCACACTCAGCCTCTCCGCGTAATACCGGTTGCCCAGAGGCGAGGATTTCTGCGACACCACCAGCACAAACTTGCCGTTGGAATCCTCCCGGATGGCACTGTTCGGCACCGTGTAGGAATAGGTGGAGGATTTCTGCCCGATGGAAATGCTCAGGCTCTGTCCGTCAGTCACATCTCCGGTAACCGTAAAGGTCAGGATCTTATTCTGCCCCCGGCTGGACACATCCGTCGCAATCTTGCTTAAGACCACGTTCACACCGGAGTAATACCAGGAATTCTGTAGCTCCGCCACATCACCCACGCTTAAGCTCTGGGCCTGTTCCGTGGTAACAGTCAGTGTCATGGTGTAATCCTCCCCTTCCGGATAAATTTCCACCGCCACCTCATCAGTGGAAGCGGTCTTGCCTTTCTTTACGTTGACTGTCTTGACCGTGCCGGACACCGGCGCCTTCACCTCCGGGTCGATGGTCTCCTCCGTATCCTCCGAAAGCTTTTCCTTCAGCCAGGCCAGCTCCGCCTCCGCCTCATCCAGATCCGTCTGCCTCTCGCTGATGGCGGTTTTCAGATCCTGAAACTCAGCCTGATCCTCATAGCTGGCGATCAGTTTGTTAATTTCCTCCTCATTTTCAGCGATATCAGCATCCAGCTCATCCACATAAGCCTGATTGATGGAGATCACATTCTGCAGGCGGGTGATTTCATCCGTGTCATTATTGTTCTGTGCCTGGCGAAGCAGTTCCTGCAGCTCCGCAACCGCATCCTCATATGGCTGCTTTTTTTCTTCAAGCAGCTCATTTTCACTTCTGTATACATTGACCTGTTCCTGCAGATCCCCAAAGGAAAGGCTTCCCCCGGTCTGCAAAAGCTCCGAAACCTCTATGGCCAGATCCGGCGACAGCAGAAAAGTCTCGTAGTCCTCTCTGGCTTTTCTCAGTGCCTCCTCGGCACTGCGCACCACTTCCTCGGCGGCGGCAATCTGCGCGCTGACGGTTTCTCCGTAGCTGGAGACCGTGTACTCCTTCTCTTCCAGCTCCATAGTGAAGAGTAGGTCTCCTTCCTGCACCTCATCGCCCTCCTTGACATCTACGCTGATCACCTTCAGGCTCTCCTCCGGATAGACCTGCCAGATATCGCCGGCTGTAACGGTACCGCTTCCGCGCACCTTTGTAGTGATGGTGCCGCTGCTGACATACTCCGCGGAGACCTCCGGCAGCGAGTAATTCATAATGGTGTTGGAGAAAAAGGTAAGGATCAGCATGATGATCAGAAATACGATCGTCGCGTTTTTGATCCAGTCTCTTCTTCTGGTGCTTCCCTGTTCGTTCATTCCCATTTGCCTCCATAAAAAGTATACTACCCTTATAAATATTCGCTAAAAGTCCCGCAGGAGCGGCGTAAACTGTTTCACTCATACTTTGCAGAACGCTTTGATGAGCCTATAGACATGATAATCGTGTTCAGCAAAGGCTTCCACGATTATCAATAGTCTCATCTCCGCTGCACAGAAATCGCTCAACAGTTTACGCCGCTCCTGCTCTGTCTTGCGACAATTTATGTAACCCCGAGTTAACCGCTTATATTTTATCCCTTGATTCCGCCCTGGTAAGTAATACCCTCCACAAGGTAGTCCTCCCCATAAAGGAATACAAATAAGCATGGAATCATGTAGATCGTAGCTACCGCGAAGGCCAGGCCCAGCTCTCCGCTGTTGATCTTGCTTAGGTAGACGCTCAGCGGCTGCAGGGTCTCGTCCGACAGCAGGATGATAGGCTGTTCCACCATATTCCAGTAGTCGATGAACACCAGAATCGCCACGGAGCAGACCGCGCTCTTGCACAGCGGCAGGGCGATCTGATAGAAAATCTGAAACTCCCCGGCGCCGTCAATCTTGGCCGCCTCGATAATTCCCACCGGAATCCGCTTCATGTATTTGGTCAGCAGATATACGGAAAACGGGGAAAAAATACCCGGCAGCCAGATGGCCCAGCGGGTGTCCAGGATATTCAGCCAGTCGCTGACCAGATAGTTGGGCACCAGCGTGACATGATAGGGCATCAGCATCAATATAATATAGGAAAAGAAAATAATCTGTCTCAGCCGTCCGTCGTAACGGTAAAAGCCGTAGGCCGCCAGAGCCGCCACCACAATCTGAAATACCACAATAGGGACCACCAGAATCACGGAATTCCAGAATTTCAGCAGATAGTCCGGGCTTTTTAAAAGCACGGTGGCGTACTGATCAAAGGACACCATGTCCGGGATAAATTTCAGATTGACCTGCTCAGAGATAAATACCTTGCCGCCGGACTCCGTGGTGGAGAAAATCACACCGTAATTGGCGGAAATTTCCGTGCTGGACATAAAGGAATTGGTAATGGTCAGCACAATGGGCGTCAGGAACAGGATGGCGAAGCAGGCCGCGAAAATAAAGGCGATGGACAGCCAGATCATATGTAAACCCTTCTGAAAGGTATGCCTTCCAGGCCTTCCGGAATTCATGCGCTGCCGCGCAGGGTGCGCTTCGCGCAGCATGGTCTCCTTTTTTTCTTCATCAGCCCTCCACGTCCTTTCCGAAATAATTCTCAATAAGGAACAGAATCCCGATCACCACAATCATAAACAGGCTCATGAGGATGGCCGCCGCGGACAGATTCTGATAATTCAGCTTCCGGAACATGTTGTTCATGTAGTGCTGCAGCATGTAAATCCAGTCTGTGGGGTTATCCCCTGTCAGCAGATACACCTCCCGGAACACCTTGAAGGAGTTAATCAGCGACATAATCGTGACAAACAACAGGGTGGATGTCATGTATCTGAGCTTAATATGCCAGAAAATCTGAAACTGGCTGGCCTTCTCCAGCACCGCCACCTCAATCAGATCCCTTGGAATATTGGAAAGGGCCGCCATGAACAGTATCATGTTGTAGCCCAGATTTTTCCACAGGAATAAAATCACAATCACGAAAATCCCCTGGGAAGATTTCAGCCAGTCCACCTTATTCTCCACACCCAGAAAAGCAAGCCACTGATTCACGGCTCCGTTATAATCAAAGAGCACCTGCCAGACTAACACCACGCTGGCCACCGGCACCATCATGGGACTCAAAAAGAAGGTGCGGAACTGGCTGCGCAGGGGAATTTTCCACTGCAGCACCAGAGCAAGCAGCAGGGAAAGCCCCACCGCCAGGGGCACCGCGATGACGGAAAAGTGCAACGTGTTCCTGACCGCGCGGAGAAACGCGGCGTTTTTTAATATTCTGGTGAAATTATCCAGACCCACAAAATTCATGCTGACCGGATTGTCCACCACGGAGTAAGCGATGACCACTGCAAAGGGCAGAAAAAAGAAAGCGAGCACACCAAGAAGGCTGGGAGCGATGAAGGCGGCGGAGAGGCGCTTCACCTTCCGCTTCTGTCTGCCCAGCTTTTGCTTAGAGGATGTAGTTGTATTCTTTTTATGTATCACTCTCATGAAGTATCCTCTGAATGCATGCTTATCTTCTGTTTACAGGTATGTCCGCAAAAGCCCCGGCGGCCGCTCTGTTCCGCAAAGTTCCACATATCGGAAAGCATCTCCGTGCTCCGAGCCTCAGCTGTTCTCGCTCAGATACAGGCTCACCCGGTTCTGTATGATCGCCGCCACATCATCCACGCTCTTCTGCCCGGAGAAGAAGCTCTCCGCCTCCTCCTCAATGATGGCCAGAATCTCCGAATTGTCCGCGGCGTTCACAGCCACAGCGCCGTTTAACAGCTCGTAAAACTCCTCTATGTCCTGCTCGGTGCAGGGCTCATACCAGTACTCCCAGCCGTCCTGATAGCCGATGCCGGAGCCGGTGCCGGAAAGAACAGGAGCACCATTTTCATCCAGGTAAGGCTCACCATTCTCATCCAGCAGATACTCCACCGCTGTCTCCTCCTCAAAATACTGATCCAGCTCCTCCTGCAGAATGGAGAAGCCAAAGCCGCCCCAGGTGGTATCCGCGGTCAGAGTCGACACGATAAAGTCCGCCGCCGCATCCTTATATTCGGACCGGCTGCTGATGGCATAGGCGGAACCGGAGCCGGAAATCAGAGTGCCGTTGCCCCCAAGTCCCGGGTAGCCCACGGCAATATAATCCTTCCCCTCAAAAATCGCCCGGTAAAGCTGGAACTCCTCCAGATCGTATATATAGGCTTCCGACGCGGCCAGCTGGCCATTCTGAATCATAGTCGGTTCGCTGGCCCCCTCCATATCATACTCATATTCCTCCGGGAAGGCAGCCGCCAGCTCTAAAAGTGCCTTGAACTCCTCCGAATCAAAGCTGCAGGTATTGTCCTCCTCATTGATAAAGCTATCATAGCCGTAGGTCAGTATCTCGTTGAGGATGTTGCTACGGGTTTCATACTGCATCCATTGCATCCCTTCCGGCAGATTCTGAATAGCCTCGGCAGCCTCAGCAAGAGTCCAGCCGGGTTCGGTTCCCGCCACATCCGTCAGCGCGTACACCGTGCTCAGCGAAAATTCTACAGGCAATGAATAAAGCTTTCCCTCTTCCATAAGGGCATCGTAGACCTGCGTCACAAATTTGTCCCGGGTGTAGCCTCTCTCATCCAGATAGGGAATCAGATCCTCCAAAAGCCCGCTGCCAATCAGCGTTCCCGCGCTGACGCCGTAATCGGTGAGCATAATGATATCCGCGCCCTCTCCGCTGACCAGATCATTCTGCATCCGGGTGACAGCGTCCTCATAATAGGTCATATAGTTATTATAATCTATGGTCGTATAATCCAGGTAGGTCTTAATCTCAATCCGGTACTGGTCGTTTGCCTTATTGAAGGCCACCACGTATTCCTGAGTGTCACTGTCCGTGAAAAAAAGCGCCAGGGTCAGAATGATCTTTTCTGCCACCTCACTGCTTTCCCTGCGAACCACCCTCGCCATGGTATCACTGTAGGAATTGGCGGCATAATCGTAGACCTTCACCACCAGATTGTCCTCATCCAGATAATATACGGCATCCACATTGTAGCCTACCACATCCAGGCTGACCCAGTCAAATAAAACCTCCGTCTCCCCTGACTGAGCATCGTATCTGTACATATTCAGGCCCGAGCTGTCACCGTAGACCACGCTGCCGTCCTCCAGCACATTGACGGTGCCGGAGGAAAAGCTGGTGACGCCAAAATCCAGCTTCTGAAGCGTCTCTGTTTCCGGATCAACAAAAGCAAGCTGATATCCGGAATCATAGTAGGTGGCATACACCCGGCCGTCCCCGGACAGGCCAAGGGAATTCAGCCAGTTTGGAATCCCAATCTGAGCGACCCATACGCCCTCAGTGTCCAGCACGATTACATCCGATTCGCTGCCGAGATAAATATAGCCGTCTGTACCGAAGACCATCTCGCTGATATAGGCATAGCCATACTTTTCCTCCAGCCAGGACATCAGATCGTCCAGCGGAATTTCATTGACCACCGCTCCGTTTCCGTCCAGGAGCTTCACACTGTAATGTGTTTCCCCATCATAATATGTCTCCAGGAGCGCGAACCCCGCCGAATCTCCCTCCGGTATGATCGCGGCATTGCTGATGTAGGAATTCTGATCCGGCATATACTCTGTCGTCTTCACAGAGTCAGAATCCAGATCCAGCACTTGCAGCTGAACATAATCCCTGTCCTCATCATACACGGTATAGGTTCTGAAAATCTGATGGCCATAGCAGCCATAACTGCTGTAATAACCGCTGTCGTTGTCACCTTCCTCCACTCCCCAATCCAGATCCTCCAGCACATAGACATAGGAAATTTCCTCTTCATCATCCGGACCGCTTTCCATATTTTCCACGCTGTCTGAGGAACAGCCGGCAAATAAAAATACAGACACCAGCAAAACCGCCGATAACAGCGCCATCGCAAGGGTTTTCTTTTTCATGGAATCCTCCCGCATATTCAGCATACTTTCGAACTGTTTCCGTTTTGTAACATTTCTCAGGTAAAGTATATAACAGAATGCCTGAGAATGCTATTTAAGGTTTTCTTAAGATTATATTGCTTTTTTCTCACTTCACACTCTTTTTTTCTCATCAAAATGTTCTTGACATTGTGTGGCGTTACTCATATAATAGATGCAAAAGGGAACGGGTTCTTTTACTGAGTAAGGTCTCCAGACCGGAAAAGGTTTCTCGTTTCTTTTTTTATTTCTATAATGTCATATAAATACAGCTTACCATCCCGCGCATGCCGTACTAACATTAAAGCACAAAACACATTATATCTCTCTACCTCACCATAATCATCATAAACCGGAAGTGCGAATCGTGAAACATAGCGATACCATCTAAGCCTCGCATTTTTACTATGTTTTTCTTTCCGGTTTTCCTCAAACTGCTTTCCAGTCGCAATTTCAATCATTTCTGGCAATCCCTGCGTCGCATTGGCTTTGGCTTTTGCACTTCCTCCTCTCAATCTGGCAGTATAATTGGAGCTGGTATATTCATCTTGTAAATCAGTCCCAATATAAACAATTTCCCCGTTGCCGCGATTGAATAAAATTCTCCTACGTATCGCTTCAGATAGCTTTCCACATCCTCCCAGTTTACCTTTCTCTTTCCCTTAAATTTCATATCATTAATCATTACAATCCGGTTCCCATCAATATCCGTTATTATATTAACTTTCCTCTCCATGCCATACCTCTTACTTTATCCGGTAGCAGGCCGCCTCCTTCAGATGCCTCTCCTGTATCAGATCGCTTTCCTCCAGATCCGCGATGGTCCTGGCCACCTTCAGCAGCCGATGATAGGCTCTGGCCGACAGCTGCAGGCGCTCAAACAAAAGCCCCGAAAGCCCCTCCGCCTCCTTTGTCATCACACAATAGGTCTGAACGTCCTTCGCCGGTATCTGGGAATTGAACCGTATGCCGGTTCCCGCAAATCTGTCCTGCTGCCTTTTCTGCGCCAGAAGCACCCGCGCGCGCATGGCCGCGCTGCCCTCTGAGGGCGTCCTCTGCTTCAGCTCATCGATGCGCACCGCCGACACCTGACAGCACAAATCGATTCTGTCCAGAATCGGACCCGAGATTTTTCCCATATAGCGCTGTATCTCCGCTTCCGAACACTTACACCGGTTGCGGTCCGGATAATAACCGCAGGGGCAGGGGTTCATGGCCGCCACCAGCATAAAATCCGCCGGGAAAGAATAAATAGCCTCGCTCCTGGCGATCTGCACCCGCTTTTCCTCCATAGGCTGGCGCAGCACCTCCAGCACATCCCGGCGAAATTCCGGCAGCTCGTCTAAAAACAGCACCGCCCGGTGGGCTAAGGAGATCACGCCCGGCCTGGGGATGCGCCCTCCGCCCGCCATGGCCTGCACGGACAGGGTATGGTGTGGATTTAAAAACGGACGTACTGTAATAAAGGGCCGCTGCTCGTCCAGCTTTCCCGCCACACTGTAGATGCTGGAAATTTCCATGCTCTCCTCGGCGGACAGGGGCGGCAGAATGGAGGGAAGGCGCCTGGCAATCATGGTTTTGCCGGCTCCGGGCGGCCCGATCAGCAGGAAATGATGAAAGCCGGCAGCCGCGATCTGCGCCGCCCGGCGGGCCTCCAGCTGCCCCTGCACCTCGTCAAAATCCGGCTGCTCCTGAATTCTTTTTTCCTGAAAATATGCCTCCACATCCATGGTGCAGGCCTCCTTTTTCTCCCCGGCCAAAAGCTCGATCACCTCCGTCAGTGTTTCCAGTCCATACACCTCGATTCCCTGTACAAAGGCGCCTTCTCTTTCGTTGGCTCTGGACAGCACTACCCTGGAAAAGCCCTGTTTTCTGGCTTCATTGACAATCGGCAGCACCCCCTGAACGCCCCGGATCTCCCCATTCAGCCCAAGCTCCCCCAAAAAGAGGGTTCTCTCCAGCCCCTCCGCCTTAATTTCTCCCGCCGCGTAAAGAGCTCCGACAGCGATGGGCAGATCCAGCCCTGTCCCCGTCTTTTTGATGTGGGCCGGACTTACATTTACTGTAATCCGCAGATTCGGGAGCTGGCGGCCAATATTCTTGACCGCCACACGCACCCGCTCTCTGGCCTCCTTCAGCTCATAGCCCAGGTTGCCCACCATATCAAAGGACGGAAGCCCAAAAGAGGCGTCCACCTCAACCCGCAGTATCCTGGCATACATGCCCTGCATCATCCCGCTGTAAACATATGTATACATATAAAATTACCTCCCTGTCACAGATTCACCGCCTCAAACGCCGTCCGCCCGTATGTCGCCCGTTCCCTCTTTTCGGGATATTCTCTCCTTTTTCACATACATGGCTCCCACACTTTCACATTCTCCCGCCAGCTCCAGATCCATTAAAACGGCCAGAAACTCCGGCAGACTTTCCTTTCCCCCGTTTTCCTGAAATAATTGATACAGCCGTTCCGCCGGCTGAGGGGTCAGGTCAAGCAGCTCCAGAACCTGAAGCTGCGTCCCTGAAAACCCCAACACCTTACCAGGGTTGTTGCCACTCCGTTCCCCTGTCGCCGTATGGAAGCCTCTCCCCGTATGCCTGCCCTCATGCCCCACTGTAAAGCTCTCCCACACCAGCTCCGCCATCCGCTCCGGGGATGTCACCAGATAAGCGCCCTGCTCATAAAGCCCGTAGCAGCCCTGGCTTAAAGCGTCAGTGATCCTGCCGGGAAGCACCGCCACCTCCCGCCCCTGCTCCAGGGCCATATCCACCGTGATCAATGTCCCGCTTCTCTCCCTGGCCTCGATCACCAGCACCAGATCCGCGAGGCCGGAGATCAGCCTGTTTCTGGGCGGAAAGTTTCCCGCCACAGGCTGGGCTCCCAGAGGGTACTCGCTGATGATACCGCCTTCCTTCGCCAGCCGCTCATACAGAGAACGGGCTTCCGCCGGGTAACACACATCTACTCCACTGCCCAACACCCCAAAGCTTGTCCCTCCCGCCTCCAGACAGGCCGTCTGGCTGATGCTGTCCACGCCTCTGGCCATGCCGCTGATCACCTGAATGCCCGCCGCCGCTGCCGCCGCTCCCATCAGCCTGGCCGCCTCTTTTCCGTAACCGGAACAGACTCTTGCGCCGATAATCGCCACCGTCGGCTGATCCGGGTCAGGCAGCCGTCCCTTTACAAACAGGCCGTAGGGAGAATCTGGAATCTGCCTTAATCGCTCCGGAAAGTATAAACTGCCCGCGCCGTTGCAATTACTGCCAACAGCATCTTTCCTGTGCCCCAAAGCCAGTTCCGTCTCAGCCTCGCTATAGCTGTGAACTGTCACATATCTCACTCCCGCCCGCGCGCACTGCCTCATCAGCCTGTCCGGTGTTGACTCAAATTCCCGCAGACTCCTGATCTGGGAAGCTTTCATAATCGAAGCAAGCTCTTCCTCTGTCGCCGAGGCCGCCCTTTTCAGGCTTCCAAATTTCTTTTCCAGGCCATACAGCGTCTTTCTGCCAATTCCAGGCACGCTTGTAAACCAGAGCGCCCACATCTGCTCCTCCGGCGCCGCTTTGCACTTCTCACTATCCTTTAAATTTTCCTTATTTTCTGATTCCAGCGCTTCCTTTTTCCACTCATTCTTTTCCCAAAATCCGCACATAAAAACGCCTCCCCGCGCATACCGTTCTACTTATATATGCACGGGGAGACGAATTCGTCACAAACATTTTTAACTTTTTTAAATCCGGGCTGCGGCAAGGCCTTTGGAGGCTGCGATTCGCGTATCAGCCAGTGCAGGATGGGCATATTATTTCGCGGCAGTTCCTCAACCTGAGGCAGCCGCATTGGCCTGTTCCATAAGCTCATAGAGCTGCTCCGCACTGTCATAGCCCAGGACTACCCAGCCATTTTCATCCGTATAAAGCAGATTTTCCTCAGAATAATACGCCACACCTTCATCGTATTGGAGAAGCACAAACACCTTCCCCTCCGGAGCGGTATCATGGGAGGTTGACTGAAGCCATTGGTAAATGTTTAAAGTTCCAACGGAGGTTACCACCCAGACCTCCACCTCTCCATCTGTCAATTCCGTCAGCGCATCTCCGCTCCAGAACGTCGCGTACCCCTGCGTCCAGCCATTTTCCACCAGCCATTCTCCTACCCTGTCAAGCCCTGTCATGGTGCGGGGTGGAAATTTCACAAAACGATAAACCGTACTGGCGCTGGCACAAATCACACAAAATAAAAGCGCCGCGGTCACAGTTCCCCGCAGAGCAGGGACGCGGAAATGCTCTGTTTTTATTTCCACCGCGACAACCGCAACTGCAAGGGGTACAATCGGCAGCCAATAGCTCCCGTTCAGCGCCCAGATATCCTGCAGACAGGCATATACCACACTGTCAATCAGAAAACAGGACCAGAACGCAATCAACACCGCGAGCTGCGTAAAGCTCATCTCTTTATAGCGAAAAAGCAGGCGCACAGCGCAAAAAGCTACCGCAAGCATCATCCCCAGCCCCAGAAATCCCAGAATACCTGCCGCGCTGAAAAGATAATTCTCCTCCCAGGTGCCGTCCATCATCCAGTTCTCATGATATGGATAGCCGAAAAGCCTGAAGAACATACTCCACACATCCAGCAGATTGCTGAATTCAAACTGTCTCCAGTACTGACTGTCATATGTATAAAAATAATAAGTCTGAGCCAATATTTTTGAGTTAACCAGATATCCCGCCCCGCAGGCCGCTGCGGAGAAAAAAGTCGTTCCCCCCAGCCATAGCTCCGGATTTTTCCTGAAGGGCTTTTCCGGAGGTTTTCTCTGAATGCAGATAAACACGATCACAACCGCTGCCGCCACCATCGGAACGTAAAAATTCATCACCATCCTGACGCCGTTCAGCCCCTCCAGAAACGACAAAAATAAAAGCAGAATGAGACAGCCCCATCTATATTTTTCCTTTTTCGCTATATGTAATATCATCGCCAGATCAAAGCTAACCAATATCATGGGCGTCAGATATGCGCCATTATAGGTTCCGTACCACATATACCAGAAGCCAAACGGACACATAAGGATCGCCGCGCTGTATACTCCGGTTTTCTTCAAATCACATTCATATG
The DNA here is from genome assembly GCA_021203305.1 of Lachnospiraceae bacterium. Lineage (GTDB taxonomy): Bacteria > Bacillota > Clostridia > Lachnospirales > Lachnospiraceae > RGIG6307. The sequence continues at coordinate 18,275 of JAJQBK010000056.1, forward strand.
CCAGGAAGAGATAACATGCCGCATGAAGAGCCAGCATAACGGCCTGTGAAACTGTTCTGGCCAAATTCCAGTCGTGCGGAAAGATAAGCAGGCCTAGCTGCAGCGTCAGCTGCTGATAAAGCACACGCAGCTCCGTGGAATAATACCAGTTTTTACTGATCACAAAGCTGCCGCTTTCATTCAGCTCGTTTGCCAGAATGATTTCCGCGGACATATCGCTGTTTATCAGCCGTTCTCCATAAATCAGCTGAAATAATACCGCCGCCAGATATGCCCCGGTCAGGCACAGCCACGGCAGCAGGTCAAAAAATATCTTCTTCTTTGATACAGTTGAAAAATAATGCCCCCCCCCAAGCAAGCGATCAGGGGAAATTTCACTCTCTCTGTCTTTTGTTCCTCCATAATAACCCTTTCGTAAAAATCATTCAAAGATTATTTCACAAGCTCTGCATCAAAAGCTTTCACCATTTCCCGTAAGCTGACACAGCCACAGGCAGTTTAACACAAATTTAACTGTCTGAAAAGTTATTTTACTTATTCTTTTCCGCAAACACCCACTTCTTCTGAATCACATAGCTGATAAAGAAAATGCCCGTATCCACCACCGCCTTCGACAGCACCGTAGGAATCGCGACCGGCATCATTGAAACCAGCTGGGCGCTGGCCAGCATCTTGCCCACAAACAGGATGGCGTATTTTACCGCCTGGGGTCCCATGGACCGGACTGACCCCGAACCGCCGCCCTTCCCTCCGAAGCTCCAGAACTTATTCATCAGGAAATTCAGGGTTCCGGCGATCACTCTGGAAATGACCGTGGCAAGGTAGATCATCTGCACCCGGGGCAGGGGAAGCACCTGACACAGACTGTAAAACAGCAGCAGCTCCACCGCCGAGCCGGTCAGGGAAGACGTCACAAACTTCAGGAAAGGAATATATCTTTTTATATACTCAGAAACTCTTTTCAATTTAAAAAGGCTCCTCCAAAAACGGTCAGAATTTTACCGGTCCGCCCGCCTTTTCATTTTAATGGTTCATCAGAAGCATCTGCAGCCTGTTTTCCACATTGGCGTAGCTGGTATCCGGATCCAGATCCAGAGGCAAAATCTGAATATCCGGAAATCGCTCCTTCAGCTTCTTGATCACGCCCCTGCCGCAGATGTGGTTGGGCAGACAGCCGAAGGGCTGTAAAATCACGAAGCGCTTCACGCCCTCCCCGGCGTAATGGGCGATTTCCGCCGCCATCAGCCAGCCCTCGCCACAGCTTAAGGTCTCGGGAATGATATCCTCAACCTCCTGATACATGTCCCTGGGGCGCATGGCCTTTCGGTACAGGGGATGCCTGACCGCCGCCTTCTCCAGCCGCTTCTGGATCTCATCGAAAAGCCAGGTCACAGCGAAGGGGTAGGGGAAAATATTGGCATGGTATTCTGATATTTCACACTCTGTGGCCCGAAAATCCTTGCGGAGCTGGTCCGTGATCCTCGGAAATACGGTTTCCATCCCATTCCTCTCCAGATAGCGCTCAATATCGAAGTTGGATCCCGGGTGATAGGTGACCAGCAGCTCGCCGGTGACAAAAACACGGGGCTTTAAATGGCTTCTGTCATAAGGAATGGCCGCCATTTCATCCAGACATTTCTCAAAAGCCCTTCTGGCCGCGCCGATACCCTCCCGGATTCCATCCGCGATCTGATGGACACAGCCCTGATATACCCGGTCCGTCTCCCCCGGGTGGATCTCGTAGGGGCGGATTTTTCTGCACAGCTCTGTCAGCATGTCCAGCATTTCAAAGCTCCAGACCGCCTCCAGCACCGCGCCGACACCCAGCAGGGCAACGCCGGGGTGCATGTCCTTGGAGTCCCCCATGTCCGTGGTCAGCACCGGCACCTGTGAAAAACCGGCGGCGTCCAGGCCCTTGCGCAGAAGGCCCGCGTAATGGGACATGCGGCAGTCACACTGGAATTTTACCATACCCACCGCCACTTCGTCCAGAGCGTAATTCCCTTTTTGAAGAGCGCCGATCAGTTCCCCGATGACCATCTGGCAGGGGAAACAGATATCGTTATGTACATATTTTTTGCCGAGACCGATCTCCTCAAGGCCGCCCACCGGGACCGACTGGACAATGAAATTTTCCTTTTCCAGAATCCCGCACAAAAGGACGGAGATCTCCGCGGAAATATTGGGAATGAGCAGCGTTCGTATTTTTTTATCCTTCTTATAAAATTTAACGGGACTGGGCGCGGGCAGCGGGCACACCTGCGCTGTGCCGCTTCTGCCTTTCCGCCGGATGTCCACCGTCTCAATAAAGGATTCCGTGCGGATGCCAAGAGAGCCTGAGGCGTCGCTCTCATCCACCTTCAAAATCAGCGGCGGCTTGTCCGCCCTCTCAGCCATAATCCGGACGATCTCATCGGAGAGCACAGCGTCGTGGCCGCAGCCGAAGCTGACTAACTGCACATATTCCAGCGCCTCATTTTCCGCGGCGATCATGGCTCCGGCAAGCATCCGGGTGTGAAAATTGTTGGTGATCTCAATGCGGGTATTTTTCAGATTCTGCTCATCCAGCCCCGGCAGAGAATCCACCGGCAGCACGGAAATGCCCTTTTTGAGAAACAGCTTCGAGATATCATGAGACACAAAGGGATCCGTGTGGTAGGGGCGCCCGGCCAGCACTACGGCATAGCTGTGATTCTTTCGCGCCTGGTCAATCACTCGTGAAGCCTTCTCCGTCAGGGTCGCGCGAAACAGCTTCATGGCCTCCTCTCCCTGTAAAAATGCCTCCTCCGCTTCCTTTGCGGTCACTCCCAGCGTATCCGCCGCGTATTGGCAAATCTGTTTTTTTCTGTCTTTTTCGGAAAACCAGTGAAACACCGGCGAGTCATAAATCACGCCATATCGCTCCCGGGGATTCTGAGAATTTTGCACCATCATGGGATAGCCCTGCAGAACAGCACAGACATAGGGGCTTTGCTTGTCCACGCCCTCCGGCGGCATGTGCATAATATAAGGAAAGAAAATCCTGTCCACTCCCTGTTTTGCCAGATCCGCCACGTGGCCATGCACCAGCTTGGCCGGGAAGCAGATGGTGTCGGAGGCCACAAAGGAAAGACCCTCCTCATACATCCTCCGGCTGCTTTTGCGGGATAATTTTACCTGATATCCCAGCGCCCTGAAAAACGTGCTCCAGAACGGGCAGCTGTCCCAGAATTCCAGCACTCTGGGCAGGCCGATGACCTCCTTTCGCACGGCGGAAGCGTGATAAGGATACTCCTGAAAGAGCAGGGCTTCGCGCTCAGCGAACAGGTCCACGGGCTGCGGTTCTTTTTCCTGCTCATCCGGCAATACAGAGTCCGCCGCTTCTTTCTTCTCGTCAGCGGATTCTGTCTGTGCTGTGCCCGTTTCCTGCTCCCACTCCCGTTTCGTCAGCGCCTCCCCACGCTGACACCGATTCCCCGTAACATAATATTTTCCATCAGCATCCTCTTTTCCATCGGAAAAGGAAATCACCGTGCGGCTGCAATGGTTGGCGCAGCTGGGACAGATCACGCCGGTCCTTGTTTCATAATGAAAGCTGTTGAGGCCTTCTCTGCCGATAAAGGAAGTGCCCTTCTGATCCGCGTACCCGTATTCTTCGATATGATTTCGGGTCAGCATGGCCGCCCCCAGGGCTCCCATTTCTCCGGAATAAGGCGCCAGGTGCACCTCCCGTCCCAGATATTCTTCCAGCGCCCGAAGCACCGCCGCGTTGTTGAAGGTACCGCCCTGCACGACCACGCAGTCCCCCAGCGTGTCCGTGTTGGAGACGCGCACCACCTTCGTAAACACATTCTCAATGATGGAACGGCATAGACCAGCCATGATATCCCTCGGGTTCTTGCCGTTTCTCTGCTCATTGATGATGGTGCTGTTCATGAACACGGTGCAGCGGCTGCCAAGGCGGGCCGGATTTTCCGAGGCAAAGGCCTCGGCGGCGATCTCCTCCACCGGAATATTCAGGCTTTCCGCGAAGGTCTCCAGAAATGAGCCGCAGCCGGAGGAACAGGCCTCATTTAACATGATATTGGTGATCACGCCATCCTCCAGCCAGATGGCTTTCATATCCTGCCCTCCGATATCCAGCAGGAAGGTCGCGTCCGGGAAAAATCTGACCGCCGCCGTGGCGTGGGCCACCGTCTCCACGATATGATAATCCGCCCCGAAGGCCTTCGCCAGCATTTTTTCTCCGTAGCCGGTGGTGCCCGCGCCCAGAATGCGCAGTCTTACACCCTGCTTCTCATATTTCTCATAGAAGCCGCGGATACCGTCGCAGACCACCTGAAGCGCCTGTCCCCGGTTGGATGCGTAAAAGCGGTCTATGACCCGCTCTTTTTCATCCATCAGCACCATTTTGGATGTGGTGGAACCGGAATCAATGCCCAGCCAGGCGCGGATTTCCCCATCACGGATTTCTGGCTCCTCCACAGGCAGGCGTTCCGCACCGTGGCGTGCCTCAAAGTCCTCTTTCTCTTTCTCACTTTCAAAAAAAGGGCGGCTGAAGGTTTCCGGCTGTGCTCCCTGTTTTTCTAAAAAGGCTGAAAGCCTATCGGCCATCCCGGAGAGGGACATTCTGTCGTTATTTCCGTTCTTCATCTCCGCGAAAGACCCATCGGCATTGCTATAATCCGCCGTTTCTATTGAAGTCTCGTCTCCATTTCTTTCAGCCGCAGCCTCCGGGGTTCTGCCATTGCCGCTGCTTTCATTCGCTGTCTTCAGGAAAACCTCATTGCCACCGTTTCCGTCCGCTGTCTCCGGAAACAGCCGGTCAATGGCGATGGCCGCTCCCCGGGCCACAATAGTCTCCGGATGCTCCGGAATCAGGATCTCCTCCTCCTTCAGGTGCAGCCTCTCCGCAAATACCCTCACCAGGGTGGGATGAAAGGTCAGCGGCCCTCCCTCAAAAATGATCGGCGGCGCCAGCTCCAGTCCCTGGGAGAGACCGCCGATGGTCTGTTTGGCGATGGCATGAAAGGCGGACAGCGCGATATCCTCCCTGGCCGCCCCCTGAATCAGCAAAGGCTGGATATCCGTCTTGGCGAACACCCCGCAGCGCCCGGAAATATCATAGACATGGCTTCCGGCCGCCGCCAGCGCCTCATAATTTTCCGGCTCCACGTCCAGAAGCGCGGCAATCTCATCAATGAAGGCCCCGGTTCCCCCGGCGCAGCTCCCGTTCATGCGCATATCCGACGCCGTCAGCTCCTCTTTTTCCTCATCATAATGAAAAAAAATCAGCTTGGCGTCCTGACCGCCAAGCTCCACGGCGGTTCTGGCCTGTGGGTACAGGGCGCAGACCGCGGCGGCATTCGCCACCACCTCCTGAATGTAGGGAACCCCCAAAGCCTCCGCCGCCGGTTTCCCGCCGGAGCCGCACACCGCGGCCCTGAGAACCGCCCCGGGGAACTTCCCCGCCGCCTCCTCTAAAAGCGCCGCCGCTGTCTCCATCTGCCTGGCATGGTGCCTCCGGTAGACTGAATAAATCACCTCATATGTATGGGCATCGATGATCACCAGCTTCACCGTGGTGGAGCCGATATCGATGCCCAGTCTCAGTTCCGTTGCTTTTCCTTCTTTTCCGGCTGTTTTCGTGACAGGGGCCGTCTCCTCTCCCCGCCTGATCAATTCCACCCTCTCTTCTGTATCCTTATTTTTCATCTGTACCGGATTTCACGCCTCCTTCGCAATCCATCCCGCCACATCCCCCTGTTCGCTGGCGTAGGTCAGTTTTTTCCCGTAAGCCGCCTCATAGGCCGCTGTCTTCTGCCTGTAATCTCTGTCCATCATCTCCAGACTGTTGGTCCTCACATCCTTTTGTGGATCCGGATAAATGGTCGGCAGCACGTGCATCACCCACCGGGTCCTGTAAAACTCTTCCGTCTCCTGTTGGGGCTGATCCTGGATCTCCACAAAGCAGGAAATCACAGGTACATTATTTAATGCCGCGTAATAATAAGCGCCCCGCTTCGGCGGCCTGGGCTTGCGGTAATTAAACCACATCTCCTGCTCCGGATAAATGAGGATCTTGTCCCCCCGCGCCAGCAGGCGGGCGATCTCAGGCTCAAAAAACTCGCTGGTATATTTTTTGCTCTTTGTGATGGGAATATTGTCCATATAATTCATGATAAAGCCCAGAAAGCCCGTCATCGCCAGATTGGTCTCCTGCACCACCGTGTACATCCGCCCCTGGCCGCCCCGGCGCATGGTCTCCCGCACCACCGTGTTGTCCAGCTGATTAAAATGATTGCTGGTGACGATGGCTCCGCCCCGGACGCCGTCCAGATTTTCCAGTCCTTCCACCCGTGTGCTCCGATTGAGAAGAAAGTCAAACACATACAGAAAGGCCATGGCCAGCCGGTTTTTCAGCCAGTAGCCCACCGTTCCCTGGCTGTTGGCGTAGCGAAGCGCCAGCTCCGTCTTCTGTTCGGCTGTGATACTGGGGTCATCCACCTCTGTTTTCAGGTTATAATCCCCGTTTTCCGCGTTTTTTCTGATGTTTTGTACTACTTCCGCTCTGTTTCCGCCGATGATCATATCTGAATCCCTTCTCTCGTATTTTTCCGGCCTTTCTCTGATAATCAAATTCCTTCTCTTTTGTTGTATGCGCGGCTCTGCCGGTCATCAGGTCCGGGGCTCATAACCGGATCTTCTCTCCTCTGTCCCTGAGCTTGCGGAAGGTCACCTTCCGCTCATCGTTGGTCGCCGCCTTTTTAACCATGGTCGCCATACAGTCCGCGTCCGATTGCTTCTGCTCCTCGGAATATTCCTCCTTATGGCGCAGGATGTCCTGATAAAACGGCGATTTCTCAGCGTATTTCCAGAAATATTCCTCATAGGCGATGCCGTCATAGCACCAGGGCTTGGAAAATAAATTGTAATGAATGAGCTTTGGCTCCTCCACCAGAATCCCGCTCTCCCCGGCCGGCGGCATCACATCCCACTCTCCGTCCAGCAGCACCACCCGTCCCTGACAGATGGCGTTGAGATAGTCCTGATCCGGCGCGATGCAGTCAAAGTGCCAGGTGTTCAGCAGCCGCATAAACTGGTCGGCAAATTTTTCCTCCCGCAGTGCCTTTAAATTCATGACCATAATGCCGGAGTTAAAGTAATCTGTGCTTTTCACGCCGATGGACTGCTCAGCGTAATGAGACAACTCAGGCACCGCCAATACCGCCTGATCCGTGCACACCCCCAGCAGCCTGTCCCCAAGCTCCACTTCATAAAGCTCCGAAATGTCTCCCGGCACCACGATATCGCTGTCCAGATAAATTCCCTCGTCATACTGGGGAAACATATCCGCGATAAACAGCCTGAAATAAATGGTCAGCGTAAAATAATCACAGCGAAGCCAGTTTTCCTTCCGGTCCGTCAGCCAGCTGTAGCTGTCCTTCATCCGGATAAACTGAATTTCAAAGGGCGGCTTTACAGCGTCGGCCAGCAGAGCCTTATGCTCCTCGCCAAGATCCTGCTCCAGCACAATGATTTTATAATCATACTCTCCGGACGCGTTCTCCATCATGGAGCGCAGGGCGCAGTCCAGATAAGGCGCGTAATCATCATCAACCGTGAAAAAAACAGGTATTTCCTTCATAAATATTCTCCTCTTATGTACTCCTCCAGAAGATCGTCATATTCCGTCAGCTTCAGCACGCTGTGCACCCGCTCCACCTCCCAGGGCTTCACCGTCAGCGTATGAATCCATGGAAAAAAACGGAATGTGGTGGAAAAATGCTGCATCACGGTGTCCTCATGAAGCCGTCTCTGATCGTTGTATTTTCTGTGGCAGATTTTTTTGGCCCCTGCCAGCTTATTGATGGCGGACTGATCCGGCATGAACATTTTTTTATCCCGGCAAAGGGTACGGCAACGCTCAAAAAGGGACGTCTGCCTGATTTTTTTCATATTCAGCAAAAGGACGCCGGAGTTCAGGTAATCCATGTGAAAAGGACTGCTTCTGAAAAACCATTTTCCATAATAATCCAGGGCCCCCGCTACCTCATAAGCTTCCATTTCCTGATAGTAAAAATCTCCCGGACTTCTCCGGCAGACCACATCGTTGTCCAGGTACAAAATCCGGTCAGGTATCTCCGGAATCTGGTCGGCGTACAGCCTCAGCATGCAGCAGGGCGTAAAGCGGGTCTCCATATTGGCCGTGGGCAGCTGCTTTTGAAACAGCTTAGTGGCGTCGATGAGCCTGACCTGATTCTGAGGGTTTTGCTTTTTCACGCGCCCGTCAAGATACCGGATCACCCCCTCCGACACCGGGCAGAGCTCCTTTGTACCGGTCTCCTCCGCCGAAAGAGCGAGCGTCAGGACGATAATATTCAGCTCCTCCTCCACATTTTTCAGCAGAGATAAAACAGAGATGATCAGGCCGTCCTCAATATTCTGATCCCCACAGTATAAGATGTTGATCACTTGCTTTCTCTCCCTTTTTCCATAGTATCTGACACGTTGCTCCGCGGGCTTTCGCTCTCGTTTACCGCTGCTTTGAATGCCGTCCTTTGCGTTTCTCCGTCTTATTCCTCCGTTATTTTGACATACCGGATATATTCGCAGGTGCTTTCCTTACTCCTCTCCCGCATGCACTGATAAATTTCATCATGCAGCTTCCTCTGCGCCTCCTTTTTGCCCACCCCCTGATCTGGATAAAAGGGGCCGTCAATGTATGTGGTGATGCCCGGCCTTTGCCCTCTTTGCCTCTTCTGATAGGTCGTGGTCATGCAGTAAGCGGGCGCCCCGAACTGCACCGGATACCGGAAAGAGGTCTCCGGGAAGGGCCGGATAAAATTGCAGTAAGGCCACACATGCGCCTCGGGATAAATGATAATGCATCTGCCATGCTCCAGATGATATTTCATCGCGTTCAGAAAGGGCTTCATCCAGGACAGAGACTGAGGCACTGTCAGCGCGCCGAGCATGGGAAGCAGCTTTCCCAGCACCGGGATGCCCAGATTGGCCGCGTCCGCCACCGTGTACAGCCTTTTCGGGAAAATATACATGGCCGGGGCGAAAGCGTCCCCTACAGGCTGGGTGTGATTGCCGTACAGGAAAATTCCCTGCCCTTTGCAGGTTTTGAGCTTCTCCCTGCCCACCACCCGGATATGAAGATAAAGGCGCGAATAAAAAAAGCTGAATATCACCGCGATTCCATACAGGAGAGCCGCCGCGGCCCGGTAAAAAATATTCTCATGGAGCCACACAAAATTCTCAGGAAGCTTCTCCTCCTGCTGCCTGCTCTCCACAAAATCATCTGTATATTCGCGGTAATACCGTACCTCTTCCCTCATTTTCATCTGCTTCCCCGAGGAGACTGTTAAAGAATTCATCTTTATCTTTCTTCTTAACAGTTTCTGCGTAGTTCCGCCATCATGCGGCTTTATTTTTCGGAACAGCTGTCCTGCGCGGCCCGGGTCATCCTTCCATAGATTTCCCAAAACACGCGCTTCCTATTCCCGGCAGTATGCCCTCCTCAAATCTCAGCCATGGTACCCCTTTAGTTTCAACTCAAAATAAACTGATGAAAAAGAACCGCCCCTGCGACAGCAGAAACGGCTCCTGACCCGGAAAATTATGAAATTTTGACTTTGCTGATGTTTGTTCCTTACTCTTTTTCCACGGCATGCCTGATCAGGCAGTCTTTTCCGAGAAATGCCGCTCCATAACAAAGCACTGTCCTGAAGCCCTCCATACGCAGATTCCTCGAATATTGCATCCTCTCAATCTGATCGAGCGCTTCCTGACATTCGCTTTCAAGGGTAGCGTTTTTCTTTTTCCCCGGCCATTTCACTTCAATGACAATGGCTCGTCTGCGACGGCGTTCCTTGACTACAATATCAGCTCTTCCCTTCCCCTGTTCAGAGTTTGATTTTACCTCATAACCCGCGCCGGAGAACATTCCGGCGACAAACGCGTGGTAAAAGTCTTCTTTGTAGTCGTAGTAGCTGATGGTATCAAAAAGAATATCCGAGACATTCCCGGTCAGCTTCACATCATCCCCGTTCCACCACTCGCTGAACAATTCACTGCGGTCTCTGGACTTGAGCGAGTCCTCAAACCAGGCCTGCACGGTATCTTTGAAAACGGATTTCACTTCTTCATTCGGTATGCGCAGGGAGGTTTTCCCCTCCTGAGGCGTCATTCCCTCCGGCAGCTCTTCCGGAAGAACCTGCGTCAGATAGCCGGTCAGATAGAGAATACTCCATAAATTATCTTCTGAGGAATGAGCAATATCATAAGTCAGATCCTCCCGGATCCGCTCCTGAATAACCCCTCCGGAGAGCAGGGTCTCAAATTTATCGTTTACAAACATATCCGGGAGGTCAATGAACCGCCTGATGATGCTGTTGTGGCTCGTATCCAGCCAGTGATTTCCCGGTCTGGCATGTTCATCCTGGCTAAGAGCCAGCACATGAAGCAGCACATCCCAGGGACAATAAATCTCCATTTTACCAAAACGATAGCCGTCATACCACCTTCTCATTTCAGGCAGCGCCTCTGACAGATCCGCATCCGCAAGAATCTGTACCACTTCCTCTTCTGTAAATCCAAAACAATCCTGATATCTGACATCCGAAATGGAGTTGGAGACAAAATTATTCGCCCCGGTAAATATGCTTTCCTTCGCAACTCTCAGGCACCCCGTCACCACTGCAAATTTGAGATTCGGATTGGACTTCCAGGACATCCCCAGAAGCGCCCGGATGACATTCAGCATCTCGTCATAATAGCTGTTATCACTGGCTTTTGCCAGCGGAACATCGTATTCATCTACGAGCAGGATAACCTCCTTCCCATAATGTGCGCACATCATACGAAGCAGGATTGTCAAAGCGTTTTTAACATCAGCGAGCTCACCCTTACGTGCACACAGTCTGGCAAACGCATCCCTGTCTTCCGCATTGACTCTGTCACTCGTTTTCAGATAATAGTGCTCTTTGCACAGATCAGCCAGCACCTGATGCAGCATTTCATACGCATCGGGGAAATCACGCCCGTTCACATCCTTCAGCGTCACAAACAATACCGGCCACTGGTTCATCCACTGTGCGCAGAGATCCTTATTTTTTGATATCTCAAGCCCCTCAAAAAGCTCCCGGCTGTCTTTGCGAATATCAAAAAAGCTCGCAAGCATGCTCATCGCCAGGGTTTTTCCAAAACGTCTGGGCCGCGTGATCAGATTTACCTGAAAAGGAACGCTCATCATCTCACTGATCAGATGGGTTTTATCAATATAATAACAATGCTCTTTACGCACTTTTTCAAAAAGATCTATGCCATAAGGCAGCGGAATCATTGCCATGTACCATCACTCCTTCCGTACGAAACACCTGACTCATCTGTGACTATGATTTCTATTCATCCATTACTTTCACCGTTACCGTGATTCTAGCATACAAAGCCATGAGTTGCAAGAAGCAAATTTGGTCCGGCTCAAATTACCTTTTATATTTACTTTCTGATTACAGGTACTGCGCCTCCCCAAAAACTCTGCGCAGCTTCTGGAGGGCTTTCTTTTCTATTCTGGACACATAGCTTCTGGAAATATGAAAATACTCCCCCACCTCCGACTGGGTGTACTCCCGGCTGCTGTTTAAACCGTAGCGCATGGTCAGGATCTGCTGTTCCCTGTCCGTCAGTGTGCTTCCCAGAACCCGGCTTAAAAAACGAACCGTCTCCTTTTCCTCCAGATCCGCGACCATATCCTCCTCCTGAGTGCACACATCAATAATCTGAATCTCGTTTCCTTCTTTATCCGTCCCCATGGGCTCATAAAGAGATACCTCGCGGGAGAACTTCTTTCTGGCGCGCAGCATCATCAGGATTTCATTCTCAATACACCGGCAGGCGTAGGTGGCCAGCTTCCCCCGCCCGGCGTCAAAGGTATTGACGGCCTTCATCAACCCCAGGATCCCGATGGAAATATAGTCCTCCGCCTCCTGCTGGGAGCTTTGATATTTTCTTGCTATGTGGGCCACCAACCGGAGGTTGTGCATGATCAGCTTCTCCCTTGCAAGTCCGGCCGCCTCCTCATCCTCCCCCTTAAGAAGCGCAAGACAGCGTGCCTCCTCCTCAGAGGAAAGAGGCTGTAGAAAGGTCTGCATTTCAGCCTCCAAAAAACCCTTTCTAACAGTTTATGTGACAAAAAAAGAGAAGTGCCTTTCCGAATTTATTTACTTTCGGAAGGGCACTTGCCATTCATATTTCATATTCCTTATATAACTTCGCTGCCGCGGAAGCCTGCTGATCCCGAGAATCCGTTTCTCCAGCTGTTTGCCCGTTTTCTCCTATAGAAACCTGTTGATCACGGGAAACGGTTTCACCGCTCGTTGTCCTGTGCGGCATCGTCACTTTCATTTACCCCATTCCCCTGAATATATGCCATCAACTCCTCATAGGCTTCCGTGCCAATCATATAATATACCAGTAAACTTCCCTCCGGGTAGATGGATACCGCCATCGTTCCGGAACCCAGGAATGTGATGGAAAAGGATCCCTCCTCCCACAGAAGAGTGACGGTTGCCATACGGCCATCCGATTGTACGCCGGAAACGCTGCCATGAAGCAATGGTACAATCAGATTTCTGAAGCCAGGCCGATAAGAGGCTCCATTCAGGATATCCAGAACCGCGGTATACTCCTCCATCCCAGCTGTCAGCTCGTCCAAGCGGTATGTATCATATACCGTTTCCTCCTCGTAATAAGAAGGAATATGGATCGTGCAGCTGATATAGCGCAGACTTCCCTGCTCATCCGGCAGAGGGCTGTCAAAGGAGCGTGGAATCATCCGCCATCAAAGCGCCGCCGCAATCAAGGCGATCAACACAATTATTCCCACACGGAAATTTCTTTTAAAATTTTTCTCTCCCATATTCCTTATCCCCCTCAGGCATTCTTATTTTTAACTCAAACTTCCCATAGCAAAAATGGGAAGTTTGGTTGATAACCTAATTCTCCGCTTATCAATAAAATTTATAACACGACACTCAACATAAATCTTTTAAGAATTTCTTAATTTTGAAATAATTGCGAACATATGGCTGCCCAATGAAAGCGCAAAGTGGCTGTCTATCTTAATTGATGAGTGGGAGAAGCTTAAAATGAAATTGATTATAATTGACAGGATATTGAGCATTTCTTAAGAAATCTGTTGATTTTACGATTGGATTTGCGTACAATAAGAGCAGCTGACCTTTGCAGTAAAAACACATAATCAACACCCATTCAATAAATCCAACTGTCAATAATCTCACATTTTATTTCTTCGAACTGTTGTAATTGCCTGTCGTTTGTCAGAAACAGGTCACAGTCTGACTCACAGGCCGCTGCCAGCTGCAGAGCATCCATTGCTTTAAAATCTTTATACTTAGCACGGATACGAGCGGCTTTTTGAGCTATCGTCCTGTCAATGTCTACGATTTCTATCCCGGCATCTTCGCAAAAGTCATAGAACATTTCAATTAAACTATAATTTCCCATGCGGTAAGGAAATACACAGTATTCCTCCACAGTAATCGCGGAAGAAACAATCATTTTATCCTGCTCAAGACATTCCTCAAGAAATTTTTTTACTATGTTGTGATAGAGCGGATGTTCTTCAAGATAGTATATCAGAGGTGCTGTGTCAATAAACACCTTATTAAATTCTGTCATTTCCCCGCATTTCCTCCATATATGCCTCTACATTTTTTCCTCTTTCTGTGGGGGTTACATATTGATTCAGATCTATCTTTCTGCGTTCACGCCCTGAAGTTGAAGTTTCCAGCACCACAATCAGCCGCTGCCCTTTTTTCATCTCAATTTCTTTATCCAGCACAATACTGTTTCCGTTGTAATAGCCATTCACTGCCAACATAAAAACACCTCCCTTGCAGTTTTCATCATTATACTCCCCATTTTTTATCCGGGCAACTGATTTTTAAGATTAAGTATTCAGCCAGCTTCATACCCGATCTTTAAAACACCTTTCCCACGTCTGTTTCGTCATTCTCTTCTGATCGGACTCCCACGTCCGCAGTGAGCTGACATCCACATGAAGCATATCGGCGAAGGGCTTCTTTTTCAACCCCAAGCTCATACGGTACTCCCGGATCTGGCGTCCCTGTCCATTGTACAGAAACAGATTATCCACCAGATATTTTATTTCCTCTCTGCTCATCTTCCGATCTCCTATCATTCCCATAAAATGGAATCGAAATCAAAATTGCTGTCCAGTACGCTCTCCTCGCCGGACTGATATTTCAGTATCCACTGTTCGTTCTCATACGCCAGTCTTATCCGTTCTTTCCGCTCTTCATCACTCCGTTCGTCCCAATCCAGCGTATAGATCCGGTTTACATCATCATAAGTGCATTCGGTATCGTTAATTGTTATTCTGCCGTTCCCGTGAGGTTCGCTGTAAAGGCCCAGCAGATATTCACCATCCAGATATCCGAAATTGACAAAGTCGCTTCCGTCAGAACCGTCACAGTTTAAGCTGATACTGTTATCTTTAAAATAAACGCCGTCAATACACCATAATATATCGGGATAATATAAGTGCGCGATTTTTTCTGCCTGCCCGTCTTTATATGTAAATACCGCCATGCTGATGGTATCGCCGGCAATAAGCTCAAAGGTTCCATCATTTTCAAAGTCATGAAGGCCTAAGTAAATCAGCTGATTCAACGAGTCCTCGTCACTTCTTAAATCCGTGCCGTCAAATAGATAGTATGGGCCGAGATTGTCCAGTAAATGATATAGAATCTCCAGATAAGCGCTCTGCCATGTCTGAGCAGCGGCCTCCTCCTGATTATTCCCCATTTCCTCTGTCTGGTCTGTGCTATACGTCACTTCTCCCGCCGGATAGGAATCAGAAATTTCTTTCGATGAGTCGCGCATATCCATATCCATCACCTCAGCCTTCTCCGGGGCTGTTATTTCAACTGCCTCGTTTTCTTCCTGATCTGAAGCAGATGTTTCGGAGAACAGCTCCGGGAAGCTGATGCGATAGCGAAGCTCCACTTCCTTTAAAAGCCAGTCGCCGTAATCTGAAACTAAATAAAAGTTCCACTCATCTTCCTTGTCCGGACTCTGAATGCAGACTGCCATGTCATCCCCTTCCCGCAGGAGGATGACATCCTTATGGTCAATGGCGTTCACTCCGTCAGGCGCTGCATAGCTTTCCATGTAATAGCGGATAAATACGGGAATATCTTCCGTGTAAACAACATAGCTGTCAGTCTCATCGCAGCTTTCTTTCAGACTGTCAATTTTTTCGATCACTTCCACATAATCCGCTCCATCGATGCTGTCATAGCGTCTGGGTACAAGCCATAACAGGTCTCTGATGTGATCTTTGCTCTCCAAATCGACAGAAGAGGAATAATAATTGCAGACCTCACAGGCGCCCGTCAGGATTCCTGTGATCTGATAATCCTCAGCTTCCTCAACCTCTTCGTCAGAAATACCTGCTTCCTGACCATTCCCCGATGAACTGTTCATACAGCCTGTCAGCGTCAGTACCGAAAGCAAAAAAAGAACCGTGAAAAGAGTCAGGTTCATTGACATTTTCTTTGGATATTGTTTCGCTCAGTATAATTTTCGGTTCATCAAGACACCTCCGGAATGTGGATATTGTTTTCGTACGTCTTTTTCTCTGCGGGACGCCCTTCGGGTGCTCTCATAATAATACAACCACTCTCATAAATCTTTTAAGATTTTCTTAACATTGAATTGATTTCCGTCATATAGCTGCCCATACAGACAGCTTTTCGAATTTTTTTACTTCCGGAAGCCTCCCTTGACTTCTCTAATTCCGATCTTTATAATGAAGTCGGCAGATCAGGAACGAGGTAATGCAAAGTGAACAATGACCCTTTCAAAAATTATATGAAAGAAACTGTTTGTCGGCATTTATCCTCACGCAGGATGTATCCGCGACTTTAACATCACCAAAAAAGAATGGGTTCTGGATGGAGCAACTGTGCTCTACGGCAGTGCCACAGAACTGAGGGCGACTCTGGACTATGACTTCTCTGAGGAAAAGAGATTTTCCTATCGAGGCCTTGCCATGCCTGAAATCATCCATCATCTCGCGGTGTTTGTCTCCAGATTGTGGCAGATACACATATTTGCAGAAGGCAATACCAGAACGACAGCGGTATTCTTCATTCAATATCTCCGCAGCCTCGGGTTTAACGCAGACAATGACATTTTTGCTGAAAATGCATGGTATTTTCGCAATGCCCTGGTCCGGGCAAATTACAATGATCTGAAAAATGGTATTCACGAGACAACAGAATACCTTGAACTGTTCCTGCGCAATCTTCTGCTGAATGAAAATCATCCGCTCTTAAACCGGACATTGCACATCAGCAGGACATTTGACACACCGGAAAGAGGGAACGCTGAGGCGCTAAAAGCGAACATTGAGCCGGAAGAAGTAAATAACAAGCCAGATAAAGCGAACATTGAGCCAGAAAGAGTGAATATTAAACCAGAGAAAGTGAACATTGACCCCATAAAAGTGAACATTCCACCCCATAAACCGAATTTTGAAGGTATGTTTACCCCCAAGACAGCAGCCCATATTCAGAAACTGTTCACGGCATTTGGCTCACAGACTGTCTTTGGCAGATCTGATGTTCAGACAGTTCTTGATTTAAAGCCAACAAGAAGCTCCGCCCTGATTAGCGAAATGGCAAAGCAGGGCATCATCGAACCGGTATATGGCCACGGAAAAGGGAAGTACCGCTTTCGGATACAGCAGCAATAACTTCTTTTTTGCGCGCAAAAAGGCTCCAGTCAGGCTATGAAGCGCGCCTGACTGGAGTTTTTCCATCTGGAAGCCTCCTCAGATGCTTTCTGCCGCGGAACGTGCAAATTCCCGGGCATCGGCAAGATCTGTTTCATCAGGATGCGAAGGGAACGCCACACCAAACGCGCTTCCGTGACATTTGAATGAATTTTCCGGCACAGTGATGTTCCGGGCCTGGAGACGTTTTTTTAATCCTGACATTCAGCGCGCAGCTTTTATTGTGTACTGTAAATTAAAGTAAGCATTCATGCTGCCGGACGCGTCAGGCAAAACGCTGACGTTCAGAGTGCATGTTGTATTTTCCCCCACAGACCAGGTCTCCGACCAGCTGTCCGAAAGGCCATCGGACCAGGTCTTTGAGAAGTCCTCAGCAAAATCCTCATTGGTCAGCTGATTGAGGCTGCCCGGATAGGTGGAGGGCTCTCCGTATAAGCTGCTACATTCCTCCAGAAGGTTTTCCGCAAGCTCCAAAGGCGCCGTTTCCTCATCGGAATTGTACGCGTACCACATTCCATACATGGTCTCTGTGGATACGTCATAAAGAATCATCTGTTTGAACTCCGCTCCGAAAAGCGCGGCTGTCTCCTGCAGATCCCAGCATCCTGCGTTATCTCCCTCTGAGACATCGCTGTCCTTAAGCCCCAGTCCCTCCAGCACAGCGGCCTGATCCTGTCCGTACAGCGCTTCCATGGTGCTGATCTGCTCCTCACTCATGATGCCGCTTTCTTCCTCTGTCTCAGGCTGTCCGCAGCCTGCCAGACACAGCAGGGTCAATAAAGTGACGCACAGCGCGGAAATTCTTTTTTTCCTGTTCGTAATCATTTACCAGTCCCCCCTCCGATTGATATTGGTATTATTGTAGCACAATTTTGTAAATTTGTTGTAACATTTCGCGCGAACCATACCTTTTTTTGCGTAAATGATACTTTCTTATTGCGTGGACTCCGCTATTTCAGCTTTTTCTGCAGCCAGTCCTTCCCGTCCACAAAACGGGATACAATAAAGGAAGCCACGTAATCTCCCGACGCGTTGACCATGGTGGCGGGCGGATCAATCAGGTTGGCCAGGGCGATGGAAATCGGATAGGCTATCGCCAGCTGCTCCGGGAAGAAGATGGTGCACAGGACCAGGTCGCCGGTTCCGCCGCCGCCCGGAATGCCGGACATGGCCACGGAGGAAAACACCGCCACCACAATGGCCATAATCGCTCTGCCGGTTCCGAAATCCATACCAAAAATGCCGAACAGGAAAGCCACCTTCACAATAGCGCCCATGGCCGAGCCGTCCATGTGCATGGTAGCGCCCAGAGGAAGGACAATCTCAGAGACGTCTTTGGAGATGCCGGTATTTTCGGCGGCCTCCATGTTGGTGGGAATGGTGGCGACGGAGGAGCAGGTGCCGAAGGACACTGCCGCGGGGGCAAACAGATGACCAAACATCACCTTCGCCGCCCCTTTTCCTCCTCCAAACCGGGCATAAATCGGGGAGGAAATCAGCATGTAGGCGAAGCATACCACATAATAAATGATCAGCGTGCGTCCATAGTCGCCGATCAGCTCCGGGCCATAGGTGGCCACCAAGCAGGCGAAAAAGCCAAAAAAGCCGATGGGCGCGTAATAAGTGATAATCTTTACCACCTTCATAATGCATTTGGACAGATCCGCCAGAAGCTTTGCCGTCATTGTCTCAGGTCCCCCGGCCATCTGAATCCCAAAGCCAAATAAAATCGCGGCCACAATCAGGGGCAGGATCGCCTTGCGGCTCCACAGCTCCGCGAAATCCGGCTTGGTCAGGAAGTTGACGATCATCTCCGCGACGCTCAGCCCTTCCTCCACCTCGCCTTCCACGATCTCATAGGTCCCAGTGGTCAGTGGAAAGATACGGACGACCACATACATCAGCAGGGAGGCGATGGCCGCGGTGATGAGAAACGTAACCACCGTGGTGCCCAGCACCTTTCCCGCCCGGCCCACGCCGGTCATGTTGGCGATGGCTGAGGCGATGGAGCAGAACACCATGGGCACCACCACACAGAACATCAGATTGATGAAAATGGTACCCAGCGGTTCCAGAGCAGTGGCTCCCGGCCACACCGTGCCGACAATACAGCCGGCCACGATGCCGATGAGCATGGAAATGATAAACCAGTAATTTTTTAAAATTTTTCTGACAGACATGAGCGTTCTCCTTTTTGGGTGATTGGCTGTGAACAGTAACATTGCATGATGTCATTATATTCACCTGAAATTGCAATGTAAATTGCATGTAATGCTTGAAACATTGCAAAAAGTGCCATATAATGATGATACCAGGTCAAAGTATGAACACCCACAGGGCACTCTGCGAGGGAATTCGGAGTATCACCCGCTGGCAAATATTTTTTAAACGAAAAAGAGATATGACATGCGCAAAACAGAGCTTTTTAACCGCGAGGGCTATCTGCGGGAGAATTACCGCTATTTTCATTTGCGGGACACCGCGGGACAGGAACGGGATTTCCATTTTCATGAGTTCGACAAGGTGGTCATCCTGCTGTCCGGCAGGGTAGACTATTCTGTGGAGGATGTGACTTACACATTAAAGCCTTGGGATGTGCTGCTGGTGAAGCATCACACCATACATAAGGCCCTGATCGACCAGACCGAGCCCTACGAAAGAGTGATCCTTTATCTGGACAGAAATTATTTTGACAGGCTCATGCCCCAGGCGGAGCTGTTTCAGTGCTTTGAGACAGCGGATCAGGAACGGCAGTATCTGTTTACGCCGGATACAGGACAGCGAAAAATACTGAAAGAAACGCTGAATGCCTGCGAACAGGCGGCAGCGGAAGAAGAAATCGGCGCCCAGGCTCTGCGGGACGCTTTGATGATTCAGCTTTTGGTTCAAATCAGCCGCATCAGCGTACAGGGAGCGGCCAAAGCACAGCACGGCGAGACACAGACCGACAAACGGATTGCCGCGGCTCTATCCTATATCAATGAAAATCTCACCCGCCAGCTGAACGTGGATGAGATTGCGGAACAGGTTTTCTTAAGCCGCTATCATTTCATGCGGCTTTTTAAGGCGCAGACCGGCGTCACGGTTCACGCCTATATCCGGCAGAAGCGCCTTTTATACGCCTCCCGGCTGATCCGCGAGGGCATGTCCGCCGCGGAAGCCGCTTCCGGAAGCGGTTTTTCGGACTATTCCAGCTTTCACCGCGCCTTTAAGGACTGTTTCGGCATAAGCCCGGGGCAGCTGAAGGGTCAGGGGGCTCTCCGGCATCCATAAACTCCTGTGCTTTCGCATTCATTAATTGAAACTGTGATGTTAATTTTTTACCTTTGGTTTTCTTGGTGTTGCTATCATTGGAGCCGCATGGGAATTTCTTGTTATGACCGGTATGCACGCTGTCATGATTTCACAAATGGTTGTTTTGTTCGCTGAGAATGGGTATGATCCGGTTGTTTGCCCCGGTGCAATATGTGCAAGCCTCTCTGTCACAGGCATGTGCCTGGGAATGTTTTTTGCCACTCGCAATAAAGAGGTGAAAAGCACCAGCCTCAGTTGCACAATCGCTGCCTTTTTGGGAGGCGTGACCGAACCGGGACTGTATGGAATTGGCAGCCGTTTTGGAAAGGCTTTTGCAGGTATGGCCATTGGAGGCTTCGCAGGCGGTTTGTATGCCGGAATTATGGGAGTGAAGGCCTACAATATGGTTGCAGTGGCGAGCTTCCTGTGTCTGACTGGCTTTATCGGTGGGAATACGGCAAATATTGTAAACGGTATTATTGCCGGGGCTATTTCCATTGTTGTCGCGGCGGTTGCCACGTTTTTGCTTTGCAGAGAAAAGTCTTCAGCTACGGAGGCGTCTGAGGCGAAAGGCAAATAAAGCTTGTAAAATCATAATTTAAGTGATAAATATGATAAAAGGGTGGCGGGATAGCCGGCCACCCTTTTCAAGGAGGTTATCATGATTGCTTTGTTGATTCGGGCGGATGATCTTGGTTACTCTGAGGCGGTAAATTACGGCATTGAGAAATCGGTGAAGGAAGGCCTGATCCGTTCGGTAGGCGTTATGCCCAATATGCCAGCGGCGGCACATGGATTGAAGTTACTGGAGGGAACCGGCGTCTGCCTGGGGCAGCACACCAACGTGTGTCTTGGAAAGCCCTGCGCCGATCCGAAGCTGATTCCCAGTCTTCTGGATGAAAACGGGAATCTGAAATCCAGCCGGGCTTACCGCGCCGCGTTTAAAGAAAATCGTGAGATTGTGGAGCTGGAGGAGCTGGTGATTGAGATTGAGGCGCAGTATCACCACTTTGTAGAGCTGGTGGGTCATGACCCGGAGTATTTCGAGGCTCACGCGGTGATGAGCCGCAACCTTTCCAGGGCGCTGGAAATTGTAGCCGGGAAATATCAGCTTCCCTACTGTGACATGACACCCATTGATACTGTGGGAACCTTTAAGGGCAGGGAAATCGCGTCCTGCGCCATGGGCAGCATGAGCCCGGATTATGATCCTGTGCAATGCCTGAAGGATGCGGTGGCGAACGCCAGTCCGGACATGCCCAATATTTTTGTATGCCATCCGGGATATCTGGACGCGTTTCTGTTAAAGTCCTCCAGCCTGACTGTCAATCGCACGAAGGAAGTGGAGATGCTCTGTGATCCTGCGGTGAGAGAGTGGCTGAAGGAGCGGGGCGTGGAATTGATTACCTATAGGGACATTTAGAAATCCGGAAAGGAATGTCAGAGATATGGGCTTATTCAAAAACTTATTCGGAGGGGCGAAGGAAGAGGCCCCCACAATTGTCACCGAAGAAAATACAGTTTATTCCCCCCTGAAGGGTACGGTCATCCCCTTAAAAGAGATTGGTGACGGCATATTTTCAGAAGGAATTCTGGGACAAGGCTGCGGTATCCGCCCGGATTGCTCTGTAGTAACCTCGCCGGTGGACGGCACCATCAGCCAGGTGGCGGAGACAAAGCACGCGGTGGGCGTCACCAGTAAGGATGGGGTGGAAGTGCTGGTTCATGTGGGTCTGGATACCGTGTCCATGAACGGCAAGGGCTTTACCGTTTATGTAAAAGAGGGCGATTCCGTGAAATGCGGACAGAAGCTGCTGGCCTTTGACAGGAAGGCGATAGCGGAGGCGGGTTTCCCCGATGTGACGGCAGTGCTCATCACCAACACGGACGATTATCAGGCCGTGGAGCTGACAAAGACCGGCGAGGTGGAGACGGCGGAGAAGATCACGGCCCTGCAGAAATAACGTAAGAGAGATCATGCCGCACAGATTCAGGTAGTCATTTATCATTTCACTGGTTTATAACCTTCCATTATATACAGGGGCGCTTTGCATGGAAAGGCGCCCCGCTTCTCGTGTTTCAAAAGCACCACACGCAAGGAGCTGCCCATATAATACATAACCAGTATATATCAGATTCCCCTTTCCGGCCGTTTCTACCTGTTATGAATTGTAAGCCTTTCGATCTTACAGGTATGTTTTTTATTCTGATCCTTCTCTGAGTAATTGATGCCAACCAACAGAATATCTCTCTGCAGATTTTCCAACTGCTTCGGGTATTTACGGTCTTTGATCTGCGCAATCGCACCATCATCAGATTCATTCCATTTCAATTCGATCAAAAGCACTGGCAATGACGAACCCGCCCGAGGCAGATAAACCAGATCTGCGTATCCATGACCGGTCGGAAGCTCCTGAATTTCTGCATATTCATCCATGCAAACCATATATGCCGTACGAACTACACTTCGAAGCGCCTGTTCATTATTGTAAAACAGCGGTGCCGCCGAGGACTGATGTATCGACTCTATCGCTTCTGCCACAGCATCCTCGCGCATCGCCAGTGTATCCTTTAAAAGCTGTCTTGAACGCAAAATCAGTCTGGCAAGTTCCACATGTTTCTCACTGTCCTCTACAGCGGTAATAAACTCCAGCCTGATTTCTTCATTTGGAATACGTACCGTCTTTGTATTCCTGTCATAAGCAAGATATCCCAGGTGAATCAGCAGAGTAAATACATCGTCTCTGCTT
Organism: Lachnospiraceae bacterium; assembly: GCA_021203305.1. Lineage (GTDB taxonomy): Bacteria > Bacillota > Clostridia > Lachnospirales > Lachnospiraceae > RGIG6307. The sequence continues at coordinate 41,150 of JAJQBK010000056.1, forward strand.
TTCAGAATGCTCATATCATTTTGAAATTTCCGTATATTGACAGAAACATCCTGACCGCTCATCATACTCCTCAGGGCACTCTGGATTCCGTCAAAATCTTCCTCTATATAAGATTTCAGGGACTCATACGTTTCCGTATTCGCCCAGTATGTGTCATAATCCCGCATGGCGATAGCCTCCATGACAGAATTCGGGTTATAGACAGACCCGCTTTCATCAAAAGAATAGCCATCATACCAGCGCTTCATATCTTCATAGTTCAGTCCATGCTTCCTGCAAAGAGTCCTTACTTCCTCTTCCGTAAATCCTACATATTGGGCCAGATTTCCGGGATTGACCATGGTAAGCTCCAGGACATCGGTCAGGGCCGACTGTTTTCCATACTTTTTGATCGGAAGAATACCAGTCATATACGCGACCGCAATCGCCCTGCTGGTCACGGGACTTTTAAATAACCCCCGAAGCAGATTCAGATATTGCTCTTTTACAAGGCCGTTATCGGCTGCTTCACGAAAAATCGCATCCCACTCGTCAATCAGAAAAACGAACTGCCTTCCTGTAGACTCCGCGATCTGAAACAGTGCGGTCGGGAGATCTGTCCCGCCCTTTACCAGAGGATAATCAACCGCAAGTTCTTCTATCACCTGGCTCTGCATCAACAGTACAATCTGGTCTACGTTTTTACCCTGGCTAAGAAGCTGCGATATGAACCATGTAATATCCATATAGATGACATGGTACTGATTGAGATGGTGTTTATAGGAATCATCACCCGCAATAACCAGATCCCGAAACAATTCTCCGGATTCACAACTGAAATCATAATATGCGCAAAGCATCTTCACCGCGTAGGATTTTCCGAATCTTCTCGCACGGCTGAAACATATAAACTTTTTGGGGACATTGATCCGGCTGTTTACAAAAGAAATCATGCCTGACTTATCTACATACTCGGCTTTCCGGATTTGTCTGAAAGCTTCATTTCCCGGACTATAGTACAATCCCATTATCACTATCTCCTGCGTTTTGTCACATCTGCTTCAGTGGCTTCTCCACGGCGGCCACCGGCCAGATAATCCAGAATATTACAATGATCTGTCAAACGGTACTCTCACTGCATAAAATCCATCAGTCCATCCATCACAGCCACTATTTTTGATGCAGTATTCTCATGTAAATATACAGGGTTAAGTCTTTTCTTTGAATACTTTAAGTGGCTTCCAAGTGTTGCTTCGACAAGAAAGGCTGTAAAAAACCGCTCCCAGCTGAAATACCGGCTGCTTTCAATATAATTTTCCGGAGCATCCAATATATCATTTAACCCCTCCGCCTTTACAACACCGGATTTTAAAATCAGCCACTCGAAGGATTCTGGCAAATACAAAATAATATTGGGTTTTTGCTGAAGCAGTTTCGTGATCCGATCCATTTCTGATCCAAAAGCGGCGCCGTCCGCTATTATCAGAACGCCGGAATCGGCATATTGCCAGGCTCTGGCAAAAATGTTGGATTTTCCTCCGGCACTGACCACATTATAATCTTTACCGGCAGATAACCCTTCAAAAAACTCAAAGCCTGAATTGGAATCTTCTACCAGGATTCGCGCCAGATGAACAGACCCCCGGTCGTCAAACCGGCCATAAATATGATAAAATTCATTGAAAACCTGCTTTAATCCGGCATATTTTCCCGAATAACGGATGCCATAGATTTCCTCGACGCTATACGGGAGATTTGGCAAACCCTCCCTTGTTACCAAAACGTAGTAATTATCCGAATCACGCACCGCTTCCGCAAATTCTGTACTGTGAAGAAATGCGTTTCCCTCATCAATAAATATAATCGTTTCATGCAGCAGGGAAAGAAGCGGTTTCCAGTCTTTTCCTCCAAGTGTCCGGCACGGCCTGTCACACCTTAAGTTTATGCCGCTGTCTGCACCTGTTTCATAAAATTCCCCTATCATTTCAATCAGGGTAGTTTTTCCTGTGGCACTGTCCCCCCTGATGATGGTAATATTTCTTCTTATTACAAAATCGTATCTTACATTTGAATTAGATACGATCACCCTGTAGCTCCCTTTCATGGCAGCTTTCCTCCTGTCAGACTGTCACTCTTTCTGATGAATCAACGTACAATCATCCCCGCAATCGGTACGAGCTCACCCATCGTATGCACAATCTGATCTGTGTTCAAAATCCTTGCAGTAAACTCTCCCTCTCCGAAATCCATCAGATGCCTAAGATTGATAGTGATATCCTGCAGTGCCCCGATTTTTATAATCCATTTGGCACAGTTATCTCCACAGGCTGAAGCATTGAAAATTCTGTCCGGGACCTTATAAATGGCAATCAGGGTTTTTACTCCGCCGGATAATTCTCTGGGGCTGATGCCTCCAAGAACCGGGGAGTCAATGACTCTTGGCCCAAGAACAACGGACTTGTCTACATCCTGAATCATAGCTTTGGATAGTTCATCCGTAATCCAATCATCTGTGTATGTGTTTTTGAAATATATGGCCGGGTTGTAAATTGCCTCCGGCATATCACCGTAATAGATAGATAACATTCGTGCAGCCCCCTGTTCTTTCTGAAGTCCATGCTTATTATATTCTCAAATTCTGTTTTTCTCAACCTTATCTTTGATTTTCATTGCAGCACTTATTTCATCAGTTACTATTTAATCACACAAAAGTCAGGGACGTACTAAATAATCCCGGCCCGGATCTTCGTCTCCAGAATCCTCAGCACACTCTCCTCAATCCGCTCCCGGGTAATCTCCCCGCTCTCCACAGCCTCGATCACTCCCTGGGCGGCCTCCTGCAGATTCTCCGGCATGAGAATCATATCCACCCCCGCCTGAATGGCCATCACCGCGGCCTCCGCGGAGGTATACCGGTCGGTGATCGCCTCCATCTGCATGGAATCCGTGATGATCAGGCCGTCAAAGCCCAGATCATTTCTGAGAATGCCGATCATGGCCGCGGAAAGGGTGGCCGGTAAATCATCACCCGTCACCTGAGGCACCGAGATATGCCCCACCATGACAAAATCCGCCCCGGCGCTGATGCCTCCCTCAAAGGGCACAAATTCCACCTCCTCCAGCTCCTCCAGAGTCTTATTCAGCTCTGTATAGCCCTCATGGCTGTCCGTAGCCGTATCTCCATGCCCCGGAAAATGCTTCAGGGTACACAAAATGCCCCCGTCATGAAAGCCCCGCACCGCCGCCGACACCATTTCCGAGGCCACAGCCGCGTCCGAACTGAAGGACCGGTCCCCGATTACCGGATTGTCCGGGTTGGAATCCACATCCGCCACGGGGGCGAAATCCAGGTTGAAGCCCAGCTCCTTTAATTCCGAACCGATGGTATAGCCCACGTGATAGGCGTTATCTGTATCCCCGGTGTTGCCGATGGTCTTCATATTGGGAAAGGAGGTGGTGCCCATGGCACTGTTATTGCCCACCCTGGCCACCGTTCCGCCCTCCTCGTCCACAGCGATAAAAAGCCCGATTTTGGAGTAGGACTGGCTGTTGGCGATCATGGTGCTGCACTGCTCCCGGGTCAGAATATTGGCCGCGAAATAAACGATTCCGCCCACGGGATAGTCCTCAAGGGCCCGTCCTGTTACCTCGGAGGCCTGAGTCGCCACACTGACGCCTGTCAGCTGCTCCGGCCTTACGATAAACAGCTGGTATACCTGTTCACTCAGCGTCATGGAGGCTAAAATCTCCCTGGCAAGCTCCTCCGCGGTTTTCTCGTCCGTTCCCTCCGGTTCCTCCTCCGAGGCGTCAGCGGTCTGCAAAGCTTCCTCTCCTGAGGCGGTTCCTTCACCGGATTCTGTCTCTTCCCCCGATGCGGTTTCTTTCCCGGATTCTGCTTCCTCCCCGGAAATGGTTTCTTCTCTGGTTTCCGTCTCCTCCCCGGAAGCGCTCTGCACTGACATTTCAGTCCCTTCCCCTTCAGAACTGCCCGCTGTTTCTCCTCCGGCCGATTCTGTTTCCGAGTTTCTCTCCGCGCTCTCCCCGGAAGAGCCCTGATCCTCTATTTCCACGGGAGTAACCGCCGTGGACATTCCTTCCTCTGACGTCCATTTCACCGCCAGAAGAACCACACATAAAACACAAAAAAGCGCCGCCATGACAACCATCATGAGATTTCTGCCGCGCTTTTTTGATGTTTTCTTTTTTCTTCTGTCTCCCATAGCTGCCTCCATTTCAGCAGACCCATCGGCTTTTCTTTTCTTCTAAATAATAATAGCGTTCCGCCCCTGAAAGCCCCGCTACAGATCCGGGCTACAGCAAGACTTTCAGAGACTGCGATTCGCGTATTGACCAGTACAGGATGGGCATATTATTTTGTGACGATTCCTAATCCTGGCTACTCCAGAAATCTCACAAACACCGTATTGCTTAAGTCAATACCTCGCCTGGTCAGCCGCAGCCCATCGCCGTCCGCCGTCCGCTCCATCAAGCCGTCCGCGACGCTTGATTCTATCGCTCCCTCAAATTGTCGGAGTTTATCCTCGCCAAACTGAGCGTGAAAAGCACTCTGTGACACACCACGCATAAGGCGCAGGCCAAGGAAAAAAAATTCCTCCATTTCCTCTCCCGGGGTGAGGGCTTCCTTTTCCTCATATTTTTCTTCGTACTCTTCCTTCCTCTCATCGGTGCTTTCTTTCCTTTGGCCATCATATTTTCCTTCTTTTTCGGAACTCCTGCTTCCTTCGCCCTGCTCTTCAAATTTTCCTTCTCTTTTGCAGTCCTGTTTTCCGTGATCCCCGCCTTCTTTTCCGCCACCTGCGGCCTTTGTACTGCAGCCTTCCACGCTCTCATCCTTTTGTCCTTTGATGTCCCGAATTACAACTCTCCCGGTTCCCCCGCTTTCTTTTTCTGGTCTGCTTTCTCCCAAATATACGCTTAAATCAGATATATTTTTATATCGGATATGATCATAAAAGGACGCGGCCCCCAGCCCAAGCCCCAGGTAAGCGCCCCTCTGCCAGTAGACCAGATTGTGGCGGCACTCCCTTCCGGGCAGCGCATAGTTGGAAATCTCATACCTCTCATAGCCGAACCCCTTTAAGATTTCCTCCGTCCGCTGATACATCAGCCGGTCCACCTCCTCCGTGGGTAAATCCAGCTCCATTGAAGCAAAGGGAGTCCCCTCCTCCACAATCAGGCTGTACGCGGAGATGTGCTCAGGCTTTAAGGCCAGCACCCGATACAGCGTATCCTCATATTGCTCAGGAGTCTGCCCGGGAAGGGCACTCATCAGGTCCACATTGATATTCTCAAAGCCGGCCTCCCTGGCCCATCCGTATGTCTGTAAAAACTGCTCATACGTATGAATACGTCCCAGTGCTTTCAGCAGTTCCTCGTCCGCGGACTGCAGGCCAATGGAAATCCGGTTAAAACCGGCCCGGCGATACTCTCTCAGCGCCTCCTGGGAAGCGGTGCCCGGATTGCACTCCAGTGAAATCTCCGCATCGGAATCCACCGAAAAAACCTCACGGATCGTTCCCAGAACCCGGCAGAGGCTCTCCGGCTTTACCGCCGTCGGCGTTCCCCCGCCGAAAAAAACGGTCCGCACCCGGTATTCCTGAAACCGCGGCGCTTTTCTTCTGACCTCCTCGCACAGCTTTGCCAGATACCTTTCCTGTACCTCTTCCGGCGCGGGAGCGGACAGAAAATCACAGTATAAGCATTTTTTTACACAAAAAGGAATGTGGACGTACAGGCTCAAATCCTGATTCAAAATCTGCTCCTTTATTTCACACATACAAGTGATCCAAAATATTGTCCATAAACTGAAACTCATCCTCCAGCAGGGTACTTCTTCTTTTCTTTCATGATTCCGGCATTGCAGAAATCTCCATGCTCCTGACGCTTTTGTTATCCCCTATTCATCCAGCTTCAGCACGCTCATGAAGGCCTTCTGCGGAATCTCCACATTGCCGATCTGGCGCATCCGCTTCTTGCCCTCCTTCTGCTTCTCCAGAAGCTTTTTCTTTCTGGAAATATCGCCGCCATAGCACTTGGCCAGCACGTCCTTGCGCATGGCCTTCACAGTCTCTCTGGCGATGATCTTGCCACCCACGGCCGCCTGAATGGGAATCTCAAACAGGTGTCTGGGAATCTCGTCCTTTAATTTCTCACACATTTTGCGGCCCCGCTCGTAGGCGCTGTCCGCGTGGACGATGAAGGAGAGGGCGTCCACCTCCTCCCGGTTCACCAGAATGTCCAGCTTCACCAAAGAAGCGGCCTCGTATCCCTTGATTTCATAATCAAAGCTGGCGTATCCTCTGGAACGGCTCTTTAAGGCGTCAAAAAAGTCATAAATAATCTCATTCAGAGGCAGCTCGTATTTTAACAGCACCCGGGTGGTCTCCATATACTCCGTGCCGATATAACGTCCCCTGCGCTCCTGGCAGAGCTGCATGATGGGGCCGATAAATTCGGTGGTGACCATGATCTGAGCGCTGACAATGGGTTCCTCCATATGCTCGATCTGAGACGGATCGGGCAGATTGGAGGGATTGGTCAGCTCTATCATCGTGCCGTCCGTTTTGTAAACCCGGTAAACAACGCCGGGAGCGGTGGTCACCAGATCCAGATTGTATTCCCTCTCCAGTCTCTCCTGAATAATTTCCAGATGAAGCAGCCCCAGAAAGCCGCAGCGGAAGCCAAAGCCCAGGGCGATGGAGGTCTCCGGCTCATAATTTAAGCTGGCGTCGTTCAACTGCAGCTTTTCCAGCGCGTCCCTCAGATCCGGGTACTTCGCCCCGTCCGCCGGATACATACCGCAGTACACCATGGACTGCACCTTTTTATATCCCGCCAGAGGCTCCGCGCAGGGCCTGTCGTCCTCCGTGACCGTATCGCCCACAGCGGTATCCCGCACGTTCTTGATGGAAGCGGTGATATAACCCACCATGCCCGTGGACAGCTCCTCACAGGGAATAAGGCGGCCGGCCCCAAAATACCCTACCTCCACCACCTCGTCCACCGCCCCGGTGGCCATCATGCGGATTCTGGTTCCCTTGCGCACACAGCCATCCATCAGACGGACAAAAATAATCACGCCCCTGTAGGAGTCGTAGACAGAATCAAAAATCAGCGCCTTTAAAGGCGCGTCCGCGTCCCCTTTGGGAGAGGGCACCTTCGCCACCACCTGCTCCAGCACCTCTTCAATATTGACGCCGTTCTTGGCGCTGATCAGGGGAGCGTCCATGGCCTCAATGCCGATCACATCCTCAATCTCCGCCTTCACCCGCTCCGGCTCGGCGCTGGGCAGATCGATCTTATTGATCACTGGAAAAACCTCCAGGTCGTGATCCAGCGCCAGATACACATTGGCCAGCGTCTGGGCCTCAATGCCCTGGGCCGCGTCCACTACCAGAATAGTGCCGTCGCAGGCGGCCAGGGAACGGCTGACCTCGTAATTGAAATCCACATGGCCGGGGGTATCTATCAGATTGAAAATATATTCCTCCCCGTCCTTCGCCTTATAGATGGTGCGCACCGCCTGGGCCTTGATGGTGATGCCCCGCTCCCGCTCCAGGTCCATATTGTCCAGCACCTGGGCCTGCATCTCCCGCTGGGTCAGAAGGCCGGTCATCTCGATAATCCGGTCCGCCAGGGTAGACTTACCGTGGTCAATATGGGCGATGATACAAAAATTTCTGATTTTACTCTGATCCGTATGTGGCATAATTTCTCTCCGGTGTTCTCTTTTATTCAATCTCAGGACAAAGGCCGCTCCTCTCCGCTCTCTTTGTCCGCTTCGCTCTTTTCGCGTATTCTAACATATTTTCCCGTCCATGTCCACTGAGTAACTTTCCGTCCATCACCACACTGCACCCATTTCTCCGGCGCATTTCTCTGCTCAACGCCGTTTAAAGCCTCCCATTATTGCCCTACTCTCCGCCGCTCAACACCTGGTCCAGCACAAAGGCCAGCACCTCGCAGGTGTTCATGGCCTCCTCCACGGTGTTGGTCTGGGCGCCCAGCTCAATCAGCATATATTTGGGCATCAGGTGCATATTGTAGCGCCAGGCCTTCAGATAGATTCCTCTGGTAATCCCCGGAAAGTAGCTCTCCGTCACCACCTGCGCCTGAAAGGAAAAAGCCAGATTTGCCTCCAGATTTTCATTGAACAGATACTCGATGGGGCCGTAGGCGGTCCGGCTGATCCCGTTAAAAAACATAAACCTGGCGTAATCCTTCCCCTCGTATGTATACACCAGCTTCGTGCCCTCCGCTACCGCGTCCCGGTGCAGATCAATGACCACCTCAATGCTGGGATATTCCTCAAGAAGCGCCTCTATGGCCGGCAGCGCGTTGCTGTAGGCGTCGTCACGGCTGGGCACATCATAGGTTCCCTCATGGTGCAGCACAGAGTATCCGTACTCCTCTAAAAGCTCCGCCAGCCGTTCCCCCACACCCACAATGGTTGTAGACGGATCATTCTCATCGGAATCCGCGTAGGTTTCCTGAGAATGGCTGTGATAAATCAGAATCTGCGGCGCCGCATCCTCCTTGCTGATGGTGCAGTCATAGGAGGTCAGGCTCGTTAAATTAATCAAAGAAGCAGTGGGCTGTGTGGACGCGTCCACCACATAAAATTCCTCAATCAGCGCCTCAAAGCTGTCGAAATCCGATAAATTATAATATTTCTGCTGCACCGGAGAAAAGCTGTTAGCCTGGCTTTGCCCCGTGATCTCATCAAACACAGTCAGCCTGGAGGCCGTCTGACCGTTTGTCTGATTATCGGCCGTCTGATCCGTATCTGTCCGCGAATCATCGTCCTGCGTCCCATTGTCGTAAACATTTTCCTGCAAAAGCCCCGCCTGAGCCTGTGTGTCCACCAAAAACCGCAGGGAGCCTCCATTTTCGGAACCGTCCGTTTCTGTTTCCCCGTTACTCTCAGTAACTGTATCGTCGCTCTCTGTTTCCGCCCCGGCGGTCGTTTGCAGGGCAGTGCTCCCGGAAATTGTCTCACCATCTGACTGTGACGCGGCATTCCCGGAGGTATCTTCGCCATCCACCTGTGACGCGGCATCCCCGGAAGCGGTCACACCGTCTGACTGTGATGCGGTGTCCCCGGAAGCTTCCTCCCCGTCTGTCGTCAGCACGGCAGTTCCGGAAACCGCCAGCGTCCCGCCGCCACCTGAAAGCTGAATCTGCCGCGCATAGCAAAAAAGCCGGGGAAAAATCAGCCTTTCCGCCAGACTTAATTTCGGTGTATTGATATGTACCGCATAGTCCACAATATCCGGCTCTCTGGCGCCGATTCCCTTTGCCAACATTCCATACAGATACCCCTGCGGAATCACGGACAGAATCCCAAGCGTCAGAATGGCCGCCGCAGACAGAACACGGATGTTCTTTGACAGCACAACCCTTCTTTTCCCAGCCCTTCTGTATCTGCGCTGCATCCCTACCTCCATACAATCCTGTGATTTTTCTTTTCGTATCATATAAATACTTTGGATTGCTTCGCAAAAAAGCTCCCCTGTATCATAACATTGTATGTCCGGAAAAATGCTTCTATTCCCGCCTCGTCAGCGCGTTGACCGCCTCCGACAGGGTAAAGCTGAGCCTCTCCGTCATTTCATCGATTTCCTTGGTCGTCACATACATATTCTGAAGCTCCTCCAGATAAACGTCCGCGTCTCTTTTAGTCCGCTCCCCGGACTGTCGACGGCTGTCGCCCAAAGCGTCTCTGACAATCGTGGCCGCGTCCACCACCACGGGAATGCCCACGGCAATCACCGGCACCCCCAGCGTCTCGCGGTCGATGGCGTTTCTGTGATTGCCCACACCGCTTCCCGGCGCAATCCCTGTATTACTGATCTGAATAGTGGTATAAAGCCTGTGAACGCTTCTGGCCGCCAGAGAATCCAGCACCAGCACCGCGTCCGGCTTTAAGGACCGGGCAATGCTCTGCACCACCTGTGCCGTCTCGATTCCCGTTTTCGCCATCACGCCCGGCTCAATGGCGCTGAGCACCGTAAAGGTTTCCCTTCTGGTTTCTTCCCTGTAAAAGGGCAGAATATGCCTGTTGACAGCCAGATGGTCAATGGTTTTGGGACCCAGGGCGTCCGCCGTCACCGCCCGGTTGCCCAGCCCCACCACCAGAAGCTCCCTCTGCTCCCCTTCCGGCAGAAGCTCCCGGATCTGACGGCTCAACAGGCTGCTGATTTTTCCATGGTATCCCTCGTCCCCTCCGGCGAGAGTCGGCGCCTCGATGGTGATATAAGTACCAATCGGCTTTTTCATGCGCCGGGCCGCCTCTTTACTCTCCACATGAACCCTGGTGATCTCCGCGGTCCCGTCCCCGCATTGAAGCTTCTCCACCCGCAGCCCCTCCGGCACGGCGTTGTCATTCTGTAAGCGCTCCCCCGCCTCCAGAGCCAGATCCGTGCGGGCCTCGGCGCTCAATATCCCATTTTTCGTTTTTGCCCTGTCCATATCTTCCATCCCTCCGATGCCTGTAAACACTGACTTTTCGTTTCATGTCTTCCCTGTTATTTACAACTATACCAACTCTGCTAGACAGATATTTCATTTTTCTGCGAACCATTTGCCAAAATGCCGTACAGCTGTAAATATTGACTCATTATTCACATATTTTTCTCTTTTTTACAAAGTTTTATGCAAAAAAATCTCGCGAATTTCTGAATTGTGTAAATCCTGTGAATTCTCGTGAATTTTGAATTCTGTATTTGACATTTCAAACAAATTCCTTTATACTACTGGAAAATGTATCCGTGTATACACCAGATTTTTTTCAGAATGATTTAAAAGATATGACAAACCATGCAGCAGCCAATATCAGCATTTTTCAGATTCAGTTATTTCTGTCGGTGGCAAAGCACCGCAGCTTTTCCGCTGCCGCGGTGGAAAATAATATTGAGCAGTCCAACCTGAGCAGACAGATCGCCAGGCTGGAGGATTATCTCAATGTATCCCTGTTTATCCGCTCCTCCCATCCCATCCGCCTGACGAAAGAGGGAGAGACCCTCCGCGGACTGTGGGAACCATTGATGGAAGCCTTTGATTATTCTGTCCACGCCCTGGAAAAATCCGCGAACAGCCTGACGATATGTATCTCCGATTCCATCTCCATGATTAACGACATTCACAGTCTGAGGGAATTTGTGGCCGAAAAATTGCCGGAATTTGACCTGCAGTTTCTCTTCTGCCCTATCGCCGAATACACAGATTATCTCACGAAAGGAACAGCGGACGCTGCGATCACCATCTATATCGACGAGGCGCCGGGGTCTGACCTCTTTGAATATTACAAAATCAGGGATTGTCTGATGACTGTTTCCATGCTGAAGACCAACCCGCTGAGCGGGAAAAACGAATTTCCCTGAACGATCTGAGGGAAGAAGATTTCATTGTTTTTGAGAGCAAAAATAATACTGTTACAGTGGACAAACTGACTGCCGAGATCTGGAAAGAGTACGGCTACAGGCCGCATATCATACAGACCACCTCCTCCGTGATGGGCATGCCGAATTTGCTCCAGAAAGACAATCAGGTGATCATTGGTTCCGACTGCTATAATTCTGTGCCTGACTCCAAAATCAGCGTGTTTCAATTCAATGGTCCCTATACTCTTTCCCTCTTTGCCATCCGCTGCAAGGAAAACCGCGTACATCCCATGTTCCATCAGATCATTGAACGGATTCGTGAGTTTTACGCGGAGGAAGAAATATCGGATTCATAAATCAGGCGGGGTACCCGGGCCATTTCAAAATGACCGGATACCCCGCCTGAAAATTTCAGTATGTATATCACCGAAATCAGATAACATATTCCCCATTATCAAGGATCAGCTCACCGTCCACATACACCGTGGCGGTTGACATGATGCTGTCCACGTGCCAGTCCGGAATGGAAACGCTGCCTCCGAAAGGCGCGTTGGACCCGATCCCTACATGGGCGGACCCATACACATTTTCACCCTCACCGGCTCTGCCGTTGAGCAGACAGTTTTTGTTGCACCCGATGCCGAATTCCGCCATCATGTATTTCTGCTCCGGGGTTCCCTCATAGTTATTTGACGCGGCGATAAAGTTCTCCGCTTCCTTCCCTCCGGTGATGGACACGGCACTGCCGTTCTTCACTTCATAGACAATGCTGTCCTCGAGGAAGCCGTTCCTCAAAGCGTTGGCGGAATCGATCACCAAAGTACCCTCGGCGGACCCCTCATCGATTCCCATCACAATGCCGCCCAGCGGAAGCATCGCGCCCATGCCGGGTTTGTCCGCTTTCCGGATCAGCCCCAGAGAACTGGGACCCTTCATTTTCCCTACAGTAAAGGTCATATCCGTACCCTTGTCAGACAGTACATGAACCTCGTGTACTCCGTTGATAAATTTTGCGATCAGCCTGTTCTCAAGGTCCACAAGCTCATAATACTCCTCGCTGCTCTTCGGCAGGGTCCGGTACACATAATCTCCCTGCGCGGTGGTAAATCCGGTGGGGACAAAGCAGGTGCGCGGCGCTTTCCCGTTTTTGGGGAACATGATGGGTCCAAAGGAAAGAGAGCGCAGAAACGCCCACTTTGTGATGGGAATCATCACATCCGCGTTCATGCAGGCCAGCTCGCCCAGCTCCGGAATGCGCCCGTCGCTCCGGCTCTGCTCCTGAAAATAAAATATGCCCGGGTTAATCCCCCGATCCGCCAGCTCCGTGAACAGCGCCTTGCGAAGCTCCGGCAGACCGTTGGTATCCTCAACTCCCGTATCGGAGAGAATCAGAACCTTCTCTCCCTCTTTGATGCCAAGAATATCATCAATCATGACCCTGGCGGTGCCCAGCAGTTCTCTGTAATCCTTCATACTTACAAAACCTCCTTACCCGGCCAAAATGACCGAAACAAATCACATTTGTTGTCGCATTCTTTCGTCTTTTATTTATTTCTGAGCGGCTTTCCGGCTTTTTACCTCATACATAATGACAGAGAATATAATCGCCGCTCCCATTCCGCCGATCAGGGCGCCGTAGCTTCCAACCAGCAGATAGCCTGTCACCGCGAAAGCCGCGGTTACAAGAAGCGCAATCGGGTTCCGGCGCAGAATAGACGCCAGCATAACCGGATAAAGGGCGGGCATGATGTAGTCAATTGCAGGCGAGATGAGGTCGGAGGACAAAATCGGGGTGAGAACTCCGGAGAACAGAACCACTACACCCAGCAGCACGATGACAAGCAACGACGCCGTGCAGGCCGAGATGATGGAGAGAATATGAAATTCATCGGAATCCATGTCCACATCCACATCCAGGGCTTTCAGCGTGCCCATAATGGAGGGCAGCTTCATGTTGGTGATATTCCCGGTAATATAGGCGATATAGGTCGCGCCCGGGCCAAGCTGGGGCAGATAAGCCAGAAATTCGCTCAGCGTGCTGCCGAAAAACATCATCAGAAACAGGGGAAGCGTTGCAAGTAAAAGAGACAGAAAATCAATGGAGTATTGAAAATATGAGCATATAATCAGCCCAGCCCCTACAAAGGAGAGCATCACCAGAAGACTTCCGATTCTTCCCACCAGATGAATGCGATTAAGAAACGGCGACATTTTCTGTTCCTGTGTTTCCAGATTATTATTATTTTCCATGAAAAAAGTCCTCCTTTCTCAATTCAGAATGACATTCCAGACAATCGCCGAGCACATATTCAGAATCAGGCAGATTGCGAAGGAATAATCCCTCAGCCATTTGATTTTATATTTTCCGTTAATTATATCCACGGCCAGGCTGATGACAAGTCCTGTAATGAATGTTAAAATCGCGACCCATGTGGCGGACTGAACATACGGCACCATCAGATAGGAGGCGAGATATCCCATCATTCCAATAAACAGGGAGCCGGTAATGGCGCTGATCAGGCCGGAGTGCTTCCCGCGGCTGCTTTTCTGTATTCCGGAAGAATATGCTTTATTCAGAAGAATATTGGCCAACATCCCGGTGCAGTAGATGATACCGATGCCCACAGTATAGAAGCAGAACGCCTCTCCCGCTGTCTCCGTCCCGAGGGAGCCGAACCCGCCGATGTTCATGACCATGGTAGCGAGAGCCATTTCCTGTCCGGCGCTGCCGACAACAGAAAGCCTGTACCAGCTCCACGGCACTCCCAACAGCATCATCATCGCCAGGAACGGAACCAGTATTGACAGAGATGGCCCGAGGGAGACAAGAATTGTGGCCCGTACCGTGGTCCAGATTTTTTTATTATCCATCCCAATCGCCTTTGCCTGGCGAAGCGCGACGATTAAAAACGCTATCAGGACCCCGATCACGAGCAAAATGCCGGCCATAGCTACAATATACACAAGGCCGGAATTGGCAACTTCCAGAAATGTACCCATAAGTCATTTCCTCCTTTTGTAAAATGAAAAATTATCCAGGTCGGCATATTACGCCATCACTTTAATGTGGTAAAGCGTGATGAAATAAGTTACCCGAACTTTTGCTATTTTAAGCGAAGACAGGTCTGAAGCGCAAAGCGAATTCAGAATATTAATATGCCGGATTCGCATGGAGATTTTAAATTTGTATTGTTATAATTCCAGATAAATTGTCTGATTTTAATGAAAGGCAATGACAGAAAGGAGATTTTCTATGGATTTAGGGTTTATGGAAATGATGCGGACGGCTGCGGTGATTATCGATGAAAGCCTCAAGCCTCAGCCCGGGGAAGATATTGTGGTTGTATCGGATTCCCGGGTTCATGAGTATCAGGGGATGCAGCCTCTGACGCAGGCGCTGATGGCCGCGTTTGCGGAGCGCGGACTTGATCCCACGATGATTGTATATGAGGGAAGGCAGAGGTCAAATCCGAGCATACCGAACGCCGCCGCGAAAGCGATTGAAAGTGCCGATATCGTGGTCGCGGAAAATTCCGTGCTGATTCTTCAGTCCCAGGTCTTTGAGCGGCTCATGCGAAACAGAAGCAACCGGGTTATGCTGCTTCCGTCAGGCATCAATGTGAGCTGGTCGCCGGATGAAATTTACCGGATGATGCCAAGAACCAAAGAAGAGCTGACCGAGATGAGCGAGCTGATGAACCGGGTCGGCGACAAGCTGAAGGGAAATCATAAGATCCATTTTACCGCTCCCAATGGAACGGACGCGTATGTGGATATCATCCACTTCCCGATGTATGGGGAAAACGGAATCGCCATTCATGACGGCAGATGTGATAAAAAGGGCATGTCAGCCATCATTCCGGGCGGCTCCATTGTATGTATGACTGCCCCCGGTACCATCACCGGAAAAATCGTTCTGGACGCGGAAGCATCATTTGCCAGCGGACTGCTGCACGACGCGGCCACTGTTTACTTTAAGGACGGCCTCATTACCTCCATTGAAGGAGACGGGGAAACCGCAAGGCTGGTCCGCGACACCCTGAGTTCTCCGGAAAATAAGGATATGCAGGGGAACGCCATGCCTGAATACGGCATGGGCTTTAACAAGAGGGCGCAGCTCAACGGCAATTCCAGTGAGGGCGAGTCTCTGTATGGCTGCGTTCATATCGGTATCGGCGCCCTGCGCGGCCACTTTGACGCCATCCTGCCAAACGCGACCGTGGAGGTGGATGGAGAACTGGTCCTGAAGGACGGAGAATATCTGTAAGGCGCTCTCATATCACGACTGTCAGGCCAGCCATGTACCTTCCTGATACCGGGCATTGGCAAAACAAAAAAAACGGTTCGATGACAGCTTATGAAATTACGGCAGGGGATCAGGCCGATTCCGCCTTTGGGCGGCAGGACTGAAAAGCCCTGCCGTATTTTTATGAAATCTTTTTCACAGTTTTCACAGTTTTATGCGAAAATCTATTGACAAATGAAAGCAGAAAATTTACAATATTCAAAGTGTGTTCGCCGCATTCCGTGTCTGATGCCGCGGATACGAAGGAAAGAATCGAAAGTATATATGGGAGGTGTACATCTTGGCAAATATCAAATCTGCAAAGAAGCGTATCTTAGTCAATAATAAAAAGCATGAGCGCAATAAAGCCATCAAGTCCCGCGTCAAGACCGAGACCAAGAAGGTTTATGCCGCTGTGGAAGCCGGCGATAAGGCCGCTGCCGCTGAGGCGCTGGCTGTTGCCACTTCTGTGATTGAGAAGGCTGCCAGCAAGGGTGTTTATCACAAGAATACCGCTGCTCACAAGGTAAGCGCCATCGCAAAAGCTGTCAATACAATCGCTTAAACCTGACGCCCGGGAAGGATCGGGCGGCATGTCCGTACAAGCGCCACAACCCTCATGGCCTGTGCGAGCATGAAGACAGCTTACAGACAGAATCGTAATTCACGGGTTCCCCTTTCGGAGAACCCTTTTTTTGCCCAAAATCAGCCTGTCAGCTTTCCTCCGCATGCAGGTCACACCATCAGCCGCCGCCTCACGGGATACCAGCGGCATCCGTACAGAAAGACATCACTTCACTTCTTTTCTCAGCTTCTTTCGCATCCTGCAGAGTCTGGTCCTGACGTTTCCCGGACTGATCCGCATATCCTCTGCAAGCTCCGCCACTGTAAAGCCATCCAGAAAATATCCCCTCGCCAGCCTCTCATCCTCCCCGCCGTAGAGACTGTGCAGCAGATCCTCCATCACCACCATCTCATAAGCCGGGTCCTCGTAATAAATATTCTCCTCGCTCCACTGGCCCCCGCGAAAATTCTCATACCTTCTCACATCCCGCCACATATGCTTCGCGGTCAGCAGAAGCCAGCCGCAGGGGTTGGGATGGCTTTGCAGCATATCCCACCTCTCCAGCGCTATCCTGTACGTCTCCTGCACGATATCCTCCAGCTCCTGGCCATTCTCCATTCTGGGGCGCAGATACTGCCGGACCATCCCGCCGGTACGCCTGTAGAAGCTCTCAAAGTCCTCTTCCATCAGTCGGGAAAGTATCTCTTCCTGAAGAATTCGTCCAGTGACAGCTGCAGGCCGCAGCAGATATGCCAGATTGTGATAATCCCGGGATTCTGGCTTCTCCCGTAAATAATGCTTTTGAGGGTGGACGGATGTACGCCGGAGAGCCGGGCCAGCTCCGTGACGCTGATTTTTCTCGCTCTGCACAGCTGCAAAATCCTGTGTATAAGCTGTTCTAAAAGCTGGCGCTCCTCAGGCGAGGACCTGGGAAGCCTGCAGCTGTTCTTTGGTAAGGGATTATCTTCCGTAAAAACATACAGACTGTCCATATAATCTCCTTCCATCCGGAAACCTCTCCGCTGTCCGCGGCGGGTGCTCCGTAAGGGTATTGTACATGACAGCCTGAAAAAATGTAGACGATATGTCGTCACTTTAGTTTTGCAAAAGTTTTTCTCCGAAAAATGTTCTTATTGAAATGTTAAAATTTCCATACGCGATTTAATCTTCAATTCACTAAATCTATATTGACAGTATCGGATAAAACCGATAAAATAAATATCGGATAAAACCGATAGATAAGGAAAATGCATGGGAAAAATTACAGTAGAATTTTACAGCACACCGAATGGCGTGGAACCTGCAAAAGACTTTCTGGACAGCCTCGATATTAAAATGCGGGCTAAAATGCTTCGCTCCATTGAGCTTCTGAGAGACAACGGCGGAGAATTACGCGAACCAACCTCTAAACCTTTAGGTGATGGCATATATGAGTTACGCGCCCAGATGGGAATAATATTACCAGAGTATTATATTTCTTCTTTATCGGCAACAGGGCAATTTTAACAAATGGTTTTATCAAGAAAACGCAGGAGACGCCGCCTGGAGAAATTAAACAGGCAAAAAATTATCGGTCTGATTTTTTGGAAAGAGAGGAAAAAGCATTATGACCAATTTTGACGACTATCTGAAGGAACAATTGAAAGACCCTGAATTAAGGGCAGAATATGAAGCGCTGGAACCGGAGTTTTCTCTAATGCAGGCCATGATTGATGCAAGGAGAGACACCGGGCTGACTCAGAAGCAGCTTTCGGAACGTACCGGCATATCCCAAAGCGATATCAGCAAATTTGAAAGCGGCGGCGGAAATCCTTCGCTCAAAACGCTCCGGAGACTGGCCGCCGGTCTGGGTATGTGTGTCAAAATTGAATTTCTGCCTATGACACGCGCATAGAAGAGATGTAGGATCGCCACCCTGCCTATTCCATTCGGATATTCAAGCAGACAGCTTCGGTTGTCTGCTTTTTAATTTTGCAGGTTTTTCTCCCTTTTTTATGAAGGCGCCTTCATAAAGGTCACCGTGATGAGAGAGCCCTCCCCTTCCTCGCTCTCCAGCTCCAGCGCCGCCCCGTGCAGGGACACGATATGCTTGACGATGGCAAGCCCCAGCCCGGTCCCGCCGGTATCCCGGGAGCGGCTCTTGTCCACCCGGTAAAACCGCTCAAAAACACGGCTCTGGTGCTCCTTCGGAATACCGATGCCGGTATCCTGCACGCTCAGCACCACCGTATCCACGCGGTTTTTCACCCGGACTAAAACGGAGCCGTTTTCCTTATTGTAGCGGATGGCGTTGTCGCACAGATTATAAATCAGCTCCTCCAGCATCTCTCTGTTGCCGGGCACCACTGCGCTCTCTCCCTCCAGCCGCAAAGCCACCTTATGCTTCTGGGTGTTCATCCTCAGCATATCCACACAGGCCTGGGCCACCGGATACAGGTCCACATACTCCAGTTCCATGCCGGGGGAGGTGGAATCCAGTTTGGACAGCTCCAGAATATCGTTGATCAGCGTCAGAAGCCTCCCCGCGTTCTCATGAATCTCCCTGGCGAAGTGCCTGGCGTCCTCATCCTGCGCCATACCCGACCCGATCAGCTCCGCGTAGCCGGAAATGACCGTCAGCGGCGTCTTCAGCTCATGGGACACATTTGCCGTGAACTCCTGGCGCATCTGGGCGGATTCCAGCAGATCCATATGCTGCTTCTGAATGGTTTCCAGGAAAGGCTGCAGCTCCTCATAGGCGGGCACCGTCTGAGGCTTGTCCAGATTGTCCGCCAGCGTCTGCATGGGCTGCAGGATGCTCTTTGTCAGCACGGAGGCCAGCAAAAAGCAGATCATCCAGCAAAGGGCGCCCACCAAAAGCACGATGGGCAACACATGAAGATACAGGCCCAGAATGCTGCTTCCGTCCCGCCCCACGCGGATCACGGTGTCATCATCCAGCCGCAGCGCCACATAATAAGTAGACCGGTTCAGCGTATCCGAGCGGCGCACCGCCTGCCCCTCGCCGGTCTCCCAGGCGGAAATAATCTCCTCCCTGTCGCTATGATTTTCCATGGAAGAGGCGTCCACCTCATTGTCATAGAGGACCGTACCATCCCTGTCCACCACCGTCAGGCGAAAATATTCCCCGGAGCTGTCGTACAGCTCCCAGTCCATATGGGCGTTCCGTTCCGACTGTAAAATCAGCTGCCCGTAGCCACGGATATCCTCATACATCTGCTCCCTGAAAATCCGGTAAAAAAGAAGACTGGAAAAAACCATGGTCAGAAGGATCGTCAGACTGACTACCAGCATAAAATGGCTGTATATCTTTTTTTTCATATGAACCTCTGACGCCGCGGACATACACACCCGCAGGGCGTCCCTTGTGGAAGCTGCTCCCGGCGTTTCCTCTTATATTGTGCGCACATCAGGCTGTTCCTCATCCATAATGTACCCCACGTTACGCACGGTCTTGATCATGCTGCCCGCGTCCTTCAGCTTCTGGCGCAGCGTCTTGATGTGCATGTCAAGGGTGCGGCTCTCGCCCTCAAAATCTGTCTCCCAGACCTTATTTAAAATCTTCTCCCGGGTGGTGACGGTTCCGGCGTTGCTCATCAGAAGCTGCAGAAGCTCAAACTCCTTGTAGGTCAGCTCCACCAGTTGATCCCGCACATGAACCTCATGCTTTTCCTTATCTAAAAGCACCGGCCCCAGAGTCAGCCTCACTTCCTCCCCGCTTTCCCCCGGAAGACGCCGCAACAGAGCCTTGACCCGGGAAATCATCTCCATCACGCCGAAGGGCTTGCAGATATAATCATCCGCCCCGAAGTCCAATCCCTTGACCCGGTCCAGCTCGGTGGTTTTGGCGGTGACCATAATCACCGGGATGTCCTTTGTCAGCGTCCGGCTTCTGAGTCCCTTCAGAATTTCCAGGCCGCTGATGTCCGGCAGCATGATATCCAGCATGATCAGAGCCGGGAACTTCCGGTTCATGGCCTCGTTGAACTCCTTCGCCGTGGGAAAGGTCTCCACCTGATAGCCCACGTTCTGCAGGGCAAAGCTCTCTATTTCCGCGATATTGGTGTCATCCTCCACCACATAAATCAATGACATATTTTTCTCCTGTTCTTTTCACTTCTGAGATTTATTTTCCGCTCTTCTTATGATTATGATGAAAGCGATAAAAGGGGATAATACTATGGATTGCTTTACAAAAAACACTCCCTTGTATCATTATATATCAGTATGCCCGAAAAGAAAAGGACGCCCGGAAATCATCAGAAAATTTCCGAACATCCCTCCCCTGTCTTATTCTAAAAGAAACTGATTTTTTTCAATCCGACATATGTAAAATCGAGGTAAATTATGCTACTTAATCATTATATTCACAGCCGCTCTGAAATTACATGATCCGATGCTCCCCGATAGTCCCCGTCTCCTGGAAATTCTCCCACTCGCAGATATTGACCGCGTGGTCTCCCACCTTTTCCAGCCATTTCGCAATCAGAAGGGCGTCCACGCAGCCGTCCGGATTGACCGCGCCGGAATGGATTTTGGCGATAATATCATTTTTGATGCTGTTAAAGCAGCCGTCAATCTCATCATCGTAGGCAATGGTCTGGTTTGCCAGATCCTCGTTGCGCTCCATAAAGGAGGTAACCGCGCTCTTGTGCATCATAACCACCTTTGTGATCATATCGTCGATTTCCCGGGAATACTCATCCAGATCCGTCTGGTTCATCCTGAGAAAAATCTCCGCAATGTCGGCGGCGTGATGGCCGCTTCGCTCCAGATCAGTGACCATCTTTAAGGACGCGGACACCACTCTCATATCCCGGGCCACCGGAGTCTGCTTGATCAGAAGCGTCAGGCAGCGGGATTCAATGGCTCTCTGCATATCGTCGATGATATGATCCTCCTCCCTGATCTGCTCTAAAAGCTCCTTATCCCGTCTGCGCAGTCCCTTTAAAAGCTTCCCGTAAGCGTGCTCGATCTGGTCGGACATTTCCAGGAGGGACTGTTTTAATTTGATCAGCTCCCTGTCAAAATTTACTCTTGTCGCCATATTCTTATTCTGTTACAGCTCACAGCCGCTCCCGTAAACGCTGCCAAAAAAGCCGGAGCCTGTAACCTCCTCCTTCCTCATTCTCAGCCAAACCGCCCTGTGATATAGTCCTCGGTGCGCTTATCCTTCGGTCTCTTGAAAATATTCGTGGTGCTGTCGAACTCGATCATCTCCCCCAGCAAAAAGAACGCGGTATAGTCCGACACACGGGCCGCCTGCTGCATATTGTGAGTGACCACAATCACGGTATATTTCTGCTTCAGGCTCTCCATCAGGTCCTCAATCTTTAAAGTGGAGATGGGGTCCAGCGCCGAGGTTGGCTCATCCATCAAAAGCACCTCCGGCTCCACCGCCAGAGCTCTCGCAATACAAAGCCTCTGTTGCTGGCCGCCGGACAGGCCAAGGGCACTTTTTTTCAGCCGGTCCTTAACCTCGTCAAAGATCGCTGCTCCCTTTAAGGACTCCTCCACGATCTCGTCCAGCTTCGTCCTGTTTTTGATCCCATGAATCCTGGGGCCGTAAGCGATATTGTCATAAATACTCATGGGAAAGGGATTGGGCTGCTGAAACACCATGCCCACCTTTTTGCGCAGCCTTGTGGTGTCCACCTGGGGCGCGTAAATATTCTCCCCGTCCAAAAGCACCTCGCCGGTAATTTTACAGCCGGGTACCAGATCGTTCATCCGGTTCAGGCATTTTAAGAAGGTGGACTTGCCGCAGCCGGAAGGACCGATGAAAGCGGTGATGCTTTTCTTTTCCATATCCATATCCACATCCTTTAAGGCGTGGTTTTCGCCATAGTACAGATTCAGGTTTCTGATTTTAAAAGAAGTTGCCATATATAAGTCTCCTGTTTATCACGATTCACGGTTCTTCACCCGCACGCGAATAAGCGTCTGGCAGGCAAGACGGGATTTCTTTCATTTACTGATAACCGTGATCAGTGATTTGTTATACTCACTTTCTCCTCGTCACGTCAAACTTCGCCGTCAGCGCCTTGGTCGCGAAATTAATCAACAGTACAATCACGATCAGCACCAGCGCGATTCCGAAGGCCGTGTCATATTCCGCCTTGGACATGTAAAGATAAAGCGCGATGGTCAAAGTCCCGCCGGAGGACAACAGCTTTCCGGGCAGACCGCTGATGCTCTTTAAGAGAGAGTTGTCGCTGCCGCCGGTGAATAAAAGCGCCGCGCTCTCTCCCACAATCCGGCCAATCGCCAGAATGACGCCGGTGACGATTCCGGGCATGGCGGAGGGAAGCAGAACCGTGCGGATCATGTACCACTTCGTCGCGCCCATGCCCAGCGCGCCGGTGCGGTAGGAGGAGGGCACTGTCTTTAAGGCCTCCTGGGTATTTCTGGTAATCAGCGGCAATACCATGATGGTCAGCGTCAGAGACCCGGTCAGGATACAATATCCCCAGATGGAGCCAAAGAGCATGAAGCCGAACAGGCCATAAATAATGGAAGGAATACCGGACAGCGTTTCGGTGGTAAATTCCACGATGCGGGTAAACCGGCCCTCCTTCGCGTACTCATTTAAATAAATAGCGCTGCCCACACCCACAGGTGTGGCGATGAGCAGGGTAAGGGCTACCACCAGAAGCGTATTGATGATATTGCCGGCAATTCCCACCGTGCCGTTCCTGAAGCTGGGGGCGGTGGTCAGAAACGTCCAGTTGACCACCCCGATTCCGCGATAGGCCACATACAGGATAATGCCCGCGATCAGCGCCACCGTGAAAAAGGCGCATATGTATATCAGTGCCAGCAGAATGGTGTCCGCAATCCTTGGCTTTTTCCCGAGGATGGAAAGAGTCAGGATGTTAATGTCTTCTTCGTTACGCATGGTCCTCCTCCTTCTTTTTCAGTCCTCTGGTCAGCGCCACATTGATAATCATGATAAAAGCAAAGAGCACCAGGCCGATGGTAAAGAGCACCTGTCTGTGGGTTCCGGAAGCGTATCCCATCTCGGAGACGATTGCCGTCGTCAGGAAACGCACGGAATTGAAGGGCAGCGGCACATTCACCGAGGAGCCGGAAACCAGGGTGATGGCCATGGCCTCGCCGATGGCTCTTCCCACGCCCAGCACGATGGCGGAGATGATTCCGGAATGGGCCGCCGGGATGGTGACCTTGAATATGGTCTGCACCGGGCTTGCCCCCAGCGCCAGGGAGGCGCTTCTCAGTTCCATCGGCACCGCCTTCAAGGAGGAGGTGCTGACGTTGATCACCGTCGGCAAAATCATGATTGCCAGCACAATCACCGCCGAAATCAGGTTCGCGCCGCCGGTATACTGGTGTGTGGTGCTGCCAGCGAAGACAAAACGTTCCAGCTTATACATCACCGGTTTCAGCAGATAAATTCCCAGCAGGCCGTACACAACGGACGGGATACCGGCTAAAAGCTCCACCGCCGGTTGCACCACCTTCACCAGATTTTTGTGGGCCACCTCGGCGATAAAGACCGCAGTCAGAAGGCCCACCGGCACACCGAGCAGGATGGCCAGGGACGTACCGACGATGGAGGTCAGGATGACCAGCAGAATGCCGTATTTTGGTTCCGCTGCCGTCGGCGCCCATTCCGTGGAAAAGAGGATCTCCTTAATCCCCACGGTGAACAGGGCCGGAAGGCCGTTTCTGATCATATAGACGCAGATAGCCGCAACAGCCACAATGGCCGCGGCCGCGCAGACCGTAAAGATAATCTGTGCCGCGACCTCGGCCATTGCTCTGTCTTTTCCGCTTCCGTTGATCGAGCCTGTTCCTGTTGCCTCTGATTTTTTGTTCGTGTTTTTTATTGCAGGATGTTCGCTCGTCATTTACAAATCCTTTTGATACAGCCGCGGACGGGCGAACCCGTCCACGCTTTTTAACTGTCGTTGTTTAACTGTCGTTGTTTTCCTCAGTACAGCATGTTCTGAAACCTGCTGTTTTCATTCTCCGCCTCAGTCTACGGTGATCAGGCCGACCTCCTGAGCTACCGCCTTGCCCTCGTCGCTGTATACAAACTCAAACCAGGCCTGAACCGCTTCGCTCTGCTCGGAAATCTCGCCGTTGGTGGCCATCACAAAGGGTCTGCAGAGGAAGTAATCTCCCGCCACAATGTTCTCCTCCGTGGCTTCCACGCCGTCCAGCTTCACCGCGATCACCGTGTCATTGATACTGTCCAGGGAAGCGTAGCCAATGGCTCCCTCGGTCGCCGCCACAGTCGCGATCACAGCGCCGGTAGAGTCAAGCTCAGAAGCGTAAGCGCAGACATCCTCAATGCCAAGAAGCTCCTCAAAGGCTCCTCTGGTGCCGCTGCCCGCCTCACGGCCGATCACTACGATGGGCGTGTTGCTGCCGCCAAGCTCAGACCAGTTGGTAATCTCGCCGGTATAGATGGAAATCAGCTGCTCCTGAGTCAGATTGTCAACCGTGTTCGCCGGGTCTACCACCACCGCGATACCATCGATGGCTACGATATTCTCCACCGCGCCGCTCTCCATCTCAGCGTCCTTTAAGTTTCTGGAAGAGTTGCCGATGTCCACAGAGCCGGCAATCACCTGCTCGATACCGGCGCCGGAGCCCACGTACTCAGCGGTTACCGTGATGTTGGGATTGATTTCGGCGTAGGTCTCAATCAGAGCGCTGACATATTTTTCCATGGATGTGGAACCGGACATGGACACCTTGCCGCTGACCAGGGCCGTCTCCTGTACGCTTTCCGTCTCAGCCGCCGCCTCGCTGGAAGAGCTGCTCTCGGAGCTGGAGCTGGCCTCAGAACTGGAGCTCGCTTCAGAGCTTGAGCTGGTGCTCGTACTGCTTGAACTAGATCCGCAGGCCGCCATGGACACCGCCATTGCCATTACAGTCGCTAACGCAACTACCTTTTTGAATTTCATTTTTCCTCCTTTGACCCCGCACACATAGCAGACCGGCCGCCTATTTCCGTATATTCTGTACTCCGGAACGCAATACCGGCTGCTGAGGTCTTCAAACTATGTATTCTTTTTTTCGTGTACGGGTGTATTCTACTACGAGAGACAGTTTACAAACTATCACGGGGAGGTAAAATGAAAATGGAGAAATGTAAAATGGAGGTAAGGAGCTCCTTCATATGGAATTCAGAGCGTTGAAACAAAAACTGCCATGACAGATGAAAAACCCACCTGTGGGTTGAATCCTCCAAGGAGAACCCAACCACACAGGTAGGAAAAAAGACAATGGGCGTTGCTCTCACACCTTCCGATCCAGCTCCTTCATAATCCCGCTGGTCAGCACAAACGCCAGCACAAACGCGAGAATGTCCGAAAGCGGCTGGGAGAGCTGCAGGCCCCTGAGCCCCAGGACACTGGGCAGGACGGCCAGCACGGGGATCAGGAAAAGCCCCTGTCTGGCGCAGGAGATGATGGACGCGCGAACGCCGTAGCCGATGGACTGGGAAAACATATTGCACATGGTGTAATAGCCCCAGAGCGGCATGGTGATAAGCTGGGCGCGCAGGGCAAAGGTGCCGATGGCGATCACCTCGGCGTCGTCCCTTCTGAACAGCGCGATGATATTCCCGGAAAGGAGCATGGAAATGGCGCAGAGGACGATCAGCGCCACAGTCATGACCCTCACGCCAAACCAGAACGACCTTTTGACCCGGTCGATTTTTTTCGCGCCGAAATTAAAGGCGCAGACCGGCTGGAAGCCCTGGCCGAAGCCCACCACCGCGGAATTGATGAACATGGTATAGCGGGACACAATGGACATGGCCGACACCGCCGCGTCTCCGTAACCTCCGGCGATGGAATTCAGCATCACAGAGGAAATGCTGGCGATGCCCTGCCTCGCAAGGGAGGGAGCGCCGGTGTACAGAATCCGGCCATACATCCTGAGGGAAGGCCGGAAATTGCGCGGCGTAATGTGAATCGCGTCCTTGTGTGTGTTGCACATCACCAGCAGGATACAAAAGCTGACAAACTGGGAGAAGCCTGTAGCGACCCCGGCGCCCGCGGTACCCATATCAAACCCGAAGATCAGAATCGGATCCAGGATCATATTCAGAATCCCGCCAATGGTGATTCCCACCATGGAATAAGTCGCAAGTCCCTGAAAACGAAGCAGATTATTCATAATGAATGAGCACATCATAAAGGGAGCCGCCAGAAAAATATACCGGGCGTACGCCTCCGCATAAGGAGCGATGGTCTCCGTGGAGCCCAGAAGCATGACAATATTGTGCATCTGCGTTGAGCCAAGAACCGCCACAACACAGCCAAGGGCAAAGCCCGTAGCCCAGGCTACCGTTCCGTACCTCTTAGCCTCCTCTTCCTTTCCTGAGCCCAGCAGCCGGGAAATATTGTTGCCAGCCCCCATGCCGATCATGAACGCGAATGCCTGAATCAGCGCCATCGCGGAATAGATAATCCCCACCGCCCCGGAGGCCGACGTCCCCAGCTGGCTCACAAAAAATGTGTCCGCCATATTATAGATGGACGTAATCAGCATGGAGATAATCGTCGGGACCGCAAGCCTCGGGATAATCACCTCCACCGGAGAATTCAGCATCTGTTCATTGCGCGACGCGGTATCTTTTTCCTTCATCAGAAATCTCTTTCCTGCCTTTCACTCACTCAAACACCGACTCCTCAACTCTCTCAGCCTTATTGGCCAGAAGCCAGGACATGGTATTGCGCCAGATGGACGCCGGATAGGTGCCCCCGGCCATCCCCTCCACCGTGGTGTTGTCGTCCGTTCCCACCCACACAGCGATGGTATACTGGTCTGTGAATCCGCAAAACCAGCCGTCCGCATTGACCTGCGTGGTGCCGGTCTTGCCAGCCGCGTGGTCGGAGGAGTAGGTTTCCCACTCCATGGAGCTGGCGGTTCCGTAGGTGATGGTTCCTTCCATAATCTGTGCCATCTGCGTGGCCGTGTCCCTTTCAAATACCTGAACCGCCTCTGTCTGAACATAAATTTCATTTCCCTCCGCGTCCAGGATCGAAAGCAGGCAGTCCGGCCTGGTGTACGCCCCAAAGCAGGCAAAGGCGGAGTAAGCGCCCGCCATTTCCAGCGTGTTGGTGCCGTAGGTCAGTCCTCCCAGGGCGGCGGAAAGTCCGTTATCCTCCGGGGATAAATGATTGAGGCCAAGTTGACGGGCATAGGACAGCCCCACCTGGGGCGTGATTTTATTATAAAGGTAAACAGCGCAGCCGTTGTAGGAATAAGCCACAGCCCTGGCAAGAGAATAGGCCGTACCCGTCATACTGTCCACGCCATTCGTCCCCGCGTTGTAATAATCGTATGCGGTCTGAACGTCAATATTATATAAGATAGAATCCGCGGTATATCCATTGTCCACCGCAGGTCCGTAGACAAGAAGCGGCTTGATGGCGGAGCCGGGCTGGCGGGTGGATTGGAACGCCCGGTTAATTCCGTAATTATTCTCCAGATCATACTGGCTGCGTCCGCCGCTGATAGCGATCACCTTATTGGAGGCATTGTCGATCACCGTGGCGGAGCCCTGCAGATTATAGACTCCCTCAGATGTCAACGTGTTGTCAAAGGAAAGCAGACTGTCGATCTGCGTCTGCAAAATCTTCTGCACGTCCGGCTGAATGCTGGTGTAAACGCTGTATCCTCCGGTATACAGCATATCCTTTGCCTCAGAATAGGCCTCATTGTAGGATTCCCAGTAAGAATCGTACTCCTCGTCCGTCTCAAACTCATTGCGGAACTCAAAGCCGTTCAGTTCCATCAGATACACCGCCGCGCAGTAAATGGCATAGCTGATGGTATCATCGTAATCCGAATCGATGGTATTATACTGAAGAGTAATCGTAGAACGCAAAGCCTCGTGGTACTCGCTCTCCGTAATATAGCCCTCCTCATACATATCCTGCAATATCAGCTTCATCCTGTCGACAGCGTTCTCAGGATATGTCCATGGATTATAATACTCCGGCAGATTAGGGATGCTGCATAGATAGGCGATTTCCCCCAACGTCAGCTCATCCAGGCTCTTTCCCAGATAGCACCAGGCCGCGTCTGTAATACCGTAAATACCGTTGGCAAAGCAACATTGGTTCACATACCACTCGATGATCTGCTCCTTGCTGTACTTTTGAGTGACATAATAAGCCATGATGACTTCCTTTACCTTGCGGACAATCGTTTTTTCAGAGCTTAAAAAAGTCAGCTTGACCAACTGCTGCGTGATCGTGGAGCCTCCCTGGGTGAACTCCCCGGTGGTGACATAGGACCAGCCCGCCCGGATAATCGCTTTCAGTTCAAAGCCCGGGTTTGTCCAGAAGGTCTTGTCCTCAACAGCCACAAAGGCGTTAATCACATCCTCGGGAATATTCTCATACTCCACATAATTCTGGGAGGAGCCGGCGGAAAGGCTGGTCATCAGTTCACCGTCCGCGTCATAGATATAGCTGGTCTGGTTTAAGTGGAAATCCTCCTCCGTGGATTCCTCAACCGCGGCCTTCGCCTCCTGATAAAGCTCCCCCAGGGATGTCCCCAGAATACTCCCGGAATATTTATATAAAACAAAGGCTCCCACAGCGGTGCAGACAATCAGAACCGCAAGGACGATCATGATAAAACGCAGCAGAAATGACGTAATTTTTTTCAGAATAATTCCCAAAATGTTCATCCTGTGTTCCTGTAGTTGAGTGTAAAAGAGTCCCCAAAAGCCAAAACGGGGAAAGCCTTATTGCGAATGCATGGCATTCAACAAAGTAAGTCTTTCCCCATTTTGCGCACTTCGGCTTTTGTAAGCTGCTGACGAGAATCGAACTCGTGACCTCCACATTACCAATGTGACGCTCTACCGACTGAGCCACAGCAGCGCTACCGTCATATAATATCACGGAGATATTTATTTGTCAAATCTTTTTTGGCCAAACCCAGCGCCATTTTTTCGGTATTTTTCGGTATTTTTTTTGGCACTTTTTTCGGCCAGACTCTGCCAGGAGCTCTGTAGCAGCGGCATCTGAAAAATTTTATCTTACGACACATCTAAATCATCATCGGAAGCTCCCTGCTGATCCGCCGAATCAGCCCCGACACACACCAGCACAGGGCTGCGCTGACAGCCACAGCCTTCAGATCCATGATGATGCAATCGATATAACCGGCTCCTCCTGTATATACTGGCTCATAAACGGCGGCAAATACAATGCAAACCACAAAGCTTATGACCGCCCTTTTCGTATTTGCCCACGCAGAGCCCTTGAAGGCCGAAGTCAGGTATGAGAATACAAACACTCCAAGCACCGCGAACACGATGCACTTGTACGTTTCATAAGCATCCAGCTGCGGGAAGTCCCCAAGCCCGAACGAAAATGAGAAACGGTTCAATATCAGCATAATCAGCAAAACCGAAACAGACAGCAGTATCCCCATCTGATACGCTTTTGTCCCCTTCCCGGTGTCCTTTTTCCTCGTCTCAATTACTTTTGTGTCTCCAAAACCGTATACCACGGCTTCTGATGGAATCAGGCCGCTGTAAGGAGTAACCATTCCAATTCTGATATTGGCCCCCTCCAGAGCGTTGGATACCTTATCCGCTATATAAGCCTCCACGTCCTCCAGGGCAAGGACGACCTCATCAATGTCCAGGCTTTCAAGCAAAGACCTGATATCAGAGATTCCCCCAAGACAGACCAGTTCATGGCTCTTCTGAGATTTCTCCTCACTGTCCCATGTGAATGTGGAAAAACGCTCCTCCAGGGCCGCGTCCTTATGCACCCTCACATATCCGACAATGTTTCTGCCCAGCGAGGGAAAGGAATAGGCGGAGGAAATATATTCTTCTGCCAGTCTGCCGTCTCCAATGACAAGCGAGTTGACGCCGCACTGTTCCTTTACCCTTTCCCTTGACGCCCAGCTCAGTACCGCCGTCTTCTTGACCATAATCAGGATTGTGGAAACCCCCCAGAACAGAACCAGCGCCCATCTGGAAAAATACATAATGCCGACAAGGTAGAAAAACGACATCAGCACAAGGCAGCCGACCACATTGATGGACAGCAGCCTGTAGAAGCCGCCCTCCGTTGATTTCTCATACAGCCCTGTTTTATCCGCGTTCCAGCCCTGCCCGCCCGGCTGCGCACAGGAGAAGATAAACGCCATAACCACTCCATACACAGCGACAACCAGAAGATAAGGCGCCGTGAGTACCGGCAACCCCGGATCACTGTCCATAATGTAATACCGTGTATACATGGAAATAATATAAGACAATACAATCACAACGGCATCCGCGATGATATCCGCATAATAAAGCAATTTCCTGTGCTTTCTGAGCATTGAGACTCCTTCCCGTTCGAACTGCTTACCTGTAAATCAAAGTCAAACCAAAAGCATGCCAATTTCCGGTTTATTATAACCTAACCGTCCACAGGAAATCAACCGTTTTCACAAAATTCACATCATCAGAGTCCGATGCGGTCGTATAAAAGATCAAAAAGTCCGATCGGGCAGACGTTAGTGAGATTCCGGTTAAAAATACAAAGCCGCTGCACAAAGACGGTTTCTGGTCTTTCCGCAACGACTTCACTTTTGTCATCAACATTTGTACACGAGCTTTCTCACGATTTATGTCTGCAAAGAAAATTTTTCCTTCATGTAAACATTACGGAAGAGGCTCTTTGCACAGCTCCTCCAAAATTTTGTCAACATCATAGCCCGGCGCGTATTTCTGCGCCACTTCCACAATGACATCGATCTGAGAAAGATCGCATTCCAGGGCATCTGCAATCTCTTCGACTGTCTTGCCTTTTGCAAGCTTGCGGCAGCTCTGGTCAACTACTTTTCGCAGCCCGCCTTTCGCTTCTCCTCTCGCTTCTCCTCTTGCTTCTCCTTTCGCCTCTCCTTCCCTATACGCCTTTTCCTTCTCCTCTATCAGCCACCATGAAGACGCCATATAATCCACCTCCATCTCCG
>JAJQBK010000029.1 GCA_021203305.1 Lachnospiraceae bacterium
CCGTTGGCGTCCGTGATCACGCAGTACATCTCACGGCCGTTACGGGCTTCGGTCACTGCGATGGTTATACTTGTTGTATACACCTCAGACGACTTGAAGGTGCTCCCGCCCGGGTTCTTATAGTACCACTCATAGCTTAGATCGTCGCCTTCTGCTTCCACTGTCAGCGTTGTCTCATCTCCCGCATCCGCTACTGTTACACTCTCCGGCTGTGTCACGATTGTGATTGCGCTCGCTTCTTCTATGCTCAGCGTCACCGTATCCGTGGTCACACTGTTTCCGCTGGCGTCCGTGATCACACAGTACATCTCACGGCCGTTACGGGCTTCAGTTACTGCGATTGTTATGCTCGTTGTATATACCTCAGACGACTTGAAAGTGCTCCCGCCCGGGTTCTTATAGTACCACTCATAGCTTAGATCGTCGCCTTCCGCTTCCACCGTCAGCGTTGCCTTATCTCCCGCATTCGCTACTGTCACACTCTCCGGCTGCACCGTAATCACCGGCCCATCGCTCTCCTCAGCCTCAAAGAAAACTCCCCAGCCGCTGTAGCACTCATTGCCGTCATCGTCAAGATACGTAATGTATGTTGCCGCTGTAAAGGTTTCTCCGTAATAGTCCTCATTGACCGTCAGTGTGTATACATGGTCATCATCCGTGGCTGTCATGGTGAGATAGTCTTCCGGGCTGGAAACTTCATTTCCATCCTCGTCATGCACCACCAGATAAAATTCTGTTATGTTTTCAGAGGCAATATCCTCGCGGATGATGGCGTAGTAAACCGTGTCATCTGCCGTGAATACGTCTCCTTCATAATAATCAACCGTTGCCTCAGGTCCGGTAAACCACACTACCTCGGTCCACTCTGATGTGACCGGGAGACTGTGGCTGTATCCATCCTCATCCGTATAGTAGATCGTGTAATCTCCGGGCGCAGAGGACGTCAGGCTCAGCCAGGAGCCGCTGTCATCAGAAGCCTCCTCCAGGGTCAGCGCCTCATCGTCAGTCTGAACATCCACTGCCTCCAGGCTCCACTCTCCATCGCTGTATACCCATTTGTAGAACGCCAGATTGTAGGCGGTCGCCGGGAAAGCCCAGATGGAAGCATAGCTCTCATCCGACTCATATCTTGTTTCGCCATCATCCCAGCAGACATCCTTTACCACCAGGGCGTCAACCATCTTCAACAGCTCGGAATCCATGATTCCTGTGAAATGATTGGTGCCGGTGACTTCACCTACGCTGTCCACATAATTGCTGTCCACCCATACGTAAATGGTGCCGCTGCCTTCCAGCGTTCCGGCTACATACAGTTCTCCGTGGGGTGCCTCCTCGATCTCATCGCCGGACCAGTAAATATACAGGTCGCCGTCCACTGTCAGAGAGCCGCCTTCTTCCACGTTGATTACGGCGCCGTTGTATATCACATAACTGCCGTCCTCCTCGTAGTCCACGCCGCAGCCGGACAGGGCCGCTTTTCCGTTGATCACCAGCGTGCCGCCGGACTCTACCGCCACAGTGACGCCGTTGAAATTCACATAGGCGTTGTCATCCTCCGGAGCCTGAGAAGCTATTGTCAGGGTCACTCCCGATGGAATAGTCAGATCACAGTTGAAGCCCACATACCTGTCACCGCTGATTGTCAGATTCTGTGTCAGCGTCAGGTCCGCGTCCACATTGATATTGTACTCTGTTGCCAGAGCCGCTATAAGTTCTTCCTCAGTGGTTACACTGATCCAGGTGTTAAAGTTAATTCCCCGGTTTTCCGTCCATGTGTTGCCGTCCGTGTCCTCCACGTCCGCGTATACCTCAATATAGAAATCCTGCCCATAATAATCCTCATTGACAGTGATCAGGTAAACATTGGAGGTATCCGTTTCCGCCAGGGAGACATATTCCTCCGATCCATCACTCAGATAAATATCATAGACTGTCAGATCCTCTGATACACCCACATATACCTGCGCGCCAGAATCACTGTTTATAGCCTGGGTTATGATATTCTCCAGTCCCAGAGCCGGGTCACTGTAAAACGCCAGATTCGGAATACTGGAATTGAAAAGTACATCATTGGAAGCCTGACTGCCATCCTCATCTACCAGCGCAACAGAGCAGAACCCTTCCTCAGTAGCAGTTACCCTAACAGCGGTGAGGCCGTCCTCCTGGGTATACTGGCTCAACTCTACCCCATAGCCCTCAAGGCTGTCATAATCCACCTCCGTCAGAACGATTTCTCCATCCTCGTCAAAATCAATGGTGTAAAACACCAGACATATCGTGTCTGTGATCGTGCCAATTCCCGTGGCATAATAGAAATCATCATCACTGTCTATGTAGCCGTTGCCGTCCTCATCCCACTGCACCCACTTTATCACCAGAGCGTCTTTGACATACAGCATGCTTCCATAGCAGGCAATCATGCCGGTAAAGGTGTTCGACTCAGAATAAATTGCGCCGATATAACCCTCGTAGGAGCTGTCCACATATACGCCTATATAGCCCGATCCCGTAAATACCGCATCGGAGTCCACATAAATCCTCTGTGCGGACAGATCCAAGCTGTCGTCCGTCGGACCGTCCACATTATTATAGATATCCAGCTGTCCATCCAGAATCAGGGTGCCTCCGGCGTCCACATAGAGAGAGGCTCCATATTCTACTACATAAATATTGCCATCTTCATCATATGCCGTCTCTCCGTTGTTCAAGCCCAGATAACCGCCTGACGCAATATTCAGGGTGCCGCCGTCCCGCACATGGATTGCCCGCCCCTGGGCAACAGAGACATTATAGTCCTCCCCATCCCCGGTCTGAATGGTCAGCGTGGCGCCGCTGTATATTTGAACGCCCTCTGCGAGATACACGGAATGAGTGGTATCAATAGTCAGATCCTCCGTCAGCACCAGGTTGAAATCTACATTGATATTTGCCGTATCCGCTTCCAGAGCGGCAACAAATTCCTCGTAGTCAGTGACACTGACTGTACCGGCGAAGTAAAAGCCATAGCTCTCCGTCCAGGTATTCTGATCCTCATCATCCGCACTGTACAATTCAAACTCGACAGTAATATTGAAGTCGGTGCCGTAATAGTCCTCATTGACGGCCACCTCCCATACATTAGCATCATCCGTTGCCGTCAATGTCACGTACTCGCTTCCCTCCGTGACACTGGCACTGACCAGAACGCAATCATCTACAGCAACCAGATAATACAGATCGCCGGAAGAAACAGCATCCCCGACCAGAGTATCCACAGAGGCTGTCGTCCCGCTGTATAATCCCACATTCCACAGGCTTCCATACACAGTGTAGGGATGCTGATACCCATCCTCATCTGTGTAATATACTTTGTATTCACCTACATCCGAAAGGCTCACAGCCACAGCTGACAGGCCGTTTTCCCCGGCGGATACTTCACTGACCGTCAGGCCGTCATCTCAGGACAGGTCCGCAAAGTCGATCTGCTCATAACTCCATGTACCGTTGTCATACACTGTCCGATAGAAATTAACCTGGTGGGTGTCATAAATCGGCCGGACATGCATGGAAGCGCCGTAATCCTCCTCCATGTAAGCATTGCCGTCGTCATCCCAGGAAACATAATCAACCACCAGCTTATCCACAATCATAAGGAGATTGGAGCCATCCTCAATGGTACCGGTAAAGTGATTCGTTCCTGTGACCTCGCCCACAGAGCTGACGTAGTTGCCATCCACATACACATAGATGGCGCCGCTGCCGTCCAGAGTTCCTGATACATAAATCATGGATGAGGGGCTGTCTTCATCTTCCACCCCGGACCACCACAGATACAGGTCTCCGTCTACGGTCAGAGTGCCGCCCTCTTCTATATTGATGGTCGCGCCGTTATACAGGACTCCGTCTTCTTCGTGTCCGCCGTTGACTCCCAGGTATCCGTTGATTACGAGAGCGCCGCCGCTTTCCACGGTCAGGGTAATTTCTTCCGCTAAGCACACATATACGTCGCCCGTAGAATTAATAGTCAGCGTATAGCCCTCAGGGACAGTCACATCGCAGTTAAAATTCACAGAACGGTCTCCGCTGATGGTCAGATCGTCTGTCAGCGTCACCGCAAAATCAACATTAATATTGCTGCTGGTCTCCAGCGCCGCCACCAGCTCCTCGAAGGTGCCCACGCTGACCCAGTTATTGAAATTGATTCCCCTTTCTGTCGTCCAGGAATCTCCGTACTCATCCTCCACTTCCGCGGAAATCGAGAGATAAAAATTGCCGCTTGTTCCGGTAATGGTCAGCATCCATACCGTGTCGCTCTCCTGCTCCAGAGAAATATAATCGCTCCAGCTGTCGGTCACATCCTCATTTTCATCATAATCATAAAGGTAGTTGACCGTAAGCTCGCTGCCATCCGTCAGTGATACATCGTTTGAGAGAATGACATAATAAACAGTGCCATCGACAAAGCCGCTGTCCACCAGACTGTCCTCGGAAGCGGTGGATGAGGTATAATATCCAATATCCGGAAGCTGGCAGGTTACAATCACACCCAGCCCTTCAGAGCCTCCATCGGCATAATATAATTTATACACGCCAAGGGAAGAAACCGTAATTTCACTGTACGTTCCAATGCTGTCCGTTGTATCCGTCACCTGAACAGCGCTGTCTGTTGCAGTCAGGTCATCGGCACCCACCTGCACCATGCTCCAGCCGTCCGTATCGCTATAGCTCATGACATAGAACTGGATGCTGTACTGATCCACCGGACTGATCCAAATGCCGCTGTCATAGCCGTCATTTACTGTCCAGGTTTCATCCTCCCAGCTCAGCCAGGCAAGCATCAGGCGATTGTTGACCCAGAGGTTGCCATCCATCGTGCCGGTAAAGCCGGTGGCGTCACCGGTCACCTGCTGCAGATTGGTGCCATAGGCAAAGATATCGCCATATCCGTCCAGGGTTCCCGCTACGTCCAGAAGAGAACCGTCAAATTCCTCGCCGTCATCTGTCAGATACAGATAACCGTTCACTGTCAGGGTGCCGCCATCCTCCACACAAAGATATCCTTCATGGCGGGAGGACGAGCTCGAGTGATAAATATACAGTCCATCATTCACTGTCAGAGACCCGCCATCCTGTACCGTGATCTGAACGCCGCCCAGTCCCGCATAATCTTCCAGCGTCAGGGAACCGCCATCAGCCACAACGATCTCCAGCGCCGCATCGTTATAATAGGCATCGCCATTCTCATCTGCATAATACAGAGCGCTGCCGAAATAAGGAACGCTTACAGACGGCATTGTTATTACCTGGCTAATTGTAATAACAGTGCTTTCCTGATCCGGAAGCATGCTGATCCCGACCCAGTCATACTCTGTGTAATCTGATATCTGCGCAAACGCCTCAGGCGTGATATACAGATATTTGTAAACCGTCACACTGACAGTAAGCTCATCCGCAATACTGCATGTGTGAAGCGTGTCATAGCTTTGCTCCTCCCAGTTCAGGTATGTATCGCATATTTCAAGATTCGTGTTATCGTCGCCGCTGATGGTACCCTGTCCGTTGATTTCACTGGTGTAGCCCTCAACGTACACATAGCTGCCCTCACCACTCAGATAAATCTCGCCGTCCACGGTCAGCACGCCGCCTACAGTCAGGCCCCCATCCTGAATAGTCAGAGTCACCCCGGATTCCACCGTGATGTCGATGGCTCCATAGTCCTCCGGACCCAGATAGGTATCTCCTTCCAGCGTCATATCGCTGACAATACTGATATCCGTAGCGCCGGACTCCACCGCCGCCCAGAATTCTTCCGCGGATGTTACCTCCGCGCTCTCTTCTGTATCCGCATCATCATTCGCGGTCTCCGGATCGTAATCCGCCGTCCCCATGGGGTAGGCCGCGTAGAACTCATCCGTGCTGTAATCATCGTCACGGGTATGATCCGCGAAATTGTCATCGCACAGCAGGAAATAATTATAATCATATCCCGCGGCGTAATATACCGCATCCCACGTAGAATCCAGGTTATAGTAGTAATTGCCCAGACTTACAATATTCCAGCCATGGGCGCCTCCGTTGCCGATTCCGGAAATGACTCTGGCATCCACTCCGGCGTCCAGCGCCATACGGTAAAACAACACAGCGTAGCCCTGACAAACGCTGGTTCCGTTTATCAGCGCCGCATAGGCAGTATACTTCAGGGTATAAGTACTGTCGTTCAGGTTGTCATAATCGTAAGTCACATTAGCGCAGATGTAATCATAAATCGCGCAGATTTTTTCATAATCGCTCAGGCTGTCAAGTCCCAGGGAGGACTCTACCTCCTCAACGGCAGTTGTCAGCTCCGCTTCCTGATCTGCCGTGGTGTAGTAAGTCATTGTAAACGTATAAGTAATATAGCAAACATCACTCAGTGAATAATAACTGATACTCGCGGTCCACCCGGCATACTGCCACCTCAGATAATCGCCCTGAGTAGAAACGCCGGTATGTTCAAGAGCCTCCTCTAAGATCTCTGAAGCATACGAGCTGTCGTAGTCGCCTTCCACCTGATACCCAATCACAATGGTCGTATCACGGTCTTCCATCCCCTGGCGCATGTCGTCCGCTGCCTCATTGATGGAGGTGACATAATCCACATCCGCCACAGTGGCAATACCCGAGGGCTGCTCCAGGTCATCTTCACCAATCACATCCTCATATAACGGATTGATGTAACTCATAGAATCTGAGTATACCACAACAGAGGATGTTTCCACAGTTTCTGCAGTTCCTTCCGCTTCATCTGTCAGAATTTCAGACGCCGCGTCGGCAGATGCCTCTGTTTCCTCCTCAGCATCAGCTTCCTCATCATCGCTCTCAGCCACGGTTTCCTCCGTGTCAACGCTTTCCGCATCAGCATCTTCCGCTGCGGACTCCTCCGCATCCACATTGGCGTCCTCCGTTGCAGACTCTTCCTCATCCGTATCGGCTTCTTCCGTTACAGACTCTTCCGCATCCGCATTGGCGTCTTCCGTTACAGACTCTTCCGCATCCGCATTGGCGTCTTCCGCTGCGGATTCTTCCGTGCCGGTCTCCGACGCCGCAACAGCTTCCTCCGCAGACTCATCCGCCGCTGCATCGGCATCTTCCTCCGTATCCCCGCTTTCTTCTGAAGACTCTTCCGTGTCAGCTGTTTCCCCGGTTTCGGAAGCTTCCGACTCGGAAACGGTTTCCACTCCGCTGGCCGCAAGCACATTACAGTTCACCGATCCCAGAACCATACTTGCCGCTAGCAGCACCGCCAATAATCTCTTCATTCTTTCCTCCTTGCCCGGATGCCAAATCCATTGATAAATACTAACCTGACACCCGTACCTGAATTTCATTATACCCGCTCCGGCTCCCTGTTTTACGGGCCGGACAGATATCTGCCCCGATTTGATCGGGAAAAGCCGTCTCCTAAATTTCCAGTCTCAATATACCCCCCGACCGCTTTTGTCAATAATATAGTTGCTGATCATAACCAAAATTACAGCCTGATTACAGTTCAGATTACAGCTCGCCAATCAGGAGCCAAAGACCGGAAAACGCCTCCTCTTCCCACGCAAAAACCCCAAAGAAATACTCTGTGATAAACTTCATCACATCGACATATCCTTGGGGTATTTTTATTCTTCATTTTTTACTCTGACCGTCCGTCGGATTTCACAACCTACTTATTAATTTCACGGCGAAAGCGGGACTACAGATTTTTCATGACGCTTTTGCGGACATCCTCCGACAAGCCAAGATTATTAAAAGCCTGCTCCGCCGTACAGTTTAAATTCATCATCAAGTTCTTTACCATTTTTGCCAATTCTTTCTCATTTCTTTTTCGTTCCAGCTGAACTCCATCCTCAATTAACAAATCACTCAGATTACACATATTTCCCATTACCTCCTTCATATTGACGCTCATTGGAATTTCAAATTCTTCCGAAAGCAGTTGTTTTTTCTCTTCGGTGTCCATTTCCCGTGATAAAAGTGTGCTCAGCATTCCTATCAGCCGGCTCTTGCTGTCAGCACTTTCTGTCAGGCAGATCATTACCACTGTCATAATGTCGTATCTCGCCCGGCCATGATAATTGCCATGCAGCGTTTTGGGGCTGATGGAATACTCTGTGATAGTATCTTTGGCATATTTGGGAGTTGCCATACAGATGAAAATACTGTACACCGGCTTGATCTCATCGTAATCCTCTCCGGTAAATTCCGTATCCATCTGGGCGGACAGCAGCCGCGCTCCATAAAATACGCCTCTTGTCACCAGGTCATATCCCGGGTAAAAGCTGCCCTGTGCCTCAAGGTTCACTATAACTTTGATCCGCTCTTTGCCAGGAGTATAAGCGTGAAAGCGGATATCATAATAAACCACGCCCTCATCGGGCACCTTATCTTCTGTGCGGTCGCCGATTACTTTCTCGGGCTGCCTGCCGGGCACGACCGGTACGCATCCAATCTGTGGTGTGTCAATGCAGTTCCTGATTTCATCGATTTCACAGTCCGCAAATTCCTTCACCGTATACTTTAGTATCCAGGCCAGCACCGTCCGGTCGGCCAGGAGCTCTTTGGCATATGCGTCATACTGCGCTTTCTGTGCCGCTTCTGTGACCGCGCTGCCTAAGTAGGTCGCTCTTTCCATCCGTCTTTCTCCTTTTTAACGTTTTCCGAGAAGCGTCGGTTTCTCTTTGGTATTAACGCCGTAAAGGTACGGATAAACTTATGAAAGAAGTACTGTTTTTTATTTTATGTCGAATATAGTGGGAAGTCAAGTGAAAATATACAACGTTTGAATAACACAATCAAGGAAATACAGCCAACAACAGCCACTGCAGTAAGTACCAGAACACACCACCGTACAGCGACTGCCCTCTGTCCCGGTATTTCTTTTCCGTTTCGCTGCCGCCACAGAAAGTATCCTGTCGCAATCGTCGCCAGACAACAAAATGACAGAAACACGTAAACGCCTGAAACCAGAAGCGCTCTTTTTTCACAGCTTTTCCAGAAAAAAATATACTCCCATCGGAAATGCTGTACACACATATCCCGCAAACCAGGTTCTGTTTCCCAGCGTGGACAGATAATCCCTGACAGTCTCATCCGGCATTCCGTCATAAAGCCGCAGCAGATCAAATCCATGTACCACCCCTCCGTGCCCATCCATGCGGCCAGCCTGTTTTCACAGGTGCAGAATGTCACAATGGATAGCAGCAGGTATAGTCCCACTGCCTTATCGGACAACAATCCGCCTGAAAAGGTCGTTTTCACGGCACTGCCACGGGAATGTGCAACGTTCACCACGCCGAAAGCCAGCATCACAGCCAGAAAAGAGATCGTGGCATATAGGAAGAACTTCCATTTTTCAAATGCCACGCTATAGTATCCATACTCCGACCTCATTCTTCCCTTTCCAGCACCGCTCTGCATTCCTTCCTGCAGCAGGCGATTCCGTATTTCAGAATCGTGCTCATGCCGTCCAACCGCAGCTCAGCCACATAATTCCGGTCGTTGATCTGTTTTAACGCCTTCCCGCATTCAGCTTCAAATTTCCCGTTCTCCGCGTATTTCACTTCAATGATGATTCCAATTTCTTCATCCTCGATCTCTATGGCAATATCATAATAACCATCTCCCGATTCCCTGTTCGAAGTCACTCCCCAGCTGCCCTTAAACCCAAGAATCCCCAGTAAAATCCCATGATAAAAGCTTTCCTTAAACTCCTTTTTGACCGCCGTATCACGAATGCTGATGGTATTTTTCAAAAATTCAGTAAACCGGCTCTCAACTCCTTCTGCATCCCCATCCTTCAGTGCCTCACAGAAAACGTTCACCGCCTCGCCGTCCCCGGAGATTCTCTCTTTAAACAGTCCCAGGATAGAATCGCTGAAAATATTGCGGACTTCACTGTTCGGAATGGTCAGACGCACAAGGTTTCCCATCGGCGTCTCGCTTTGCGTCAGATAACCTGTGGCGTACAGCAGGCTCCACATATTGTCAATGCTGTTGTACATTGTGTCATATGTCAGCTGTTCCTCAATCTTTTTCTGCACAGTTTCCCCGGAGATAAGACGCTCAACCTCTGCTTTAGTCAAACCATTATCCAACTTTTGTATAAACTTCCGGACCTCCTCATTGCCGCTGGAATTTGCCCAATAGCTTTTCGGGACTTTGTTGGGGTTCGTCAGCAACTGATCACACCAGTTAACCACATCCCACGGATTATAAACGCCCGCGCTGCCGATTCTATACCCATCATACCATTCTTTTGTCAGGCCATAATAATCAGAGACTCCATAATAACCCAGCATCTGAACAACTTCTTCATCGGTAAAGCCAAACTGCTCATCACATCTCGCATCCAGCATTGTATACATTTTCGGATTGTTCAGGCCTGTAAAGATGCTTTCCTTCGCTACCCTTAAACAGCCGGTCATCACGGCAAACTCCAGATAGGGATTTGATTTGAGTGCCGCATCAAAAAGACTGCGAATGACACCCACCATCTCCCCGTAATACTTATACTGACTTGCCTTTGCCAGGGGCACATCATACTCATCAATCAAAACGATCACCTTATGATCATAATATTTCTGAAGGAATTCTGACATCCGTTTCAGACTGTCGAATAATGTATCATCATTCATCTCCCTGTCAAAAAGAGATTCAAAATCCATCCTGTCCCACTGCGAGAATTTATCACTGTCAAGCAAAAACCTCAATCTCCTGGCTTCCTCATTTATTACCCTGACCAGCAGATTGCGGGCTGTTTCAAAACGGTCCGCTTCCACATTCTTCAGTGTGATGGAAATCACGGGAAACTTCCCCATATATTTTTCACACAGAGCAGTCTCCTTCGAAATTGCCAGTCCGTCAAAAAGACTTCTATCCGTACCGATTTCAAAGAATCTCCGAAGCATGCTCATATTCAGGCTCTTGCCGAACCGGCGCGGGCGCGTAAAAAGGTTCACTTCGCCCCAATCATCAAGAAGTTCTTTGATCATGCTGGTTTTATCTACATAATAAAAATCATTCGTCCGCAGCTTTGCAAAATCCTCTATGCCGATTGGCAGCTTCTTTTTTCCGGTTTTTATCA
The DNA here is from genome assembly GCA_021203305.1 of Lachnospiraceae bacterium. Taxonomy (GTDB): domain Bacteria; phylum Bacillota; class Clostridia; order Lachnospirales; family Lachnospiraceae; genus RGIG6307. Next base: position 11,093 of record JAJQBK010000029.1, read on the forward strand.
TTTCAATATCCTCCGAAAACAGGTTAACCACTATTTTGAGTTTACTCCACCACTATTTTGATGTCAACAATTTCCGGTGAAATGGCTATTTTAAGAATCTATTCTGTTGTTTCAATTATTCCAGGGCCTCCAGTTCTTTTATACTCTCTATAAAATGCTGTTCGACAGGGGAAACCAGCTCATCCTGCTTCTTCTGATATTTTTCATATTCTTCATGGGCTTTCTGAATTGCCTGTTGATGGATAACTCGTCCCTTTGCGGTCAATATATCCCGCCTTGTCATTTTCAGATAATCATCAATCGTTTCCAGCCAGTCTTTCATATACATGGGTTCATGCTCCAGGGCGCGAACCTCCGCAATGTCCAGATACGCCGACACGATTTTATTTAGTGCATCCAGTTCCGGCTGTGTCAGATAATTCTTGGCGATTCCCGTATCTGCGCGTCTGATCTGTTTCCCCGACCAGGAGGTCAGTCCCATATTTTCCTTATCTGCATCAGCCCGTTCATATACAATTTCTGCCGCCGTATGCTTATGCGCTGCCCAGTGCATTTTGTTCTGCACCTGCTTAAAGAATAAGACAGAGGACTCCGCCTTTGGATCGTAATCAATGCTGGTAGCATAAATCTCCAGGACTTTGCGCCAGAACACCTTCTCAGAAGAGCGAATGTCCCGTATGCGGGCCAGCAGCTCATCAAAGTAATTGCCCCCGCCCAACTGTTTCAACCGGTCATCGTCCAGTACAAACCCTTTTTTCATGTACTCCTTCAGGATACCGCTCGCCCAGATGCGGAACTGTGTCCCCCGCAGGGATTTCACCCGATAACCGACAGAAATTATAACATCCAAATTATAATATTCAACCTGATAGGTTTTCCCGTCAGCCGCAGTTGTTGCAAATTTTGCAACAACTGCCGACCTGAAAAGCTCCCCCTCAGAGAAAATATTTTTAATATGCCGGGATATGGTCGATTTGTCCCGCTGGAACAATTCCGCCATCTGATCAATAGACAGCCAGACCGTATCCTCGTCAAAAGTGGCCTCAATCTTCGTCAACCCATCTTCCGTTGTATACATGATTATATTAGATTGGCTCATTGCTCATTTGCCTCCTTATGAATGTTTTCCATTTGAATGTAATAAGCCAGCAGCCGGATCACATACTCCGGTGCGTGCCTGTTGCCTAACTCCCAATCTGTGACCGTCCTGTAAGGAATTTGAAAAAACTCACAAAATTCCTTTCGGTTCATACCTGTACTTTCCCGCAGCTCTCTGATTCTGTTTTTTAATTCCATGTCCTTTTCTCCGTTAGACTCCACTGCAAAACCCGTCTCCGGCAGCATTTTTTATATGCTAAGATAAAAATATGCGTTGCGTATCTATCATAGCATAAGCCAGATAAATACGCAACGCATAAATTCAATAATTACAGGAAACGACTTTATATCGCTTTCCGGGAATTGCCGGTTTCTCCCCGGTAACAGCGCCGTAAAGGCACGGATAAACTTACGAAGGAAATACTACCTTTATTTGTAATTCACAATCTGTCCGAACTCCGCCTTCAGGCTGGCGCCGCCCACCAGGCCGCCGTCGATGTCCGGTCTGGCGAACAGATCCGCTGCGGTTTTGGCGTTCACGGAGCCGCCGTACTGGATGCGGATGGCTTCCGCCGTCGCTTCGTCATAGATCTCCGCGATGCAGGCGCGGATGGCGGCGCAGACCTCCTCGGCCTGGTCGCTGGTAGCGGTCTTGCCGGTGCCGATGGCCCAGATAGGCTCGTAGGCGATCACCGCCGCGGCCGCCTGCTCGGCGGTCACGTTCTGGAACGCGATCTTGATCTGCTGACGGATGAAGTCAATGGTGATGCCCTGTTCTCTCTGGGTCAGGGTCTCGCCGCAGCAGATGATGGGAGTCAGGCCATGCTCAAAGGCTTTCAGGACCTTCTTATTCACGGTTTCATTGGTCTCCGCGAAATATTCCCTTCTCTCGGAGTGGCCGATGATCACATACTTTACACCGGCATCCACCAGCATGGCGGGAGCGATCTCGCCTGTGTAAGCGCCCTTTTCCTCATAATACATATTCTCAGCGCCGATCTGGATATTGGTACCCTTCACCGCCTCTACCGCGGGGATAATATCAATGGCGGGCACGCAGAAAACCACGTCCACCTCATCGTTGACAACCAGCGGCTTTAAGGTATCGATCAACTCCACCGCCTGGCTGGGGGTCATGTTCATCTTCCAGTTGCCGGCAATAATTTTTCTTCTTGCCATATTTTTACCTCTTTATTTATATTCTCATTTACAAATTAGTACGTTTGCAAAAACTGCATCAGGATGCAACACTTCCATCCCACCTGAGAAACGGCATCAGACAGCGCCTGTTTGGGCCCTTAGATGCCGTTTACATCAGAATTTCATTTTGATATCAGCTTTTACTTGTCATCCGCCGCGTAAACGCCGGGCAGCTCCTTGCCCTCCAGGAACTCTAAGGACGCGCCGCCGCCGGTGGAGATGTGGGTCACCTTATCGGCAAAGCCCAGCTGGTTGATGGCTGCCGCGGAGTCGCCGCCGCCGATGATGGTGGTAGCGTCTGTGTCAGCCAAAGCCTGCGCTACAGCTACTGTTCCCTTCGCCAGGATCGGGTTCTCGAATACGCCCATGGGTCCGTTCCATACAACAGTCTTGGCTGTCTTCACAGCCTCAGCGTACAGAGCCTGGGTCTTGGGTCCGATGTCCATGCCCATCTTGTCAGCCGGAAGCTCAGTGGAATCGTAAACCTCAGTGGCGATCTCGGCGTCGATGGGATTGGGGAACTCGCTGGTAACCACAGTGTCCACGGGGAGCAGAAGCTTCTTGCCCAGCTGCTCGGCCTTGGCCATCATTTCCTTGCAGTAATCCAGCTTGCTCTCATCGCAGAGGGAGGTGCCCACCTCATAGCCCTGCGCCTTTAAGAAGGTGTAGGCCATGCCGCCGCCGATGATCAGGGTGTCGCACTTCTCCAACAGGTTGGAGATCACGTTCAGCTTGTCAGCCACCTTGGCGCCACCCAGGATCGCCACAAAGGGTCTCACCGGATTCTCCACGGCGTTGCCCAGGAAGTTAATCTCCTTCTCCATCAGATAGCCTACCGCGCAGTTGCCGCCCTTGGCGCGCACATATTCGGTAACGCCGGCCACGGAAGCGTGTGCTCTGTGGGAGGAGCCGAAAGCATCGCATACATAATCATCGCACAGATCCGCCAGCTCCTTGCTGAAGGCCTCACCGTTCTTGGTCTCCTCAGAGCCGCGGAAACGGGTGTTCTGCAACAGGATCACATTGCCGGGCTGCATCGCCTCAACCGCAGCGGTGGCGGCCTCGCCGGTCACATTGTAATCAGCCACAAACTTTACTTCCTTGCCAAGCTTCTCGCTCAGTCTCTTTGCCACCGGCGCCAGGGACTCGCCCTCGTTGGGGCCGTTCTTTACCTTGCCAAGGTGGGAGCAGAGAATTACCTTGCCGCCGTCGTTGACCAGCTTCTGAATTGTGGGCAAGGCCGCCACGATACGGGTCTCGTCGGTGATCTCGCCGTTCTTTAACGGTACGTTGAAGTCGCATCTGACCAGCACTCTCTTGCCGGCGGCGCTGAAATCATCTACGGATTTCTTATTTAATCCCATTTCTTTATCCTCCAAAAATAAATCAATTATCATTCCCTGTATCATCCGCTTTCCGCCATATATGAAAGCCCCGGAAGGGAATGACGTAAAACAGGCCCGGTCCTAAGACCGGACCCGTTCAGGTCTGTTTAAACTTTTAGCAGCCGCCCTTATGCCAGCTCACTGAAGTACTTGATGGTACGAACCATCTGAGAGGTGTAGGAATTCTCATTGTCATACCAGGACACAACCTGTACCAGATTGTCAGCGCCCACCATAGTCTGGGTGGAGTCGAAGATGGAACCATAGGTGCTGCCTACGATATCGCTGGAAACGATCTCATCCTCGTTGTAGCCGAAGGACTCGTTGGAAGCAGCCTTCATAGCCGCGTTGATCTCTTCCTTGGTCACGCTCTTCTCAACGGTAGCTACCAGGATAGTGGTGGAACCAGTGGGAGTGGGAACACGCTGCGCGGAGCCGATCAGCTTGCCGTTCAGCTCAGGAATTACCAGGCCGATAGCCTTGGCTGCGCCGGTGGAGTTGGGAACGATATTGACTGCGCCCGCGCGGCTTCTTCTCAGATCACCCTTTCTCTGAGGTCCGTCAAGGATCATCTGGTCGCCGGTGTAAGCGTGAATGGTGCTCATGATGCCGCTCTTGATGCCGGCCAGGTCATTCAGTGCCTTCGCCATGGGAGCCAGGCAGTTGGTGGTGCAGCTGGCTGCGGAGATGATGGTATCCTCAGGCTTTAAGGTGGTGTGGTTTACATTGTAAACGATGGTGGGAAGGTCATTGCCCGCGGGAGCGGAAATAACAACCTTGCGCGCGCCGGCGTTGATGTGCGCCTGAGCCTTCGCCTTGCTGGTGTAGAAGCCGGAGCACTCCAGCACTACGTCGATCTTTAACTCGCCCCATGGGCAATTGTTGGCATCCGGCTCCTTGTAGATCTTCAGGGTCTTGCCCGCAACCGTGATGGTGTCCTCACCCGCGGAAACGGTGTCCGCCAGAGCGTACTTGCCCTGAGAGGAATCATACTTTAACAGATGCGCCAGCATCTTGGGGCTTGTCAGGTCGTTGATTGCCACTACCTCATACCCTTCCGCGCCAAACATCTGTCTGAATGCAAGACGGCCGATACGGCCAAAACCATTAATTGCTACTCTTACTGCCATTTTAGATTTCCTCCTAAAATTATTTTTCAAATGTTGTAACTTTGATAAATTTATATCAGCGTTCTTATTGTACCCGTTTTTCCTATATTTGGCAAGTCCCATGGACACACTTTTTATGATTTTTTTACAGTATACTTTGCGCTTATACGGATTTACTTTTTTTCCCCTCGTTGTATACTGGAAGTGAAAAAAGAAAGGAACCTCTTTTTATGCCTTGTCTGATTGATTCCCACCTGCATACCTCCTTTTCCGGCGATTCGGACGCGTCCATGGAGGAAACGATTCTCTCGGCCATCCAGAAAGGCCTGCGGGGGCTTTGCTTCACCGAGCACCTGGACTGGGATTACCCGGTCTGCGAGGAATGCCCGCCCGGCACCTTCGACCTTGATATTGACGCCTATTACAGACAGTTTGCGCTTCTCAGCGAAAAATATGCGGGGCAGATCCGGCTCCGCTTTGGCGTTGAGCTGGGCCTGCAGCCCCACCTTGCCTTAAGGCACTGCGACCTGCTGAAGGCCTGGCCCTTTGACTTTGTCATCGGCTCCGCCCACGTGGTCCACGGGCGCGATCCCTACTATCCCGCATTCTACGAGGGCCGCAGGGAGGAGGACTGTTACCTGGAATATTTTCACAGCGTTCTGGAAAATATGGAGGCCTTCGCCCAATACGATTCTCTGGGGCATCTGGATTATGTGGTGCGCTACGGCCCCAACAAGGACCTCTATTATTCCTTTCAGAAATATCAGGATGTTCTGGACCCGATCTTAAAAAAACTCGCCATGACTGGCAAAGCCCTGGAATGCAACACCGGCGCCATCCGGTACGGACTCCGGGAATTAAACCCGTCTCTTCTTATATTAAAGAGGTACCGCCAGCTCGGCGGGGAGTTCATAACCATCGGCAGCGACGCCCACACCCCTGACCGCCTGGGCGATGGCTTTGAGCGCGCCTGCGAGGTGCTGAAATCAGCCGGATTTTCCTACTATACGATTTATGAGAAGAGAAAGCCAAAATTCCTGAAATTATAGTAAGAGTAAGGCGATTTCTGCGCGGCCTGGATTTTCCTGAGAGCCATTGTCAAAATCAATTACAGTGAACGGCAAAAATAACCTGTTGTTCACTGTAAAGAGGATGCATACTCTCCCTGCCTCCTTAATATATTGAAAAAAAGGCTGCTGCCCAAAGCTGTTTTCATGGCCGCGGGCGGCAGCCGCTGATATTTTCCGAGGCAGCCATGAAAAAGCACCCCATCCTTGTCGGCACCCTGATTTTGTCCTCCGCCAGTATCATTTCCCGGCTCATTGGCTTTTTTTACCGTATTTACTTATCCCGCACTTTCGGAGCGGAGGCTCTCGGCGTTCTGCAGATGACGGCTCCTGTCACCGCCATGGTCAACGCTGTCAGCTGCGCCGGCATCCAGACAGCCCTCTCCAAGCGGATCTCCGAATTAAAGGACTCCGACCGGCGGGGGCAGAGAGCTTATCTGCTCTGCGGCCTGTTCTGGAGCGTGGGGCTTTCCTGCGTTCTGGGCGCGCTGGTATGGCGCTTTTCCTTTTTTCTCTCCAACGGATATCTGCAGGAGCCCAGAACGGAGGCTCTCTTAAAAATCACCGCGCTCTCATTTCCGCTGTCCGCCGCCCACGGCTGCTTCTCCGGATACTATTTCGGCAGACGTAAAACCCGCGTTCCCGCCACAAGCCAGCTGGTCGAGCAGCTGGTACGGGTGAGCTGCGTGGTCGCGCTGTGCGGCCTGGCCGCCGCCCGGGGATGGGAGGTTTCCTTAAGCTTCGCTGTGCTGGGCTCTGCCGTAGGGGAACTGGCCGGGGTTGTGGTCTGCCTGGTTTCCATACGTATGGAAAATATACATGCGGCATCGGAAACGCATACGGGTTCCAACGGCCACAGGCAGCCTGACGTCGGCACAAAATCCGGCAGTCACAGGCAGTCTGGCACTCAAATAAGATTCAACGGTCACAGGCAGTCCGGTGCCCTCTCCCGCACTGGGAAATTATTTTCCATGGCGGCCCCGCTGTCCTTCAACCGGCTGGCGCTGAACTTCCTGCAAAGCCTGGAGGCCGTGCGCATCCCCCTCTCCCTGCAGCTTTACGGCTATTCCTCCTCTCAGGCTCTGACTGTTTACGGCATTCTGACCGGTATCGCCCTGCCCGTCCTGTTTTTCCCGGGGGCTTTTCTGGGAGCCTTCAACCATATGCTGCTGCCCACCGTCTCCGAGGCACAGAGCCAAAGGGCCTATGACAGAATCCGTACCCTCACCGTCAACGCCGGCTTTACCGTGGTATTCGGCGGCCTGTTCTGCGGCCTTGCCTTTTTTATGTTTTCCGATTTTCTGGGCGGCACCGTCTTCGGGGAGCCGCTGGCTGGGGGATATATCCGCTCCCTGTGCCTGCTCTGCCCTCTGCTTTATCTGAATCAGGTACTCTCCGGCATCCTGCAGGGTCTGGGCAGGGCCTTAACCATATTTTTCATCAACGCGGTCAGTGTTTTCCTCCGGCTGGGCTTTGTTTTTTTCTGTATTCCGCGCATCGGAATCCAGGGATATTTTTACGGGCTGCTGGCAAGCCAGCTTGTGACGGCCTGCTTATTTCTTTTCCAGTTTGCCGGAATTTCACGCAATGAACGAACATGATGAAATCCGTTTTTTCAATTTTACGAAAAAACTCTCAGGCGGATACTTTATGAGAATTTTTTTCTCTAAATAATTTGCAAAAAATATACAAATATAATATGATGATACAAGGAACCCAAGGTCAGAAATCGAATGCTTACACAGGGTACGCCTTGTAGATGCGCGACGCGAAGCTGGTCCTTCATGGCATTCTCATTTATGACCTTGCCAGAGAACGCCTGCTTTAAAGCAGACAATTATGAGCAAAATAAAGAATACACCAAAGGAGAATCAACTGCAATGAGTTTCAAGTACGACAAGCTGCTCCCCACCCCTCAGGAAATCCTGGAGGCTTATCCTCTGCCGGCCTCACTGGCCAAAGTCAAGGCGGAGCGGGACGCCGAAATCCAGGCGGTAATCGAGGGAAAGAGCGATAAATTTCTGGTGATCATCGGGCCCTGCAGCGCGGACAATGAGGACGCGGTCTGTGATTACATCACCCGGCTGGCCTCCATCAATGATAAGGTGAAGGAGCGGCTGATTCTGATTCCCAGAATTTATACCAATAAGCCCCGCACCAACGGCGACGGCTACAAGGGCCTGGCGAGCCAGCCCAACCCCACAAAGGTGGAGGATTTCGCGGCGGGCCTTCTGGCTGTGCGCCACATGCACACCCGCTGTATCCGAGAGACCGGCTTAAGCGCCGCGGATGAGATGCTCTATCCGGAGAACTGGCCCTACGTGGAGGACCTGCTCTCCTACGTGGCCATCGGCGCCCGCTCCGTGGAGGACCAGCATCACCGTCTGGTCAGCAGCGGCTTCGACGTGGCCACCGGCATGAAAAATCCCACCAGCGGCGACATGACGGTCATGCTCAATTCCATCTACGCGGCCCAACAGAAGCACACCTTTACCTTCCGGGGCTATGAGGTTTCCACCGACGGCAATCCTCTCTCCCACGCGATCCTGCGCGGCTCCACCAGCAAGAACGGCAGAAATCTGCCCAATTACCACTATGAGGACCTGGTCAATCTGCTGAAGATGTACGGGGAGCGCGACCTGAAAAACCCGGCCTGCATCGTGGATACCAACCACTCCAACTCCAGCAAGCAGTTCAAACAGCAGATCCGCATCGCCAAGGAGGTGCTGCATTCCAGAAAGCTGGACAGCGACATCCGGCAGATGGTCAAGGGCCTGATGATTGAGAGCTATATCGAGGAGGGCTGCCAGAAAATCGGGGAGGGCGTGTACGGCAGATCCATCACCGATCCCTGCCTTGGCTGGAAGGATTCAGAGGAGCTGATTTATCACATCGCGGAGACGGCGTAAGGCAGATATGGGCATCTCCCCTGTGGCGGAGATGCCCTGAGACTTCCGGTCCGCTTCTCACGGTATAGTGAGACTCTTAAGCTGCCGGTCTGCTTCCCGCACATCCCGGATTCTTTTTTCCGCGTTCAGAGCGGTGCAGGCGTTAATCAGCGCCTGCCACCGCTTTTTATATGCGTCATTTTCCAGCGCATACTGTCCAAAATGCTCTCTGGGCTTCCCGCCCTCCAGCATCTCATGCAGCATCACTCCCAGTGCGAAAATATCCACGCCCACCCCCGCTCTTTCCAGGTGCCAGCACTCCGGCGCTGCGTACCCGGGCGTCCCGCGGAATCCGATGTTTCCCTGCTCCTCCCCCTGATACCAGGCATTCCCGTAATCCAGCAAATATACGCCGCCGTCCGGAGTCAGAATCACGTTTTCCGGTTTCAGGTCTCCGTAAATAATCGGTTCCTCCCGGCGATGAAGCACGTCCAGAATTTTGCACAGCCTCCGGCCAATCCGCGCCGTCTCCCGCTCTGTTAAGCTGTGGCGCCCGTCCAGCCTTTCCCGCAGGGTTTCCCCGTCATAGAAGGGCATGGTATACCAGGGCATGACGCTGGAAATTTTATAATGATACAGAAAAGGAATCCCCTCCCCTCTCAGCTGCCGCAGAAAATGAATCTCCCGCCGCAGGGCCCAGGCTGATTTTTCATCCGCCGCCAGCTTTAACACCAGCTTCCACGATACACCCTCGCCGCATAAAAGCCAGGCTTCCGACATGGTTCCCTGGTGGAGCCTCTGCCCGGGATACCACCTTCCCGGAAGCCTCTCCATTATTTTTTTCAGAGAATTACCCGTCTCATACTCCCTCCTCATCAGCATTTCTTCCATTTCTCGGTCATCATTGCCAGCGCGGACCTCATCCTTCATCTATCTCGTCTCCCAGAGCATAAAATAGGCGTAATTCAGGCTGTCCTCCATGACACAGTCCATAATATTCTTCTGCCAGATATTTCCCAGAAGGGCCGTCGTGGATTCTCCGGAATCATCTTCGGTGGGATTTTCCTTTTTCAGGGTTCTCTGCATATCTTCCAACTCCTCCGTTAAGGGAAGGGACGCTGCCTCCCCTTCCCTGTGGACACAGGCCCCCAGACACGGGCCGATCTGATATTCTCCCTCCTGCGCCTGTTTCCCGGCCCGGTACAGCCTTTTATCATAATACAGGTACAGCCGGCATTTCAAGCCGGAGCTTACGCGAAGCAGCTCCCTGTTTATCCGCGACTCCGGGCCCGGAATGACTGCCCCCAGCTCCTCTGTAAACCACTGCCTCAGCCTGTCCTGATATTGCCGTGCCTTCGCTCTCTCCGGCCAGACAGCCCACACCAGCACGTCCTGCCCCTGTATTTGCCCGGCCAGGCTCACCATATGGGAACCGGCGTCCACGCTCTCCTTATCTATGTAACCCTCGGTATGATACATTTCATCTCCTTCCAACACTGCTTCACAGGCTCATTGAAAAACAAATTCAATCTTTTACGTGCGCACCCGTAGGGCGTACCTTGTGTAAGCACGACGAGCTTGCTTGTATTTTCCGATGTCCGTGAATAGTAACAATTTAAAACACACTCAGAAAATTTTTCAGCCAGGCCGGATGCACCGCGCTCTCCAGGTACAGGCCCGCCAGAAAAAGCGCGGCGGCAGCCAGAGCGAAGCCCGGTCTTTCCCGGATGGCCCGGCGCTTCTCGTACACGTCCGCGTCCCCGGCGGTCTGGCAGAACATAAGGCCGCACAGTATCGCCCCCAGATAAAAAAAGATATAGGGAATGTATAAAAACACCCAGAGCAGAACCCCCTTCAAATGATACTGCTCCACGCAGGCCTGAAGCCAGATGCCCGCCTCCATCCCCATCAGGAATCCGCCCAGCTTCAGCCCCAGGCTCCCCACGCCGTACCACCACAGCAGCACGAAGGTTCCAAAGGCAAAAGCCCTTCTGGGCAGCAGATAGAAAAAATAGGCTTTCCCTTCAATCAGGCTGTCCCTCACCAGATACAGGCTGTCCACATCCAGGAGAGAAATATCCTGCAAAAGCTTTTGTCTGCACAGAATAACCAGCATGCAGCCAAGCCCGAAGCCCGCTCCCATAATCACGCTGAAACGCCTTCCCTGCACAGAGGCGCGGCCAAACCGCCCGCCGCCGGAGTGTTGTGTAACCTTCATATCCGGCCACCATCCTTTCCCGAACATTTTATGCGGCGAAAAAACGGAATAGACCCCTCCCGGAGAGCTTTTATGACGGGACGGAAAGCTTTTCTGACAGATCGCACAGGCAAACAAATTCCCCACAGCCTTTTACCGTCCTCAAAACCGGTCCGGTAACGTAAAAAGAGGACTCCCGCCTTTCGGGAATCCTCTTTTGTAGTAACCTCTTAAAATTTAATTTCTGAATTTTTTGCTTCCTTACGCGTCAGGCCCCTGGTTTGTGGGCCCTGCTTTACGTGGGATATCAAACGAGCTCCTACAGCCCCGCCTGAGCCATCACTTCCGCGGCGAAATCATCCTTCTTCTTCTCAATGCCCTCGCCGGTCTCAAAGCGGACAAAGTGCTTCACGGAAAGCTTCGCGCCGTTGGCCTTGGCAACCTGGGCCAGATACTGGGAAACGGTCTGCTTGCCATCCTCCGCCTTTACATAAATCTGATCCAGCAGACAGATCTCCTTGAATTCCTTATTCAGGCGGCCGTTGATGGTGCCGTTAATCACCTTCTCCGGCTTGCCGGCAAACGCGGGATCGTTGGCAATCTGCTCCTTTAAGATCTCAATCTCGTGCTGTCTGTACTCCTCGGAAATCTCGGAGGCGGATACATACTTGGGACGAAGCGCCGCGATCTGCATGGCGATATTATTGAACGCCTCTCTCACCGCGTCGTTGACAACGTCCGCGGCCGCATCCACGATGACGCCGATCCTGCCGCCGCCGTGCACATAGGTTGCCACAAAGCCTTCCTCAGCCACTACCTTCTCAAAACGGCGGATGGTCAGGTTCTCACCAATCACGGCCACCTTTTCCACCAGAGCGTCCTTCACGGTCACCTCCGGCTTCTCCATCCAGGGCTCCGCCAGGAAGGCATCCAGATCTTTGGAATCGCTCTTCACCGCCTGGGTCGCCACGCTCTTCACATAAGCCTGGAAATCCGCGTTCTTTGCCACGAAATCCGTCTCGGAGTTGACCTCCACCACAGCGGCGGTCTGATCATCCGCCTTAACGATGGCGCACAGGCCCTCGGCTGCGATGCGGCTGGCCTTCTTCTCCGCCTTCGCCTGTCCGTTCTTTCTCAGAAAATCCACAGCGGCCTCCATGTCGCCGCCGCACTCGGTCAAAGCTTTCTTGCAGTCCATCATGCCTGCGCCGGTCATCTCGCGCAGTTCCTTTACCATTGCTGCTGTAATAGCCATATTCTCAGTCTCCTTATTCCTCTATTCCTCTGCGGCCGCCACTTCCTCAATATCGGAAGCCTCGCCCTGAGCCGCTGCCATGGACTCCTCCACATCGGCGGTCTCGCCCTGGTTTGCCTCGATGACAGCGTCCGCCATCTTGGAAACAATCAGCTTAACCGCGCGGATCGCGTCGTCGTTGCCGGGGATGATATAATTCAGCTCCTCGGGATCGCAGTTGGTATCGCCGATGCCAAACAGGGTGATGCCCAGCTTGTGGGCTTCCTGTACGCAGATGCGCTCCTTCTTGGGATCAACCACAAAGATCGCGTCCGGAACTCTGTCCATATCCTTGATGCCGCCCAGATTCTTCTCCAGCTTCTCCCATTCCTTTCTCAGAGCCACAACCTCTTTCTTGGGAAGGACGTCAAAGGTGCCGTCCACGGCCATATTCTCAATCTCTCTGAGTCTGGCGACACGGCTTCTGATGGTCCTGAAATTGGTCAGTGTACCGCCCAGCCATCTCTGATTCACATAATACATGCCGCAGCGCTCCGCCTCGGTCTTGACTGCGTCCTGGGCCTGCTTCTTGGTGCCCACAAACAGGATGGTGCCGCCGTTGGATACGATATCCACCACGGCCTTGTAAGCCTCGTCCACCTTCACCACCGACTTCTGCAGATCGATGATATGGATGCCGTTTCTCTCGGTGAAGATATAGGGAGCCATCTTGGGGTTCCATCTTCTGGTCTGGTGGCCGAAGTGTACGCCGGCCTCCAAAAGCTGCTTCATTGAAATAACGCTCATAATTTCCTCCATTCGGTTTTTCTTTCGCCTGCTGTTTCGGCCCCGCGCGTTATTGCGGGGTTATCTCGGCTGACACTCCTTCCAATTCATCAGACGCCCGGGGCAGAGCCTGGACAGGTCATCTCACGCTAAATTTTCCGGAGACCGGCAGCCAATCGGCAGACGTGTTTTTTAGTCAACATTTAATTTTTAACACAAAAACACCCTATTGGCAATAGGGTGTTTCGATATTTTTGATTTATTTGGAAAAAAATTGGAAAAAAAGCTATTTTTTTAAATTTTTCTTCAATTCGGCCACCTCTGAGTAAACCACATCATTTAAGACCTTGATGTAGGTGCCCTTCATGCCGGAGGAGCGGGATTCGATGATGCCCGCGGACTCAAACTTGCGCAGGGCGTTGACGATCACGGAGCGGGTGATGCCCACCCGGTCGGCGATCTTGGAAGCCACCAGAATTCCCTCTGTGCCGTCCAGCTCGTCAAAGATGTGGACTATGGCCTCCATCTCCGAGAAGGACAGAGTGTTGATGGCGGATTTGACCACGTTGACCTTGCGCACCTCCTCGGCGTTCTCCTCATTGACCGCCCGCAGCATTTCCAGCCCCACCACCGTGGAACCGTACTCGCACAGGATAATGTCGTCGATACCGTACTGCTCCTCGTTGCGGTAAACGAAAAGGGTGCCCAGCCGCTCCCCCGCAATCTCGATGGGGGAAATGACCGCCTGAAAATGACGGATATCATCGCTCTCAAAGCCCAGCGTCAGAAGATTCACATTCTCCTTGGTGGAGAGAACCCCCAGAAGCCTCTCATTGAGCAGGCCGTCAATAAAGCCGCCCACTCCCACATCAATGAGCTCGTGGATGCAATCCACCTCGTCCGAGTAGCTTAATCCCAGCACCTTGCCCTTCTTGCTGATGACAAGCACATTGGAAAAAAGAATTTCCTTCATCACCTGGCAGATATCGGTGAAAACTACCTTGCTGGAATTATTATTGTGAAGCAATTTCCCGATCTTCCTGGTTTTGTCCAAAAGCTGTACGCTTCCCATAGTATCCTCCGCTGAATCCGACCGGGGTTGGAACCGTCACGAAATTCTGTACCCATCCCATACTGGCGAATACGCGAATCACAGCCTCTGAAAGCCCCGCCGCAGCCCGTCTCCCGGTCTTTTGTTCCGTAATTATAGGACGAGTATAGCACGACAATTGGATAAAATCAATCAAATTTTCGGAATATTTTAAATTTTATGAATTTTTTGGTCTTTCAGCCTCAATTCAGACAACTTCACAGCTTCCCGGAGACATTTCCATCGGTTTCAGACAGAAGAAACGCCCCGTTTTTCCGGCTCTGTCGATAACTGACAGGGCTTTTCATTCCTTCGAACTCTGGGCAACAGATGGAGCCTCCCCCTCCTTCGGCCTCTGCCAGACCATGTAATCGCACTCCGGATTGTTGACGCAGCCGTAATATCTGCGGCCCTTGCGGGTCTTTCTCACAATCACGTCGCCCCCGCATTTGGGACATTTGACGCCGATCTTTTCATAATAAGGCCTGGTGTTGCGGCACTCCGGGAAACCGGGGCAGGCTAAAAACTTGCCGTGGGGGCCGTATTTGTAAACCATCATGCGTCCGCACAGCTCACAGGGCACGTCGCTGACCTCGTCCTTTACCTCCACCTTTTCCAGCTTCTTTTCCGCCTCCTGCACCGCCTGATCCAGGTCCGGATAGAAATTGCGGATCACGCTCTTCCACTCTACCTCGCCTTCCTCCACTCCGTCCAGCAGAGACTCCATGGCGGCTGTAAAATTCACGTCCACGATGGCGGGGAAGTTTTCCACCATCAGGCGGTTGACCACATCCCCCAGCTCCGTCACATACAGATTTTTATTCTCCTTTGTGACGTAGCGGCGGTTTAAAAGAAGCGTAATGGTGGGCGCGTAGGTGCTGGGTCTGCCGATGCCCAGCTCCTCTAAGGTTTTCACCAGGCTGGCCTCCGTGAAATGAGCCGGCGGCTGGGTAAAGTACCGCTCTCCCCGCAGCGCCTCCAGCGCCGCCTCGCTGCCCTCCTGGACCTCCCTTGTCAGATGGACGCTGTTTTCCTTGTCCTCCTTCGGGTCGTAGACAGCCAGAAAGCCGTCAAAAATCGTCCGGGAGGCCGAAAGCGCGAACACATGTCTGCCCGCTCCCACCTTCACCGTGGTGGTCTCATACCGTGACTCCTTCATGACGGACGCCATGAACCGGCGCCAGATCAGCTGATAGAGCCGGAATAAGTCTCTTGGCAGAAGGTCCTTCACCTGAAGCGGCGTGCGGGCAGCTTCGGTGGGTCGGATCGCCTCGTGGGCGTCCTGCACGTTCTGCTTTCTGGAATGATCCTCCCTGATCTTCCCCACGTATTCCGCGCCATAGGTTCCGGCCACATAGGCGTTGGCCGCTTCCAGGGCTTCCTGGGAAATCCGGGTGGAATCAGTACGCAGATAGGTGATCAGCGCCACCGTGCCCTCTCCCTTTAAGGACACGCCCTCGTAAAGCTGCTGGGCCAGGCGCATGGTCTTCTGGGTAGAAAAATTCAGCACCCTGCCGGCCTCCTGCTGCAGAGTGGAGGTGGTGAAGGGCAGCGGTGCCTTCCTTGTATGCTCACTCTTTTTTACACTTTTAATAAAATATTTTTCTGAGGCGAGTTCCTCCTCGATAGCCTTTATCTGCTCTTCCCTTTTCAGCTCCACCTTGCCGGTCTCATCCCCGTAATAGGAGGCAGTCACCGCCTTCCTCTCCCCGGGAAGCTTTACATCCGCCTCCAGGGACCAGTACTCCTGGGGCACAAAGGCCTCAATCTGGGCCTCCTTGTCGCAGATAATCCGAAGCGCCGCGGACTGCACCCGGCCGGCGCTTAAGCCGCCCTTGACCTTGGCCCACAGAAGCGGGGAAATCCTGTACCCCACCATACGGTCCAGGCAGCGGCGGGCCTGCTGGGCGTCCACCCGGTCCATATCGATGCTCCGGGCGTGCTTTAAGGACTCCTTCACCGCGTTTTTGGTGATCTCATTGAAGGTAATGCGGTAAACCTTTTTTTCGTCCAGCTTCAGGGCGTACATCAGATGCCAGGAGATTGCCTCTCCCTCCCGGTCCGGGTCGGTTGCCAGATATATTTTGTCCGCCTTTTTCGCCGCCTTGCGAAGTCCGCTCAAAAGCTCGCCCTTCCCGCGGATGGTGATGTAGTGGGGCTCATAATCGTTCTCCACATCGATTCCCATTGAGCTTTTGGGGAGGTCGCGGACATGGCCGTTGGAGGCCATCACCTCATAGCTGCTTCCCAGAAATTTCCTGATGGTGCTCACCTTGGCGGGTGACTCTACAATTACTAAATATTTTGCCATTCCACTCTTTCCATATCAATAAAATAACCCCACCCGGGAAGTCCTTCCGTCAGACTTGCAGATCGTGCGCCTGTTAAAATTTCTTCGGATCTCTTCCCCGGTAAAATCCCCCACACTATACAACAAAATTTTTTTATATGCAAGGGAAAATTTTTAAGAAAAACAAAAGAGCCGCCCTTTCGGACAGCCCCCGTTCGTACTGCTGATTAATTCTCTGTGCTGATGATCTCACGCTTATTGTAAGAACCACAGGCCTTGCAAACTCTGTGCGGAACCATCAGGGCGCCGCATTTGCTGCACTTCACCAATGTGGTTGCCTTCATCTTCCAGTTTGCTCTTCTCCGGTCTCTTCTGCCTTTGGAAGATCTGTTCTTTGGACAAATAGACATCGTTACACCTCCTTATCCGCGTTAATGATATCCTTTATCACTGCCATTCTGGGATCCGGCACAAAATCATCGCAGCCGCAGTCTCCCAGATTCAGGTCCCTGCCGCATACCCTGCAAAGTCCCTTGCAGTCTGCCTTACATAAAACCTTCACCGGCCAGTTTATCAAAATTTCATTGAATATCAGACGCTCTACGTTTAACTGATAACCGTCCATGACCTCCGCGTTGTCCTCAGTCTCATCCTCAGGAACACAGCCCGGCGCGTATACCGGCCTGTCAACCTCAAAGTCAACCCTCTCGGCCACCGGCTTCAGGCACCTGTCGCAGAACATATCAAGCACCACATAACCGCTCAGACGCACTCTGGCGCGTCCATCCTGCTCATAAGTACAGTCAGCCGTCACTGGCGGCTTCTCCAAAACCAGAACATCCTGGCCCCGATAACGAACCTCGGTGAACTGCGGCGTGTACTGCCGATGTATATTCCCACTCTCAGACTGAAAGGTACCGGACAGATCAATAAACATAGTATCTCCTAATTCATACCTCAATGATTATACATACAACCCTTTTCTTTGTCAACTAAAAAAATAAATTTCTGCCATGTCCCCAAAGGGCGTCCCGGAGGGGAAGCGGCTGTGAAAAGTCACCCGTGAGCGCCTACCCCTTCCTGCGGCGCTCCCTCCATTTTCTCACCAGCAGGATCATCACCGTGCCCGTCACCACCCCGCCGAAATCAATCCATACGTCCCTGACCGAGCTTCCCCGGCCCAGGCTGAAAATCTGAATCGTCTCATCTGTCACCGCCGTCATCAGCCCCAGCAAAAGCGGCGTTGTCACCGAGCGGCCCAGCACCTGCCACACCAGAAACGCAAGCTCCGCCCCCAGCGCCGTAAATTCCGTATAATGGGCCAGCTTGCGGATCAGAGTATCGTCATCCGTCCCCGTGTCGTCAAAAAAATCCTCCGGGAGAATCTCCTCCAGGACCTCCTTGACCGTGTCGCTGATCTGCTTGGATTTCGTTGCCGGCAGGATGGAATTTCCCCAGATAAAGGCCAGCGTCAGAGCAATCAGGACGCCTGATATTATAATCTGTATTTTCCTGTTGATTGTCAAAATATTCCTTTACTCCCTTCCCAGCTTCTGATTGTCCGCCAGGCTTCTGGACTCCCCCAGATAGTTGCTCTCATGCCTGAGATGAACGCGCACCACAATGTCCGCGATCACGCAGACCACAAAGGCCGTGATCCCGATTACCTGGGAAATGGGCACATTGATATAAGGAATCAGCAGCTGGTCGGTACGCAGTCCCTCGATGAAAAACCGCCCGATGCCATAGCCCGCCAGATAAAAAAGCATGATCTCCCCGTCAAATTTCTTGTGGCTTCTGTATACCAGCAAAAAAATCAGCAGACACAGATTCCACGCGGATTCATAGAGAAACGTGGGATGAACCAGCACATAATTGACTCCCTCCGCCATGTGATCCAGCATGGCCTGGGTAATCTCATTCTCCCGGACCGCCTCCACCGGCAGCGCCATGGCGAAAAGCCCGCCGCAATAGTCCCCAAAGGCCTCCCTGTTCATAAAATTCCCCCAGCGGCCGATCACCTGGCCCAGCACCAGCCCGGGCACCGCGGTATCCGCCATCAGAAAGAAATTCTGCTTTTTGACCCTCGTATAAACGTACAGCGTCAGAAAGGCCGCGATCACCGCGCCGTAAATCGCCAGCCCGCCCTGGCGCAGATTCAGGATGCTGAGCAGGTTGTCCTTATATTTATCCCATGAAAAAATGACATAATACAGTCTGGCTCCGATGATAGAAAATATGATCGCGTATATCACAAAATCCCAGTACATATCCGGGTCCTGGCCCGTCACCTTCGCCTCGTGGGCCGCCAGCAGAATGCCGCAGATAATAGCGCAGCCGATGATCACCCCATAAAACGCGATAGAAACCCCGAATACGGAAAATGACTTCGGTACATTTTCCAGATATATCCCAAGATTCGGGAACGCAATATCGGTACTGTTCATAATGTCCGTCATAAGTACTCCTTACACATTGAAACGGAAAAGAATCACGTCTCCGTCCTTCACAACATAGTCCTTGCCTTCCATCCCCACCAGTCCCTTCTCCCTGGCCGCCGCCAGAGAGCCGTATTCCAGCAGGTCCTTATAATTGACAACCTCGGCCTTGATAAAGCCCCTCTCAAAATCCGAGTGAATCTTTCCCGCCGCCTGGGGCGCCTTTGTGCCGGTTTTGATGGTCCAGGCCCGGGTCTCGTCCTCCCCGGCCGTCAGAAAGCTCTGCAGACCCAAAATATGATAGCTTGCCCCGATCAGCTTGTCCAGACCGGATCTGGAAACGCCCAGCTCCTCCAAAAAGAGCTGCTTCTCCTCCTCGTCCAGCTCGGCGATCTCCTCCTCAATCTGAGCGCTGATCACAAATACCTCGCAGCCCTCCCTCGCGGCATACTCCCGCACCTTTGAGACCCAGGGGTTGGAAGCGCCATCGTCTTTCAGATCATCCTCCCCCACATTGGCGGCGAAAATCACCGGCTTGGCGGTCAGCAGATTGTAGGAGGCAAACCACAAAGCCTCGTCCTCATCCTCCGTCACCATGCTCTTCGCCAGTTTTCCGCTCTCCAGGTGCTCTTTGATCCGCTCCTGGAAAGTATACTCCTTTCCGGCTGTTTTGTCCATCCTGGCGGTTTTGGAAAGCTTTGCCATCCTTCTTTCCAGTATCTCCAGATCCGAAAAAATCAATTCAAAGTTGATGGTCTCGATATCCCTGAGTGCGTCCACGCTGCCGTCCACATGAATCACATTGCTGTCCTCAAAGCAGCGCACCACATGGACAATGGCGTCCACCTCCCGGATATGGCTCAGAAACTGGTTGCCCAGCCCCTCTCCTTTGGAGGCTCCCCGGACCAGCCCCGCGATATCCACAAACTCGATCACCGCCGGCGTCACCTTTTTGGAGTGATACATTTCTCCCAGCAGGCGGATTCTCTCATCCGGCACCGCCACAATCCCCACATTGGGGTCGATGGTGCAGAAGGGATAATTGGCGCTCTCCGCCCCCGCCTTTGTCAGCGAATTAAATAACGTGCTCTTCCCCACATTAGGAAGGCCGATGATTCCCAGCTTCATGTATTTTCTGTTCTCCTCCCGAATATATAAATGTAAAAATATATGTGCGGAGTCCCGGCCTCTGACATGCTGCCAGGGCTTTTTCTCCGTTGTTTTCAGTATTTTTTGCGTCCCGCCAGCTCCTCATACAGGACACAGTAGGTGTGGTAGCGCTCCGGGCTGATTTTTCCTTCCGCCAGCGCGTTTTTCACCCCGCAGACCGGCTCATGGGTATGGGTGCAGCCGTTAAATCTGCAGTCCTTTATAAAGGGCGTAAATTCGCTGTAGTAAACCGCCAGCTCCTCTTTTTCCAGGTCAAATAACTCCAGGGAGCCAAAGCCCGGCGTATCCAGAAGGTAGCTGTCCTCATCCACAGGGATAAGCTGGGAATGTCTGGTGGTATGCCGCCCACGCTTCAGCTTTTCACTGACCTCGCCGGTTTCCATACAGGTTTCTCCCTGAAGGCGGTTGACCAGGGTAGACTTCCCGACGCCGCTGGGCCCCGCCAGGGCCGTGGTCTTTCCCTTCAGATAGGGAAGTAGCGTCCCCATATCCGGATCCGTTCCGGCGCTGACGCGCAGCACCGGATAGCCCGCCGCCCCATAGATACGGGCCAGACCTTCGCTCTCCTTTTTTTCATCCAGATCAGACTTATTGAGGCAGAGGACCACAGAAAGGCGCTGCTGCTCCATGTGGATCAGCATCCGGTCCAGCAGATTCAGACTGATCCGGGGGCAGTTCACGCTAAAGACCACCAGAGCCTGATCCACGTTGGCTACCGCCGGCCGCACCAGGCAGCTTTCCCTGGGCAGTATCCGCTCAATATTGCCAAGGGCGTCCTTTTCGGAAAGAATCTGTATGATCACGTCATCCCCCACCAGAGGCTTGATCCGGTCACGCTCATTTCTGAAAATTCCCTTCGCCCTGCACTCATATATGCCCTTTTCCGGTACATGAACGTAATAAAAACCGCCCACGCCCCTGGTGATTTTTCCCTGTTTACTCTCCGGCATGGTTCATTTCCCTGTCCTTCATCCCCCTTTATTCCTCTGTGAAGGTGACGGCCCGCTCAAAGCTGGCGGTCTTTTTCTCCGTCACCGCCGCGCTGGACTCCGTGGCCTGAGTCACCACCTCGTCATAGGTGTAGGTCATGATAATCTTGCCGGAGGCCGAGGTAATGCCGGAAATGCTGATGCTCACCGGAAACTCAGTGACACTGGCGCTGTACAGGGTCTTGCCGCTGTCCGAAATCAGCGCGATCTGAACCGTGTCGCCGCTTTCATACTGAGGAGCCTCCTCCGCCGTGGGCGCCTCAATGCTGGCCTGATATCTGTATGAGGCCGGCGTCGCACCAAGGCTGACTGTCACGTCCACTGTGGTGCCCCTCTCCACGTAGGAGCCCTCGCCATACTGCTGCTCACAGACCAGATCCTCCTCAACAGTGTCGCTGTAGGTTTCACTGACCGTGCCGAGAGAAAGCCCCACAGCCGCCAGCTCCTCCTCACAGTTTCCCAAAGGCAGGCCGATCAGGCTGGGAACACGAACCGTGGAATCATCCGATCCCGCGCTGACTCTGACAGTCACCGCGGAGCCCTTGGACACAGTCTGGCCGCCCTCCGGATTCTGGCTGATCACATATCCCTTTTCCACGGTATCGCTGTAGCTCTCCGAGGTGGATACAGTAAATCCCTGTTGCTGCAGCAAAGCCACCGCCTCATCCATGGACAGGCCGGTCACGTCCTCAATGACCACTCCCTCCTTGCCGGCGCTGACAGTCAGCGTCACGGTATCTCCCGCATTCAGAATGGTTCCCACGGACACATCCGCGCTGATCACAATCCCAGCGCTGACAGAATCCGATTCCTCGTACTGCTTTGCCACCTCAAGGCCCAGCGCCCTGAGCCTGGCTGTCACTGTATCCACGTCCTCACCCACCACGGCGACCATGGTCACCTGGCCGGTATCCTCCGATGACTCCTCCACGATACTGCTGCCGCCAAAAACGCCGCTCCCCGGGCTTTCAAAAAAGCCCAGGATCCGGAAGATCATGTAAACAATCAGAATCAGAATAATCAGGCCCACAATGACGATCAGGGAAAGGGTCACCTTCTCGGTTTTATTATTCTCCTCCTCTTCCATTTCCTCCTGCTCCAGCAGCTCCTGCGGAACTCTGCCCGTGCGAAGCTTCATGGTGCCGGTATGGCCGCCGCGGCTCATGGAGCTGGTGCGGAAGCGGATGCTTTCCTCCTCCTCAGCCTCTTCTTCAGCCTCTTCCTCCTCGTATTCCCCTTCTTCCTCTCCGTATTCCTCCTCGTAACCCTCCTCTTCCACGTACTCCGGTTCCACCACAAACCGGGTCGCCCCGGTTCCGTCCGGATTCACCACCTGTACGAAATCCTCGTCCGGATGGACCAGCGCCTGTTTCAGATCATCGATCAGCTCTCCCATGGACTGATATCTGCGGCTCACCGTCTTCTGACAGCATTTTAAAACAATCTGCTCCACACTGACAGGAATCTCCTCCACAAAGTCTCTCGGGCTGGGCATGGGCTCCTGAATATGCTTGATGGCGATTGCCACCGTGGTATCCCCGTCAAAGGGCACTCTCCCCGTCAGCATCTCAAATAAGGTAATCCCCAGAGAGTAGACGTCGCTCTTCTCATCACTGTAGCCGCCTCTTGCCTGTTCCGGGGAGGTATAATGGACGCTGCCCATCACATTGGAGGTGACCGTGTTGGAGGTGGCCGCCTTGGCGATGCCAAAATCCGTCACCTTCACCTTTCCTTCCCCGGAAATAATGATATTCTGGGGCTTGATATCCCTGTGGATAATGTGGTTATTGTGAGCCGCCTCGATACCCATGGCCACCTGGATGGCGATGCTGACAGCTTCCTTATAGGAGAGCCTGCCCTTTTTTTCGATATATTTTTTGAGAGTGATGCCCTCCACCAGCTCCATCACGATGTAGTGGATATCATTCTCCTCCCCCACGTCATAGACATTGACAATATTGGGGTGCATCAGTCCGGCGGCCGCCTGCGCCTCCACCAGAAATTTGGACACAAAATTGGCGTTCTCGGAGAACTCCTGTTTCAGCACCTTGACGGCCACATTCCGGTTCAGCTTCTGGTCCATGGCCTTATAGACGTCGCTCATCCCGCCCGTGCCTATTTTTTCAAGAATCTCATAACGGCCGCCAAGCAGCATTCCCATCTTAATCATCGTGCCTGTCCTCCTTTTTACTCAAAGGTCGGGCCAATATCACGGAAATATTGTCTGCCCCGCCGTTCTCATTGGCGTCTTCTACAAGTCTCGCGCATGCCTCCTGCATGGACTTTTCCTGATAGACCACGGATAAAATCTGCTCGTCCTCCAGCATATTGGTCAGACCGTCGGAGCAGATCAGGATGATATCCTCGGGCAGAATATCCACGTAAAAAAAGTCCGCGGTGGTCCTGGGGAAAGCGCCCACAGCCCGGGTAATATAGTTCTTTTTGGGATGATTTTTGGCCTGATCCCGGTTAATGGTGCCGCTGCGTATCATCTCCGCCACGTAGGAATGGTCTCTTGTGACCTGCACCATGGTATTCTCCCGGATCAGGTAAAGCCTGCTGTCCCCGATATTGGCCACCGTCAGCTGGCTCTCCACACAGCAGGCCGCCACCAGCGTAGTGCCCATACCGCTGTAATTGATATCAGTCACAGACTTCTCATAAAGCTTTTTGTTGGCGGACTCGATCACTCTGGTCAGAATCTGCACCGGATCGGTCTCCTCAGAAGCCGGAATTTCGTTTTTAATAATCTCAATGGCCGTCCTGGAGGCGTAATCTCCCGCCTTATGTCCTCCCATGCCGTCCGCTAAAAGCAGCAGATTCGGGAGGCTCCCAAGAGGCTTGGTAGTAATAAACACACTGTCCTGATTGATTTTTCTTTTTCTGCCGACGTCAGAAACGTAACAGGCTTCTAACATATATCAGGTACTCCTTTTATTCTCTTTCTGTTTTCCCAGTCCCGCTGTCCGCAGCTTCATCTGCCGCAGCCATTCTCCCCTTTTCCTTCAGTTGTCTTCGTCTCAGCTGTCCGCAGGCCCCGTCGATGTCGCGGCCCATTTCTCTTCTGATTGTAGCATTTATCCCGTTTTGGTCAAGCAAATTTTGAAAAGTTTTTACTCTGAGAGGTTCTGAGCCCTGATAATCCCGCTCCTCGACAGGATTGACAGGGATCAGATTCACATGGCAGGCCCCGCAGCCGCTGCCCTTCAGCAGCCGGACCAGCCGGACGGCCTCCTCCTTATTGTCATTAACGCCTCTGACCAGCGAATACTCAAAAGTCAGCCGCCTGCCGGTTTTTTCATAATAATACCCGCAGGCGTCCAGCACCTCCCGCAGGGAATAGCGGTAAGCCACAGGCATCAGGCTCCTTCTCTTCTCATCCGTGGGCGCGTGCAGGGAGAGGGCCAGGGTAACCTGCAGTCCCTCATCGGCAAAGTGTCTGATCTGAGGCGCCAGGCCGCAGGTGGAGAGGGTAATATTTCGCTGGCTGATATGCAGCCCCCGTTCATCGGAAAGCATGCGGATAAATCTGACGACGTTGTCATAATTGTCCAGAGGCTCTCCGGAACCCATGATCACCACGTTGCTGACCCGCTCCCCGGTCTGTCTGATGACAGCGTAAATCTGATCCAGCATTTCCCCCGCCAGAAGGTTTCTCACAAGGCCGTCCAGGGTGGAGGCACAGAATCTGCAGCCCATACGGCAGCCCACCTGGGAGGAGACACAGACGCTGTCGCCGTGATGATATTTCAGCCACACGCTCTCAATGCAGTTGCCGTCCGCCAAAGAAAAGAGGTATTTTCGGGTGCCGTCGATTTTGGATTCCTGCATCAGCTCCTGGCGCAGGCTGGTGAATTCAAAGCTGTCACGCAGGAGGGTCTTCAGGCTTTTGGGGATGTTTGGCATGTCGTCATAGGAGGCGGCGAGCTTCTGGTGCATCCATCCATAGAGCTGTCTGGCTCTGTAGGGGGGCTGGCCGAGAGCGGTCATGGCGTCGGTCAGCTCATCCAAAGTTAAACTTTTAATATCCTGTTTCATATGTTATTGTTTCCGGCATTTTTCCGAAATCTGCTGATGAAGAAGCCGTCGCAGTCGTCACGTCCGGGGAGCAGCTGAATATATCCGTTTCTTGCGGATTCCCGGTGCAACTGTTGGGGGAGATATTCTTCGATACTCTCCGGGGTCATGCCCAGCTCTTCTATAATGTAATTACGGTTGTCCTCATTTTCCAGAGGGTCGATGGTGCAGGTGCTGTAAATCAGCGTGCCGCCGGGCTTTACATAGCGGCTGACAATGGCAAGGATCTGACGCTGAAGCTGCTGCAGCTCCAGAAGGCTTTCCGGGGTGACGTGATAGCGGATATCCTGTTTTTTGCCCAGAATTCCCAGGCCGGAGCAGGGAAGGTCCGCCAGCACCACGTCCGCTTTTTCCTCCATGCTTTCATCGTAAACCAGGGCGTCCCACAGCTGCACCTGAAGCCAGTCAATCTGAAGTCGGCCGGCGTTCTCTTCCACCGCGGAGAGCTTGATGTCGGATACATCCCGGGCCAGCACTCTGCCCTCCGGACCGGTTCTGTCGGCGGCCAAGCAGGCCTTGCCGCCGGGCGCCGCACACACGTCCAGCACAAAATCCCCGGGCCGGATGTCCGCCGCCTCCACGCAGAGCATGCTGCTGACGTCCTGCACCGCGAAAAGTCCCTGAGAATAGCCGGGCAGGCGGTGTACGCCCTCCAGGCGGGTCAGACGGCAGGCGTAAGGCAGGTAAGGATGAGGGCTGATTTCCACACCCTGGGCCGCTATCTGTGAAAGCAGCTCTCCCCGCTCCTTTTCGCTCATAAATTCCCTGAGCCGGATGGTCACGGGCTGGGGCTTTTCAAAGGCGTCCAGCATTCCTTCGGTCAGCTGATCCCCCAGCTCCCGTCTCCATTTTTCCACAAGCCAGGCGGGAATGGAGTGGGTGACGGACCAATATTGGGTCAGGTCTTCCTTTGACGGCTCCGGGAGCGTCCCCTGCTCCTTCGCGGCGGCCGCGCTCCGCAGCACTCCGTTCACAAAGCCCTTTAAATTCACAAAATTCCGCCTGCCCGCCAGATTGACCGCCTCATGGATCGCCGCCCGGTCAGGCACCTGTTCCATAAACAGAATCTGGTAAAGGCCGCTTCTGAGGATCGCCCGGATCAGCGGCTTCATTTTCTTCACAGGCGTGTTGGAATATTGATTTAAAATAAAATCCAGATAAATCTGCTTCTCCAGACAGCCCTCCGTCAGGCGCTTTAAAAACGCCTTGTCCCGCCGGTCCAGATAATCATATTTATTCAAAGTTCCTCTGACCAGGTCACTGGAAAAGCCTTCGTCCTTTTCCACCGCCATCAGAAGCTCCGCCGCCAGCTCCCTGGTATTCACCGTGTTTGCCATTTTTCTTTCCTTTTATTTCAGACCCTGTCCGGAGCTTTACTCCCCTGTGCTGCGGGTCACAGAACTTTTGCCATACCAGGCCGCCATCGATGTATTTTTCCAGTTCTCAGGGTCTTCCACAATATCGTCAAAGCACAGGACATAAGGAGTGTAGGAAAAAGGCTCCAGAACCGCGTCCTGAACAGATGTGTCCTGCAATATCGCCAGTCTTAGCTGCCAATCCTCATAATACTGCGCCGCGCCTCCGTTTTGCAGATCCTGGGCGGCGCTGACAGTTATCAATGTGGAAGGATAAACATATCCATACATCAGTGAAAAAATCAGGACCAGGATACCGGATATCCACCCGGACAGCAGATAGCTGGTCTTCATGGGAAGGGACTCATCCCCTGTCTTCTCTCTCTTTCGCCTGGCAAGCCATCCCAGCCAGTAAAGCTCATTTCCGTAAATCAGGATAAAATAAGTCCAGCAGTATATATTCAAAACTCTTCCGGCTCCCGCAATGCCAAGGGTATAGAAATTGGGGGCGTACTGAGCCGCAAAAAGCCCGAAGGAAAACAGTGTTACAAGAAGAGGCCAGGGATAACGGTATTTCCTTTCCTGCACAATGTGAAGGAAAACAGGCGCCAGCATCACTCCCAGAACGACACAGGAAAATGATGATTTGTCCTGCAGATACACAGCCGCTTCCCGCAGGGAAAGAATAACCGCTTCCGTCACAGAGCTCACCGCTTCCCCCGAGGAATCCAGCCTCGTCATATTGCCCGGCGCCATCACATTTAAAAGGAAGCAGACCATATAGATGATAAAATCCGCCGTGACAAACCACCTGCACGAACGCTTTCGATACCAGTACCACACCGCCGCCAGAGCCAGAATCAGAGCCATGGAAATTCCCGTCACATAGGAGCCGCCCGCCACCAGCACGGACAACAGCACAGCCTGCGCGGCCAGCAGAATCCCCTTCCACCTTTTTTGAGACGGAAAATATAACCAAACCAGGATCGCGCACAAAAGAATTGCCGCGTTATAGCAGCCTGTATAGCAGATCGCGGAGGTAAACTAGAAAAAGGCCTCCACCGGCACATCCGTCAAAAGCACCTGCAGACAGATCACTCCCAGGGACGCGGTCAGGCTTCGCAGGATATCCGCACCCAGCAGCTTTCGTAAAATCACCGTAAACAGGATAAGCTCCGCCAGCACAAAGCCGCCCAATCCCAGGTAAGTGCCCACGTAATAGGCATCCTCGGCAAAAATTCCGATCAGCGTGATGGAAAGCCAGCCGGAGGCATAGACTCCCTGCCAGGTTTGCCAGAGCTTCGCCACATATCCCGCCGCGGTTGCCGCGACCTGTGCCACGGAATGCGTTTCTCTCCAGACCCTGGCCGCCTCACTGCCATGCCAGAGATCATCCGCGCTCAGGAAATTATAATGGCTTATGACAAACAGCGGTACCACAACCACAAGCAGCGCCAGTACCGTCATCCCGAAAATCAGAGGAAGCTGATACTTTTCCTGCCTCAGTCTTAAGGCTCTGCTGTTTTCACCGCTCTCTCGAATTCCCGTGGAAATTCTCTCATCAGGATTTTCCCCCATATCATCAGCCGCGTACTCTCTTTCTCTGCGCATATACCATCCGACCCAGTACGCCTCATTCCCGTACAGTCACAGATAAAAGGCCCAGCTGTAAATGTTTGAAAGATTGGCACCCCCCCCCAAAAGCCCCAGTGTATACATGCTTGGAGAATAAAACGTCACATACAGGCAAAAAGAGGAAACTGATACCAGTGCCGGAAGAGGATAATTTCCACCATTTTTCCTGGCTGCCTTCACAAGCAGCGGCAGCAAAAGCAGGGCGCCAACAGCACAGGCGGCATTCAGGCACCGGAACGCATAGGGAACAGCAGTAATAACAGAATATCTCACGGTTCTCGTCAGTGAGGTGCTTTCTCCCAATGCTTCCAGTGTTTCCATTATTGGCGCAAGCTCCGCCTGGGTCGCCGGTGAAAAAATATTGATCAGGAAGGCCAAAAAATAAAGCGCAGCACCTACGGCAATCAGAGTGCGCCCATGCGCCCCGCGAGCCTGATACCACACAGCGGCAATGATGTAAACAAAGAGCATGGGCACAGTCATGACCAGGGCTCCGCCAGCAGTTAATACCGAGAAAATCAAAAGCAGTGCTGCCAGCAGATATTTCAGAAAGCCCTCAAATTCCGCTCCATATGATAAAATCAGCAATGCCGCCAAAAATACGGCTGTGCTAAAGGAAAAGGTATATACTCCATAAAGAGCGATGTCCAGAAAAGCATCTTCGAAATCCGGCGTCAGAAACAGCTGAAAAGCAATTATGATGGCGGCTCCTGCCCAGGCAGCGCCCATATCTGCTTTCAGAAGTTTTCGGGAAACGACCAGAATCAAAAACAGCTCAGAGATCAGGAACCCTCCTATCGCCAGACTTATTCCGGGAAGACCGCCGTTTTCTCCGAATAATTCGACTAATAAAGCCGTAAGGCTTGTGCTGCTCACTCCAATCTCCCCCCCATCTGTACCATTTTTCCATAGCCCAACAGAAAATCTCTCACACTCATCCGCTTCTTTCCCGCGGGCTGCACCTCCAAAAGCCTGAAAGCCCCGCTGCCGCAGGCCACTGTAAAGCTCTCGCTGTCCCGGGCGATGATGGTGCCGGGGGCGGCCTCCATGTCTGTTCCGGAAGTTTCCGGCGTATCAGGCGTATCTCCTGCCCCTTCCCTGAGCATATGCGTTCCCTGGGAGGAGGTATCCGGCATCTTTGGCGTATCTCCTGCCTGCTCCCAGCGCGCATGCGTCTCCCCAAAAGAGGCATCCGGCATTTCCGGCACATCCGGCAGCGCCTGGGCCTTCCAGATTTTCAGCTGCTTATCCCCCAGGAACGCGTAAGCGCCAGGCCAGGAATTTAAGCCCCGTACCAGCCGCTCCAGCTCCGGAGCCGGTTTTGAGAAATCCAGATGTCCCATTTCCTTATTCAGCTTTCCGGCGTAGGTGGCCTTCTCTTCCTCCTGTGGCACAGGGGTCAGCTCCCCCTTTTCCAGAAGCTCCAGTGCCTCCACAAGAGCCTGTCCGCCAAGCTCCGTCAGGGCGTCAAACAGGCTGTCGCCGGTCTCGTCCTCTTTCAGCCGGTATTTCCTGGTATACAAAATATCGCCGGTGTCCACCCCCGCGTTCATCTGCTGGATGGTGACGCCGCTGTACTCATCGCCGTTGATCACCGCCCACTGGATGGGCGCGGCTCCCCGGTATCTTGGCAGCAGGGAGGCATGGACATTGATGCAGCCGTATTCAGGCATATCCAGAATTTCCTGAGATAAAATCTGCCCGAAGGCGGCTACCACAAATATATCCGCCGTCAGACCCTTCAGCTCCTCCACAGCCTCCCTCGCCCGGATCTTCTCCGGCTGGAAGACCGGCAGACCGTAACGAAGCGCCAGAGTTTTTACCGCGGACATCTGCACCTCCCTGCCCCTGCCCCTGGGGCGGTCCGGCTGGGTATAAACTGCCGTCACCTCATGGCCGGCGTCCAGAAGCTTTTGCAGACAGTGCGCAGCGAAATCCGGCGTTCCCATGAAAACGATCCTCATTGATTATTCTTCCTCTTCTTCCTCATCGGGTACATCCTGGAGCGGGCCCTCCGCCTTTTCCACGTAAAGATGGCCGTCCAGGTGGTCCACCTCATGGCAGATCGCTCTTGCCAGCAGCTCCTCCGCCTCCAGCTCAAACCATTCCATCTCTTTATTCTGCGCCCTTACCTTCACATGATTGGGCCGGGTCACCACACCGGTCTTTCCCGGCACGGAAAGACAGCCCTCATTGCCGGTCTGCTCCCCGGACGTCTCCAGAAGCACCGGATTGATAAGGAGCAGAGGATCCTCCCCGGTCACATCAATGACCACGATCCTCTTTAAAACGCCCACCTGGGGAGCCGCCAGGCCCACGCCGTCCGCCTCGTACATGGTATCAAACATGTCATCGATGAGCATTCTGTTGCGCAGGGTCATGGAGGACACCTCCTTGGAAATTTTATACAGGACCGGATCCCCGATCTCTCTGATTTTGCGAATTGCCATAAAATTTTCTCTCCTTTCGCAGCCCTTTCCAGACATACTACGCCTGACGGGTCTGCCTATATCTTTCAAACCGGCCGCGAATCGTAACTATAAAAAGTCAAACTGAATGTATTCTTTATCCTTTGTGGGCCAGCTCTGCTCTCTGTACAGCTCCATTCCGTTTTTCAGCTGAAGCAGTGTCTCCCTCTCCCGGGCTTTCGCGTAAATCACGTGATGATAGACGTCCTTCAGCTTATAAACACCCGCTTCCCCCGGTCCCATGATCTGTGCCGGAAGGCCTCCCTGAACCGCCGCGGCCGCCTGTTTTGTCAGGCATTGTGCAAGCTTCCCGGTCTGAGCCTCCTCTTTTCCGTAAATATGCACCGCCATCATAAAGCCCGCGGGAGGATAATGAAGAAGGGTCCGGTAAGCCATTTCCCGCTCATAAAAGCCCTGATAGTCCTGGGCCGCCGCCATCTGAATGCTGTAATGCTCCGGCTGGTAGGTCTGAATCACCACTTCCCCGGGAATGCTGCCCCGGCCCGCTCTCCCGGCCGCCTGGGTCAAAAGCTGGAAGGTGCGCTCCCCGGAGCGGAAATCCTGCTCCGATAAGCTTAAGTCCGCGGCGATGACCCCCACCAGCGTCACGTTGGGAAAATCATGGCCTTTCACAATCATCTGGGTACCCACCAGAATGTCCGCTTCCTGCCTGCCAAAGGCGGAAAGAATGGCCCCGTGGCTGTTTTTGTGCCGGGTGGTATCACCGTCCATGCGCAACACCCTTGCCGACGGGAAGCACTGCCGTACCCTTTCCTCCACCTGCTCCGTGCCCGCCTTAAAGCCCAGCACATGGGGAGAGCCGCATTTGGGACAGACCTCCACCCGCGGCTGCACATAGCCGCAGTAATGGCAGTGCAGCATTCCGTCTCTGTGCAGGGACAGAGACACACTGCAATGAGGACAGAGGATCACCTGGCCGCAGCTGCGGCAGCTGATAAAGCCGGTATAGCCTCTTCTGTTTAAAAATAACAGAACCTGCTCCTTTTTGGCAAGTCTGTCTTCTATTTTGGATAAAAGCGCCCGGCTGAAAATACTCCGGTTGCCCTCCTTTAACTCTTTTCGCAGATCTACAATCTGCGTGGCCGGAAGGCTTCCGCCGGTCAGCCGTTCCTTTAATTCAAATAAGCGGTATTCTCCCCTCCGCGCCCCATAGTACGCTTCCATGGAGGGAGTGGCGCTGCCCAGCACCAGATCCGCCTGATGAAGCCGGGCGATCTCCCCGGCCACCTCTCTGGCGTGATACCTGGGGCTTAACTCGGACTTATAGGAGCTCTCATGCTCCTCATCGATGACGATCAGCCCCACCTTCGGAAAGGGCGTAAACAGCGCCGACCTGGGTCCCACGATCACCTGGATGTCCCCGGATACGGCCCGCCGCATCTGATCATACTTTTCCCCCTGAGAGAGGGTGGAATTCATGACGGACACCCGGTCCCCAAAGCGGGAATAAAACCGCCGCAGGGTCTGCCAGGTCAGGGAAATCTCGGGAATCAGCACAATGGCCTGCTCCCCTCGCTCTAAGGCTCGCTGCACCAGCTCTATATAAACCGCTGTCTTTCCGCTGCCGGTGATGCCGTGAATGAGATATTGGCCGGACCCGCTTTTTTCCCTGTGAGAAGTAATCTCCTCCACAATATATTTCTGGGCCGGGCTCAGTTCAAAATCCGCCTTTTCCTCCCCGGTATCCCGCACCGGGTTCCGGTACAGGGCGCTGGTCTCCACCCTGCCCGCGCCCGTCTCCTCCATCCATCTCAGGGTGGGGGCTGTGACCTTCAGGCTTTTCGTCACATACTCATAATCCAGCTGAGGCTTCTCCATCAGTGCCCGGATCAGCCTCATCCTGGCGAACTGGTGCTTTGCCTCCAGCTGTTCATAAAGTGCGGAAAGCTCTTCCATATTATACAGGGCGCGGACGGTCCTTTTCTGAACCTCCTTCACGGTCTCTCTCACTGGGAGCACCGTTTTCAGCGCCTGGATCATGGTGACGCCGTAACGGTTTTTCATAAAATCCGCCAGCTGAATCAGTCTGCCCTCGGCGGTCACTCCCTTTTCCTTCAGGGAAATAATATCCTTGATCCTCGCCTTATCATAGGAGGGCAGAGCCGTGACGCCGATGCAGTAACCGGTCAGCTCGCGATTGGCCGCGCCGAAGGGCACGGACACCATGGAGCCCACCCTGACCTGATCCTGCAGAGCGTCCGGAATGCGGTACTGGAAGGTGCGGTCCAGCTTCTCGTGTGTAATATCCACAATAATATCCGCGTAAAGCTCCATACTCCTCCCTGTCAACAAATCCGAACTTTATTCAGCTCTGTCTTATGCAGCGTTTTCGAAACAGCCAGCTATTTTGCCGGACCATTTTCCCGATAGCACAGGTCAAAAATCCTCAGCGCCCCGTTTTCCATAATCAATCCCGTCTGAATCAATTTCCCTGTTCAGACTTCCCGGCGGAATTCAGCCTGTCTTCCTCGAGTATCTCCTGAATCAGAACTCTCTCATCCATGGGATATTTCACTCCCCGGATCTCCTGATAATCCTCATGTCCCTTGCCGGCCAGCACAATGATATCCCCCGACTGCCCGTGGTGAATGGCATACCGGATGGCCTCCTTGCGGTCGCAGATTTCAATAAACTCCCCGCCGGTCTTCTCAATGGAGGAGCGGATATCCGCGATGATATCCATGGGCTCCTCAAATCTGGGATTGTCGCTGGTGACGATGGTGAAGTCCGCGAGCCTGCCGCTGACCTCCCCCATCTCATAGCGCCGCAGCTTCGAGCGGTTGCCGCCGCAGCCGAACACGCTGACCAGACGTTTGGGATGGTATTCCTTTAAAGTACTATACAGGCTCTCCAGCGCCATGGCGTTGTGGGCGTAGTCAATCATCAGGGTAAATTCATCGGACACCGGCACCATCTCAATCCGGCCCTTGACCTTTGCCCTCAAAAGCGCCTCTTTGATATCCACATGGGAAACCCCGAACTGCAGACAGATCGAAATCGCTGCCAAAGCGTTATAAACGCTGAAGCGGCCCGGCGCCGCAATCTGTACATGATCGCTGAAAGTGCCCTCCACATCGAAGGCAACTCCCAGCTGCCCCGGCGTCTTCACCAGCTCCACGTTCTTTGCCCGCAGGTCGTTGGTTTCATCAAAGCCGTAGGTGAAAAGCTCGCAGGTGCGGTTTTCCATCACCTTTGCCGTATGGGCGTCATCCCCGTTGGCGATTCCCATTCTGCACTGCTGAAATAACAGGCTCTTGCAGTGCAGATAATCCTCAAAGCTTTCATGCTCTCCCGGCCCGATGTGGTCCGGCTCCAGGTTGGTGAACACGCCATAATCAAAGAGAAAGCCCTGGGTGCGGTGCAGCATCAGCGCCTGGCTGGAAACCTCCATGACCACCGTGTCCAGCCCCTCGTCCACCATCCGCGCGAAATATTCCTGCAAAAGACAGGACTCCGGCGTGGTATTTCCAGCATGAATATGGGCTTCGCCGATGATCTCCTCGATGGTGCCGATCAGCCCCACCCTGTGACCCGCGTGCTCCAGAACGGACTTCACCAGATAGGTGGTGGTGGTCTTGCCCTTGGTGCCCGTGACCCCGATGGTCTTTAATTTATCCGCCGGATGATCATAATAGGCCGCAGCAATAAAGGCCATGGCATAGCGGGTGTCCTCCACCAGAATCACCGTCACAGACTCTGGCACGGCCACCGGCCTGCTGACAATGAGCACCCTCGCGCCCTTCGCCGCCACCTCATCCGCCATATCGTGGCCGTCAAAATTATTTCCCACAATGCAGAAAAACAGGCAGCCCTCCACCGCCTTACGCGAATCGTTGACAATGTCAGTGATTTCCACATCCGTGCTGCCCTGTAAAACGGAAAATGTAAGTCCGTCCAGCAGGAAGCTTACCTCTTTATGAAGGATCATTTTATCCCTCCTGACTTCATTTTTCTAAAAAGCACCGTCCGCATCAGCGGACTGATCCGTTTATCATATACGCTCCGCTCTTCCTTTACTTCTCCTGAGTTTCCGGAAAAACCGTATCAACAAATACAATAACATGAACCGTCTTTTTTTTCAATATCCTTTTCCGCAATCACATTTCGCCTATCCTGCAATCACTTTCCGCCTGATCACTTTCAGCACTGCTTTCCACAATCAATTTCCACCTGATCACTTTCAGTATTACTTTCCGCAATCACTTCCAGCATATCCTTTTCCACAATCACTCCCCGCCGCCATTTTTTTCGATAAAATAATGTACCGCGCCCTGATATTGCCCTTCCGGCAAAATTTTACGGGATTCCTCTCATTTTCTTCATCAGTTTTATTTGATTTTTAGAGAACCGTCACACTTTCGCCACATTTTCAGTCTATATTAATTTCAGATAGTTGATGAACTCACTATCTCCCCCTCATAAGAAATGTGGAAAAGGGCTCTTCGGAGTCCTTTTTCCATGTCCGCGCATTTTCCGGCCGGTTTTCAGCCGGCCAATGCTTATTCTCGTCCATGTTTATCAATTCTTTCCTTCCCGGAAAATTTTCTTAATGATTTTTCCGTTTTCTTTAGAGAAGCGTCACATTTTCGCCACATTTTTTGTTTATAGTATGTCTTAGATAGTTGATGAACTCACTATCTCCCCCTCATAAGAAATGCGGAAAAGGACTCTTCGGAGTCCTTTTTCCATGTCCGCGCATTTTCCGACCGGTTTTCAGCTGGCCGATGCTTATTCTCATCCATGTTTATCAATTCTTTCCTTTCCGGAAAGTTTTCTTAATGATTTTTCCGTTTTCTTTAGAGAAGCGTCACATTTTCGCCACATTTTTCGTTTATAGTATGTTTCAGATAGTTGATGAACTCACTATCTCCCCCTCATAAGAAATGCAGAAAAGGACTCCTCGGAGTCCTTTTCGCATGTCATCTGCATTTTTCAGGAAATTTTCTTCCGCCGGCATCGCACCGGGTTTGGAATTCCCGTTTTTCTCAGCAAAAATATTTCATCACAATCTGCAGACTCTCCCTCATCTGAAACTGGTTGACCTGAAGCTGGTACACCATATGCATGGGGAAGGCGCAGGTATGGGTATATACTCTCCGGCTGCTGCCCGGGCCGAACTTCCGGTCCAGGAAGTCATGGAAGGGCTGCAGGTCCCCAAAGAGCATCACCTGATGCAGCAGCCCGTCCCTGCTTTTCACCGTATATTTCGCAGCGTTCCCCTTCTGTCCCAGGATCTGGCCGTTGATCAGCACCAGATTTTTCTCCGCGAAGAGCGGCCGGGGATTGGCTACGCCGCAGGGCTCCAGCTTTTCCAGCTCCTTCGCCAGCGCCAGGCTGGTGCGGGACAGGGGCAGCGCTAGGTCGATCAGCACCTTTTCCGCGAAATCCTCCTCCGTCAGCGTACACTGGTCGTTCAGCCGCCTGCGCAGCTCCTCAATCTTTTCCTCGGAGTCCATGGAGATTCCCGCCGCCATCTTATGACCGCCAAATCTGGTAAACAGATCCTTGCACGCGGACAGCTCCGTGAACATGTCGTAGCATTCCATAGAACGGCCGCTGCCCTTGACGCCCTCCTTCGCCCTGGTAAAAATAATGGTGGGCCGATGGCAGGATTCCCGCACACGCCCGGCAATAATGCCAGCCACGCTCTCATGGCAGTCCGGCAGATACCAGACCAGAACCTTATCCAGGACTCCCGACGGGGAGGCCGCTTTCAGCTCCCTGATTGCCTGCTCCGTGCCAAGCCGGGTCATTTCCTTTCGCTGCTCATTTAATTCCTTCAGCTTATGAGCGTACACCAGCGCCTGGCGCTCATCCTCCATATCCAGCAGATCCAGCGCCATCTGCGCGCTCTCCAGCCTTCCTGTGGCGTTCAGGCAGGGGCCGATGAGAAAGCCCAGGTGATAAGTGGAAATCTTCTTATTATAAAGCTCAAAAGCGCCCATCAGGGCTTTCAGTCCCACGGGCGGCCTCCGGTTGATCCTTTTCAGTCCCTGCTTTAAAATAACCCGGTTTTCATCCACCAGATCCATCACATCACAGACGGTAGCCAGGGCCGCGTATACAATCAGCTCCCCGATCAGCGGATGCTCCTCTCCCAGTAAAAGCTGGCACAGCTTCCAGGCAGTAACCGCCCCGCAGATCCCGTTAAAGGGGTAGCGATCCTCCTCCCGCTTCACATCCACCACCGCGTCCGCCGGGGGCAGAAGCTCCCGCCTCTCTCCATTTTCCTCCGCGAAGGGAACCTCGTGGTGGTCTGTGACGATCACTGTCATGCCCCGCTCCTTCGCGAAATGGATCTCTTCCGCCGCCGCGATTCCGTTATCGCAGGTCAGGATCGTATCCACCCCGTCCTCCAGAGCCTCCTCAATCATACGGATATTCAGCCCGTAACCGTCCAGAATGCGGTGAGGCAGCTTTACATCCGTCTCAGCCCCCATTTCCGTCAGACATTTTTTTAAAATATAGGCGGCACAGATGCCGTCACAGTCATAATCGCCGATAATCCGGATTTTTTTCTTTTCCGTGATTTTGCCGCGCAGGATGTCCGCGGCCTTTTCACCGTCCAGCAAAAGCGTGGGCGCGTGCAGACACTCCTCCCCGCCCAGAAACTGCCGCGCCGCCTCCACATCCCTGACGCCCCGGTTGATAAGAATCTGCGCAAGGGAGGGACTGATGCCGCAGGCCTTTACGAGCCCCTCCGCGTCGCCTTTTTTATTTTTTAAAAACCATTTTTCCATTTTTCCCCGTTGTCTGATGTTCTCCCTAATGATAATAATGATGCCAGAGTCGAAAGATCATCATTGGAACGCTCACATTCCGATTACTAACTTTACGACCCGAAATATCATATGATGTATAATATACATTCCAAATCACCACCCGGATTGTCTTTCCGCATCCGTATCAGGTCTCGTGAATCGCGTTGATCAGCGCCGGTATCATCTGCTTTTTGCGGGAAACCACTCCCGGCAGGCTTAAGCTGCTTTCATCCACCTGCACTCCAAACGCCTTTAGCACCAAATCCGCGCTCCCCTCACCCACACAGAGTAGGGTCGTGGACTCGGCGATAATATTGGTGAGCATGAAAAACAGCATAGAAATACCATTCTTGCCGCAGTTCTCCTCCATATAGGGCAGAACCTTCTGACCCACCACATCCAGCACGCCATTGTTCATGGCCGTGATCTGCGCCACGCCGAAGGATACCTCTCCGGCGGTAAATTTCTTGAAATCCTGATAGAAAATTTCCTCCGCGGACTTCTCCGCCACATCGCTGCCGGCGGTAAACATCTCGTTGGCATAGGCCTCCACATCCACGTTCGCGATATCCGCCAGATAATAAGCAATATTTTCATCCAGCTTTGTGCAGGTGGGCGAGCGGAACATGAGCGTATCCGAAATAATGGCGGAGAGTAAAAGCCCCGCGATCTGAGGCGTAATCTCCTGACGGGCCTCATGGTACATCTGGGTGATAATAGTGGCCGTACAGCCCACAGGCTGATTGCGGAAATAAATCGGGGAAAGGGTCTCGATGGAGCCAATCCTGTGGTGGTCGATGATCTCCAGGATTTCCGCGTCCCTGATATCGTCCACCGCCTGGGATTCCTCATTGTGGTCCACCAAAACGACCTGCTTCTTCCTCGTATTGATCAGGTTCCTGCGGGAGACCGTGCCCTTGCAACGCCCCTGGGAGTCGATCACCGGGAAATCCCGCAGTCTGGTGCCTCCCATGACCTCCTTAATTTTGGTCAGATAATCTCTGGTGGTAAAGGTGATCAGATTTTCCGTCCGCATCAGGAACCGGGCCGGGGTGGCCAGATTGATCAGCCTGGCGATGGAATAGGTATCCATGGGGGTCGTGATGATGACGCAGCCCTTTTCCCTGGCCTGTGCCTCCACCTCTGGAGAAATCTCACTGTCACAGCTGATCACCAGGCATTCCGCCCCGGCGTCCATGGCCGCCAGCTGAGCCTCCTCCCTATCCGCCAGCACCACCAGATCTCCGGGCCTGGTGCGCGTCAGAATCTGCTCCTCATTGCCCGCCCCGATCAGCACCTTGCCTCCGGTAAAACGGTCGGTGCCGTTTCCTACCACGATTTTCCCCTGCAGAGTCTTTTCAATGCTGCTGTAGAGCGTCTTCGCCCGGGAAAGGGGCATCTGATCCTCAGGATTCATAAAATACCGGGCAATATCCCCCACGGTAAGCAGGCCCTCCAGGTGCTGCTCCGTGTCCGTAAAGGGCATAGTGACCGCGTTATTCTCAGCCAGAATCTCCCACAGCTCCATGACCGTGATGTCCGGCGGCACATAAGGGTGGGTATGTATCTCCATGTCCCTGGCCTGGCAGCCCACCCCCAGCATGTAGCCGGGCGTCTCCGCGTGGAAGGCCTTCAATACAAACTCGGTCTCCTTATTCATATGTCCCGCCCGCTTGGGCACATAGACCCAGCCCTCGGGAGCGGTCCTGTTTTTCAGCTCCGCGTAAGCAATGGCGGAACAAATAGAATCCGTGTCCGGATTCTTGTGTCCCACCACATAAATGCGTTTTCCTTCGCTCATCCTGATCCCCATTCTGTCGCCCCGCGTCAATGTTTCCGGCTGGCAGGGCAATCTCATTTTTCTTTTTAAAGTGAACGACATTAGCAATTTTATCAGCCATCCACATGGCTGTCCCAGCCCAGACACAGCTTCAACTGCTGCACTATGGTGTCCACACAGCCCTGGAATCCCAGCTTTCCGCTGTCGATGCACAGATCATAATTGCGCGCGTCCGTCCAGGTCTGCCCGGTAAAATATTTGTAATAGCTGCCCCGCCGCTTGTCCACCTTTTCCATATATCTGGAAACATCCTTCAGATGAAGGTCGGAGCGGATGGACCAGGCTCTCTCCAGGCGCTTATCCTCCGCCGCATGGATAAAAACACGCAGCACATCCGGATGGTCCTTCAGCACAAAATCCGCGCACCGTCCGATGATCACGCAGCTTTCCTCCGACGCCACCGCCTTAATCAGCCTGGCCTGATAGTTGAAAAGCTTCTCGCTGGTGACTGCCTCGTCCAGATCCTGAGTGTTCTTCTCCCCGTCATACACGTTTTTGACCAGTCCAAACAGGAGGCTGGGGCGAACCTTCTCATCGGCTCTGGCCAGCGCCTTCTCATCGATGCCCCTCTCTCCGCTGACCATGCTCAGCAGTTCCTTATCATAATAGTCGATCCCAAGCTGCTCCGCCAGCATCTGTCCCACAACGCTGCCGCCGCTGCCGTACTGCCTCGCGATTGTAATCACTGCTTTCTGCATAGGACATGTCCTCCGTTTTCTTTCATAGTAGCATGAAAAAAAGGAGAATTCAAGGGGCACGCAAAGGAAAACCGCCGCTCCGACGCCCGCAATTTTCAGAATCAAAAACCCCGCCCGCCTTCATGAAGGCCGGACAGGGATTTGGATACATTATAAAATTATCTCTCATTCATTCTCAGAGCTCAGGACCGTGATGGACTGGGCGAAAACATCCTCATCAAAAGCGACGGATACGATGTCTCCTTCGGAAATATCTGACAGTATGCCCTCCGGTCCGTCCTGAGCCTCTCCTTCGCCAAAGCTCACTCTCTTTATCACGGTTTCATCCTTCAGCTGGATGGTCACCTCCTGGCCCGTCAATGCCAGGCGGACGCCCATCTGCCCTCCTTCAGGAATATCTTCCGGCTTTTCTCTGTCCGCTGAGTCCTCCCCGCTTAGGGCTGACATCTCCTCAGCGCTCTCCAAAGCCCCATCCTCCCCAGCGGTCTCCTCCCCGGTTTCGTCTGAATTCTCTATCATTCCCGGCCTGATCGTCAGGGTATTGCTCCCTACCGCGCTGACCTCACCGTATACAACGCTTTCAAAAAAAGCAGACCTCTCCAGACTCCCGGATTCTGCCCCGGTGCCGTCCGCATTACTTACGGAGCACCCGGCAAGACCTGACACTGTCAGGGCAAGGCTTAAAAACATCGCCGCGTATTTTTTCTTCAGCATAGTCTGATTATCCTCTCCATACATTTTCAGGGCTTATAATCAACTCCTTTTCATTGTATGGAACACATGTGATGAAATCATAACAAAGCTGTGAAGATTCTGTGATCAAAAACGTATCTCACAACATATCATCTGTATCTTACGGCGCTTTCAACCACTCAGCGGAACACTGTCCATATATGCGGAATCCTTACAAATATCGATCTGATTCTCCCAATTCGCTGAACTGTCAACTCTGTCGTCAAGATTCCACGCAATATTCCCAGCTTCATTGATGAATACCTTCTCAAATCTGCATTTATCCCTGAGCGCGGCAAAAACGCCCGTCAATTCATCCGCCATCTCAAGCTTTCGTTTTTCGCCATTATCAAAGGTAATGTAAAGAGTGTAGTTTTCACCCGGTGTAACTTCTCTTATTTTTCTCGGATTTTCAAAATATTTTTTTACTTTTTCTTCTAACTCCATCATGTACCTCTATTTCAACGGGTCAATCTGGAACAGCATTTCTTTCTGCTGTGCAAGATACCAATTCTCCTGCAGTTCTTCCTGATGCAGTGCTGCCCATCCCATTAACATCTTCAGTTGTTTGTTCGGCATATCGCCGCTTATCTTTTCCAGTTCGTTCATGTCTATGCAGCATTCATATTCTCCGTAGTATGCGTGAAAGTGCGGCGGCATGTGATCCCGATAATTGACGTAAATCTTTATGCCCCGAAATGTGCATATAACAGGCATTCAGCTCCTCCTCTCTGTTCAGTTTTTGTCATTATACCTTCAGGGCGAAATTGTTGCAACATAATCTTTAATATATGGAATTTTCTACGGCACCTCCGCATAAATTAATCACGAAATTTACAAAAACTTTAATCTGAAATCGTTTCATAATACAACGCTATTACATTCTCATCAATCTGTGAATTCTGGTAAAGGTTCAATTCCAGCCCTTCCATGTTCGTCAGATATTCCCCAATAAAATCGGTTGCCTTTCCGGCGCCGTTCACGTTCATGTGCCTCAGATCCTCTGCTACATCCTCTGCAATAACAAAACCGATCTCATCAATATATTCCTGCGAATTAAAATCAATAAACGGAATTCCATATTCCTCCGCATACGCGGCAACGCGATTATGATAACCGTCACTCCAGGAGCCGGATTCATTGCTGGCCATCAGGGACTTGACAATAATCAGCTGAATTCCGTTTTCATTACAGAACTCCCTCAGCTTATCCACATAGGTAAATTTAAGATAGGCATCCTCTGTCTCATCACCCGTCAAAATGGAATCCTGATACTCACTTCCGGCCTCCGAATGCAATGGAACATATCCCTTCAGACAGGATTCCTCTGCGCATGCTGATGCAGAGAAAGTGTTTTCGTTAATTTCCCACTCATCATGCAGTACAAAAACAGGAAATAATACATTGTATGCATTTCTCTTATAGGTAAGCGCCAGCCTTAAATAATTCTTTGATATTCCCATGCTTGACAGCGCGCGTATGTCGTTTCCCAGATTTCCATGGGACATGCTTATGGTCATTGCCTCCAGAACTACAACCTTTAAATCTTGATACTCCGAGGCCTCCAGCGTCCATAGATAGCTGGATATGGCATACTGATTCGAAGTGCCGAAATTATAACTGCTGATTCCGTACCTCTCATACAACTCAATCGGCGAAAAGGTACAATAGGAAAAGCTGCCGCCCACAAAAATAACCTCAATGGAATTTTCATCACACTCATAAAAATCCGAATGATTGTATGTAGCGTCCTCACCCACATTCCGCAGCGCTATCACGGAATACACATATAGTAAAAAAAGCTGAATGGCCAAAAAAATGATTGCTCCCGCTATTTTTCTGTTCTTCATTTCTCTCCGTTAAAAAGCCTGGTAAATAAAATTTGCAGAGCTGTATTCCATACCGTATTTTCCATAAATCACTACTATAAAAATCAGTGCCGTCCATAATGCCCAGCGAAGGGGCAATGCCCGTCTGTCCACCCATGCTCTGGCGGATCCGGCTTTCTCATGCAGCACATCGGCAGCTAATACCAGAGCAAACGCAACCAAAAAGATTACAATATCTTTTTGTGCCAGCCCCATGCCCTCTGTCCATTCCTGAAAGCTGACGCAAAACACGCTTAAGCCGGAAGCACCTTTTGCAAAAACACCAGGCAGTCCCTGAAAGAATTCCAGACCCTGCGCCAGAGAGTCTGCCCGGAAAAACACAGAGCCCACCGCAAATATTATATATATACGAAAGCACTGTACCATACGCCAGCCAATACACCTGACATTTATTTTGAAAAAACTGGTAAGCTTTTTTAAACGATCCGCACACAGTTCACTGAGCATGAGCACAAACCAGTACCACAGGTTCACACCCACAACATATTTTACCGCCCCATGCCACAATCCCAGCACTGTCCAGAGCACAAGCATTCCAAGTTCCGTGGCAATAAATCTGCCGGCCTTTTTCCCGAATTTCTTCTTCAGAGCTTTGGACAGGCGCACCATAAAACCGCTCTTTAAAAATGGATACAGCACATAATCCTTTGCCCAGCTTCCAAGAGTAATATGCCATCTTTGCCAGAACTCCCGCAGAGATCGGGAAAAAAACGGCGCGTTAAAATTTTCCGGCAATTTAATGCCAAACAGCTCTGATGTACCGATCACAATATC
The DNA here is from genome assembly GCA_021203305.1 of Lachnospiraceae bacterium. GTDB lineage: Bacteria > Bacillota > Clostridia > Lachnospirales > Lachnospiraceae > RGIG6307. The sequence goes on from JAJQBK010000029.1 coordinate 54,284, forward strand.
CATGGCTCCGGAGAAATCCGCGTACATTTGAATCGGAAAAATCAGCATCACCAGCCATCGATAGCAGCCCTGATACGTGCCAGGATCAGACCAGACCTCATTCACGATAATTGCCGCTCGCTCCGCGATGACAAGCTTTTTTAAAAATCCCCACAGGATCCTCTGGGCTCCATGGGCGATATTTTCATAACAGAAAGCATGCTTTTCGTACAGGTCCTGCAGCTGGCTGTATCTGCTGATGGGACCTGATGTCATCTGCGGAAAATAACAGGCAAATAAAAACAGCTTTCCTATATTTTTCTGCGGTCTGCAGTTTCCCCAATAGCAATCCAGTATATAACCGATCAACTGAAGCGTATAGTAACCCATACCCAGCGCGGCAATCAGGGAAATGGCTCCCGTGTCCTTCATCGCCGGAAAAATCCTGCCGACCAGGCTGATCACCGGTATCCAGAAGCTGCTTCCCTTTAACACAAGCCATAAGAACGCATTCACCAACACACCTGTCAGAGCCAGATATGTCGCCCGCTTATTCTGCGCCGTTTTACCACTTTCCAGATACAGTGTTCCCAGATACGCAAATATCGTCGATATCGCCACATATACAAGAGTATATGGGGTTGCCGCCGCGAAATAGAAAAGAATGCTGGCCAGCAGCAGACACATCCACTGCCCGGCTTTTGGCACGATGTAATAAATGACAACTGTGCCAAAAACCAGCAGCAAATAGTAAAACGATGTGATAGTCATGATCCCGCGTCTCCCTCAACGTCCCATTTCCATGATAATATCCACCATTTCACCAACATTTTTCATGGTAATTACTTTCCCCATCGGAAACTTAAAGTGAAATTCCTCTTCCACCGCTACCACCAGATTGATATGCTCAAAGGAGTCCCAGTCCTCAATATCCTCTGACGTGGTTTCATCACAAATCTGAATTTTCTCATCGTCAAACACATCCCTGAACACATCATTCAATCTCTCATAAGTACTTTCTCTTGTCATTGCCGTTCTCCTCCGTTTACCTTAATCACCCTGTTTTTATTCACATATAATGGCTCAATCACGTATTCCCAGACAGAATTCCCTGCCAAATCCTCCGAGACCTTTGTAAAACCCTGAAGCCCATAAAAGCTTTTCACCATACTGTTTTTTGCTGTGAGATAATAATATCCCCTCAATTTTTTGATCCCTTTTTCACGGCACAAATGGACAAGCTCATCCATCATTGCAAATTCCATATCCCGTTTTAAAACCCGGCAGCTCATGAGCCACAGGTCTATATGTAAATCTCCCTTCTCCCTGTGTCCTATAATCACGCTCACGACGCCGTTATCGCCAAATTTATCCTCCAGCTTCCCATATAAAGTTACATACAGAGGATCCACCGCGATTTTCTCTAATTCCGACTGGCTATATCTGCGCGTCGTAAGATTAAACTGATTGCTTTTATTGGTAAGCTGCGCTATTCGGGACATATAGATTGGCACAAACGATTTTATTTCCGCTTTCATTTCAAGTGAGACAAGATATTCCTCATAATTCTCACAGGATTGTCTTGCCCGATTGCGAAGCATATTTTCTCTGTACATCTCGCTTCTTCTGCCATCCTCCTGGGAGAGATCTGTCACCTCAAAATAACCGCTTTTATCTATAATTCCGATATAGTGTTCCACATCTTTCATTTCCACAACCGCAGCTTCGGGAAAATTCTGCCTGATCATTTCCCTTTCAGCAGGATTGTCGTCAACAAACACAAAGCTCTCTGGCAAAAGTCCAAGTTCATCAGCTGTCTCCGCGAGATTTTCCGCCTTGCTGTTCCAATTGGCCTTAAATGAAATAAAATCTTCTTTTTTCAAAATAGAATCCGGACGTTCAAAGCCCTGAAGCGCCGTATCCTCGCTATTTTTGGAATTCACCGTAAGAAGCACTCCAAGATCCTTGTGTGCAAGAATATATTTCTGAAATTCCGCATAGGTCTGTCCAAGAGATGTTTCCTGTCCGATCTCTATGCCTTCCGCGCCAGCGTCACCAATCACACCTCCCCATAAGGTGTTATCCAGATCAAGGTTCAATACTTTTTTATTTTTTCCGAAAACAGATTTGATGATATTCGCGACATTGAATGTGGAATAGGGAATTGCATGTACAGACATATCATATTTATACATATGCCAGTAGAACGGGTCGGACCATTTTTCCAGACCGTATGATGCCGATTCATAATTGATATCATGTATATAGAAATTCTCATGGGTATCCGCATAATCATAGAAAGCGATGTTTAATCTGGAGATAAAGTTAACCTTTCCCCTGTAATCCGTCGCATCTTTATTTCCCATAAGGCGATAAAAGGGCAGTTGGAAATTATTCTGAATAATCGGGCAATTGTATGTTTCTGAGAGATGCTTCCACAATTCTTCGAATCTCAGATATACATCGTTTATTTTTTGCGCAACAACAGCCCTGTCATCCTTCATGGCAGGGAATTCGTTATCATTTATATTTCTGATCGATGTGTGAATATAGATTATATCCGGCTTAAAATTTTCAAGCGCAATATTCTGAAACATCCCATCCTCATAAAATCTGTTAAATTCAGATTCGTAAAAAACAGGATGAATTCCATAATTAAGCAAAAACAGCTCAAGGATTTTCACTATGTCGTCAGTGGTCGCCCCCCCCCAGAACGGCAACGCGCTTTTCAATCATGTTTCCATTTTCAGCAATCAGCTTTTTGCGAAGTGCTCTTTTTTTCTTTAATATAAACTCCGCATCAAAAGGATATTCTAATTCCCGCATGGTACCTTAAGCCATCTCTCCAATATCATCGCAGAGATGGCTTTGTTCCCCCTTCATTATTATTCCTGATCTTCCTATGTCTTTTTTCAGTATACAACCAACCGTAAAATCCTGCAACGCCAATTTCACTGATTTTCTTTCGCCGCAGCTCTGGCGCTTTTCACATCCTCCGCCGTGCACGTCTCCCCGGAATATCTGGCCTTCTCATAAATCGCCGCCAGCTCCTTTCGGGAAAGTCCCCGGCCGCACTCCCTGGCGGTCATGGTTTTTAAGCCCTCCGAGGCGTCGCCCTCCTCCACCAGAGTGTGCCTTCCGTTCCACACTTCCTTTTTATAAATGCGGCGGATCCTCTCTTCCGCACCAAGGAAGCCAAACACACGGGACCGCCCGCTCTTTTGAGTTTTCTCAACACCGCATTTTTCCCGCCGGTCTGTCCGGATCTCCTGATCCTGGCCCTGGAGCAGCGCCGCTTCGCTGAAGCGCTCATACAGAAACTTCGCCAGCCGGTAGACGCCGTAAACCGCCAGCGCGATCAGCCCCGCCGCCAGGAGTACCATCACGATCCTTTCCAGCACCTGCCAGATCCACCCCGGCTCGCCTCCCTCCAGGCCGTACATGCCGTCCGATGAGCCGGACGTCTCCTCCGTGACTGTATCCACGATCTCCGTATCCGACTGATTGCGGAACAGGAAATGGAGAATCCACACCAGAATGGTCCGAACCACATTCAGCAGATCAGACAGAATGCTTGTCCCCGAAAAGAGGATCATAAGGCCGACGCTCCCCAGGGAAAAGGCTGATACCAGCAGTATCCCGCACCGAAACATTTCCCCCTGTGGAATCCGCCCCGCGCTACTGTCATTGGTTACCAGAAAGGAAGAAAAATTTTTCAGGTAGCTGTAAATAAAATACAGGCCCAGAAACAGCAGGGCCGGAGAGAGATAATACATGCCAAGGCCGCTCTGTCCCTGGGAATTATTTAAATATAAACCGCCCGCCGCAAGGCACACAGCCACCACCGGGTGCACCGGAGCCCCCAGAATGTCCTTTCCGCTGCCTCTCAGCGCAAGAGAATAAATCAAAAAGCCAAGCAGAAACAAAAGAGAGATCGCGCCGTTTACGGAAATTTCATACAACACCGCGCCAAAAGCAGCCGCGGCCAGCAGATGTCCAGCCAGACAGAACCGGAATTTTTCCCGCAGCCGGAAATACAGAAATACCGGCGGCATCAGACAAAACAGCCCCCACCGCCACATCTGGGGGCCGCCTCCCCCCGCGACCCCGATGACTGTCACAGCCAGGGTAAAGAAAATCCAGTAATTCATCTCAGACGCCAGAACCGCTCTTAAAATCTGAATCGTTCTGTCTTTCATTTTCCGTTCCTTCCCTCCTGCGCGTTCACCCATCTGACATGGGGCATGGCCCATTGTGGGAGAAGCGGCTTTTCCTGCCTCCACACCGGATAAAACCAGACATACTCTTTTCCCGTATCCTGATATTCCCGGACGAGATTGAGCAGATCATCATAGGCGTTGACGGAGACAAGGAATGTGATGGTACCGCCGCTTTCTTCCAGAAGCTTTTCCCGGAAAGCTTTTGTGAAATCCAGCCGCTCCCTTTTGGTATCTATCCGTGCCAGCGCCTTATAAATCTGATCCATCTGCCCGTTTCCGGCTCCCGCCTCAACTCCCACAGGCTCTCCGCTTATGACGTCCACGCCGTTTCCGTAAAGCGCCACCCGGGTTCCCTGGGAGATAAAATAAGCGGACAGGGCCGCGCAGATCCGGAGGCACATTTCCACCGCGTCGTCCTTTTTTAATATTCCCAGATCATCGATATTAAAGAAAATCCGGATGGTCTGCAGCGCCGTGTAATTGCGCTGATTGACCTTCAGCGAACCGGTTCTGGCCGTAGCCTTCCAGTTGATGCTTCTCATGGTATCATAGGGCTGATATTCCCGGATTCCCCGGTACTCAAAGGGATCCTCGATGAGATGCTGCCTTGTCAGGACTTCGCCGTTGAGCTGCTGGAGAGACCGCACAAACTCCTCATCATAAAAGGGCTTTGGATACACGTACAGCCAGCTGTCCTCCCTACGGCTTTCCGCCATGTCCGTGGTCATCAGCAGGTCCGTGCTCACCAGGTCAATGCCCATAATTTTATAATATCCGCGCTTTTTTCCCGTGAAGGAGAGCGTCCGCGTGATTCGCTCCCCGCCCCCGATCTGGAAGACGTCATTGCGGTAAAAAAGATCGCTGACATTGGAGCCCTCAACGTCGTCGAAGGCCAGGTTCCGGTCGGTATGGAACTTTACCTTCAGCATAGACAGGGGCAGACGCTTCCGGTTTTCCACAACCTCCAGAAGCTCTCCCGTTTCACCCTCAAAGATTTCCCGGCTTTTAAAGCTGATCTTCACGCCAAGGTTCCTGTTCCACAGCTTCTGATAGAGCCGCACCTGGACCGTATAGAGCAGCCAGGCCACAATGCCGACCGTAATCAGGGCTATCATGATGAAAAATCCTCTGTGGGCACAGGCACATTTTTCACAATATTCTCCACCAGCGCGCGGGTATCGCCTCCCTTGCCGTAGCCGTAATTCAGCACAATGCGATGGGCCAGAACCGGCGCCGCCACAGCCCTCACGTCATCAGGCACCACATAGCTTCTGTTGTCCAGCCAGGCAAATACCTTCACGCAGCGCAATAGCGCCAGACTTCCTCTGGGGCTGACGCCCATCACCACGTTGTCGCCCTCCCGGGTGGCGGCCACGATATTTACCATATATTCCCGCACACTCCGGTGTACATATACCTGATTGGCCTCAGCCTTCGCCGCCGCCAGTTCCTCAAGCGTCACCACCCGGTCAAGCTCCGCCAGCGGATCCTTCTCCATATAACGGTCCAGAATATCCAGCTCCTCCTCCTTCGTGGGCAGGCCCATGGAAAGCTTCATCATAAAGCGGTCCATCTGGGCCTCCGGCAAAGGGAAGGTGCCCGCCGTCTCCACCGGGTTCTGGGTCGCGATGACAAAAAACGGGCTTCCAACCGGCAAAGTCTCCCCGTCGATGGTGACCTGCCGCTCCTCCATGCACTCCAGCAGGCCCGCCTGAGTTCTGGGCGTAGCCCGGTTGATCTCGTCCGCCAGCAGAATATTGGTAAAGACCGGACCCCTGCGCAGCACAAATTCGTTCCGCTTCTGATCGTATACATTCAGTCCGGTGATATCGGAGGGGAGCAGATCAGGGGTAAACTGAATCCTGGAAAAATCCGCGTCCAGGGATTTCGCGATGGTCCTGGCCAACTTCGTCTTCCCTGTGCCAGGAACGTCCTCCAGCAGCACGTGGCCGTCCGCCAGAATAGCCGTCAGGAGAAGCTTTGCGGTCTCCTCCTTGCCGATGATAACCTTTTTTACGTTTTCAAGCAGACGATCCGCCAGCTCTTTTCCTGTCATTTTTGACCTCCTTATGTTACTATTCACAGCCGACTTGAGAGATATAAACAGACTCGTCAAGCGTAGTTTGCTTGTAAGAGGCTGATTATATCTCTCAAGTTGACTGAGAATCAGTCACTTTCCCCCACATAAGCAAAAAGATGAGCGGCGCTTTTTGCCGCGCCGGACGCGTAGCGGACGCTTTTGCGCATGTGAGGGGAAGCGGCTGTGAATAACAACCCTTATCGACTAACTTCTTTCCGGTTTTCCATTCCTCGCGCAGACCCACAGCGCATACTCATCCGGCATGTTAATACTCCGGAAAAGATATTCGCCCGAGCTCTCCGCCTCCTCAAGCTCCGCGTAGCAATCGTCGATTCTTTTATCAATTCCACGGCCTGTACATTTAAAATAACTCTCCAGCTTACAAAAGCTCTGATAATTTCCAATGGACCGGTGAAGCACCTTTCTGGGTTCCTGAACATCAATTCCCACCTCAACATCGCCGGTTACTAAAGCAGCATAGTTACCGGAGTGAGATAAATTAAAGTATGGATAATAATCAGGAGCCTGTTTCCAGGCCGGCCGCCCCCTGTCGGAAATTTCATACTGTATCCCCTCAGACAACGGGCATCCTCTTTTCTTTTCCTCGTCCTCAATTGTCTGTATTATAATGGCAGGCGACAATATTTGCAAGCTGTCGTTTCCATTGGAAGCCCTTTCGTCCATCCGCTCATGCCCCAAAAGCAGCAAAAGACCGGCGCCCACGCGGCGCGCCCGGTCTTTTGCGTTTCCGGCTTTCAGAGCCTTTTCCTTACGCTCAGAATCCAGCAGACGAAGGGCTGCGGCACAGAGAGCCGCCTCCTCCAGTTCACGGATATCCATCACGTAAAGTCTTAATCTCATCCTGCCGCTCTCTTTCCTTCGCCCATCTCTGAACGGAATTTTCCCTTTGGCCTTCCCCTCCTGTTTCCTGTTCCACAGTCCTGCCGCGCAAGCCGTCCCGAAAGCATCTCCCTGTTTCAGGAAAAGCCCCGAGCCAGCAGTTCTTTACCCCAGCTTTTCCTTATAGAATTCCACAAATTCGGTGTATCCTTCCTTTGTGAGATTCTCTTTCTGGAATTTTTTATTTTTATTCATCCTGACCACCAGCACCTGGGCGCCGTCCCTGCGCGCCTCCTGGGCCTGGGCGATGATCCGGCTTAAGTGCTCGCCCTCGACGCCCTTCTCAATCAGATAAGCCGTCTTTTTGGGCGCGTCCGGCACCTGAAAGCCCCGCTCCATCAAAAGCAGGATGATCCGCTCAAAGCCGATGGAGAAGCCGCAGGCCGGCACGTCATTGCCGGTAAACTGGCCCACCATTTTGTCATACCGTCCGCCGCCGCCGCAGCTGCCTCCGAACTCCGGCATGGCGATTTCAAAGATGGTGCCGGTGTAATAGCTCATGCCGCGCACCAGCGTGGGATCGAAAACAATCTCAAAGGTGTCCTCCTGCGTCGCCTTCACGCTGTCGATGATTTCCATAAAGGAGGCCATCACGCCCTCCTCAAGAAGTCCCGCGAGCTTTTCGGCAATATGGGCCGGTCCGTTGTCCGCCTCCTCAATCTGAGCAAACAACTCCATATATCTGCCGCAGATATCCTCCGAATATCCCAGCTCCATCAGTTCGCGCTTCACCCCATCCTCACCGATCTTGTCCATCTTATCCAGGATGATGAAGACCTGGTCATAGTCCGCCTCGTCAAAACCGGCGTAAGCAGCCATGGCCTTTAAAATCCGCCGGTCATTGACGCGAATCTGAAAATTCCGAAAGCCCAGCTTACTTAATGTAGTGGTAGTCGCCAGAATCAGCTCAATCTCCGCTAAATTGCTGGCCTCCCCCAGAATATCGATATCGCACTGCATAAACTGGCGGTATCTTCCCCGCTGGGGACGGTCCGCCCTCCACACATTGCCGATCTGCAGCGCCTTAAAGGGACTGGGCAGAGAGTTGGCGTTATTGCTGTAAAAACGCGCCAGCGGCACGGTCAGGTCATAGCGGAGTCCGCCGTCCACCAGATCCGCCTCGCCTTGCGTGGTCTCCAGGTTCAGCTTCTCTCCTCTTTTTAAAATCTTAAAAATCAGCTTCTCGTTCTCACCGCCCTGTTTACTGCTCAGGTTGGCGATATTTTCCACACAGGGGGTCTCGATGGGGGTGAAGCCGAACTTCGCGTAGGTTTCCTTAATCACCCCGGTCACATAGTCCCTCACCTGCATCTCACCGGGCAGAATATCTCTCATTCCGGTAACCGGCTTTTTGTTCAGTGCCATAAAAATCCTCCAAATCGTTATCGCAGTCTCCTGCTCACCGTCTATTCGTTTTTCATTATAGCAAACAATAGATTTTTTTGCTTTCGACACATAACGAATAAGCTTCCATATGAAATTATTTGTATCGTTTACTTTTACTGCCGCAACAGCCTTCGCTTGCGCTCAATCATCTCGTCAATTTCATCCATGTACATGTCCACCTCTTTGACACAGTCGCAACGCTCAATTCTTCCTCCCGGGAACACCGCCTTGGTGATAGTGCCCGCGCCCAGCGCCACGATGGTCTGAAGCTCCTCCATGATCAGGATGTTGTAAATGCCGTATTTTCCCTCTCTGGCGTAGCCCACATTTTCAAAGCTGCCGGTCATATTCTTCTGCCGGTACAGATAATAAGGCTTCATGCCCAGAGCGGACGCCCCGGCGGCGGCGATGGCCATGGTCCGGTCGGTATTTTTGAGGACAGAGCGGTCGTTTTGTTCAATCCACTTTGCCAGACGGCTGGCCTTTTTGATGGCCAGAGAATGAACGGTCAGGCTGTCCGGCGCAAGGGCCTTCACCTTTTCTATGGTGTCGGCGACCTCTTTTTCCTCTTCCCCCGGAAGCCCCAGGATCAGGTCCATGTTAATATTGTCAAAGCCAAGCTCCCTGGCCGTCTGGTAAGCCTGGTACACCTGTTCCACGGTATGTCTCCTGCCGATGAAATCCAGGGTTTCCTGCTGCATGGTCTGAGGATTGACGCTGATACGGGTGACGCCGTGCTTTTTTAATACCTCCAGCTTTCCCGCGGTGATGGAATCCGCCCGCCCGGCCTCCACAGTAAACTCCTGCAAACGGCTCAGATCCAGCCGGTCCTCCAGAGCCGTCAGCAGCCGGTCCATCTGCATGGGTTCCAGCGTGGTGGGCGTGCCTCCGCCGATGTAGACCGTGTCCAGAATTTTATCCCCGCAAACCTCAGCCACGAAATCCAGTTCCCTGATCAGGCAGTCGATATACCGGTCCACCTTCTGCCGGAAGGAAACAATGGGAAAGGAGGTAAAAGAGCAGTAGAGACAGGTTGTCGGACAAAAGGGAATGCCGATATATAGACTGTAGCCGTTCTCATAATGCAGCTGGCTTAAAATCAGCCTTTCCCGTTTTGCGATATCCAGAGCCAGCTCCGCCTTCGCGCCGCTGACAAAGTGCTTCTCCTTATAAAAATCCAGTATCTCTCTGTCACTCTCCCCGGCTTCCAGACGCTGCATGGCGATCTTGGTGGGGCGGATTCCGATCAGGTTGCCCCAAGGAAGCTCCCTGCCTGTTACCCTGCAAAGACTTCGATACAGAAGAGACTTCAGAATATCCTTATATTCCGGGCCAAGGTAAGATATCCCAATGGGTATCGCTTCCACGCCGGCCACTGCGGTTTTAACCTTCAGATCATCCGCTTTTCTTCCTTCTTCCCCGTTTTTGGCATTTTCCGATAATCCGGACTCCCCGGATCTGTCCGGGATATTGCCCTGATCCGGCCTGTTCCCTTCAGGCAGTCTGCATCCGTTCCCGCTTCCCGGCAGAGAAATCTGAATTTTCCTCTCTCCTAGCGTAATACTGCCCTGGTATTTTGCCTGCTCCCGGTATTTTGCCTCTTTCCACGCATCCGTTTCAGGCGTAATCACCTTCACTGTTTCTTCCGGATAAAATGCCTTCACCAGAGAGTGAATGTCATATTCAAATTTTGCAATATTCAGCTCGATTAAATACATCTGTCTCTCCGGCATTCACACAATCTTCGGTAATGGCTTATCTACAAACACATTTGTCAGAAGAACGGATTATGCTCCTTCTCCCACCCGATGGTGGTAGAATCCCCATGTCCCGGATATACCTTTGTGGCGTCCGGCAGTACAAACAGCCTCTCCCTGACGCTCCTCACCAGCGCGGACATGGAGCCTGTCGGAAAATCCGTGCGTCCCACGCTCTCCGCGAACAGGGTGTCCCCCGCGATCAGGATGCCGTCCTCCTCAAAATAAAAGCAGCAGCTCCCTTCCGTGTGCCCCGGCGTGGCAATGACCCGGCATTCCATCCCCGCCGCGGAGAATTCCTCCCCGTCCTGCAGATAGCCGTTCACCTTGACGGTGCAGCCCACGCCGTTGCCGGCGCTTAAATTCAGTCCGCTGTCGCGCAGCAGCCTGTCTTCCCCGGCGTACGCGTAAATCTTCGCTCCGCTTCTGCCCCGCAGCTCCTGGGCCCCCAGAATATGATCAAAATGGCCGTGCGTCAGTAAAATTGCTTCCACCTCAAAGCCGTTTTTTAGCAGCGCCTGATAAATACCCGCGCCCTGATCCGCCGGGTCCACAAAAATCACAGGAATCAGGCCGTTTTCCTTTTTCTGCTCCTCTTGATATAAAAAATAGCAGTTGGTCTGGCACCAGCCCAGCACCATCCTTCCAATCTTAATCCCGCTCATCCGTCTTTGTCCTTTCCGCACCAGTTCCCTGCGCCGCCTCCGCTGAATTCTCTATTTTTTTCCTGATCTGCCCATCCCCATCAAATCCTCCGGTCCCTGAGCTTTCTTCATTTCTACTGAAGCTTCGGCCTTTTTCGGAAACATCTTTATCCCCGCCAGACCTCTCACCCCGTAGTCCTCTCGATATCCATCACGCTGGGAATGGTCCTGATCTTATCCACCACCCTGCCGAGCTCCTCCCTGGAGGACACCTCAAAGGTGGTCTGCATGGTAGCGATCCCTTCCTTGGAGGTCCGCGTGGTCATGGACAGGATATCGATATTTTTCTCCGTCAGAGTCTTGCTGATATCCGCCAGAAGGCCATTTCTGTTGTAGGCGTAAATGGTAATGTCGGCAAAATACTTGCTCTCCCCATCGCCCATATCCGCCCAGTCCGCATCGATGAGCCGCGCCCGGTCCACGTCCGACAGCGCCATGATGTTGGGGCAGTCGGTTCTGTGAATGGAGATGCCTCTTCCCCGGGTGATAAAGCCCACAATCTCGTCTCCCGGAACAGGGGAACAGCACTTGGAGAAGCGCACCGCCAGATCGTGAATGCCCTTGACGGTAATGCCGCTTTTGGGCGCCATACGGACAGCACTGTCCCTGGTATTCTCCCGGATCGCCTCTAAAACCTCCTCGTTAGTCTGCTCCTTTTTATGATCCCGCTCGTAGTATTCCTGCATGCGGTTGATGATCTGGCCTTCCTTTAAGCCTCCGTGTCCGATGGCCGCCAGCACACTGTCCCAGTCCCGGAAGCCGTATTTTTTCATGATGGCTTCCTTGTACTGGGGCAACATCATCTGGGACAGATTGATGTTTTTCACCCTGCAGTAGGTGTCCAGCATCTCCCTGCCCTTGACAATATTTTCCTCTTTAAATTCGTTCTTGAACCACTGATTGATCTTATTTCTCGCCTGGGTAGATTTGGCTAACTTCAGCCAGTCCCGGCTGGGTCCCTTGGAGTTTAAGCTGGTCAGAATCTCCACACAGTCGCCGTTGGCCAGCTCATAGTCGATATTCACAAGCTTCCCGTTGACCCTGGCGCCGATCATCTTATTGCCCACCGCGGAGTGAATGCTGTAGGCGAAATCCACAGGGGTGGAGCCCACCGGCAGGGTTTTCACATCTCCGTTGGGCGTCAGACAGTACACCTGATCGGTGAACAGATCCAGACCGCTCTTGACGATATTCAGAAATTCCGTATTGTCAGAGCTATCCTGCTGCCATTCCAGAATCTGGCGGAGCCAGGCCATCTTTTCATCGTCACTGGCCTCGGTCTTTTTGCCGTCCGCGGCCTCCTTATATTTCCAGTGGGCGGCAATGCCGTATTCCGCCGCCTTGTGCATCTCAAAGGTCCTGATCTGGATTTCAAACATCTGGCCGTTTTCCCCGATCAGGGTGGTATGCAGGGACTGGTACATGTTGGGCTTGGGCATGGCGATATAGTCCTTGAACCGCCCCGGAATGGGCTTATACATCTCATGAATAATCCCCAGCGCCGCGTAGCAGTCCTTCACGTCATTGACGATAATGCGCACCGCGAACAGATCGTAAATCTGGTCGATGGTCTTATTCTGATTCTTCATTTTCTTGTAAATACTGAAGAAATGCTTGATGCGCCCGTCCACCTTCGCCTCAATGCCGGCGTTTTTCATGTGCTCACTGACCTCGTCCACGATGGACTGGATATACTTCTCCCGGACATTCTTGCGGATGGCGACCTTATCCACCAGGTCATAGTAGACGTCCGGCTCCAGATATTTCAGGCTCAGATCGTCCAGTTCCACCTTGATTTTCATAATGCCCAGACGCTCGGCTAAGGGCGCGTAAATTTCCAGCGTCTCCCTGGCGATGTGCTGCTGCTTTTCCGGCGGCATGTGCTTTAAGGTGCGCATATTGTGCAGGCGGTCCGCCAGCTTGATCAGAATAACACGAATGTCCCTGGCCATGGCGAGGAACATTTTGCGCAGATTCTCCGCCTGCATCTCCTGACGGTTCGTCCCATCGCCGTTGAAGGTGGGAAGCTTTTCCAGCTTGGTGACGCCATCCACCAGATCAGCCACATCCTGGCCGAACTGCTCCGCCAGCTCCTCCTTGGTAAAGACAGTATCCTCCACCACATCGTGCAGAAGCCCCGCCGCGATGGTCTCCTTATCCAGCTCCAGGTCCGCCAGAATAATCGCCACATAAAGAGGATGAATAATATAGGGCTCTCCTGATTTCCTGAACTGGTCCTTATGAGCGTCGCTGGCCACCTGATAGGCCTTCTCTATTAAGCTGATATCATCTGACGGATGGTACTTTCTGATTCTGTCGATCAGATCATGATAAAGCTCATCCGGGGAAAGATACTCCGGAAGCTTTTCAATTCGACCGTCATCAATGATTTTGGTGCTGTTTTCGTCACTCATGCCACATGTCTCCAAGATTTGTCTTTATGTACTGCTGACACATTAATACGCTGGCAATCCGTTTCCCCGTTCAGGAGTCGGGGTGACGGGATTCGAACCCACGGCCTCCTCCCAGAAGCTATTTGCCGTCGTAGGTCCTCACAGCGTCCAGGCGGTAATCTCCAATGAATTCCCGGCCCTTTAAGCCCGCCAGCTCGATCAGCACGACCACGCCGGCCACCACGCCGCCCAGCTCCTCCACCAGCTCGATCATAGCTTTGGTGGTGCCGCCGGTAGCGATCAGGTCATCCACCAGCAGGACCTTCTGCCCCGGTTTGATGGCGTCCTTATGAATCTCAATGGTGGCTGTGCCGTATTCCAGCGCGTATTCCTTGGACACGACCTCGCAGGGAAGCTTGCCCTTCTTGCGGATCAGAACAAGGCCCTTTTTATTATTATATGCAAGAGGCGCGCCAAATACAAAGCCTCTGCTCTCCGCTCCCACCACAACATCAAAGTCCAGATCATCGATCAGCTCCTGCATGTCGTCAATAGCGACCTGTAACCCCTCCGGGTCCTGCAGAATGCTGGTAATATCCCTGAAAATAATCCCCGGCTCCGGAAAATCCGGAATGCTTCTGATGTAACCGTCAATGTCCTTCATTTGCATTTCCTCCATAAAAATACGCTTTTTCGGCTGTAAATACACAACTGAATTTTATTATAAGGGCTTTCATTAAAAATGTCAAAATAAATGATAAAGATGTTGTGAAAAGATGTTGTGAAAAACTGCCGCCGGAACGCCCGGCAGCAACCCTTTATTTTATCAGCTTTTTTCTTTTCATCTTCAAGTTTTTCCCTTTTCATCTTCAAGGTTTTTGTTGACATCCTCTATGCAAAAATGTATGTTTATATTTATAAACCAGCGCATGAAAACTGACAAATTCTCTTCTGAGGATCTTCCCAGAATTGCAAAGATAATGGGGGCTGCCTGCATTTCAGAATTCTCCTTTCCGGATGGCACCAGAATATAATAACTCATTAATTCCAACCGCCCTGCCGGGTCAGAGTAACCATGAAAGGAAGTGTATATAATGCCATTATCAAAAGAACGCCTGTATACCGTAGAGGACATTTATAATTTACCGGACGGCCAGCGCGCCGAGCTGATCGACGGCCAGTTTTATAATATGGCTCCGCCCAGCAGAAAGCATCAAAGGCTTGTCGGTGAACTGTGTACAGTTATAAATAACCACATCAAGAGAAGCGGCGGCCGCTGTGAGGTTGACATTGCCCCCTTCGCCGTGTTCCTGGACAAAGACCAGTACACTTACGTTGAACCGGATATTTCCGTCATCTGCGACCCCGACAAGCTGACTGACAGAGGGTGCGAAGGTGCTCCCGACTGGATCATCGAAATAGTCTCCCCCTCATCCCGGTACATGGACTACATGACCAAATTACTAAAATATAAATCCGCCGGTGTCCGTGAATACTGGATCATTGACCCTGCCAAAAACAGCATTCTTGTATATGACTTCATGCACAATGAGACAGAAATGTATACCTTCTCAGATACGGTCAGGGTTGGAATTTATGATGATCTGTATATTGATTTCTCACAGATTGCCCCGCTTATCTGATCTGACAGCGGCAACAGACTGATTTCATTCCGCAAATATTGGCGGTATACAGGCAGAGATCCCGGACAGGCACGGATTTTTCAATGCTTTCATATGGTAGCGGTAAGGAATTGTCAGCGGCAACAGACCCGTTACGCGGGTTTTGGCAAATTGTGGGCGCGCTTACTAATCACAGCCATTTCCCCACATGCGCGAAAGGCACTTTATGAGAAAAATCTGGATCTGCGGCCCCGCCGATGAGGTTTCCAATTATATACTGGCCCTGAAGGAGGCCGGCCTTGACCCTGTCGCGGCCACCGCCCTGCCCGCTTCAGAGGGGCTTGCCGCGCAGGATTTCGTCGGACTCTTGCTGCCCGGCGGCGGCGATATGGACCCCCGGCTCTACGGGCAGGAAAATCACGGCTGCCGCACCATCAACCGTCAGCTTGATCTGGCGCAGCTTCAGGCGCTGGATATTTTTGTAAAAGCGAAAAAGCCGGTTCTGGGCATCTGCAAGGGCCATCAGGTGATCAACGTTTATTTTGGCGGCACCCTGATTCAGGATCTGCCGGACCACAGCTGCCACGAAGCCCATGACGGCAGAGACTCTCATCATTCTGTCCGGATACTGCCTGATACACCTCCGGCTGACATCTGGGGGTCCTGTGAAATGACGGTCAACAGCGCCCATCATCAGGCTGTGAACCATGCAGGAAATGGTCTTTGCGTCTGCGCATACAGCGATGACGGCGTGATCGAAGGGCTTTTCCACAAGGAACTTCCCATTCTTGGACTGCAATGGCATCCTGAACGGATGTCACGCTCCGGGTATGACACAGCGGGCATGTCTGACGGCGGCCTGATTTTCCGATATTTTAAGGAACAGGTACTTATGGACTGTCACGAAATAATCTGTGCATCCTTCCCCGCCTGATACGCGAATCGCAGACTACAAAAGCCTCGCCGTAATTAAGGAACAGATAACGCGGCAGGAAAAGCAAAAATAAGCAGCATTGAAAGGAGAAAGTACATGCAGTCATTTCACATTGTTTCACTTCCGGATGATAAGGAATATCGTTACTGGAAAATATTTGAGGACACATATATCATTCATTACGGGGAGGCGCTCGACACCTTTCTGCTCTTAGGGGACGAAAAAGCGCTGTTGATCGATACCGCCTACGGGCGGGGGGATTTTCCCAATATTGTTGAACAGCTTCGGGATGGGAAGGAGCTGCTGGTGGTGAATACCCACGGGCATTTTGACCACACCGGAGGCAACCGCTGGTTTCCAAAGGTGTACATGCATCCCAACGCCATGTCCTACGCCAACCGGCCCTTCTCCCCGCTGGATCCGGACTGGCTTGCCAACATGCCATTCCCGGATTATGAAATGCTTCCTGTCAATGACGTCGATGTGTTCCATCTGGGCGGCAGGGATGTGGAGGTTTTGTATACTCCGGCCCACTCGGACAGTTCCCTTTCCTTTATTGATCACAAAAGGCGTCTGCTGTTCTGCGGAGACGAGTTTGACGCGGGGCAGGCAAACCTGAGAGAATTTCCCACAGTCGGCGCTTTTTTGCGGAACTGTATCCGCCTGAAGGGACGGGAGTCGGAGTATGATTTCATCATGCCCAACCACAACGGCTGCCCCATCGCGAAGGAATATCTGGATGATTTCATCACTGCTGCCCAACATATTGTAGACGGGAAGCCTGACTTGGTTCCCTTTGACCACCTCCCCGGGTATAAGACCACCCAGGGCGGAATCCGTGCCCAGGTGGGCAATTCCTGCATCAATTACCTGCCCCAGGGCGTGACCAGAGACTGATCAAAATTCCAGGATGCAGTTATGCCCACGCCGGAAGCGTTTTTACTCACTTCGCAGGAGAATTTGCATGCAAAAAATTCCCTCCGGTAGACAGACTTTCTTTCCTGTCCTCCCGGAGGGAATTTATTTTATGAATTTCAACTATCCTCAATAATTCAACTCCGAATACCCGTAGCCGTTGACGATAGCGTCCAGTCTCTGCTTCTGCTTGCAGAACGGGCAGTCGTAGGTCTCGTAAGCCACATAGCCCGGAATGTCCTTCCCTGTAAAAATACTCTTCACCTCATAGCCGCCGCAGTGATCCACCATGCTGAAAACGGAGCAGACCGCCTGCACCTTGCCGCCGTAATAGTCCAGACACTCCAGGCTTCTGTCGATGGTCATGCCCGTGGTGGAGGTCGCCAGCAGCAGGAGAATATTTTTGCCCTTGATCTCAGGTACCAGGTTGTCGCGGAACAGAAGCTGATTATTGGAGTTGATCTCCGGCGTCACCACGTAAACCGTGTCATGGTAATTCATATTGGCGTACATTCCCTTCTTCAGCTCCTCCGCCAGATAGGCGCCGATGACCTCGCTGCCGTCCATGCACACGATCGTGTCCACCGCAATATGGGGGGAAAGCATGCGAATAAAGGCTTTGGCAACCTCCGCGGCCTCACTGACTCTGGTCTTGAGCTGCGTCATATCTACGTAATAATTGATGTGAGAGTGGCTGGTAGCAAAATGTCCCGGGATGGCGCGCAACACCACCTGATTGCCGGTTTTTGAGTGGAACTCCATCATTTTCTGTTTCAGCATTCGATACCCCTTTTCTTCTCTTCCGATATGTGAAATACCGGAGCGACCTTTTTTCATACCGCAATTTACGGGCAGGGGGCTGAAAATCCTTCGGCTTTCCGGATTTGCTTTACACATCAAACAGCCGCCCCGCAATCAATTATACAGGTACATCGATTGCAGCACCGTCCTTTTTCCTCTGCCCTTTGCGCATATTATACATTTATTTACTTAATAT
>JAJQBK010000045.1 GCA_021203305.1 Lachnospiraceae bacterium
ACTGCCGTAAAATAATTTGACGAAAGTGCCCTCGTATAATTTGACGGATGACAATTGAGGTCAATCCTATGCTGGACGTAGAGGTGAAGCTGAACGCCTGTAAACCGCCCAGAAAGCAAAATGACCGTAGCCGGGTATATTTACCGGATGAGAAAGAAAAGCTGTTTCTGGCACTGAATCAGGAGCTTCTCGACTGCCCGGAAAATACTGACTCTTATGGTATCCTACTATTGTTCAAGCTGGGGGTCAGAATCGGTGAATTAACCGCCTTGAAATGGGAAGATATAGACACTGACGAGAGAGAACTTCATATTCACCGGATGGAGTCTATCGGTGATGGGATGAAAAGAGTTGTCGTGGAATACACCAAGAAGAAAAGTCCATACGGAGACAGATTTCTCCCTCTGGGTGACTATGAGATGGATATTTTTGAAAAAGTGAAAGAGGTGAATCGGCGCAACCGTTATCCGGATGATGAATTTATTTTTTGTGATGAGAACGGGCGAACGGCTATCCGTGAAATTGACAACCGAATCCGGAAGCTTTGTACAAGAGCGGGGATTGAAGTCAAATCTGCGCATGATATCCGAAGGACAGTTGCCTCGGAAATGTTCAATAATGGGGTTCCGGTGGAGATCATCAGAAATTTTCTCGGTCATTCAGATATCCGGACTACTTACGGATATATTCTCGATAATAAAAGGAAAGAAGAAACCTCAAGAATGATCTTAGATTCCCTCGAAAATCTGAACGGACTCAAAAAGGACTCAAAATACTGAAAATGAAAAAATGCTCAAAATCCTTTAAAATCAAGGAATTTTGAGCAAAAATAAAGAGCGCGAGACGGGGATCGAACCCGCGACCCCCACCTTGGCAAGGTGGTGCTCCACCGCTGAGCCACTCGCGCATGTGTTCTTACGAACAAGATGTAATATACAGGATTTGTGGCCGGTTGTCAAGAATTTTTTCAAAAAACGCGATAAAAATTTTTGGAGTATTTTTGGAGAAATTTCCGGGGGATTTTTGGAGCTTTTGGAGCCCCTTTTTTTGATTTACTGTTTTTGGATCAGAAAATATCTGCTGCCGATTTCGCAGGAATATCTTGACCTGTGCCGGGGTTATGAATTAGACTATCTTTTGCCGGGATATAACGGATTATTATAGAAGATGTTTGATGGTGACGTGGGTTGTGGCGAGGCTTTTAAGACTTCTGATTCGCGTATCAGGCGGCGCACGATGCATAAGTTTTTGATCGACAGATCCTTATATGGCAGAAGATAAAATTCCATGTCGGGAGGGACATTATTTTGAACATAAGAGAAATCATTGTCGGAATTCTGGCGTTGTTGTGTTTCGGATACAGCGCGGTGCTCTATGGAGTACACTCCGGGGCGGGTACGTTTCTGCTGTGGGCGGCGCTGGGCGCCTTTTTTGTCTGCTGCGCGGTGGGAATTCATTTCCATGTGTGGGCGCTGTTGCCGTTGTGGCTGCAGAGAGTGCTGGCGGTAACTGTGAGCGCGGGAGTTGTGCTGTTTGTGGCAGTGGAGGGCTGTATTCTGAGCGGTTTCGGGGCGAAGGGTGAGGAAAATCTGGATTATATTATCGTGCTTGGCGCCCAGGTGCGGGAGGACGGCCCCAGCAATGTGCTCAAAAACCGCCTGAATATCGCTTATGATTATCTGGTGGAAAATGAGAATACGGTCCGCATCGTGTCCGGCGGGCAGGGCAGTAATGAGCCTTACGCCGAAGCGCTGGGAATGTACGAATATCTTTTGGAAAAAGGAATTTCGTCTGACCGGATTCTGATGGAGGATAAGTCCTTAAATACGGTGCAGAATATCACCAACAGCAGTACCATTTTTGACAAGGAGACTGCCAGGGTGGGCATTGTCACCAGCAATTTTCATGTGTTCAGAAGTGTGAGAATCGCAAAGAAGCTGGGGATTCGGAACGTTTGCGGTATCGCGGCCTATGTGTGGCCAAAGTATTTTCTGCCCGGCAATATGCTGCGGGAATTCTTTGGAGTGATGAAGGATTTCCTGTGCGGGAATATATGACGATGCCAGGGATTTCGCGAAGTGCTGGATGTCCAGGAAACATCCATTCAGTGCGGACTGTAGCGAAGCGAAGACCAGAGCGCGGACACCCACAGAGCGCCCTGTGAGGAAATCCGGGGTATTGTACTTTTACTGATACCGCAGCAGCTCCTTCAGGCAGCGGATGGTCACGTCCGATGTAAAATAGCCGGTCTCTCCGTCCGTGTGGATGTACTGGGGAGCGTTGGCGCGGATACGGACCGATTCTGTGCGGTGCAGATGGATGCCGGGAAAGATCAGGTGCCAGCCGGGCAGGGCGGTGGGCAGGGCGCAGAGCACAAACAGTCTGGGAAGATTGCTGACTGTGCAGACGTCCAGCAGGCCGTCGTCCGGCAGGGCTTTGGGCGCGAATTTGAAGCCGCCGCCCTCGTAGGGCTCCATCATGGCGGCGGAGAACATCATTTTTTTTAAGGGGAAGGACCGCCCGTCCTCAAGGGTCAGGGTGCAGTCCGGGTATTTGCCGAAGAACAGGCATTTCAGGGCAATGACCAGATATACGAACTGGCCAAGGCCTATTTTATTTAAGAAGGTTTTGACGCGGGAATGGTTGACCTTATCGCAGACCATGGCGTCAAAGCCCATACCGCTGCTGATGAGGAAACGCTTTTTGCGTTCAATTCCGTCCGTGTCCGTGAATTCCGTCTCCCCAACGTCCAGCAGGGCCGGGCGGCTGGATAAAATGCGGTCCAGCTCCTTCACCGGATCGGTGCCGTATCTGTGGGCGCGGGCAAAATCATTGCTGGAGCCGGCAGGAATATAGCTGATGATTACCCTGGAAAAATCCGTGATGCCGTTGATGAGCTCATTTAAGGTGCCGTCGCCGCCGAGCAGAATGATGTGGGCCGGATGGTCGGAGGCGGCGCCGCTGTGCCTGATGATCTTTCTGGCGAGCACAGTGACGTCGCCCGGTTCCGCGGAGAGGTAAGCCTTATAGGTTAACCCCCGTTCCTTTAAGGCCGCGCTGAGCGAATTCCATATCTGACGGCTTTTGCCGGCGTGGGAAGCGGGATTGACGATGATATAAAAAGAGTTCTCTCTCATGGGTGACATAAAAATCCTTTCACTGCCATATAGAAAAACCGGTTGGCAGCACTTTTATCCTAAATTATTCACGGTTCAACATGTAAAGCCGTTGAAATCCGCGTAGTT
>JAJQBK010000002.1 GCA_021203305.1 Lachnospiraceae bacterium
GTACAATATAGATTATATTGAGTTGAAAAGAAGAGATTGCGAGGCAGAAAAGAAGATTTATATGTATGTCAACTATAAGCCTCTAAATGATATTTTACGGAAATTGTTCCGATATTTAAGTATATGTTTTCGCCTTAATTTCTTTCGGTACGATTTCGGTACGATAGGGCGGCGAAAGTGCTGGAATCCTCCTTTTTATAGGCTTTTTAGAGCCAGGTATAGTTTTCGATTCCCATCACCCGCTCTATTTTTTTGCCCGGAATCAGCGCACTATTCCATTAAGTATACCCTTGTTTCATAAGGCTTCAGGATGTCAGGCTTTTGTTCCGGATAATTCTGCAAAATCAATTTTGCCCTATCTGTATCAAGGCCGGCCGGGCATTTGAACTTTGTCTCTCTCCGGGAAAAAGAACATATCACATACAATTTCCGGGAATCTGTCTCCCTGGAATATATGTAATGCTGTGAGGAATTTTTCTCAAATTCCCGGTAGGTTCCGTTTTTCACTGCATCCAGGCTCTTACGCAAGGCAATTGCCTTTCGATAAAAGTTCAGCAGCGAATCTTCATCCTCTTCCTGGGCGGCCACATTGATCCTCCGGAAATTTTTGTTAACGTAGAACCACGGCTTCACATCGGAAAAGCCGGCATGCCGTTCCGCTGACCACTGCATCGGCGTACGTGCGGAATCACGGGAGGAACGCCACAGGCGATGCAGACGCTCTTTATCGGATTTGCGCAGGGCGGTATTCTCATACTGCCATATTGTCTGGACATCTTCGTATTTGTCCGGAAAATCAGGCCGCCAGTTGGTCATTCCGATCTCCTGCCCCTGGTAGATGAACGGAGTCCCTTTCTGGAAAAGGTACGCTGCGGCGAGCATCTTACCGCTTTCAACACGGAACTTTTCACTTCCGTAGCGGGATATGACCCGGGGATGGTCATGGTTTTCCAGATAGAGCATGTTCCAGGCCCTGCCGTCCAGTTCCTTCTGCCACCTGGAAAATGCGCGTTTCAGCTTTCTGAGTGAAAATTTCATCGGCATCCAGTCCGTGAACAGGCAGTCCGCACAGACTGTCTCAAACTGGATCACCATATCCAGTTCATTGCTTTTTTGCTCGTCAATATACTCCAGAGCCTTTTTGGGAGTTACCATCGGAGCCTCGGCAAGTGTCATACAATCATAGTAGGAAAACACATCCCTGTAAAATTCTGACAGATATTCGTGGATACGCGGGCCGTGATTGTAATGAGATATTCCCTTCCCTGTCGGCAGCGGCAGTTTTTCATCCGGCAGGCCTTCCTCCTTGGATATAAAGGTAACCACATCTTCCCTGAAGCCATCCACGCCCATGTCAAGCCAGAAGCGAAGAATCTTTTTCACTTCCTCCCGCACCAGCGGATTGTCCATATTCAGATCCGGCTGCTTCACAGCAAACAGATGGAGGTAATATTCCCCGCGCACATCATCATATGTCCAGGCTTTTCCCTCAAAATTGCTGTCCCAGTTGTTGGGAAGCTTCCCTCCCGGCTTCGCGGGCCGCCAGATATAATAATCCGTGTACGGTTCCTCTCTCCGGCGGCTTTTCTCAAACCAGGGATGTTCATCACTGGTGTGGTTGATTACGAGATCCATGATGACCTTCATGCCTCTTTGATGTGCCTCAGTAAGCAATTTCCGGAAAGCATCCATGCCTCCATATTCCGGGGCGATATCGGTATAATCGGAGATGTCGTAGCCGCAGTCGGCTCCCGGCGAGGGGTAGAGCGGGGAAAACCAGATTCCGTCCGCTCCGAGGGACTGAATATAATCCAGTTTTTCCAGCACACCCCACAGATCACCCATGCCGTCCCCATTTCCGTCCTTAAAACTCCTGGGCCAGATCTGATAAAATACTCTGTCCTTGTACCATCGCGTGTGTTCCATCCAAGACCTCCTTTTCCCAAAAAACATTATAAATCCGCAGCATAATATATTTATAACAGCTTACCACAGAACCCGCCCTTTTGTCACGCTCTATTGCAAATACGGTCAGCTGTAAAATATCAGGCATTTACTGTTTGCTCCGCTTATAATCTGCAAATTTATTGAATTATCATGCCATTGTCTGTGCCATTTGGATTCTTTATCTGACTCAGTTATACAGGCGATGGAAAATAACAGTTGTTATCTAATTGTTTTTCGTTTATAATAAAAAGAGATTTGCAAAACTGATGAAGTCTTCATCAGTTTTGAGGCTAATAAGAAAAAGCAGGGGCGATATAAGCTGCATCACCCCCATGATTATAATAAAGAGAGGTGATAAAATGCCGGTTTTAAGTCTATTCTATGGGATTATTGTCCGTATGTACAGTGAACCAAATGGAAAGCATAAAATGCCACATCTTCATGCGGAATATCAGGGAAAAGAGGCTGTTTTTGATCTCGATGGGAATTTACTTGAGGGCTCCCTCCCAAATAAGCGAAACAAGTATATGGCCGCATGGATTGCTATCCATGAAGACGATCTGAGGGCGAATTGGGAATTACTTCAGAACGGGCAGGAATTTTTCCGTATTCCCCCACTTCAGTAAGGAGGTAAATTATGAGACCTAAAGCTGTCAGTGTTCAACCGTTAGAAAACTATAGTCTTCTTATAGTGTTTGATAATGGAGAACAACGGATTTACGATGCAAAACCCTTGATCAAGGGCGATTGGTTTGGGAAGTTAAAAGACTTAAAAATTTTCAACACAGTGCATATCGCCGGATTAAGTATTGAATGGGCAGATGGGCAGGATGTGTGCCCAGACGACCTGTATTATTCCAGTGTCCCCGTTTAAATAATCGAACACACTAAGGCCAGAGCAAATCACTCCGGCCTTTTCATGTTCATATATTCCAACGGAATATCCAAAGCGTCTTAATAATCAGGCTCAGCTTTTACAACCGACGCAATCAGATTCATACCCGGCGAAGCGCTGGTTAATCACAAGCGCCACAGGCCCCGGTGCAGAATAGAGCCCCATATGCGGAAACCGCGGCGCCCTGCCATGCAGAAACGCCGCGATTCCTTTTATGAGCAAAATATAGAATTTAACCAAAAATTACTAACCATTCACGGCCATCAGAAAGTGGAAACGAAGCTGCCGCAAAAGCCATGAATAGTCACACTACAGCATTACACCTCAAACATCATCTCGCCGTAGGTCGGTACCGGCCATACCTCAGCGTCCACAATCTGCTCCAGCTCGTCAATGGGAGCACGCAGAGCCGCCATCGCCGGGACTACCACATCCTTGTAAGCGAACGCCTGCTGCTTTCCATCGCTGATCGCGAGGGACTCCTCCGTCACCTTCTTCAGCTCCTCCAAAGCGGCCTTCGCCTGGGAGAGCTTCTCATTGACCTCCACCAGCTCAGCGGCCTGTACAGAAGGCTCCGCGCCGGCGGCCTTCACTGCCAGCACCGTATCCGCCAGAGTTTTGGAGTATCTGATCACCGCCGGGATATAATCCTTGGAGGCCATGTCGATCATGGTGCGGGCCTCAATGTTGATATTCTTGCTGTAGGTCTCGTAAAGCACTTCCTCGCGGGCCTCCAGCTCCACCCTGGTAAAGATGCCGAATTTCTCAAACAGCTTCACAGCCTTATCGGTAGTCAGAGAGCCGGTAGCCTCCACCATGGATTTGATGTTCGGCAGACCGCGCCTTGCGGCCTCTTCCACCCAGGCCTCGGAATATCCGTCGCCATTGAAAATAACTCTGCTGTGCTTTGTCAGATTTTCCTTGATCAGGTCATGGCAGGCCATGTCAAAGTTGTCAGCCGCCTCCAGAATATCAGCCGCCTCGCAGAATGCCTCGGCTACGATGGCGTTCAGCACAGTGTTGGCGTCCGCAATGGAAGTGGAGGAACCAACCATACGGAACTCAAACTTATTGCCGGTAAAGGCAAAGGGTGAGGTCCTGTTTCTGTCGGTGGCGTCCTTCATAAACTCCGGAAGGGTGGAAACGCCGGTCTCCAGTTTCTCGCCGTGAATGGAACGGACCGCCTCGCCGGTCTCCACCAGCTGCAGCACCACGTCCTCCAGCTGTTCACCCAGGAAGACGGAAATAATAGCCGGCGGCGCTTCATTGGCGCCCAGCCTGTGGTCATTGCCCACATCCGCGGCGCTCTGACGAAGCAGATCCGCGTGAGTATCCACTGCCTTCAGCACGCAGGACAACACCAGCAGGAACTGAATATTCTCATGGGGCGTCTCGCCCGGATCCATCAGATTGATGCCGTCGTCCGTGCACAGAGACCAGTTATTATGCTTGCCGGAGCCGTTCACACCGGCGAAGGGCTTCTCGTGAAGCAGACAGGTCAGGCCATGGCGGCCGGCCACACGCTTCATGGTTTCCATCACCAGCTGGTTGTGATCCACAGCCATATTGGCGGTCTCATAGATGGTAGCCAGCTCATGCTGAGCGGGGGCCACCTCATTGTGCTGGGTCTTGGCGGTCACGCCCAGCTTCCACAGCTCCTCATTCAGATCCTTCATATATCCGCCGATTCTCTCACGGATATTTCCGAAATAATGATCCTCCAGCTCCTGGCCCTTGGGCGCCGGCGCTCCGAACAGGGTACGTCCGGTGAAAATCAGATCCTTGCGCTTTAAGTATTTATCCTTATCTACAATAAAATATTCCTGCTCCGACCCTACGCTGGCGCTGACCTTCGTGGAAGTGGTATTGCCAAACAGGCGGACAATGCGGATGGCCTGCTCACTGACAGCCTCCATGGAACGCAGCAGCGGAGTCTTCTTGTCCAGAGCCTCGCCTTTATAGGAACAGAACGCGGTTGGGATGCAGAGAATCACACCGGCGGCGCTCTCCTTCAAAAATGCCGGGGAAGTGATGTCCCAGGCTGTATATCCTCTTGCCTCAAAGGTGGCGCGCAGGCCGCCGCTGGGGAAGGAGGAGGCGTCCGGCTCGCCCTTGATCAGCTCCTTGCCGGAAAACTCCAGAATCATCTTGCCGCATTCATCCGGCGAAGAAATAAAAGCGTCATGCTTTTCAGCGGTAATGTCAGTCAGCGGCTGGAACCAGTGGGTGTAATGGGTCGCCCCCTTCTCTACCGCCCAGTCCTTCATCGCCTTGGCGACCACGTTGGCGTCCTCTAAGGACAGCTCGCCGCCCTGCTTCATGACCTTCACAACGTCCTTAAACACATTTTTCGGCAGCCGCTCTCTCATCGTACCAATGTCAAATACATTGCTGCCAAACAGTTCTTCTACATTCATGCTCATAATATTTCCCTCCAAATCGAGTTACGGGCCGCTGCCGCAGAATGAAAACAAAAAGGCGTTCAAAGGTCTGATATCCTCTGAACGCCATCGTTCACATCTCACGTTTTCCCGGTTGAAATAACTCTACTCTATTGTTTCGTAAATTGCAAGCCCTTTTATAAATTTCCATGTTTTAACCAAAATGCACGATTATTTTTTGCCTTGGTTGTCTAAAATTACTATTGACTTTACATTTTCATTTCTGTATTATTGAAATGTTGAAAACCACTGGGTTCGCCGGATGGAATGTGACAGATTACTTTCATTTGAATGGCTCATGACCCAGGGGGACTCAACTTCGGGGTGTGGCTCAGCTTGGTAGAGCGCTTCGTTCGGGACGAAGAGGCCGTGGGTTCGAATCCCGTCACCCCGACTTGTCTAAGTGTCGATTTTCCTTGTAAATAAAGGGAAACCGACATTTTCTTTTTCCTCTTTATTCCCCCCTCATATACATAAATCACCTGTACCAGCCCCATTTCCTCCGCGTCCATCGCGAGCCTCAGCGTTTCCTCCCCCTCCGGGTCCGTGATGCTCACGCCGATCATAAAGCCGCTCTGGAGCTGTTCTGAGTATGGGATGGAGTTCTGAGTCACGATCTGCGCGCCAGGCAATAAATTTATGTATTTTAACGCAGATTCCGCGTCCTCACGCTGATGCGGCAGTGTTAACCCACTCTCTGACCTGGTCTATTCCGGCATTCACAATCACCGCGATCTCCGCCTCCGGCCATCCCTGCCCGCACAACCGTTCCGCTGTTGCACGTTTTTCAGCTAATACTCCCTCTGCTTCTCCGGCCAGCTTTCCCTGATCATAAATCCATTCCGACACCCTGCACATCTCCGCTTCTCCTTTCTCGCTCTTGAGATAGCGCACCCTCTCCGACAGCTCCCCCTGGCTCATGTCACCCGGATCCGCCGTCTTAAAATACCTCATCATCCTCGCTGCTTCGCTCCCGTCATCCACCTCGGCGTTCACATAAATCGTGTGGATGCCGTTCTCATATCGTATATCCGTACCCTGAAATCTCTGCTCCACCAGATAGACTGTCCTTCCCGCCTTCCAGATATCCGTCTCGCTGATATAGACTATGTATACGTCCGGCAGTTTATCGTACTCCTCTCCCTTGTCCAGGCTGCTTTTGTCAATCATCGCGCCGTAATATCTGGTGCGTTTCGCATGGTTTACGGTGTCGCTTCTCTGATCCTCCAGATTAAATAACGCTTCTCTTCCCTGCTCCGCAAAGACGTCCAGCACCGCGTCCTTCGATGTCAGATTAGGCAGCCTCCATTGGGTCACCACATTTGTAAGCTCCAAATCCTCTCTTCCGAGGATCCTCCTCAGCACGTACTCACTGGCGCCTTTGTCTCTCAGGGCGGTGGACATGAATACATCGCTGAATAAATTCAGCTGCCGTATCCTCCTTGCCCCCTCCCCGATGATCTCGGCGCGGCTTTGCTGCTGTCCGTGCAAAATGCCCTCCTTTCGATGGTTCAAAGACGATATATTACCTTTCTTCCGTGTAATTTTATACCCGGTTTTTCAGGCGTTCTCAGTCTATCATGAAGGGCGAATTTTGTCAATATATGGAAGTTTCTTTTCACAGCCACCTTCCCAGTCGGCTTTGCACTTTTTCCTCGATTTCTTCCGCCTGTTTTTGCAAAAAGGATAACATTTTAGCCAAAATTATTCCCCCTCATATACATAAATCACCTGTACCAGCCCCATCTCCTCCGCGTCCATCGCGAGCCTCAGCGTTTCCTCCCCCTCCGGGTCCGTGATGCTCACGCCGATCACAAAGCCGCTCTGGAGCTGTTCCGAGTAGGGGATGCTGTTCTCAGTCACGATCTGCGCGCCAGGCACCAGCTGCGTCAGATTCATTTCCACCGTCTCTGAATATTCCAACTTCCCATCCAAACTATAGACATACATCGTCACCGGCCAGTCCCAGTACATGGGCGCAATCCCGGTATTTTCCCAGGTCATAGATATCTGCAGCTCATTTTCCCGCAGCGAATAGCTGGTCGTCAGGCCGGAAATATACAGCCGGTACCCCAGCCGCTTGAGCACCTCCTGCGCTCCCTCTGACTGCGCCTCCTCGCCCGTGGGGCAGTATGGCCCGATAAAGCTCATGTGAGTCTCCTCGATCAGACTCAGCGTCATATCCAGATTTTCACCCAGCATCTCCTCCATGGGGGTCGCGCTGGTAAATTCCCCGCCCACAGGAGCCGTCTCCCAGAAATTTTCAAGCGCCCGGTATTCCAGCGCTTTCCCGTCGGTCTGCTGGCTGCCCCCGTTTTCGATCCAGCTAAGCCATCCCCGTGTGGACGTCTCAGAGCCCGTCATATCGTTGTACAGCCCCAGGCCCAGCTCGGCTGCCATTTCATAATTTCTGCGCATTAAAAGCCGCGCGTTGGTAAAACTATCGTAATAATCCAGAACATATTCCAGGCAGATCTCCGCGTCCGGCATGCCCGCGCCCTCCACATCACTGTGGACATGCCACTCTCCCCAGTGTCCCAGGCTGCCGATCTCCACATAAGCTACAAAGTCACTCTCATTGCAGTAGTCCGCCAGAGCCTCGATGGCGGCTCTGTGGGCGGCCCGAAAGGTACTGTTTTCATAATTGGGGGAGTAGCCGCTTCCATAGCTGGTGGTATAAAAGCTGCCGTCCATGGTCTGAAGGTAAAGCCATTCCGGAATGTCCATAACATGCCCGGAGGAGCCCGGCACATCGCACAGAAACCTTAAAACCGCGTGCTTTCCTTCCTCCTGCCACTGTTCGATATGATATGTTTCCTCCAGATACTGAATATCATATACTCCCTCCGTTGGTTCCCACCTCGCCCAGGTCAGCCCGATATACACCAGCTGCGTGTCCTCGCAGGCCTTCGTATCCGCGGCGGTGGGAGCAAAGCCGATCAGCGGATTGGCAATAAGCTCATCCGATTCTGCAAACGCCTCCGTCTGATTCAGTTGGCAACGGTACGAGATCACCAAAAACGCCACCGCCGCAGCCGCCGCAGCCGCTACAACCATGAACGCTGCCAGCGACAGTATAACTTTTGAGACTCTTTTTTTACTCATAATATTCTCCGTCCGGCGCTGAAGCACCATCGTCAGATCTGATCAAAATCACCGGCGTCTCACTCGCGAAACAGCCCCAGTTCCTCCGCCAGCCGTCCGCGCTTTCCGGCATTCTTAAGAATTTTCAGAGTGGATATCCCGCGGATTTTTTTATTATTGTACAGAAAACAGAAAAGCGTCACCGCCCACAGGCCCGGCCACAGGATCGCCGCCCTTGAAGCCTTCGGATGATTCAGGCGCATCTGATGGTGAAATTCCCGCAGGTAAGCGGAAATACCGCTTCCACGCACCATCACCATCCGGTCGCCGGAGGATTTTCCAAACTCCTCCGCTTCCAGTATCTCCCACAGAAAAGCCTCCACAGACTCTTCATTGGGCCAGGTATCCGGCTCTCCCCCGCCCTCAATCAGCAGCGCCGCCTTTTCTCTTTTCAGGCCCAGATACTGTTCGCAAGCCGCTGTAATGTAATCAGAAAACCGCTTCAGGCCGCTGTCCTGTGCCATCTCAAGGTAAGCGTTCAGAGTCTGTTCATTGTCTGTTCCGTTCCAGAATACGGCCCAGTCGCACAGAAGCTTGATGCCGAAACCGGACCGGAGAAAATGCTGCAGCATGTGAAGCAGCAGCTGAAAAGCGAACACCGGCCCGCAAAGCACCGGAAGGGTCACGCCCATCACGTTCTTCTCCTCATACTGCCCGCTTCCGGGATTCGTGAAGGGATACAGATACCGGTCAAACCCCCTGTGATCAAAGGGTCCCGCCATCATGGTATGGATTTCCACCTCAATCTGGTCCCGGGTTTCCATCGCCACGTGATGAACGGAGTGCTGGTCCGCGCTGACAACAAGCCCCGCTTTTTCAAGCACGCTCACCGCCCTTTCAATCTCCTCCGGATTCACCAGAAGCAGGTCCACATCTCCGGATTTGCGAAGCTCCGGAACCGGATAACAGCCGCAGACAGCCGCGCCCTTTAAGCAGACTGACCGAATCCCGTTCTCCTTCAGCAATTGTATGACAGCTCTGGTCAGAAAAAGAAGGTGATAATTCTGCAGGACAATCTGCCGGCTGGTCTTCTCCAGGCGGGTCTGAAATTCCCCGGGCAGATTCTCACCGGAAGTCAGCACATCATATAAAAGCGACAGGACAGAATGCCTCTCCGCCAGCAAAAACAGCCTGTTCCAGTCCGGAGGCTGAGTAAAATCTCCGCTCCCGCGACGGCTGCCATCAGCCCCCTTTTCCGGATGATCCATGCCTGTGACACGGCCCCCGTCCTCCTGGGATGTCGGCTCGTCTTCCTCGCACAGCGCCTGTCTCAGCAGATTTAACAGATATTTTTCCTCGTAGGTCAGTGTCTCGCTCCTCATGCTCTCCCTCATTATATCATGAGCAAAGGGCGCTCATGATCCAATTCGCCGCTCGCCCCTTCTCTTTTCCAGCAATCCCACAGCCTTCTCCACCAGAAAACGGAAGTCCTTTGTCCGACAGTAAACCAGCAGCAGAATCCCGTTGGGAACCGCCGCGCATACGAAAAACCGCAGAATAAGCACCGTCACAACTCCGCCCGAAATCCGTGAGCAGAGCCCGTCTGTCAAAAACCACGCTGCCGCCAGCACCGCCGTATACAGCGCGTATCTGGCAAAATAATGCCGCACCGGCGTATTCAGCCGATGCTTATACAGCACATAGGGCTCCACCCAGACAGAGGTAGCCGCCATGCTGACAAAGGTTCCCAGGAAAACACCGATCACACCCAGCCGCAGCCCCAGCAGAACAGACACCGCCAGATTGATCAGCGCCTCCGGGACTGCCTTATAACGGTCGTACCAGAAAAGTCCCATGGAATCCCTGAAAACCAGAGAGGCCTTTCTCATACCGTTCACATAGAAATTGACGCACAGCACCAGCACCACTCTGGAAGGAAAAAGATAATTCTCTCCAAAGCTGATCTGCACAAAGGGATTCAGCAGCTCATAGAGACAGATAGCCGCCACTCCGTACAGCCACTGTCCGATAAAAAAACAGGCGTTAAAGATTTTTCTGATCCTGCCCGAATCCTCCGTCACCCCCAGATTCCCCACGCTGGCCGTGATCCCCTGGAACATCTGATCCAGCACCTGGCGCACGGAGCCGATCACCAGATAATAATTAGAATAGATACCCACGCTGACAATGCCGATCAGAGAGGAGATCAGCAGATTATCCGTGTTGTTGACCAGCACGCTGCTGAGCTTATGCATGAACATCGCCCGGATATTGCGGAAAATATCCGCCCTCTCCTCCTTTCCCAGAGACTGCACCTCTTTGTCCCTCAGATAAGGATACATTTTGTCCGCCCTCCGGGAAATCCGCAGATTCCCGCCCAGCGTACATACCAGATAGATGCAGAGGAACAGAATAAAATTATGGGTCGCAATCAGTATGATCATCTGCGCCACATCCTGAATGATCAGAAAAATAGTCTGATTCATCGTTCCGATATAACTCAGCTGATGGGCGTCGATCAGTGTTTTTTTGTAGATCAGCAGATAGGACAACACAGAATTCAGCAGATAAAGCACATAGATCAGCGTCAGATATTCGATATCCGGCTGGTTTTTAATCAGCACATCCAGAAACGGAATCAGGCAAAGCCCCGCCGTCAGCACCACCGCCGCCACAATGCGGTAAAACCAGCAATATACTCTCATCAGGGATTTCTGCTTTTCGATATTCCCCTCCGCGATGGGCTGGTACAGCGCGTAGGTGATTGCCGTCCCCACGCCCAGTTCGGACAAAGCCAGCACATTCAATATATCCGAAAAAAGCCCGTTCACCCCCACATAGCTTTCGCTCAGGGTATGGGTAAATACGACTCTGGTCACAAAGCCGAGCAGAATGGCGATCAGCCGGGAAATCACAGCTACCGTTGTATTATACGCCGAATATTCAGTTCTGGATTTTTCCTGCTCATTCATAGTTCCCCTCCGCCATGGAAAGACAGCTCCCTCCGCCAGCTGTCGCCTCCGGTCTTTTCCCGTTTCCTCACACGCCCTTTTCTCTTTATTTCTCGAAGGAGGACTTCTGGGGCAGTATCTCATCAAAGGCCTCCAGCAGCTCCCTCTTTACCCGCTCAAACGCAATCGGCTGATTGGCGTCATTGATGCAGATGATCTTTGATTTCCGCTTTCTGATAGCCCGCAGCAGCTTTTCATTTTCATTTCCCACATTAAAATATCCCAGGTCTCTGGTAATATTTTTCGCCGTAAAATTGCCTGTCAGCTTCTGCCATTCCCGCAGCAGATAAGGCGTCACATCCTCACTGCCGCGAAATCTGTGGGAGGACGTCTCCCGCAGCACCTCTCCCTCCTTCTCCCATACCTCCTCAAAGGTGCTTTTGAGAAAGGGAAACGGTCCATGGACCGTATAAAAGCCCGTAAACAGCGGAAAAGCAAGCTCCAGAAAATTATAAAAGAAATACAGCGGCGGATATCCTATTTTAAAATAATGGCCGGGCTGCATCCGGACATTCTGCCGCTTGTCAAAATGTCTCGCCAGCACCAGCGTATTGTTCAGGTAAGAGTGGGACATGACCGGATTGGCCGGGTTGGCCACCACTGGCTGAAAGGCCAGCATATCGCAGGGTCTGTCCCCGTCAAAAAAATCAGTGGGCTTCAGATCCCTGACAGGCAGAAAATCATCGTTAAAATAGACAAATCGCTCCGACAGCCCCTCAATCCTGTGCATATGCAGCTCGATCACGCGGCTGCTGAAGGTGGGAAGGTACTCACGCGGAATGTAATCCTCGTGGCTGACCAGATGGAGCTTCGGATGAGAGGTATTCATCCAGTCCGGAATCTGGCCGCAGGTGATAAAGTGAATCCTGCGCACCCACGGCGCGTACCTCTCCACGCCCCGAAACCAGTAGGGCAGAAACTCCCAGTCCCGGTACCGTTCCGGGCGGTCGTCCGCCTCTGTCTGCGGACGATATTTCGCCTTTTCCTTCTGCCAGGCAGGGTCGTTGCCGTCCACCCAGGTAATGACAAAATCAATTCCCTCACGCTCCATAGCAAAGCCTCCCCAGACAAATTTCCTCTTTCGCGCCCTCGTTTGCGAAGCAAATCGGCGCCTGATCCTTTCTCCGCGTCATGGCAAGGGAAAACACATAGGGCGCTTTCTCCTGCTCAAGCCAGCTCTCCGGAAGCTCCACAGAAATCTCCTCACGCTCTCCCGGCCAGAAGGTACGGGGATCGGCCTCAAGCCCCAGCCGTCTTGCATTCCCCTCCCGGTCCCGCAATAGGAGAGTCAGCTCCCCCTCCTGATAAAAGCCGCCAAAGCCTGTGTTTTCCACTACAATTTTAAACCCAGAGCCGACCTTTTTCACCAGACCGGCCTCCCGCACCACAAAGCGGTACCCAAGCCGTTTCCCGATATACTGATATCCGTTCTCTCCCTGATACCGCGTCTGCTTCCACTGGTCCAGAACCCGCGAATCATAGAGGCTGTTCAGGTAAGTCAGACGCATCCGTGAAAAGCGCTCCGCCGCCTCTTCCATGCCAAAAAGCTTCTCTCCCCCGACCGTCTCCCCTCCGTTAGGCACATACCGGCACAGCCGTTTCTGAAAATCCAGCTCCTGGCGGACACTGTCCTCCCGCCAGGTTCCCAGGTCCGTATCCGACCCCAGCAGACCGTCGTTAAACAGGCCAAGGCGCAAAGACCGCGCCCTCTTTTCAAGCTCCCCTTCCTCCCACTGGTCAGAAAAGCCCGCCAGCTCCCTCCACTGGGATGGACGGCGCACCGCCAGAAAGCAGCTCTCAGGCGCGGCCTGCCTCATGGAAGACCAGAGCTCTGTCATGGAGCGCCGGGTCAGGAAACGGGAACCGTGCATTTCTCCCCAGCTTCCCACAAACAGGCCCTGAAGCCCGTAAATTGACCTCTCATATCGGGAGAGCAGCTCCGCCAGCTGGCTGATATGGGTCTGAATCAGCCTCAAAGAGGAGGGCTCCCGCAGCATTCCCTCCCCCGAGCGGTCATATACGAACCGAAGCCAAAGCTCCTTCCCCCACTCCCCGAACAGGGCAAGCGCCTCCTCGATATGGGCAAGAGCCTGTTCATCAAGAGGTCTCTCCCGGTAGGCGCCCAGGTCAATGAGCAGCAGAGCCAGCCTTTCTTCCCCGGCCAGATCTCCGTACCACTCCTCTTTCACAAAGCCCTCCCCGGCACAGAGGGTAAACATGCGATACCACCCCCGCCCGGGATTGGGAATATCCTCCAAAGCTTCCTCCCCAACCAGAGATTGAAAGCGCCATTTATTCCTGCATAATTTCAGCATATTTCTCCGCCGCCCCCTGATTCCACTTTAAGACCCTGATTCTGAACACCACGGCAAGAATACTGAGGGAGTTTCTGATCATGTACACCACAGGCTTGAATCCGGAATGCATGCTGACGCCGGCAGTCCTCGCGTGCATGACCGCCGGCACCTCCCGGACATGAAAGCCTAAAAGCAGCATCTGCGTAATCATGTTGGCGTCCGGATACCGGTCGTCAAAATTGCCAAACTGAGAGTAAAACAGCATGGCCCTGCGGCTTAATCCCTGCAGCCCCGTGGTCGAGTCATGAATAACCTTCCCTGTTCCCAAGCGGATCATCAGCGTAAAAAAGGAATAGGCGAATTTTTTCACCGGGGAAACCGGAAAGGGCGCGCTTCCCTCCATAAACCGGGCGCCCAGCACAATGTCCGGCAGATTGCCATCCTGATCCGGCGTGAGCAGCTCCCGGTAAAGCACAGGAACGTTGCATACGTCGTGCTGTCCGTCCGCATCCATCTGAATCACATAAGAATATCCTCTCCTGACCGCGTACTTATAGCCCAGACGGATTCCCCCTCCATAGCCAAGGTTATAGATATGGGTTGCCATGGTGACCCGGCGGTGCCTCTTCACCAGAAAATTGGTTTTATCCGTGGAATGGTCATTCATCACCAGAATATCGGCAAAGGCCTGAATCTCCGGAGTTTCCAGCCCTTTCAGAACCTTCTCAATGTTCTCTTCCTCATTGTATGCCGGTATAATAATCAGCACCTCTTTTTTACTCATCCGTTTTCACCCCGCATAAAGTACATATTCTGCCAGGCGCAGACAGCCCTTCTCCGCCATACTCCGCCGGATTCTTCATACTCCTGAGCCAGCGTCTGCGCAGCTCCCTACAGCAATTCCAGCAGCAGCTGAATATCTCCCTCATAATCCTGCTGCCGCGTCCTTGCCTTAAGCCCGTAGGACCGGGCAGCTTCAGGATGATCGATCAGAAAGCACAGCGCCTCCTTCATGGCCTCAGGCGTAAAATCACACAAAAGCCCGTCCTCTCCGCTTCGTACCTGCTCCCGGTTGCCGCTGCAGTCCGAGGCCGCGATAGGCTTTGCCAGGATCTGCGCCTCCTGCACCGCGATGCTCTTTCCCTCAAACCTGGTAAAATGAGCGTAAATATCCGCCTGCGCGTAATAAGGATAGGGATTCTCCACCGCGCCGCACAGAAGGAAATCCTCCATAAGACCCTCGCTCTCAATCTGCGTCTCCAGCTCCTTACGCTTCTCTCCCTCTCCCAGCACATACCACCGGGCTCTGACCCCGGCCTCCTTTAAAAGCTTCATGGCCTGAATCGCCACATCATATCCCTTTTGATATACCAGCCTTCCCACCGTCAGAATTCGGACGCCGTCGTACTCATCCGTAAAACCGCCCGGCAGACAGGCCAGGTCGTGAATCCTCTTTTCATCCAGCAGATTGTGGAAGATCATGGTTTTCTCCCGGCATTCCGGATACACCTGAAGAAACGCCTCTGAGACCTCCCCTGACACGGTGAAAATCCTGTCAAACTTCAGGTAACAGTCATGATCCAGCGCCCGGGTATATCCGGCCTGCTGATAATCCACATGGATAAAAGCCGCCTTTTTACGCGCCTTTACATGATCCGCCACATAATAAGCGGAGCCGCCCTCCAGAAAGGAAACCGCCAGATCATATTCCTCCGGGGAAAAGTCCGCGCCGTCGGAAAGCACCCTCCAGAGCAGCTTGTCTGTCTGCACTTTGCCCTTTTTCAGCATACGAAGGCCGTTGGACAAAAGTCCCGGCAGATTTTTGATGATTGCCCCATGATGAAGGGACGCGGCAGCCACCTTCTTAAGTAAATGCCTTCTCCCCTCCGCGGAGAGCACAGGCACATCGGAATACGCACGGTTTAAAAGAGCGACCTCCCCGGGCAGCTCCCCCTTAAGCTCCCCCTGGGCCGTCAGCACATACAGGTCCAGCTTCAGCTTACAGTCCTCCCACTGCTCCTGTACGGAAAGCAGCCGCCGCAAAAGCTCCATCAGCGCCACCTCCGCCCCGGCCTTGCCCAGAGTGTTGATCACAAACAATACCTTCTCTTGTCTCATTTCTCCGGATCCATCAAATCCTTTCCCGTCTCCTTTTTGTACATCTTCAGCACACGCTCCATCTCCGTGTTCAGGATGGAAACCTGGATGGCCAGCTCCTGATTGCGGGCGGACAGGCTGGACAGATTCACGCTCATGGTGAACAAAAGCCAGACGATACAGATACCCATAATCACATAAAAGATGGATGTCTGGCTGGCCAGCGCCCTGCTCCAGCCGCTTAACGCCGGCACCGCCCCGCAGATCACCAGTACAACGGCAAATACCCCCCAGGCGAAGGCGTAGTTTTCATTCAGTCTCTTTTTGCAGTAGGCCAGAAACACCTCCGCCAGAAGGACAAAGCCTATGACTACCACTGCCACTCTCAACATTTGCGCTGTTCCCATAACTCACACCCCTTCTTTATTCAGACTTTCTTTTTCGCCGCAATCCTTTTCCGCCGCCGCAAAGTTCCGTATACATCATACACCTTTCCCGAAGGCTTCTTTCCGGTTCCCTTCTTCAACAGCGTTCCCCGGCAGAAAATATGCGTGTCCAGATGCTTTTTCACCCACCGAAGACGTCCGTAAGCGCTGGTAAAGCCCGCGAAGGAGCCCGCCACGACGCCGACCCCATACCAGTAGTCAGGAAACTCTCTGGCCGCCATGCTGACCAGAAACGTGACCCCGCAGAAAATGATGGAGGTCAGAAGCGCTCCGTTTAAGTCATTATAATAATACAGAAACAGAATTTCCGCGTACATCAGAAACAGAATAAAATATCCGGCCGCCAGGCAGGGATAAATCCGCATCGTCAGCCCGGAAAAGCCAAGCCCCGGCAGGAAAATAACACAGATCAGGAAAATAACGACAGAAATACAGAACTGGATGCGCACCAGATTCATCAGCTCCGTATCCAGCTGACCAAACATCCGCTTTTTCGCCAGCTCAATATCCGATCCCCGGCCTCCGATCACCGCTTCGGAATACTTTCTGTATCTGTCGCTGAAGTGCATTTCCACCCTGGCGATAAAGATAATGGTGGCGGAAATATTGGTAAACATGGCAAGGCAGGAGGCCATATCGTAGGGCTGGGCGCAGACAAAGCTGTCCGCCACCACCATTTTCATGTCCGTGGTCCAGAATACAAAATTGTGAACATACAGGCCCAGCGTGTAAAAAAAGTTGGTGAAAATCAGCTCCCAGTATCTCCCAAAATAAATAAAAACCAGGCGATAGCGGTTGCTGTTTTTCTGAAAATACCCCCGGATTTTGGCATATTCCATACAGCCTGTCAGAAAAAAGCCGATCGTCAGCGCCAGCAGCATGCTGTAGGTCACCTCCATGGAAAAGCCCCATACAAACACTAACGACAGAAGAAAGGCCGCCACCATCCCCAGCAGATAATACCAGGAAATCTTTTTGTAATCCTTGCAGATGGAGAGATACAGCATAGAGTAAAATACGATCACCAGGGAAATAAAGCCCAGAAAACCGGTGCATACATAATACAGCGCCACACCTCCCACATAATATTCATGGAGGCAGAACAGCACCCCCAGAATCACGGAGGGTATCAAATTCAGCAAAAGCCCCAGATAATAGCAGGGCATAATGTCCTCGTAGCGCTCCTCAAAAATCGTATCCGACAGATACCGGGAGAGCACCGCGTTAAAGGGCGCCGCGCAAAGCAGCGCGAAAATAAAAATATACAGTATCGTACAGGAAAAAAGCTCCCTTAATATATATCCCGTTTTGGAATATCCCAGGACCCACTGCATAAGCATGATGTTTCCGATGATCAGAAACATCGGTGAAATGGTCACCGCCGCGCTGTACGCAAACCCATACAGACTGGAGGAAAGCGTATTTTTCCCGAATATTTTGTTTAATGAAATTCCTATTCCCGCCAAAACGGCCTCCCTCCTTTTTCCGCTGATTTATCGAGGTTGGGGGACAAATTCCTCCTCTGTCCACTCAAGCCCCATGGATTCCGCGAAATCCTGGTAAATCTTTCTGTAGGTCTCCCTCATATCCTCAATTTTATATTTCGCCATCACGCGGCAATAGCCGTTTTCCCCCATTCTCCTGCGCAGCGGCTCATCCTCCGCCAGCTCCAGGATGGCCCGGGCAATTTCATCCACATTCATGATATGGGTCAGAATCCCCGCCGGTCCAAAGTCGTCGTTCTCCCCGTAAATCAGGCCGGAGCAGTTTCCCACATCCGTGGCAATCACCGGCTTATGGGCCGCATAGCTTTCCAGGATGGTCAGGGGCTGTCCTTCGCTGATGCTGGTGAGAATGGTCATATCCATCCTTCCCAGATATTCGCTGACATTGATTCTTCCCGTAAAGACCACATCCGGAATCTGCATCAGCTCCACCGTGTCAAAGCACTCCTGGGCGTACTCCTCATCCTCCTCGGTCGGCCCCATAATCCAGAGCTTCAGCTTATCATTCTGTCTGCGGGCGTATCCGAAAGCCTGTATCATGGTCTTTACATCCTTGATGGGCGTCACCCTCAGCACCGCGCCCACATTGATATGCTCCAGATCCTCCTCATTTTTGCCGGGAATATCCACAAAATTTTCCGTCCGAATCCCGTTCGGCGTCACCATCGTTTTATCCGCGGGGCACCCCAGGTCAATCTGTAACAGCCGCGCGTTCTCATACAGGCTGGTCACAAGATTGGCCCGCTCATAGACCAGGTTGGACATCTTTTTGAACTGCTCGATCCAGATATCCTTATAGATTCCCTTCACCCAATCCGCCTTGATCAGTTCCTCCTCCCGCTCTCTTGTATAAATGCCGTGCTCCGATACCATCAGCCGACAGCTATGCAGATATTTCGCCATACTGCCCAGAATGCCCGCGTATCCGGTGGCGACGCAGTGATACAGATCCGCCTTCGGCACCTTCATCTTCAGGGCAAAGAACAGTGGCAGATAAATGGAGCGCATGGTCCACAGAAAGTCAGAAAATACAATCTGGGGATATTTCAGATAGTAGCAGTCACAGACTATGCGGTAAAAATCCTCCCCCATCAGGATGCCCTCAATGGAAACCTCCTGCTTCTGAAACAGGTCAAACAGGATTTCCCACTCAATGTGCTGATTTAAAAGCAGGCTCCGCAACGCGTTATACTGCTCCTTTTTCAGTGAAGATCTGCGCAGCTTCTTTCTCTTCTGCCCCCACTCGCAATCCTCCAGATACAGCTCGTGCACCTCCGTCACATTGGGAGGCAGCTCATAGACAAACTTTCCTCGGAAGGAGCGGTTCGCCAGAATGGTCAGAAGCACAAACTCCTGATTGGGAAAGGCCCTGATTAAATTGTGAATCCAGCTGGATACGCCGCCCACCACATAGGGATAGCAGCCTTCCGCCACCATACAGATTCTCACCCGGTTTCCTCCTGTTTCAGGCACATGGTTAATTATTGTAATAAAAGGAATTCGTTTTCGCCCCCAAAGTGATCACGGCCTCCTCCTGCGTCAGCGTCAGCAGGTACGCGCCCTCCTCAATCACCTCGTATGTGCCGCCCTCCATGCTCTCAATCTCCTCATTATGGATTCGCAGGATGAAATACGCCTCCTCATACAGGTTTTCCACGGACACCCGGATGGTATCTCCTTCCCTGGCCTCCTCGTAAGACAGGTTCAGAAACTGCCGTATTCTGGCGTCGCTCTCCGAGACAACTGTCTTCTCAAAGGCGGTATAGGCTTTCCAGTAGGTTGTGATGTTGCTGGAGAATTCCTCAGACAGAATTTCCCAGGAATTCTCCTCAGACTCCGCCTCCACCACCCGGTCCAGGTCCACCAGAATCGTGGAATAGCCCAGCGCCGTCTCCAGGCTCTTCACCAGCAGATCGTCCGAATAGGTATAAGAAAAACCGTCCGCGGTGGCCCGCTGCCAGGTCACATTGTCGCTCTCATATCCGAAAACGCTTTCCTCTGCGTTCATCTCCAGAATCAGTGTGCGCACACTCTCAAGCGCTTCATTCTCCAGAACTCCGCTTATGTTTTCCTCATTTTCCTCATCCACGTAGAGTGCGCGGAACTCATAGTCCGGCACATTCTCCTGATAGAAGGCCAGATCCTCCGAGAGCTTTTCGCTAAGCTCAAGTTCCGAGAATTGATAGGTGGTCAGCCCCGCCTCCCCGTCATTTTCCCGGATCAGCTTCAGGAAATAGACCAGCCGCTCCGCGTCCGGCTCCTCCTCGCTTTCATAATTCAGCTTCGGATTAATAAAAAAGGTAGGGACGTCCCCCGTCTGAATCCACAGGGACAGCACAGTAGACCAGACCAGCTCCTGGAACACCGCCTTCTGGGAGCGGTAATACAGCCCGTCCATCCTCTCATCCTCCTCCGAGGAGAGGGCCGCAAAATTGGTGAACACCAGATTCTGGGCATTGACTACCGGATACAGCAGATAGTCCTCCGTCTCATACATCATGGCGTTCAGAAGCCCGATGGCCGTCACACTCTCCATATAGGCCCCGCTGACCGCGAACACATAGCCGCTGCCTGTGGACCGCCTCCATATCAGACTGGGATAATATTCATAGTCAATTTCCTCCGCCGGATAATCCTCCTCATTGATCCGGCCTACCATGTATACCTTCGTGGCGGATCTGGTGATATACCAGGGAACGTCCAGATCCATATCCTGTTTTTCTTCCTCTTCCTCCTCGTCCTCCGCCACATAGAGTGCCGCGCCTCCCAGCAAAAATCCGCTGTACAGTTCAATCCCTGTCACATGCACGGACGTCTGGCGCACCGCGTCAATCCCCAGGAAATCCATCAGCTCCTGATTCTGCTCCACAACCTCCGCTTCCGGCAGCGTCATAAATATCACCGTCACTCCCTGAGTGACAAACTCCTCCAGAAGCTCCACATCCCCCGGCAGGGAAAGCCAGTCAGAATCGATCAATATCACCTCCGGGCAAAGGCCGGTCTGAGCCGCATAATCCTTCAGAGAGTCCGTGCTCAGAAAGCTCCTCTTCGTATAGACACACCACTCGTATGCCTGCGCTCCCGCCGCGGATTTCTCCTCATCCCCCACAAAAAGCACAAAATCATACTCCTGTATCTCCTGAAGGCTCACGGAAGTCCGGTATTCATTCTCCCCCGTCATTTCGGACGTAAGCACCTCAGCGTATTCATTTATCCCGTATTCATTCCACTGATCCTTCATTACGCTGGTCGCCTGAAATAAAAACAGCAGCACCAGCATAATCAGCGTAATGGTAAAAAACTGTCTGCGAGAAAGCATGCCTCATACGCCTCTAATAGTTGTAACCATAATCAATCCACAGATTAAACAGATTGTCGATATTCTGCTCCAGCCGGTAACAGATAAACTCATCCGTCTCATAATACACCGTCATCTCGTTTGGATAAAGTTCCATAAGGGCCTCCGCCAGGTAGTAGGCTTTGGACATCACAATCCATCGTTTTTCCCCCTGATACTGCGTCAGTGATTTATACGCGGGCAGCGCCCTTGAGGCGCCCTCCTCGGAAATGGACTGGCCGCTTCCCTCATACGATACCAGATAATCCAGCGGAATTTTCTCTATAAAAAAATATGTATTTTTTGTTGGAATCGTAATATCCGTATCCTCATCGCCGTATTTAATTTCACTCAGAAGAGTATACAGCTCATAGTGATATCCGTAATCGTACGCCATCAGACGCTCGTCGTTGGCGGAGCAAATCGTCCAGGTGTAGTCCTCATTCTCCCGGATAATGTTGGTCAGACAGGTGACCGCGTCATTGGACTCCAGCGCCCCCTTCAGGTAGGGCTCTCTTACCCAGCCGTTTCCATACAGCGCACCGACAACCAGCGCAAGAACCGCGAACGACGCCCCGTTCTGTACCCTTTGCGTTTTCATCCAGCCGCACAGCAGGGTCAGGACAGCATCCGCCGCCATACACCACAGTACCGGCAGACAATAACAGAAATACAGAGTCGCCCGGGCATAATCCATCAGCTGGGGGATTCCCAGATATACTGCTGACAGCAGCACCATCATAAACAGCATAAACAGCGCTGTGGAGAGCAGCCGCGCCGCGTAATCATTTTTTTTCAGGATAAAAAACACAACCGCCGCCACAAGCAGGATGATTTCGCTTACCAACACCGACAGACACAGGATTACGACATTCTCAACGAAAACAAAAACCCTCAGCGCAAGATAGAAAATGTTTCGATACCGAAGCAGGGTCTTCCATGGATTGAACTTAAGCCTGGACAATATTCCGCTGCTCACAGCGATACTCACTCCCAGAACATCCTCCGACGCAGAGGTTTCTCCTGTTCCAGAAACCTCTCCCGTTCCGGAGCTCTCTCCTGTTCCAGAAACCTCTCCCGTTCCGGAGCTCTCCTCTGTCCCGGAGGCCTCTCCAGCTTCAGAGTTCTCTCCTGTTTCAGAAACCTCTCCCGTTCCGAAGCTCTCCTCTGTCTCAGAATTCTCCCCCACCTCAGAGTCATCTCCTGTTTCAGTACCGTCCTCCGTCTCAGAAGCATCCTCAGCGCTGTCCTCCTCTTCTTCCTCCTCTTCGGAATCAGAAGTGGCAGAACTCCCCGTAATGACCCTCAGGCCCCAGCCAAGAGATCCCTGCAGCGGGGTTCCTGTGGCGAAGGCGAAGGCCATCGGAAAAACCGCGATTCCCACGCTGATGATACAGGTGAGAATAATCCTTTTAAAATAAGGCTTTCTGAACAGGCGAAACACATATCCCGCCGCCATGGCCACGCAGAAAAGCCCCGCGATCATCGTCCCGTAAAAATGCACCGCCAGCGTCATGGAAAAGCTCATGGCAAAGCCCGCCAGACACCACTTAGAGCGCACAGGACAGCTCTTGTCCTCCAGCTCCTTTTTCTGATACTCAAAGTAAGCGAAGCCGAAATAGATGGCAGGCAGGATAAAAAGCATTCCAAATTCCTGGGGCAGCGTGCTCTCATATCGGACATAGAACGAGGTGGTGAAGAAAGTGGATATCACATATATCAGCACCGCCGCATAAGGCAGATACCTGGATCTGGCGCAGGCCTTCAGGAAAAACAGCAGCATGAAATGAACCATGATCGTCTGCGTCAGGCAGAATACCCGCAGCAGCACATAAGTCTCGATGCCGAACATTGCGTGAAGATAGTACAGCACACAGTGAAAACCAAAGGGATATACCCCCGCCACAAAAATGGTTCCTTCGCTCATGGAATTAATCCAGTAATTGTGTACTACAATATCTGAGGCTCCATAGCCAAAATTCTCAAGGAGGTTCGTTCCGTACATCCAGACCAGGCAGACGAAAAGCCCCACCGAAAAGCAAAAATCCAGCGGATGCTGCCTCACTTTTCCCGCGCATTTTCTGATAAACCCGCCAATCAGCGCTTTGAACCAGCCGGTCAGATTGAGGGCAAATCTCTTTCCTCCCAGTTCTCCGCGGCTCAGCCTGACAGCCTCATTCCAGAAAACACCTGTGATATCGGCTGCGCCGCGCTGTCTGGTCTTCAGATATACGAGAACCGCCGGGATGATCGTCCCGGCCAGGAGCGTAAAGCGGTTGGAAATATGGGCAAGCTGCAGCAGAAACACCAGATTCATGATATAGAAATTTCCAATCATGAAGCTCATCATCAGCCGCACAACCAGACGGAAATCCCGAAGCTTAGGATTAAACAAAAAGAACGGCACACCGCAGGTCAGCGTCATATAGATAATAAATATCACCGTCGTCTGTATAATCGTCAGCGTGACCATCGACATGGCGTTCCTTCCTCCTTTCCTTTGTCCGCGGTCCGGGCTTCTGGCCGCTATGAAAACATTCGAATCATTTCCAGCATTTCACTATCCACGATCACCTTGGACTTTTTCAGCTGATCCAGCGTTTCCAGAAAGTGCTTTTGATCGTTCATT
The DNA here is from genome assembly GCA_021203305.1 of Lachnospiraceae bacterium. Lineage (GTDB taxonomy): Bacteria > Bacillota > Clostridia > Lachnospirales > Lachnospiraceae > RGIG6307. The sequence goes on from JAJQBK010000002.1 coordinate 23,690, forward strand.
TCAAAATAATACCGCATCCAGCAGCGGAAGGAGTCCACCTGATCGGGGAAAAGCTCCATGGCGCGTCCGCACCATACCTTTGATTCCTCATAATGCTTTATCTCCATCAGGCGCTGGGCGATCCAGGCGATATGACCAGCTGTTAAAGAATTCTTCTCCTCTTCAGAAGCTTCCTCTTCCTCCGTTTCATCCTCCCAGTCCTCCTCGCCGTATTCTTCCCAGTTCTCTTCCTTCAGAGGGTCCCGGGATTCTTCCTCTCCGGCAGCCTTTAATCTTTCCTGTTCCTTTGCCGCCCGCTCTTCCACTTCCCCGCGGTACAGCTTCTCGCCCGCGTCCGCCATCACTCCCACAAAATACAGCTGTTCCACCTCGGTAAAGACCCTCTGCGCCAGTACCCGGTTCATATATTCCAGCAGCAGGACGCAAAGCTCCTGCCAGTTCTCCGGCTCCTTCTCAATTTCCTGGCCAAGCTTTCGCACATTCATGCGGAAATCGTTCAGCGCCTTGCTGAGCACTGAGGCAGCGTAATGGGAGGTCTCGGAATCCTCACTGTTCAGCGCCAGCGCCACGGAGGCTAACGAATCATCGATATCCCCCTTGATGACGTTCAGCATCAGCTGGCGCAGCTGGGACTGGTCCGACACTGTCAGCGCCTCCTCAATGGGAACCAGGTTCGTCTCCCGCTCCACGTCCGCGCTGACATGGGACTCCACCCGCTTCTTGCTGAACATGACGTCCCCCAGGTCCACCGTTGAGCGGAAAAAGATAACCCTGATCAGCATGCTGACCAGAAAAAACAGTGGTCCCGCCACCGGACAGATTGCCATGCAAAAGGCCTTGATCACCCAGGAAAGGCGCTGATTCTCCCCTCTTTCATTTTTTCGGTGGAAGATCAGGCCAAAGAGCAGATAAAGCACCGCAATCGCCGTATTGATGATTAAAATCAGAATAAAAATATGCTCGCTCCTGCTCATGAGAGTACCACATCCTCCTGCAGGACCGCCTCAACCCCTATCTCCCGGAAACGGGAAATGACAATCTGCGCGCCCTCCCTGTTGGTATTGGACAGCAGGACGTACAGTCTGCCATCCTCAAGCTCCCCCAGGTAATCCGATCTGCGAACCAGCTTTCCGGCCTTTTCCCCCATGGCCGCAAGCTGTTCTCCGGCAGCGGGGAGCAATATCAGCGCGCACTCTGTCAGACCCTTTTTCTGCGCGGTCAGATAAGCTTTTACCAGAGAGGTGAAGGCGGACTTTTCCAGAATCTTCGTGCCCTCCATAAAGCGCTCGCTTTCCAGCGCCTTCTGATATCTGTTGGCGCGAAGCACAGCGTTCTGAATCAGATATCCGGTCACCTTCAGCAGATTCCCAAGGCTTAAATTCAGCCTTTCCCAGGGAATCCCCCAGATCATCAGAATCAGCTGCAGCTCCTCTCCCTCAAAAATGCCGTTGGCTAACAGCGGGTACTTCTCCGTCTGCCCCTTATTGACATAGACCTCCCGCTTCATGACGCTCTCGTACAACTCTCCCATCTCATCATAGCGGATGGAGTTGCCCAGCTCTCTGGCCTTGGCTGAGGTGGAGGAGAACAGGCGGGCATAGCTTTTATTGGCCACCGTGTAGATCGCCACATCCTTGCTTTCCAAAAGCCTGGCGATCACCTCCGCGGCATAAAACATGACCTCCTCCGGCGCGTACTGCTCCAGCTGGGAGGTAATCTCATAAACCTTGCCTATGCTCTGATTGTGGTTGACAAGCTGTCCCTCCAGCACGTTTTTGATGCGCACATTGCTGGTGTTGATATTCTGAATATCGCTGACCTGACCGGACAGATACTCCTCCCTCTCCTCATTTTCCTTCCGGATCACATTCAGCTGGTCCCGCAGATATCCCACCGCCAGGCCGACGATAAACAGCTGCGCCGCCCAGACATAGGTATCGTAATCCATTATGACCTCAAAGCCGGACCGGGTATACATCTGCCGGAAAAAATACCCCGCCACCGCCATGATGGCGGAAAAGGTAGCCTGCTGCTGCCCGTAAACCAGAGCGAACAAAAGCACATAGAGCAGATAAAAATCCAGCTTCGCGAAATACTGGCTCCCTGTTGCCCGGTTGTTCAGCATAAAAAAGGGGACGAAGCAGATCATATTCTCCAGGAAAGGGAGCGCGGCTCTGGCCACCCCCAGAACGGTCTGGCGAAAGCGTCCGGCAAACCACAGGCCCTGATCCTCCTGCTCCAGAAAGATTTTTTTGTGCTTTCTGACATAAGAGGCGATGGCGGAGACCACCGCGTATGTACTGTTAAAGATTCTGGCGTGGAATTCCTCAAAAAAGGCCTCATTGGAGAGCACAATCCTGTACTCCTCACCCACTGTATTGTCCTGAATGGTCACGCCCCGGCCCAACTCCTTCTGGATCATCTGGGCCAGATCCATCTCCGTGATCTCGGAGGAGGAGGACAGATGGTACAGGGACCGTTCATGCTCCTGGGTCTCCACAATCTGATACAGAAACTGCACCGCGTCCGAAATATACAGCAGTGAAAATTTCTTTCTCTCGCTGGCCTCGATCACACCGGTTTTCAGAGCCTGCACACACATTCTGGAGCAGACGTCCACCGCCTCCTCCTTTTTCGTGGGAACAGCGCAGAGATGATCCATGCGCAGAATCACGATATCCAGCCCCGGAAAGCTCTGGTATTTCTGGCACAGCTCCTCCCCCTGAGCGATAACCATCGACTCAAAGCCGGCGGCGCTGGCCGACATATCCTCACTGATATCATTATGGCAGGAGCTTCCGAACACAGCCTCGGAGGAAAGATAGATAAACCGGCCGCATTTGATGAGGGAGTACGCCATCAGAATATTCAGAAGCCCGGCGGAGTAGCGCACGGATTCCTCCCTGGCGTTCCCCCAGTCGTAATTGGTATCGTACGCTCCCATGAAAATGGTGACGTCCGGGTTCACGCTCTCCAGAATTTCCTTAATGCTGCTGCTCTCATAGGGAAAGGAATATTCCTCAAACACATACTTGTATTCCCCTTTTTTGACGCTGCTTCCGGAAAGGACATAGATACGGTTTCCCTCTTTATTCAGTTTTTCAAGAATGGCGTCGGTGACGTTGCCGCCTCCGCCAATCAGCAGAATATCCATGCCTGTCTTTTCTTCCTTCAGCTGTCAGTTTCCAATTCCTTTTCCCGGTGTACCGTCACAATCATAATCTTACTTATGTCACTGCCTGCGCCGTCAGCCAACGTGGGTGCGGCCTTCATCCTTCCTCTTCGGCCAAAATCCCCTGCTTTTGCAGCTGGCCGATAAACAGGCCGCAGTCTTCCAGCGCCTCCTGTCTTTCCAGGCCGAACCGCCCGCACAGTTCGTCCGCGATTTCTTCCCTGGTCTGCCCCTCGCACAGCTTCTGCCAGACCAGGGCGCCGGGTTCGTTCAGACAGACTGGCCGTTGAAAGGCAAGCCCGCTCTGCTCCATATCCAGCAGCCAGTACCTTCCTGCCGCGTATCTTAACTGAAACCGATCTTTCATTGCGGATTCTCCTCCCACTTCGGATAAAAGTTTTCCCTTGCTTTAATCCTGAAGGACGTGATAAATGATCTCCATAAAGGCCGCCGCCGAGACGGGCTTCGTCACATAATCAGCCGCGCCGGAGCGGTGAACCTTCTCGATGGTCTCTTTTTCCTTGTCCTCCGTCATGAGAATGACAGGCGCCCTGCTGACCTTCTGAATCTCTGTAAGGAGTTCAAAGCCGCTCCCGTCGGGCAGCGCCACATTCAGGGCGATCACATGATATTCCATGTCATCCGGTTTCAAAAGCGTCAGCGCCTCCTGCCCGGTGGAGACCGCCTCCACCTGGTACAGGGGCTCGTCCTCAAAGATTCTGCGGACCATCTCTGTCAGCGCCGGATCATCATCCACCACCAGAATCCTTCTCGTCTCATTCTCCTCCTGCCGCATCTGATACTCCGTGTCCTCATCGATCATCTGCAGCATAATATCCGCGATGGCGGGGTCAAACTGGGTTCCCTTTCCCTTCTCAATTTCCGACCTCACCACCTCCTGCGGCAGCGCCTTCCTGTAGCTTCTGTCCGAAGCCATGGCGTCGTAAGCGTCAGCCACGCCGATGATCCTGGAGACCTCCGGGATGCTTTCCCCGGAAAGCCCATTGGGATAGCCCTTCCCGTCATATCTCTCATGGTGGTACTTGGCCGCCATGGAATAAGCGGGGAATTCGGTGATTCCCTTCAGAATATGATATCCCGCCCCCGGATGGAGCTTGATCATGTCATATTCCTCGTCCGTGAGTTTGCCGGGTTTATTGATGATCTCGCCGGGAACACGGATTTTTCCCACGTCATGCACCAGGCCCGCGTTGTAAATCTCAGCCTGCTCCTCCTCATTTTTCCCCATGCGTCTGGCAATCTCCCGGCTGTAGCGCGCCACCCGGACGGAATGTCCCTCCGTATATTGATCCTTGGCGTCGATGGTCTTGGAGACGACCTCCAGCGTGGCCTCATACAGATCGTCCAGCCTCCGGTATCCCTCCATCACTTCCTCATTATAAGCCCTGATGTTTCTCTGGGATATGGTACAGAAAACAATGATCATGGCAAGCACCAGCAAAAGCAGCAGCAGACATCTGCTTGAAATTCCGATCACGCTGCTGTAAAGGTCGCTGGTATGAATGATCATCACCGTGTACCAGGAGCTTCCCACCTCATCGGAAAATACCAGACAGCTTACTCCATCAATCTCTGCGGTAAAGGTTTCCCCGAGATTTGCGGAAATCTGTTCCAGAATCCCCGCCATCTCCTCATCCTCGCTGTAATCCTTTCCCTTCTCTCCCGAATCCGTGTGCGCCAGCACCAGACCGTCGCCGCTGACGATAAAGCCGTACCCGCAGTCGTCCAGGTTGATATTTGCCGTCACCATATCAAGCGAATCCAGAGACACGTCCAGCGAAGCCACACTGATCCCGTCGTTTAACAGGCAGCAGACGGAGATAATCACCTGCTCTGTCATAACGTCAAAGTAAGGTTCCGTGATCACCGGCTCTCCTTCCCCCGCTAACGCCGCCAGATACCAGTCCCTTTCCACGGGTACATAATCCTCCCCGGGCTCCCATAAAAGCCCGTCCAGATATTCGCCGCCGATCCAGCCGTAGACCGCGGTATAGCTTGCATCGATCTCCGCCTGATAGAATTCCGTCTCATTGACCAGATATTCCAGAAGCTCCTCCTGAGAGTCGCCCCTCTCCATCATCAGGTTCAGGGTGGCGGCCGTAATGCTCAGCGTATCCATACTCCTGGTGAGAAAATCCTCCACCTGCTGGGACTGCTGCCTGAGCGCGCTTTCCCCCAGCGCCCTCCTGTTGGAAATGGTCATCTGAAAAAAACTGAATATGGTATATCCCATAAGCGCCAGCAGGGCGATCACGCAAAAGGCGATGGTCACCGGATACAGGGCTTTCATCCTCTGATATCGCTCGTTCCCCTCGTAAACGCGCCCCGACAGGGCCGCTTTTTCCTTCTCTGATTCTTTTAACTTATCCGTCATAAACAATTCACCTGCGCAAAAGCGCCCGCAGCAGCCTGCGGACCGGCATCAGCTCCATCCACACAAAGCTTAACAGCCTGTAAACCGGATTCCGGACAGACACCCTGCGCCCCTTTCTGACAAAGGCGGCCAGCACGCCGATCACCTGCTCCGGCTTCAGGGGGCCCTCCACCTGCGTCTGATTGTCCCCCGCAAAATATAGTCCTTCCGCCCTCCTGCGCCTCAGGCGGTGCAGGACCAGCATCCCCCCTTCTCTCCTGTACAGAACCACATCCCCCGGCCGCAGCTTCCCAGGATCCGCGGGAACAATCACCGCCTCATCCCTGCCGGGGATAAACAGAGGGTACATACTGTAGCCCCGGGGGGAAATCTGTACTGCCTTCCCCTCGGACAGCAGCTTCGCAATGTCCTTTTTCCCCTCCTGTTCCATGGCCTGTCTCCCGTTTGGCCGCCTCTTCCACTCAAAATATCCGCACATAAGATCCTTTGGTCCGCAGATTATAATACTGGATTTTCCTTTCCGGCAGCCGAATATATCTTACATCTTTTCAGTAATTACATCAACACTTTTTCTGAATTTCTCTCGCTCTCTGAAGTATTTTTTGTGATTTTTTTGTCATTATCATACAGTTTCAAAGGGCCGGAACGTTGACGGTTTTGTAAATATTTGGTACAATGTGTCCGCCGCGGTCACAGTCTCATGTAAAAAATGACCTGCCGGGAAGGGAGCAAACCATGAAGCCCGCAGAAAACTTTTCCCTGCAATATTTATCAGACATCCCCTATCTCCTGCCCTGCGGCCAGGCCATCGCCGACCGCAAAAGAGGGCTTCGGCTCAATGAGACCGGCGCTTTTCTCTGGACGGCATTGCAGGAGACTACAGACAGAGAGGCGCTACTTGCCCGGCTGGCCGCCCATTATGACGCGGTTTCAGAGGAGATGAGCCGCCTTGAAGAGGATCTGTCCGCTTTTCTCTCACAGCTTCACGCGCATGGACTGCTGACGGAGGACAAGTTTGCGGACTCTCCGCATAATCTTGAAAACAATCACGCGAATTCTCTGCACAACCTCGAAGACAGACCCTCGGACTCTTTGCATAATCCCGAAAACAGTCACGCGGACTCTCCGCATAATCCCGAAAACAGTCCTGTGGACTTACCGACAGTTTCTCATGCTGTTCCCGCAAATTCATCCATCACCGGGAAAATTCTGCGCATCGGTGGGGAGCGAATCAGGATTCAGGCTCCCGCAGAGCTTTTTAACGACGCCCTGCTCGCCTTTCAGGAGGAGGAAACCGCGGTGTTCGGCTCTGACTTTGATCTGAGGGGAGCTTCAGCGTCCGGCTCTGGCTTTAATCTGAGGGGAGCTTCAGCGTCCGGCTCTGGCTTTAAGCTGAGGGGAGCTTCAGCGTCCGGCTCTGACTTTGATCTGAAGACAACTGCGGCGTCCACCCTTGTCTGTGATCTGGAGGTCACTGTGTCCTCACTGTCCGAAGTCTCCGGCGATTCCGAGACGTCTGCTTCCTCGCCCTCCATCCTGCATAAGGACGCTTCAGCCCACCGCGTCTGTCTGCTGAAGGATCCACAGCTGTGTGTAACTGAGGATGAAAGCACCTATTATTTCTCTTTCCCCTCCGCGCAGCAGCTTCCATACGGAGAAATCGGCAAAGACGGCTCCCGCGCCGCGTTTTATTATCGCTTCGCCGGCCTCGGCGCCGACTTTCCCTCAGAAACTCTCAAAGAAGAATTATTTCATTCCCTTCGTCTGGCCTTTCTCTATCATGCGCAGAAAAAGGGTCTGTTTGCCATCCACTCCGCGTCCATTCTCTATCAGGGAAAGGCATGGCTGTTTTCCGGCCACTCCGGCATGGGCAAATCCACCCATGCCCGGCTGTGGACACAGCTGTATGAAACACCCCAGCTCAACGGAGATCTGAATCTGCTTGCCGTCACTCCGGAGGGTCCCATGGTCTACGGGATGCCCTGGTGCGGCACCTCCGGAATCTACACTGACCAGACCTATCCTCTGGGCGGCGTCATTTTGCTGAAGCAGGACCGGCAGGACTTCTGCGAGGAGCTTTCCCCCGACAAAAAGACGCTGCTTTTATCACAGCGCCTGATTTCCCCCGCCTGGACGGAAGAGCTTCTGTCCCTCAATTTAAGGTTCACAGACCAGCTGAAGGATCGGATTCCGGTCTGCCGTCTGCACTGCACCAAAGAGTCCTCCGCCGCCGAAACCATGAAAAACTGGATTGACCGGCAGCCATTCTGACCTCGGCCCCGATCCTTTAACCTTTCCTCCCCGCCCGGTAATGGGCTGGCGATGTATTCTCCCCTCAAAAATCCAGTATCATCTTGCGGATCTCTTCCTCTGACAGAACCCTGCACTGCCTGTCTTCAATGGCGTAGACCCGGCAGCAGAGGGAGAGCACAGTGGGCCGGTGGGTGGTCACAATGCAGGTGCGGGGAGATTTATCCCCGCTGATTCCGCGAAGCACCTTTCTCTCCGTGGCCACATCCAGCGCCGAGGTAGCTTCATCCAGCAGCAGGATGGGTGCCTTTCTGATCAACGCCCTGGCAATGGACAGCCGTTGGGCCTGCCCCTCCGAAAAGCCGCCGCCCCTTTCCTTGATTTCACTGTAAATGCCATCCGGCAGTTTCTCTACAAAGTCCCAGGCACAGGCTTCCTTCAATGCCTCCACAATCTCCTCGTCCGACACGTCCGGCCTGACGCTGCGCATATTCTCCGCGATGGTCCCGGAAAACATGGTATTTCCCTGTGGCACATAGGAAAACAGCTGTCTCGCCGCCGGGGAAAGGGCGATTCTGTCGCCTTTCACATCTGCCCGGTTCTCCTTCTCAGGAGAGCCCTGTTCCCTCCGGGCGGCTTCCCCGTTCTCACCCCCGTCAGGGCATATCTCTCCCTGCGTCTCTCCTCCGCAAAAATAGGCTTCCCCGCCCTGCAGCGGCATCAGCGCCAGCAGCAGGCGCATCATGGTCGTCTTTCCCTCCCCGGAGGGACCTACCAGGGCAATAATCTCATGAGGCTGCACATAAAAGCTGGCGCCATCAAAGACCTTTGTCCCTGTCTTATACGTATATGCCGCCTCATTCACATACAGGCTGACGCCGCTGTCCCGGTACTTTTCGCAGAACGCTTCCACCTCGGGCGCATCGGCGTAATCCTCCCTCGGCATCTCCACAATGTCCATCAGACGCCCGGCGGATGTGGTCAGCCCGATGGCCGTGGGCACCAGAGAGGTGATATTGTGAAGCGCCCCTGTCAGCGTCCCCGAAAGGGACAGAAACATGGTCATGGTGCCGTATGTAATCACGCCGCTCCAGACCCGGTAAATTCCCCAGCCATAGGAAAAATAAGACACCGCCAGACCAACCGTTGTCAGAATCAGAGATGTCCACACCGACATCTTCTTGAAGTCCAGCTTCATCTCTATGTAATCCTTCTGCAGCTGTTTTAAGCGCTGCACATAGAGAGAAATCAGGCCAAAGGCCTTGATGGTCTGGATATTGGAGAAAGCCTCCTGATTGAAGCCGGACATTTTGGCGCTCATGGCGGCGCTGCGCTTATTGTTGTTGACCATGCGGTTCATCAGCGTCCGGGATAAAAGCAGACTGACTGGCATCCCCAGAAAGGCGAACACCGCAAAGGTCCAGTCGTAATAAATCACCATGGCAAAGGCGCTGAAAAAGCGGAAGAAATAGATGATCGCGTTGGGGATAAAGCTTAAGACCCCGCTGGAAATCTGGGAGGCGTCCGAGCTCCACCGGGTCAGCAGATCCCCCGTATGATAATTGGTCAGCGATTCCCAGTCCGTCACCAGAATCTTCTCAAAAATCTCCGCCTTGATCTCCGTATCCACCTTCATGCTGATCCAGCTGGAGGCGTAATCGGATATCAGATTCATCACCGACATCCCCACATTCAGGCCGATCATCATGGCAAAGGTGGAGACCAGCTCCCCCGCGTTATGACCGGTAATGATATCCACCAGATCCCGGGACACCAGGCTGGAGGCCAGAGAAACCACCGTGCTGGTCAGCCCCAGCAGGGTATAAAAGATCATGGCCTTCCAATAGCGTCTGGCGTAGCCGTAGATCCATCTTGTCTGCGCGATCATTTCCTGCAGACGGCCGGCTCTGATTCTATCGATGTAAAACAGCAGCTTTTCTCTCATATACATTCTCCTGCGGTATTTTTCCAACTGCCAGGCAAACTCACGATCTGCAGCATCCCGCCTCGTCCATAACCCACATACCAAAAATCCGGCGCATGAAAACATACGCCGGAAATGGACTCAACCTTCACCGTCTTTCTGCAGAGCACTCTTACTTGTCTGCAATTTATCAATCATAACCACCCTGTACATTCGTTGAATGCTGACACGTCACCGTATAGCCTGTAACAGAAAGTGCTTTTGTAGTCGCCTCGTCACCCGTAGACGCCCAGATCTTAAATGTAACGGTATCACCTGAATTATACGCATTCGCAAGCAAATCACGTGTAACTGTAATCGTAGTTCCGCTGAGCGAAGAAGCAAACTCCGAATAGGCATCAGAAAGTGAATAACTAAAGGTGACAGTGCAGGTAACTGAACTCGATATGTGTACAACTGAAGCAGAATGAATCAATTTCACTTCAAAAATATGGTGCGACCCGTTCCAATCCTGAACGGAATACACATCCATTGTCCAGCAGTCTGTTGCTCCACTGGCCGCGTACACGCCCTCTGCCAGCTCCTCGTTGGCCAGTACAACCGGCCGTTCATAATTTCCTTTCATTTTGGATACCCCCTTGATTTCTTAAATTTTCATTCTGACTTATGTATCGCTGCCAAAACTCCGGAAAAACAGTTGTAATAACTGCACCAGCCTTCCGTCCCCGGGATATTCATATCAGCCGCAGTCAAAATCAGTTACCGGGTCATCCGGTCCGTAACCCTTTCGCTCCCAGGTCGGCTGATAGTATCCGATATCGCTCTCATAACTGGACGCATATCCTGACTCAACGTAATCTGTCAGCAGTCCACAGCCATTAGATCTGTAAGCGCGGCATCCCAGACAACCATAATTGTACTTATATCCCGGTGTTCCGTTGCTCCAATCATACGTAGCAGCCTGCCAGACCCAATTCATGTAAACACTCTCACACTTCACAGTACCCGAATCCGAAGACACTCCGCTGGACGCGTAAACCCCTTCCGCCAGCTCCTCATTATCAAGCACTACCGGCTTTTCATACCTCTCCATACCCATACCTTCTTTCCTTTGATAAGCCCCCTCGTTCACCCGCAGCTTTTGTACCTTTTATTGTAGTAATTTTCCCCCAATATGTCAACCACAAATTTCACATTTTCAATACATTTTCCGGCACTTTTTCCATTGGAAAACGGCATTATTCACAGCCTTCCTTCGCCGGATCATCCTTCCTTCGGCGTACCGGCATCCGCGGGGCTCTCAGGCTCCGATGTCCTGATATTCTCTCTGGCTCCGCCCCCCCCTCGCCCATTTTACAACGTCCGTGATGTCCTTCGTGGCAAGAACCAGAAGATCATCCTCCTCACTCAGCGGGCGGAAAAAGCTGAGCTTGCAGTAGCTGTATGTATCCCTCCTTCTGAACCCCGGGCGGATACGGTAAAAAAAGCTTACAACCTTCTTGTCCGTCAGCGCCTTTCGCAGGGAGAGAAGGTCCGTATCCTTCCTGAACTGTTCCTCCTGCCCTTCCGCCAGAAATTCCCTGATTAAATATTCTCTGGCCTCGTCACAGGCCCTGTCCCTGTCAAAATAATTCGCTATCATGTCCGGAAGCGTCAGATTTTCATCCAGCACGACCTTCTCCGTATCCAGATAAATGACAAAAATGCCGCTGTACACCTCCCTGAGCCCGGCGATCATGGAATACTTCCGCTCCGCCTCGGTGCGCCGGCTGATCCGGTCGATCATGGAGTGGTCGATATCCTGAGAATAGTACATAATCTTTGAGGGAACCCCCCGCTCGTCGCTTTCCATCTTCCAGAAGGTGGACTCTCTCCACTGCCCGTCCTTCAGCCGGTAATCGCAGATCAGACGCTTTTCCGTTTTCAGCTGCTCCCGCAGATTGGCGATGCTGCCCACACTCCTGCGCAGCTTCACAAACTCATCCGATACAAACTTATCACAGAAGATATCATTGCGCACGGAGTAGAGTCCCTCCGCCGCCTCCCCCTGATTGACGCTTGACGATTTCTGGCGCAGAATCCTGTAGGAGTCCTTCTCCAGGTCAGCGAACAGCAGCACCTGATAGGACTCTGTCAGCACATCCATCAGAAAGTCCGTCTCGTTGCGGAAACGCAGCTCTACCGCATCCCTTTTGTATTCCGGATGACTCTCGTAGAACAGCTGCTTATCCATATACATGTTGGTCTCCGCCTTCGTGACCACTGTCTCCACTGCCAGCGCGCTCTGGCAATGCCAGCCAATAGCAGCAATCGGTGTATTCTCGGATTTGACCAGCCTCTCAAACTCCCCTGCGGCCTCGTCAAACCCCTCCGCGGCACTGTCTGTGCGAATCACCAGGAATTCATCTCCGCTGATCCTGTAGCAGCTGTCATGTCCGAAGTGCTTTGTCAGCATCCCGCTGAAGCGGCGGATATACTGGTTGCCCGCCTCATGCCCTCTGGTGTCGTTGACCATTTTAAGCCGTTTATATCCGCGAAAAGGACGCCGATATCATGGATTCTCATGGAGTCCGCAATCATGCCGCATACACTGTGATACGCGTACATGTTTCCCAGCCCTGTCAGCTCGTCCGTGTTGCAGTAATACTCCAGCTCCCGCCTTTCCTCCAGCTCCCTGATGTAGGAATCGTGAATGTCCTGGATATAAAGCATGACGATCTGATTTTCGTCCGTGTAATCCTCCGCCTTGATGAGGTCCATCTGTACCCAGCGGAACTCCCCTCCCGACGCCCTCCGATAGCGTACGCGCACGCTTTCAGCGGAATGGCGGAAGTGCTCTCTCAGAACCTGGAGGTCGGTCGCCCGCAGGTACTGATCCACATCCGCGTAATAAACCTGGCCGGTCAGGGCAAACTCCCGCAGCCATTCCGATATCCTGGTCCGGTAGCCTGTGTCAGCCGTCCTTTCAAAGTCCTGAAGCTTGATATCAATATGGGAATCCTCCGTCAGATTGACCATGAGGATCTTCAGATAAGTTTGAGCCAGCAGCCGCATGGAAGCCTCCATATGCGGCTCATTTTCTTTCAGGTAAGTCATCGTGCGCTCTCTTCATTTCCTGACATTTTCTGATATTCAATGAGCTGTCACACAGCCGCGCCGTACATCAGCTCCTCATACTTCTCTATCGGCACCGGCTTGGAAAACCAGTAGCCCTGCCCCTCATGACAGCCGGCGTCCTTCAGAATCCGGATCTGCTCCTCGGTCTCCACGCCCTCGCAGATCACGTGATATCCCATGTCGTTCATCATGGCGATAATGTGCCTTAACAGGTAGAGTCCTTTCTCACTCTTCTCGCAGTGCACAATGAACAGCCGGTCCACCTTGATGGTATCCACCGGGATATCCACAATGGAATTCAGCACCGAATACCCCGCGCCGAAATCATCCAGGGAAATCGGCATGCCCACGGCCTTCAGCCTGTTGAAAAGGCTGACCACATTGTCAAAATCGGAAACCGCCGCCGTCTCCGTCAGCTCAATCTCCGTCAGGGACGGATCGACATTGTATTTTTTCAGGATTTCAAGGTATCTCTCCACTGTGTCCTGCTCCGTGGCGTGCACCGCGGAGGCGTTGATGGAGATAGACACCTGTCTGCGTCCCAGCTCGTTATTTTTGGCAAGGAATTCGGCAACCTTCTCAAAGACATAAAAGTCCAGCTCCACAATCCTCCCCGTCCGCTCACAGATCGGGACAAAGGAATCCGGCGGTATAATGGTGCCGTCCGGCTTCTGCCAGCGCACCAGCGCCTCCGCGCCAGTGATGGAATAATCGTCCAGCGAAAACTTCGGCTGCAGGTAAACCTTGAACTCCCCGTCCTTCATGGCCTGATTCATATTGTTCAGGACCTGATTCTCCATCTCGATTTCCTGGCGGATGCTGGGGCCATAGACGCAGACAGAGCTCTCCGTTTCGTCCGTTACGTGGAGCCTGGCGGAATTGGCGGCGTCAATCGCGGCGGACGCTCCCGTACAATCCTCTTCAATAAAGTAAAGGCCGGAACGGATCCTCAGATTGGCGTCCGGGAAATGGGAGTGGTAGGCGCTGATAAACTTTCTGTTGATGGTATCAACCCTGCCGGGCGCCTCCTGCCTGTCAGTACAGGGCATAAACAGGACAAACTGGTCGGAGATTACCCTCGCGAAATGAACCCGATCCGGGCTGCGCATGGTATCGATCACAAAGCTCGCGAAATTTCTGAGAAGGAAATCACCCACGTCATAACCATAGTGCTGGTTTAAATATTTGAAATGCAGGAAGTCGCTATAGACCATGACCCAGCTTCCCCTGTCCGGAGCACTGAGCACCTGGTCCACCTCATCCCGGAATCTGGTAAAGGAAATCAGTCCTGTCAGGGAATCAAAATCCGGAAGCGTCACGCCCTCTCTGTAGCGGAACTCAGGAATCGGCTTCTCCGCGCTCTGTGAAAAACGCTGAGGGGCAAAATTCTGTTCCGGCACGGGTGCGGAATACTGCGCTGCTCCGCTCCTGCTGCGGTTGATGTCATCGCAGAATTCATAGCGGTTGCGCCCGTGCTGCTTGGCGTGGTGCAGCGCCCAGTCCGCGTTGGCCAGAAGCTGCATATAATTAAATCCCTCCGCTCCCTCCGGAAGGTAACAGACACCGATACTGCAGGTGACGGAGACCTCCTCCAGGCTGACCCGGATCTCCCGGATGCTGTGCAACAGATCCGACGTTTTCTTCACCAGCGCCGAATGAGGCATCCCTTTCAGAAATACCACATAGGAGTCTCCGCCGGCTTTGATCAGGATGTCGTTCTTTCTGAAGCTTCTGCACAGAAGCCTGCCCACCTCCAGGACCACCTCGTCCCCGATATCACGGCCATAGCTGATATTGATCTCCTGGAGCTGATCCACGTCAATCACCAAAAGCCCGCAGGGCTGCTCCGGATCCTTGTGCTGTAAAAACCGGTCCACCTTCGCGATGCCCTCGTCGTTGGTGTACATGGTATCCCACAGCTCGTTTATCGCCTCCTGCGTCGTTTTTCTTTTCTCCTCATCGGCCTTCACTGAATCATCCATCATAAAAACCCTCCCGGTCATCTGACCGCTGTTCACGGGTCCGCCTTCCCCTCGGAAGCCCGCAGGCAAACTCTTCCCCGTATTGATACCTATTTTACAACTCTTCCTATAGGTTTGGCAAGTACAGATTTCATGTTTTACTGTCAATTTATTTCAAAATAAGAGCATTTTTCTTTTTCCCGTATGAAAAAATGCCAAAAAATCCGCTTCAAAAAGGATTTGCTTGTTGCGTTATTCACAACTTTATATTAAAATAAGCGGTAAAGAAGCGCCATGTCACGAGCTTTCCTTTGAAAAGACGTATGTGGCGGGCAAATAATCACCTGATATGGGAATTCTGTATTTTGTGCGGGAGAAGGTATGGGTTACAAAATGGACAATAATATCAATTGCGGCTCCGCTGTCTTTGACGAGTGGTTTCTTCCAGTTACCTCAGATGAGGGCTTCTATAAGACATTGGGACGGGATCTCTATGCCCCCCTCACGCAAAGCATCCATCATGACGATATTCAGAGATTTAAGGAAGCAGTTCTTAATCTGAAGCGAGAACAGCTCCCCTACATCTACACCTCCGTCCGTCTGGAAAAGCAGGACGGCTCCACTTTCTGGGCCTCCGTCAAGCTCTCGTCGGTAGCCAAGGAAAGTCCGACCGAGGGAAAGCTGTACCGTTTCGAGTTCTTGGAGCTGGACCCGCGCAATGACGACCGGAGATTCCAGCAGTTAAATGATGAGTACGAGCTGCTGCTTGGCATCAACGACTGCATTATCCTGACCTACACCATAAGTGAGGACGCCCTGACTATCTACAGGCAGTGCAGCAACCAGCATATGCCGCTCTTTTCCGGGACGCTTTCTGAATGGCAGGCCAGGATAGAAAGCGGTCTGGATCCTTCCTCCGGAAATGAGTTCCAGCACCTGTGCGCCGCTCTTTCCCAGGGAAAGGCCAGCTTCCGCTACAGCATCAAAACCAGCGCGATCCTGGATACGGTAAAGCCGGAGCTCTTTGATTTCCGCTGTCAGTCGATTCACCATACCTCCTCCGGCGAATTCAGAATTCTGGGGCTCATCACCCCGGCCGCGGGACTCCAGGACGCTGACAACAGTATCAATTATGTGATGGATGCGGGGCTGCCCGTGCTGAATAAGAAATCCATTATTTCCTACGCCAAGAATTCCATGGCGGCTGCCGTCTCCAGAATCTATCTGGTGATTATCGACCTGGATGATTTCAAGGAGATCAATGACAATTACGGGCACCTGTTCGGAGACGAGGTTCTGGCAAACACGGTGGAAATCCTCAAGAACAGCATCGGCGAGCTGGGCATGGTGGGCAGAATCGGCGGGGATGAGCTGATGGTGGTGCTGTCCCACGTGGATAATCTGACAGAGCTGAGAACTCTCCTGCGCACCATCCGCGTCAGAGTGGAGCTTTCCTACAAGGATAAGCTGAAGGACCATCTGGTCACCTGCTCCATGGGAGCCGCCGCTTACCCCGACCAGGGCGCGAGCTATGACGAGGTTTTCAAGGCCGCCGACAGAATGCTCTACCTTGCCAAGGAGAAGGGCAAGAACCGCTATATCATGTTCACCCCGGGGCTTCACGATATTCTGGAGAACCGCACCCCGTCTCAGAGCACCAGCGCGCGGAAGCTGTCGGAGCTGAGGAATGACAAGACCGGCGTCATTCTGCACATGATCAACCTTTTCGCGGAGCAAAGAGTCGTAAACTATGAGACCATGCTCAACGAGGTGGGCTACAGCTTTGATCTGGACGCCATATTCATCATATACGGCGGCGCCAATTCCTTTGTCTCCTGGGATAAGGAAAACCTCAGCCTGACCGTGGCGGAGGACCCTGTCCTGACAAGGCCTGACGAGAATTTTAAGAGCAGCTTCGATAAGAACGGGGTGTTCCATGCGTCCAACATTTTTAATTTACAGAGTATTTCTCCGGATATTTCCGCGGTTTTGCTGAAGATGGATATCATGTCCTCGTTTTTCTATAAATTCTCACAGCAGTCTGAGAATTTCAACTATGTGATGTTCGCCCGCAAAAAGCGGAGACAGCAGTGGGCTGAATACGAAAAGGTGCTGCTGGCCGTGGTCGGCAGAGCGCTGGAATTTTTCATCGGGAACCGGTAGGGGCATTCTCCGGTATCCGCTGTCCGAACCGCACTCAGTATCAGCCGTAGCCTTCTTTATCACGGCTCAGTTCATAAAAATTATCGCCCGGCAGTATGTTCTGCCGGGCGTTGCTTTATGATATGCTTCAACTTTCAAAAACTTTCACGGGTTGTTCACCGGCGTCATGCGGTTTACTCAGATAACCCTTCTCACCGCCAGCACTACCGTGCTGGAGCTGTAATACACATTGTCCGTCACAATCCCTGTACTGGAGCTCTTGGCATGGACGATACGCCCATTGCCTATGTAAATCGCCACATGGCCGCTGTAGCAGACAATATCGCCAGGCTGCGCCTCGCTTAAGCTGACGCCCGTTCCAACACTTCGCAGACTGTAGGAGGAATGGGGCAGGGAATAGCCAAAGGCCGCGTACACGGACATGACAAAGCCGGAGCAATCACAGCCGTTGGTCAGCGAGGTTCCTCCCCAGACATATGGGTTTCCCACGAACTGCAGGGCGTAATTGGCAATGGCCTGGGCTGTGGCGGAGCCGCCGGAGGCGGTCTCCGTGGTACCGGAGGAAGAACCGCCCGAACTGCTCTGTGCCGCAGCAGCGGCGGCCGCCGCTGCTGCAGCCGCTTCCTCCAACTCCGTAATCTTTGTGTTATTGCTGGCAATCTGTGATTTATAGGAGCTGACCCGGTTCTGGGCGTCCGTTAAAAGCGCGTCAAAATTGTCCACCTTGGTCTGGAGGCTGGCAATAATTTCATTTAAATACGCCTCCTGCGCCTCCAGCTCCGCCTTCTCACTGACAAGGGAAGCCTCCTCGCTTTCCAGGCCGGCCTCCTCCTTCACAAGCTCCGCCCTCTGCTCTTCCAGGCTCGCCTGCAGCTGGGTGACTTCCTCCATGACAGCCTCATAATCCGCCAGCACCTGGGAATCATAGGAATACAGACTTTCGATATACTCCGCCCGGTTTAACAGCTGGCTCATATCCTCCGCTTCCAGAAGAAGAACCAGATAATTGGCGTCCCCGTTCTCATACATATACTGTATGTGAATCTTCATGGCCTCGTACTGCTCATCCCTTCGGGCGCAGGCCGCCTCGTACTCTTCCTCCGCGGCGGCGATCTCCTCCTCCTTGGCGGTGATCTCCTCCTCCTTATTGGCGATCTCCTCTTCCTTGTCCGCGATGGCCTGCTCCGTATCGGCGATATCCTTCATGATGTTGATCATCTCGGATTTCTGGTCGTCGATCTCCATTTCCAGCTCCAGCATCTGCTCTTCGGTTTCCTCGATCTCACTCTGCTCGCTCTCGATCTTCTGCTGCAGCGCCTCGTTTTCCTCCTGCAGGGACTGAATATCCTCCGCACGCACCCCAATCTGCGCAAGAAGTATCACCCCGGCCAGTACCAGCGCGGTTATTTTCCTGTATAGCTTCATCCTTACCCCTGTTACCCTTTACTTCTCTTATTCACAGTCGCTTATAGTTCGCAGTTATTCACCGTCCTCGGGAACGGCAGCACATCCCGGATGTTCCCCATGCCGGTCAGATACATGACGCAGCGCTCAAACCCCAGTCCAAAGCCCGCGTGGCGCGCAGAGCCATATTTTCTCAGATCCAGATAAAAATCGTAGTCCTCTTTCTTCAGCCCCAGCTCGTCCATCCTGGCCTCCAGAACGTCCAGCCGGTCCTCCCTCTGGGAGCCGCCGATGATCTCTCCGATGGCGGGCACCAGGCAGTCCATGGCCGCCACGGTTTTGCCGTCCTCATTCAGCTTCATATAAAAAGCCTTGATCTCCTTCGGGTAGTCTGTGACAAACACCGGACGCTTAAAGATTTCCTCCGTCAGATATCTCTCATGCTCCGTCTGCAAATCGCAGCCCCAGGAAACCTTATAGTCAAATTTATCATTGTGCTTCTCCAAAAGCGCAATGGCCTCCGTGTAGGTTACATGGCCAAACTCCGAATTCAGCACGTGCGTCAGGCGGTCAATCAGCCCCTTGTCCACAAATTGATTGAAAAAGGCCATCTCCTCAGGCGCCTTCTCCAACACATAGCGGATAATGAACTTCAGCATATCCTCCGCCAGCGTCATGTCGTCATTCAGATCCGCGAAAGCAATCTCCGGCTCGATCATCCAGAACTCCGCCGCGTGGCGAGTGGTGTTAGAATTCTCCGCCCTGAACGTTGGCCCGAAGGTATACACGTTTTTGAAGGCCATGGCGTAGGTCTCCACATTCAGCTGGCCGCTGACCGTCAGATTGGTGGGCTTATTGAAAAAATCCTGGCTGTAATCCACGGCGCCGTCCGCATTTTTCGGCAGGTTATTTAAATCCAGAGTCGTCACCTGAAACATCTCGCCCGCGCCCTCGCAGTCGCTTCCGGTGATGATGGGCGTGTGCACGTACACAAAGTCCCTCTCTTGGAAAAAGGTATGAATGGCGTAGGCGATCAGGGAGCGCACCCGGAAAACCGCCTCAAAGGTATTGGTCCTGGGGCGGAGATGAGAAATCGTCCGCAGGTACTCAAAGCTGTGGCGCTTCTTCTGCAGGGGATAGTCCGGCGCGGAAGCCCCCTCCACCGTCACCTCCGCCGCCTGCATCTCAAAGGGCTGCTTCGCCTGGGGCGTGGCCACGATAGTGCCCCTGGCAATCAGGGCCGCCCCCACGTTCTGGGCGCTGATCTCCTTAAAATTACTCAGGCTGTCGCTGTAAACGATCTGCAGCGGCTGAAAAAAGGTGCCGTCATTCAACACGATAAAGCCAAAGGTCTTGGAATCTCTGATGCTTCTGATCCAGCCCCCGACCGTCACCTCTTTGCCCACATAGCTGTCCGTATCCCTGTATAATGCTCTGATATCTGTCATGTCCATAGGTCTTCCCCCACGCAGGGTATTTCCCTGCTGTCTTTTCTTATCAATTTTTCCGCTTCCCCGCCTTGAAAACTCTCTCCGTTTCCCCGCTTCAAAAACTCTTTTAATTTCGTGTTATGAAAATTCTTCCGCCGTCGTGCTTTTTATTCTTCCGTCTCCGTAACCGCCGCGTTTTCCGCCAGGAAATCCGCCACAAGAGTCTGCATCAGGTACATTTCCAGGCTTTCCCTGGAAATGATATTTTCATACACCTCTTCTTCGGTCTCATAACCGTAATAGGTCATGTACGCCTCCACCTGCTCAGACATTTCCTCCTCTGTGGGGTTCAGATCCTCAGCGTTGGCGATAGCCTGGAAAATCATAACCTCCGGCGCGTATTCATCCGCCATGATCACCACATACTCAGCCATGGACATTCCCACGAAATAGCTGCAGTAGGTGTCCCCGTCCAACCCATAGTAGGACGCCTCGGACTCGATGCTGGCCGTCAGGTTCTCATACAGCATATTGTAAAGGAAGTCCGGCACCTCCGTCGCCGTGCAGATGGATATCACCGCCTCAATCACCGCCGAATCCAGATCGGACTGATATTCATACTCGGCGTAATATTCCAGATAGGCTCTGCAGAATTCCTCAAACTCGTCCACAGTGCTGTAGCTGCCGCCGGTCGCCAGCGCTACGTTGTCATCCGTCATATCCGGCGTCACATAATTGACCGTCACGGTGAACACCACTTCCCTGCCCGCCAGGCTGGGATTGTTGGCATAGTCCGATGGGAAGGTCAGATTGAGGTCAACCGTATCGCCCACGGCCACGCCGATCAGTCCGTCCTCAAAGCCGTCAATGAAGGAGCCGGAGCCGATCACCAGATCATACCCGGAAGCGGAACCGCCGTCAAAGGCCTCGCCGTCCAGATAGCCGGTATAGTCAATATTGGCGGTATCTCCTTCCTCCACCAGCTGGCCCGCGGTCATCTCCGCCGCGTAATCCACGGCAAGAGAACTGAAATAGCTCTCCGCCAGGGCTGTCACAGAAGCGTCATCCACCTCCTCCATGGCGGCAACCGAAAGCTCCATTCCGATATACTCGCCCAACGTCACATAATCCTCCACCGGGTAATCCTTCAGCGAGGTGACCGTGCCGTCCGTCACCGTGACCACCAGAGAGGAGCTGGCCGACGGATTTTCACTGTCAACCGTAATCTCCTCAGCGGAATCCGCGCTCTCCGACGAGGAGGAGTCTGTACTCTCCGCTGTCTGCGCGCTGTCCGCTGTATCCGTTTCCATGGAAGCTCTTCCGTTACTGACAGCCGTGTAAACAATCAGAACGGCCACAACCGCCACCGCCGCAGCTGCGATGAGCAGATTCCTTTTTTTATTCATAAAATCTCCTTTAAATATCTCATTTCATCTTGCTATTCCATCGTATCAATATGATTTCAGGGTTCCATGGGACCGCACTTTAGTCTCTTTTCACCGATATCCATTCTCTTACCAATGACCATCCACCAGTAAATGCCCGTCTATCCGCCGATACCTGTCCATCATAGCACAAAATACTTTTTCTTGAAAGGGGTAGTTTTGTTTTCACAGAAAATTAA
Source organism: Lachnospiraceae bacterium (assembly GCA_021203305.1). Classification (GTDB taxonomy): domain Bacteria; phylum Bacillota; class Clostridia; order Lachnospirales; family Lachnospiraceae; genus RGIG6307. The sequence goes on from JAJQBK010000002.1 coordinate 45,130, forward strand.
AAATCGCGGCGTTTTTCTCAAATCTTTTCCTGAATCTGTCTTCGTTTTGATTGCTTAATCCCTGAAAATTTGATAGAATAGCCTCAATCGGACACTATGTCCACAGAAATTCACAGGAGGAAGCCACCTATATGCTAAGAATCATCTTACTGGTCGTTTTGCTGGTGCTGATCATCGGCGTCGTAATCCTTTACTTCACCGGCAAAAAAACCCAGAAAAAACAGGCGGAGCAGCAGGCCATGCTGGAGGCGCACAAGCAATATGTCTCCATGCTGATTATTGACAAAAAGACAATGCCCTTAAAGGAGGCCGGGCTCCCGGATGTCGTTTTAACGCAAACACCCTGGTACCTGAAGCGCTCCAAGGTTCCGGTGGTCAAGGCCAAGATCGGGCCGCAGATCACCACTCTGATGTGCGACGCTTCCATCTTTGACTCCATTCCCGTCAAGAAGGAAGTCCGGGCAGCCATCAGCGGTATCTATATCATGGAAGTGAAAGCACTTCACGGCAAGCTTCCCACCCCCGAGCCCAAGAAGCAGGGCTGGTGGAAGCGCACCGTTGCCAACCTGCAGAAGAAAGCCGGCGCGGAACCTCTCCAGAAAAAGAAATAAGCACATGCAGCGCAAACGGGAGCCCCTGGTTAACAGGCGGCTCCCGCTGTTTCATACCCACAGCTTCAACATATTCTCCTCATTTAACGTCCATGCATCAAACCGCTTCATGAATAAACAAAGAGAGGTTCTCCATGAATCAAAACAGTGCAGACAGTAATCATATACAACAGCAGACGCAGCATAAAACGCAGCAAATCCCACAGACTTCTCTCAGATCACTTTCCGATGAACAGGAATCACTTTCCGATAAACAGGAAAGCCGGTCAGCCGGTGGAGGAGAACACCCTGCCGCATGGCACTGCGACACCTACTGCCGCAAGGTCCGGTATGTCACCTGTGAGGGAAGGGCTTTCGCTGATCCCTCCGCCCCGGAGTGCTGTCCCTATCTGGAGGAGATGCTGTATTAATGTCTCTGCCCACAGGCTCCCCGGAATTCCCATCATGCTGACAACCGACATGCCCTCCGGAGTGTACTGCCACGCCGTCAATCAATATATTCCGCCAGAATCTCAATCGCGCTGTCGGCCAGATATTCCCCGTTCATCTCCATCATATAGGCTGCGTGGATGCAAACCCCCTCCGGCCGCTCATCAACCCTGACCTGTCTGGTGTGAATGCCGAACAGCAGATCCCCGAAGGGAGTACCGTACTCTGACTGGGTATATTTGCCTTCCTCAAATTCCATACGGACGTTCAGCAGCCCTCTTTTTGTCATTTCCAGACGGCCGGGGGATACTTTCAGAAGCACTCTGCTGGCCTGGCCGAAGTCCTCCTGAATTTCCTCATATTTTATCACATAACAGCCATCGGGGCCGCTGGCGTTTTGGTCGATATATCGCTTTGTATCAGGGTCGCTGACATTCCCGCCGATATATCGCTTTGTATCAGGGTCGCTGACATTCCCGCCGATATTCTGTTTTGTTTCAGAACCGCTGACACTGTCCCGGTCCATATCCCGTTCTTCGTTCGGAGCAGGACGGGCGCCGATTTTGCGCAATATACCGGTGGTCACCGTCTCAATGGCGCCGTCCTCTTCATCGCTGTGGGAAATGTCAAACTGCATTCCCCGAATGTGCAGGAGTACTTTTTTATTTTCCATAGTCATATTCACAAACAGGCCGACGCCCCGGCGGCTTTCCGTTTCCGTTCCTTTCGTGTCCTGCTTCCATTTATTTCATGTACATATTCCAGTTGAAAAGTCTTAATATTCCTCAATATGAATAGTCTTAGTGGACAGAACCCCATACTTCATAATGGAGTTGGCGAACTGCTTGAATTTCTCCGCGCCATCGGACACATAGAACTGATAACGGTTGCTGCCAAGGACCGGCTCCACATCGTTCAGCAGGTCCTGCTCCTTCAGCATGCGCTTCAGCTCGATGGCCGTCTCATAGGCCGGATTTACCAGCGTCACGCCGTCCCCCATGATTCTGCCAATCACCGAGCGGATCAGCGGATAATGAGTGCAGCCCAGCACCAGAGTATCAATATCCAGGTCGATCAGCTCGCTTAAGTACCGGCGAGCGATCTCCTCCGTCACCGGGTCCTCCCAGAGTCCCTCCTCCACCAGAGGCACAAACAACGGACAGGCCTTGCCGTAGATCACCGCGTCCGCTCTGACGGAACGGATATATTCATTATAAATACCGCTGCCGATGGTGCCCTCCGTGCCAATGACGCCGATCCTTCCGTTTCTGGTGCGTGTCACCGCCATCTTCGCTCCGGGCTTCACCACACCGATCATGGGGATGTCAAATTCCTTTTCCAGCTCGTCCAGGGCATAGGCGCTGGCGGTATTGCAGGCTACCACGATGGTCTTGACGTCGTGGCTCAATAAAAACCGGGCGATCTGCCTGGAAAAACGGGTCACCGTCTCCTTACTTTTATTGCCGTAGGGAACCCGGGCCGTGTCTCCGAAATATATAATTTTTTCTTTGGGTATCTGGCGCATGATCTCCCGCGCCACCGTCAGACCGCCTACACCGGAGTCAAATACGCCGATGGGCGCCTGTCTGATCTCTTCGCTCATTTTTTCAGCCTTCTGTGATCTTCGTAATCCATTCCCACAGCCTGCTACCGTACTCCAGCCGCACCTCCCCGCGAAGCGCCATCTGATACAGCTCAGCCGCGCCCAGATCCTCTCCCCCGGAAATAATCTCGCTGGTCCCGCGTAAGAACCCGGCCTCCGGCAGGCACACGCCCCAGAAGCCATAACAGGCCGCGGCCACAGACAGTGTGTAAATGATCTTCTTGAACAGTTTCATGGAACCTCCCTTCCGGATGTGGCGTTTTCGAAACGCCTCACCAGTATGATGTTTTGAATGCTGATTCTGTCCAAAACATCATTCCTTTTATGAAGTATGGTTCCTGTAAAATTTTTTATTCAGCCGCCTTCCGCTCCTTTTTTCAGCGCTTCCCGTTTCCTTTCAGGACAGCGGCTCCCGCCTTCCCGCTCTACTTCAGCGCCCTGTCCAGATTCAGCTGTCGGGTGATGGATGTCATCTGATTGTCAATGTGGAGCATAGCGGTTTTTCTGGCGGTCTCCCTGTCCTTTTTACGGATTGCCTCATAAAGGGCTCTGTGCTCCTCAATCAGCCTTCCATGCATGGTGTAATCCTTGATGTACTCAAAACGATAGCGGTACATCTGCTCAGCCAGATTATTGACCAGCTGAATCAGCCGGCTGTTGCCGGTGGCCTCCAGAATAATGTCATGAAGCCGCACATCCTTCTGTGCAATCACTCTGGCGTCGCCGGACTTTACCGCTCTCTCAAAATCACCGCAGGCGGCCTTCAGCCTCTCCAGCTGCTCTTTGCTGATCCTGTCGCAGGCAAGCTCCGCGCTAAGGGCGTCCAGACAGCGGCGCACCTCCAGCACATCCTTTAAGCTCTGCTCCGTAATCTGGGCCACCTCCGCCCCCCCCCGGCGGGGAATCATGGTGACCAGCCCCTCCAGCTCCAGCTTGCGGATGGCTTCCCGGACAGGCGTGCGGCTGACTCCCAGCCGATTGGCCAGATGAATCTCCATCAGGCGCTCCCCCGGCTTCAGCTCCCCGGTCAAAATCGCCTGCCGCAGGGTATTAAACACTTCATCCCTCAAAGGCAGACTGTCATCTGTCTTTAATCGTAAATCATCCTGCATTCCTTCTCCTTTGCGTCACGCCCAGTATCCGGTAAAAACGCGCCTCGATCATTCCGCAAATCCGCTCTGCTGCACCTTCTCTCACCGTAACTCCGCGCCATATCCCCTTTTTCTTCAATCATACGTCACGAACCAAAGCCGGTCACAAAAACCTCTCCGGAAAGCCCCTCCGACCGGATGGCCAAAGCCGCCGCCCGGGCCTCGTCCTCCCGCTCAAAAATGCCGAAAACCGTGGGGCCGCTGCCGCTCATCAGCGCTCCCAGCGCACCGCGGTTCACCATCAGCTCTTTCATTTCCCGAATCACGGGATACTCCGGTATGGTCACCGTCTCCAGCACATTTCCCAGCCGACCCGCGATCCCTCCGATGTCCTTCCTTCTCAGTGCCTCGATCATTCCATCCGTATCCGGATGGCTTTTGATTTCATCCAGACGCAGATGGCGGTATACGAAGGCCGTGGACACATCAATATCCGGCTTTGCTACCACCAGAACAGCCTCCGGGGGCGCCGGCAGCGGGCTTAAAACCTCCCCAATGCCCTCCGCCAGCGCCGTCCCTCCCTGAATACAGTAGGGTACATCGGCGCCGATTTTCACTCCAAGCCCTTTCAGCTCCTCCGAGGTATAATTTAACTGAAATAACTCATTCAGCCCCAGCAGCGTGGCCGCCGCGTCAGTGCTGCCGCCCGCCATGCCCGCCGCGACGGGGATATTTTTCTGTAAATGAATGGACACGCCCTCCGCGATCCCCGCGGTATCCAGCAGAAGCTTCGCCGCTTTATAAATCAGATTGCTCTGATCTGTCGGGACTTTGCTGCCGCTCGCCGCTATAATTGCGCCACCCTTACCGGAATATGCCATTCCGTCTGACAGACAAACCGACTGACTGTCCACATCCGCTGCATCCGATAACCGACAATTTCTCTCTGTTTCTTTCTGGCCATCATCAATTGTAAGTGAGATACCGCTGTCCGCTTTCGCAAAGGTCAGCTCGTCAAAAATATCCACTGTCTGCATAATCATCCTGACCTGGTGATAGCCGTTCTCCAGGCGCCGCAGGACATCCAGGCTCAGATTGATTTTGGCATAGGCTTTTCTCTGTATAGTCTGCATTTTCCCCTCTGTGACCGCTGCCCACAGGCGAACCCCGCGTCCGCCCCAATCTTTGGTACTTTTCCGGCAGCAATTCTTGTATACAATCTTGTATTTAATTTTATACAATTCCTGAGTTGTTGTCAATGTAAATACTCTGATTCAGGCATTTTCCGGCCTCAAATTTTATATGGCGCCTGTTTTTAGAGTCGCGCTCCGCTTCCACTCATGAAAACACCTCTTCATGTGTATCGCGCCGTCGCGTCCCGTTTCCACTCACGCAAACACCCCTTCATTGTATATCGCACCGTCACGCTCCGCTCCCCTTCACCAGAAACACCTTCTCCCCGGCATGCACAAGGTTCTCCGTCAGATGATTGAGATTTTTGATCTCCTCCACCGAGGTATAGTATTGTTTCCCATAGGTAAAAAGATCGGTATCCCTCTGGGCAAAGCAGAGCACCATCCCTGGAAGAGAGGCGTAGTGCTCCGTGTCCAGCGGCTTTGTCACGATATCATCCACACAGCTGTCCGGGCATTCTCCCAGCGCCAGGACGCTGAACGCGGCCACTCCCTTCAGTTCCATCTCCTCGCTGTCCTTTAACTCCGCCGACGCCTGCTCCACCCTCGCCTCGGAAAGTACCATGGCGCTGTGGTCCGCAAGCTCCTGCCCCGGCATGCCCTCCAGACTCATTTCGTAAGGAATACTGCACTGGCACACACCGTAGGGAAGCTGCTCCTCCCCGGTCTGATGCAGCACCTGATATTCCATGCTCCCCTGCAAAACGGCATGGTTGTCATTCCAGATTTCCTTTTCTGGCAAAATCTGCGCAGAGGTGTGCAGGATCTGAACAATCCCCGGGCTTCCCTCCTTTAAGCGCCAGCTCTGACGGAGGCGATGCCTTCCCTCTCCGGTCAGCCCGATCACCGGACGGCTGATGGGCCGGGTCTTAATTTCCGTCTCTGAGGACGTGCTGTAGGCGTCCTTCAGCACCGGAATCTGTCTGTCCTCATAAATACGCAGCTGCAGATCCAGCACCGCCTCCAGATAAAGAACCCTGTCCTCTCCATCCTCGTCCTGTCGGATTTCGGTACTGGCCTGTGTCATGCAGGCAAGGCAGCTGACAGTCATGTCACCATTACAGCCGCCGCATTCCACAATTCCATGAAAGGGCATCTGCTTTTCCAGCATTTTCACAGGCTGAGACGCCCCCTGCCCAATGTAAATAAAAAAGCAGTTCAGATTGCCCTTCAGGCTGATTTTGTCCTCCATGGCCCGCGCCTCCAGCTCTCCCGGACTGATCTGCTGCCAGAGGAGTGTCTGGATGGGCGGATAGCCGCCGGGAAGCTCCACCTCCTCCTTGATGCGGTACACATCCTGTTTTCGGTTGATCAGCTGGGAAATATCCACCAGAACCTGCTGTTTTTCCAGCGCCGTACTGCCCGCGGTGTCGCTGCACCAGTCCTCATTCTGAACCTTTAAGTACCATGCCTGCAGACAGAGCACGGACTGCAGGGCAATTTTTCGGGTATTGATCATGCTGACTCTGAAATCCTCAAGCCGTCCCTTCGCGTTCGCCATCTCCCCCGGCATAGCGCCGTCCACATGAAGGGTTTCGTCCACAGACAGGCTTCCCTTCAGCGATTCCAGCCGCCCCGGTTCCTCCCCCGCGTACAGAATCTGATACGCAATGCTGCCCTTGACCGTCACCTGGTCCCGGCCCGTGCGGACCTCCTCAACCACCAGCCTGGCGTCCTTTAAAAGAAGCTCCGTACAGTCCGCCTTCGCCTCCGGAATATTCACATCCTCCTCGATGGTCAGCTGCGTCGCCGCCTCCCATTTTTTCTGCTCCGACTGTACATTCCGATATAATAACTCCATCCAATAACCTCCTGCTTCTCACTTGCGCTCCGCAGATTTCAGAAAATATGCCGCTAAAGTCTGCGCTCAACCGTCAAAAATGACTCAGCGTATGACTGATATCCATTTCTGACTGCTGAAGCAGTACTGGCACCATATATTCATTCCCCGCAAAACGCAGATTCATCGATTCACTGTATGCATGTTCGGAGGGAATTATGATTTATCGCCTTTTTGTACTTTTTTTGTATTTTGCTGAAAAAACGATATAACGACCACCTTCGGCAAAAATCTGTGATATTATTACATTCATGCAAATTAACGAAAAAGAATGGAGTAGACTCATAAGGAATAAAGCAATTCTTTACAAAAACAATTAAAAATATTATTATCATAGATACCCGGACACAGGGACTCTGAGGTGGAGGATTTCGTACCCGTCCACACGCCGATGGCCTGACAGGGGAAACCCGAGAGACGCAGGAGAATGGTACGCCTGCCAGAGCTTTCCCTGTGCCGGATTATCAAATGCTTCAAGAAATGTCTTTCTCTATGCTATATTATCATGTCCTGTCCTTCGCCGGAGTACCAGGCGCGCTCCTGCGTCTGTCCCGGTACAACAGGCCAAGCAGGGCAATGATCGTCAGCACCGACACAATATCCGCCACTTTCCAGTACCAAAGACCCCGGTAGCTGATCGTGATGGTGCCGCTGTAACCGGCAGGAATATTCAGCTGCATAACCTTTCCCTCCCCGGTCACCAGGCAGGAGTTGGTAATCAGACCATCCGCTGATTCCACATGATACCCCTTATAGTTGTAAAGAGGCAGCAATACATATCCATCGACACTGTCCGCCGTCACAGTCAGCGTGATGTTCGTTCCCTGCTTTTCATATTCGTCCACACTCACCCCGTTGTACGATCTGGGTTCAAAAATTTCTGTCGCCGCCTGGTAGCTGCTCCCTACAATGACGTACTCTCCTCCTCCCACATAATTTGCGGTGTTAACGTCATCAAGATCATCCATATCCATTAATGACGTTCCATTGAACGTGAAATACATCGTGTACATTCCCCCGATGCCGGTAATCATGCAGAGGCAAAGAGCCGCCGCGGCGAAGGGCAGCGCCCCCTCTTTTTTGCGCAAAAGCGCCAGACTCAAGCCCGTAGCTGCCGCTGACAGCGCGGTGGCCGGAGCCAGGAACCGCCACATAAACTGTATGGAGGTAATCACCTTGGTGATCTGTTCCGCATATCGATAGAACATAGTGCAAAGCCTGTCCCACGGGAAATAGACAGTAGCCATCCAGGAGCTTAAACAGGCCATTACAACCAGGATCCCCGCCTGGCGCCTTTTGCTGTTCTCCTCTTTTCCCGTGACCAAAACCATGACCCCGCATAAAATGACCCCCAATACGAGCGAAATCCCAAGATACAGCATCATTTCATCCTGTATTCCTTCCGATGCCACCAGATGTACCCTGCTGAATATGGCAAGCATACCCAGCAGCTGCGGCAGGAAGATTCCGGTGTCCTGAATAAGGTCCGTGCCGGATGTCACCGCGATTTTCAGATTCTGTGTCAGATAAAAATCCGCGAAAGGCACCAAGAACCAGAGATTTAAAAGAACCGTAAAGCACGCCGCCTTTATCAGCGCCAGAAAACGCTTTTTCTGGAAGGTGAAAAGGAAGAGCAGTACGCAGAAAGTGAGAATCAGCAGCACCGTCATCTCTCCTGTCAGCACATGCGTCTGTATGATTCCGCTCATTCCTATGGTCAGGGGCAGAAAACACCATTTATACTCCTTTTGCCCGGGATCCTCCGTATAAATACGGAACAGTCCGTAAATGACAAATGGCAGAAAAATCATGGCGCAATATTCTCCCACAGCTGCTCTCACATACAGATCCAGCAGCCTGTAGGGTGCCAGCACATAGAGAACAGTGGCAGCCGCAGCCGCGCCCGCGTTCTTCGTCATCCGGGAAAAACAATAATAAGTTCCAAAACTGGTCAGAATATTCACGGCTATCGCAAACAGATTATAGCTGGTGGTAAGTTTGAAGCCTATTATACGGAGCAGCGCCGGAAAATACAGCAGCAATTCTCCATATAAGACAGAATTGGCATATCCATATCCATTATAAAAGGCCGGACTGATTCTGACCGGAAACTGTCCGCTCAAAAGCCCTTCTTTGATTCCCTCGATTCTGAACAGATGGAAATAAATGTCATCCGCCAGCAGTGTCTGATTTGTGAGCAGAGGATAACTGGTCGCCAGCCCCAGGGTGAAAAGGCCGAAAAAGAGATAGATGTGCCTTGTGGGAATGGGATGTCTCTTATTGTAATACCAGACTCCCAGAAAAAGGTCGAGAACACACAGAAACAGAATCTAGGAAAACAGACTGATGTTAGCCGCATAAGCAGTCTCTTCTATCGCCAGCTCAAGGATTTGTACAGAACCGGTGCCAACATAATAAATCTGCAGCATGACATTCAAATCCGCGTTCAGCCAAAATTCCTTCGTGTCCGTGACTGAAGTGGAATCCGAAGTGAAATAAATAACAGCAGCGTCCATCACGTTGTAAAAATCCGTGTCCGCGTTAGTCTGCAGGAAACTGCCGCCGGAAGAACTCACATAAGTGATCGTGCAGGAATAGGAGCTCTTCTGCAAAAGAAGCTCCACATCGGGAACCAGTTCATACAGACCCGCTTCCGCTCCTTCCTCTATCCGATCTCCCATGTAGTAGGAATCGTTTTCCGCATATTCCCGCAGCTGATCTGCGTTGTATTCGTAAGTAACCAGGCTGCTGATCCTCTGATGATAAGAAATACCCGCAAAAAGCAGAAAAAGGACATTCGCAGCGATGAGCAAACCTACGATCAGCCGACGATCCACCCGGCATCTGATTTCTGAAAGATTGTTCCGTACTTTTTCTAATGACATTATTCTATTCCTCGTTTTTCCTTTCAATTCCGGTGAAATTATTTCTCCGCTGGAAATATACCAGTTTACAGATCTTCTTTATCCCTCTACTGCACCGCCCCGACCAGCTCCCGGATATCCTCCACCTGATATTTTCTCATATAATCCTCAATGCCGTCAATCACCTCTGTTGTTGTATAAGGATTGACGAAATTCATGGCTCCCACGCTGACCGCCGCAGCCCCCGCCAGGATAAATTCCAGTGCGTCCTCAGCTGTGGCAATGCCGCCCATGCCGATCACAGGAATTTTCACCGCCTGCGCCGCCTGATAGACCATGCGCACGGCCACCGGTTTAATGGCCGGGCCGGAGAGCCCGCCGGTCTTATTGGCCAGCACAAACTGACGACGGTTTACGTCAATTTTCATACCGGTAATGGTGTTGATCAGAGAGACCGCGTCCGCTCCCGCGGCCTCGGCCGCCTTCGCCATCTCAGCGATGTCGGTCACGTTGGGACTCAATTTCATAATCACCGGCTGCGCCGCGTGCTTTTTTATTTCCTTCGTAATATTAAAAAGTGCGTCCGTCCTCTGCCCGAAGGCGATGGCTCCTTCCTTCACATTGGGGCAGGAGACATTGATTTCCAGCATATCCACGGGCTGATCAGCCAGTTTATCCACTACCTCACAGTAGTCCTCCACTGTTTTCCCGCAGACATTGACAATGATCCTTGTGTCATACTGTTTTAAAAACGGAATATCCCGCTCAATGAAAACGTCAATTCCCGGATTCTGCAGGCCAATGGCGTTGAGCATGCCGCCGTAGGTCTCCGCCACTCTGGGCGTTGGATTTCCCGGCCAGGGCACGTTCGCCACGCCTTTGGTCACCACCGCGCCAAGACGGTTCAAATCCACAAACTCTCCGTACTCCATGCCGGAGCCGAAGGTGCCGGAGGCGGTCATCACCGGATTCTTAAATGTAACTCCCGCGATTGTCACGCTGGTATTCATCAGATTTCCACCTCCTTTGCGTTGAAAACAGGCCCATCCGTACAGATTCGGGCGTTATGCACATGGGAGTGCGGATCAACGTCCCTCGTTTTGACCACACAGCCCAGGCAGGCTCCAACGCCGCAGGCCATGCGCTCCTCCAGAGAAGTATATGCCTCGATTCCTTCCATCTCCGCGTACTGTTTGACCGCGCGCAGCATGGGCATGGGCCCGCAGGCCATAATCACGTCAGGTTTCATGCCGCTCTCCCGCAGAGCGTCAAGGACGTTGCCCCTCGTTCCCCGGCTGCCGTCCTCCGTGGCGATATGTAATGCGCTGTAACGGGCAAAGTCCTCCTCCAGAAAAAGATTCTCGTCGCGATAACCCAGAAAGCTGTGAACCTGAGACGCATTCTGAGACGTATTGGCTGTCCCGCCCGCGACATTAGCAGCCAGGACATTCCTGTCGCCGTCACACGCCTGACTTTCCGTCCCAGACAGGCAACCGCGTGACAGCGCCTTTGCTGTCTCCAGTAATGGCGGCACTCCAATCCCGCCGCCCAGAAGCGCCACACATTTGCCCCGCGCCTCCTCCACAGGATATCCGTTTCCCAGCACCCCCAGCACCTTCACTACCTGCCCGGGCCGCCAGCAGGAAAACTCCCCCGTTCCGGCTCCGGCCACACGGTACACCAGCCGCAACGCATTCCGTGCCTCATTGACCTCACAGATACTGATGGGTCTGGGCAGAAGCGTACTCCGGTCCAGCGGATAAACCCCCACGAACTGCCCCGGCTTCGCCTCCCGGGCCAGCTCCGTGACAAGCCACATATCATAGATTCCCTCAGCCAGTCTGGTCTGGGACCGGACAACGGCGGTTATTTTTTTCTTTTCAGGCATAGATCCTCCTCATAATACCGATATAATAATCACGATTTTCAGCAATAATTCGAGATTTCTCCAAAATACTCCTTCCACATCTTTAAAATTTCATCGCTTCTTGCCTCAATAATTCGCAGAATATTTCTCAAAATGCGCTCAGGAATTTTAGAATTATTGTGACATAAATAACATTTTCCTGCCCTGGTAATCCAAACTTTAGTTGCATTCGCAGAAGGGTTCCCTTTGATACATGCACATGAACCGGTTCCAGAGGCTTATTCTCATTTATCCAGAAATACGCCGATTTTAAAAACCTGAGGCATTTTCGAAGCCCCCTTCTTGGGAAAATTGCATAATTAAATGCGCTGTAGATTGTATAATTTCCTGAAATCTTTTGATATCCTCATCATCAAACTGATAAATATCCTCCCACTTATATTGCGGGAGCCCACAGGTGGCATGGCGAAAGCAGTATTCCTCATCCGGTTTCTCAATATAAACCTTAACCGAGCCATCTTTCAACATGTGGGAATGGGCGATTTCTGTCCCGTCATTTAAGGTCATAAATGGATACATTATTTTCATCACCTCCAAACTTCTGTCTGTTCTCTATTTTAAACAGATTGCTGTCATTTTCAAGAAAAATATTACACTATTTCCGCCTCCGCATCTCTCTGTAAACCACCTCTGCCAGCGCGGTCATAAATGCGTTATACTTACCCCGATCTTCAAACAGAGAAGTATAAGCATCCTGACTTTCCGTATAGCTCTCCATTGCGGCATCATTGAACGCTTTCGGAAAAATACTCTCGGTAAATATCTGCGGATCGCTGGTTCTGGCAATGGTCACCAGCTTTTGATCTTTCATTAACCTGGCCTTGAGTTCCGCCAGAAGTACCCGATCCCTTTCTGTAAAGTTTCCTTTATACCGCTCATTAATCTTCTGAATGATCTCATCCAGCGGCTCATCCTTCTCCAGCCCCATAGCGCCCTTCAATTTTGCAGGCTCATAAACGCCTTTGATATCCGCCTGAAGAGGTATCGCGCCGTCAAAGGTCTTCTGAAGCTTGTAGAATTCCAGCTTCAGCTTCCCTTCCAGATCAATCGGCTCCACGTCCGACGGCGGCAACAGCTTCAGCAGATAAGAACAGAATACAAACTCCCGGTGCAGATCCTTGTCAAACATCCGCACAATCTGTGAAATATAGCTGTACCATTTGATCAGGCTGCGGAGCTGACGCCGGAACTGATATTTTTCTTCCTCGTTTTTCTGATTATAGCGGGTGGCAACCGGCAGAAGGGCGCTCGTCATCTTCCCCATGTTATTGCCCTGGCTGCCCTTGGCAAAGTATACTTTGGAAAACGCCGCGATATCATCTTCGCCGTAAATGGCAAAGCCGCGCAGCGTCTTCTGCGTCTGGTAAATCAGGTCAACATTGACCTCCTGCTGTAAATAGGTTTCCTGATAGAAGGGCTGAAACGCCTCCAGAATGTCTTCCTTTTTATTTACAAAATCCAGAATATAGGTATCAGTCTTGCCGGGGCATGTCCGGTTTAAGCGGGAAAGCGTCTGGACCGCCTTGATACCCTTCAGCTTTTTATCCACAATCATCGTGTGCAGCAGCGGCTCATCAAACCCGGTCTGATATTTCTCAGCCACAATCAGCACATTGAAGTTATCGTGAAATTCGGCCTTGGTCTGGTCCTCTTTGATATGGCTGCCGTCCGCGCGGGTATTCAGCTTCGGCTCCGTGTATTCCTCGTCCCCGTCCTGAATCGCGCCGGAGAACGCCACCAGCACCTCCACATTGCTATAATTTTTCTCCCGGATGTACCGCTTCACCTCATGAAAATACCGCACCGCCGCCAGCCGCGACGATGTAATGATCATCATCTTGCCTCTGCCGCCGATCTTCTGTCTGGTAGTCTCTAAAAAGGTCTCCACGATAATCTGCGATTTCTGGCTGATATTGTAAGGGTGCAGCTCCTGATATCTGCGGATCAGCTTTGCCGCGCGGCTAGCCGGGACATCCGGATTTTCCGGAATAGTCTTGGCAATTTTGAAGCAAGTGTCATAGGTCATGTAGTTCTGGAGCACATCCAGAATAAAGCCCTCCTCGATGGCCTGCCGCATGGAATAAATATGGAAGGGATGGAAGCTTCCGTCCTCATATTCCGTGCCGAACAGTTCCAGCGTCTTATCCTTGGGCGTCGCGGTGAAGGCAAAGAAGGACAGATTTTTGTGCTTGCCGTGGACGATCATTTCCTTCATCAGCTTGTCATCCGGGTCAAGCTCCTCCTCAGCCTTTCCCTCCAGCTCCGCGTATTCCCTCAGCGCCTCCTCCGTGTCGGCCAGCGCCGCCTTCAACTTCAGCGCAGAATTGCCGGTCTGCGAGGAATGCGCCTCGTCCACGATAATGGCATAATTTCTGCCGTTGGCCTTGTCCACCTCCGTATAAATCACCGGGAATTTCTGCAGAGTCGTCACAATGATGCGGACGCCGTTGTTGATCGCGTCCCGCAAATCCTTCGAGTTTTTATTCTCCCCGATGGTTTCCACCGCGCCGATCGTGTGATCAAAACCGGAGATCGTTTCCTGCAGCTGGGCGTCCAGCACGGTGCGGTCCGTGACCACAATCACACTACTAAAAATGGCTCTGTTCTCCCCATCATGCAGAGAAGCCAGCCGATACGCCGTCCACGCAATCGAATTGGATTTGCCGGAACCGGCACTGTGCTGCACCAGATAATTATGCCCGGCCCCATTCACCCAAACGTCCGCAATCAGCTTACGCACCACATCGAGCTGATGATAGCGCGGGAAAATCAGCGACTTTCTGCGCGTTATCTTTTCACTGCCGTCCTGCTTCAGCTGCTTTTCTTCTTTCACCTGCAGATGGATAAACTTCTGCAGAATATCCATCATGCTATCCTTCTGAAATACTTCCTCCCACAGATACGCCGTGGGATAGCCGTCCGGATTGGGCGGGTTCCCCTTACCGCCGTCATTTCCGGCGCCGTTGCTCCCCTGATTGAAGGGCAGAAAATAAGTATCCTTTCCCGCCAGCCTGGTCGTCATCCAGACATCCGTGTGATCCACACAGAAATAAGCCAGAATACGCCTGTTGAACTGAAAGCAGATTTCCCGCTGATCGCGGTCATACATCCACTGGCGGCGAGCGTTGTCCGCCGTCTGACCGGTGTACTGATTTTTCAATTCAAAGGCAAAGAGCGGAATACCATTTAAGACCAGCACCATATCCACAGAATTGTTGTTGTCCGCAGAGTAGTGCCACTGGCGGTATGCTTCCGTCACATTGGCGACATACTGCGCCGCCGCGGTCTGATTGAGCTCGGACTCCGGTTTGAAATAACAGATATGAAAGGTAATCCCCCGGTGCTTAAAGCCATGCCGCAGAACAGTAATCATCCCCTCACTCTCGCAGGCGGCGTCCAGAGCAAGGCAGAATTTGCGCTCCGGCTCCACTTTGTTCTGGTTTAAAAATCTGGCCCACTCTTTAGGCTGAGTATGCTGAATGAAACCGATGAGGGTATTCACATAGAAGCCCAGCTTCGGGTTGTAGGTGTCAGCGCCTTTTGTGTAGCCTCCGGAAGGAGAGAGGAAGGAGGCTTCGATGTCGGATTCAAAGCGTTTTTCGGTAATTACGTCAATGCTCATAATAGTCTCCCCTCTTCAAATCAGCCTTTTGTACATAATCCATTTCCTTTAGGAGTAAAACCATTGCTCCTGATTTTATCTAATGTTCCCTGCCATGTTGATTCAGGCGAATTATGCTTATTGTCCGACCAATGATTACGCACATCATCAATAATCTGATCATCGGTTGGAGAATCGATCCCCTTCAGAATAAAGTCATTCCATGACGCCAGCAATGTCGCCACCCGCTCAGTTTGGGAAGTTTTCATCTTACTGAGGAATGTACAAATTCTGCGGATATCTTCAGTCATGCCACCAAAAGCTTCCTGATAAGCTTTTCTGTATTCATCCATATTTTTCCCAATTGAATATTCCACCTGATTACCTGTTGTTACGGACAACCACCCTCTATGCACTGCTTCCTGTTCATATTTCTCAATATTTTTATCATATGGTCCATGCGGATAACGATAATACTGTGTTCCAAAAGGCAGTCCCAAAATGCATTCAACACTATATATCATTTTTTGCATATGAATTCGTCCTTTTGGTGCAAAATATTCTGCAATATATACCATGAGCAGGACTTTCGGATCTATGGTCTCACTTATTGCATCCTCTTGTGACGGCACCTCCTTCTTGCCAGTGACATATTCATAGATCAGGGACTTTTTATAATTTTCCAGTTCGGTGGGGAGCTGTTCTTTCTGGGTAATCAGATGATTTAATTTCTCACATTTATCATCAAGGAAATCGCAAATTTCTCTCTGCTCATCAACTGGCGGAACCGGAATGGTAAATTTTTGAATCGTTGTTTTATTTGTACAGGCCAAATTGGTTGTCTTTTTGGCCGTAATATCAAAATATGTTCTTGCCACGTCAGATGTAGTAAGGTAATCCAGATAGTCTGTTAAAAGTTCCTCATCGGTCTGTACAGCGAATACATGATTTTGATGAATACAATTATCTATTTCACCGTTCCACTTACATCCCCGGCCAAGCTTATCCCGATCTCCACCCTCAGTCATCAGCAATTGTCCTGTATGCAACTTATATTTTTCAGCTTCACCTGGAGCGACTAAGATGGTTGCTATATCCGAAAAATCAATATGATCACCCTGAACATTTGCCACACGCAAATATGGAACTTCAACCAGTGTAGTTCCAGACTCATAGGTTTTTCCTACTGAAATTCCTGATTCAATTGTCATATGCCTTCCAAGATTGACAATATGCCATTTCTCCGGTATTAAACCAATCCACGCAATTCCGCTATCCTTCATCGGCCTGTCACCGCGCACGCCCTTTGTGACGGCTTGGGTGATGACTGCCTGTTTCAGACGTTTGTATTCTTCAACCGAAGCTTGCGTCTTTTCCAAAATAGAATCAATTTGATCACACCGGTCATCAAGATAACATGCAATATCTTTTTGCTCTTTAACAGGCGGGACAGGAATAACTATATTTTTCATATCCTGCCAGTTTGTTGTCCAAAGATCATCAACAATACCATGACCCCACTTATAGAATTCATCTGCAAACATGGAAGTGTGAAAAAGCCAGTCATAATACTTATAATTCACATCTTCTCTGGGTTTTAATATCGTGTTTATCAATGAAACCGACCCATCATATGCAGAGATGCCACAAGAACCTCTACGATCTGAGCGACTATTAATCGCAAAATCTCCTTTACATACCAGTTTTCTGTTGTCATGTGCATCTGTTTTCGCTGCGGTACTTAATTGAGGGACAATTCCTTTCATTGTCACCGACAAAGGCGGATACTCTATATCACTTACCTTTTGCCTTCGTTCAGTATACATTTCACCAATCCGTCCAAGTCTCCACTCCTCCGGTATCTCCCCAATCCACTCCACCCCGCTGTCCTTCATTGCTCTCCCCATCACGCGCCCTCCTCCGGGAACAACTCCTTCAGCCCATCGGAAATATACGCCTCCAGCCTCCTGATGCGGGCGGCAATTGTCTCCGCCGTCTCCGGCGGCTGGTACTCGTAAAAATAGCGCGTCATAGGAATCTCATAGCCCACCTTCGTTTTCTTATAATCAATCCAGGCGTCAGCTGCATAGGGCTGGACCTCGCGCCGAAAATAATGGTCGATGTCCTCTTTTAACGGCACATTCTCCGTATCGCGCAGAGCAGCGTCTGCCACGGGCTTTCCTCCTTTGCGGACAATCTCCCCGTTTTCATCGCGGAGTGGCCTCTCGACTGTGATCTTATTGTAGCCAAACTCCACAGAATCAAAAATCTTACTGTGGCAGTAGACGCCGGGCTTCTCGCCATAAACGGCATCGTCCTTAAACTCGCCGTAAGCCTGCACGATCAGCTCCCTGCAATGGTCGGAAATATCGTTGCGCTTATTGCCGATGGACTTCCTGCGCTGCTCAAAGCAGTGTGAGGCGTCGATGAGCTGCACCCTGCCCGCGCGGTAAGCGGGCTTGTCCTTGCTGCAAATCCAGATATAGGTGGAAATGCCGGTATTCATAAACTGATCCGTGGATAGCTGAATGATCGCGTCGAGCCAGTCATTTTCCAGAATATACTGGCGGATGTTGCTGGGGCCGCTGCCCGCGTCACCGGAGAAGAGCGGCGACCCGTTCTGAATAATCGCCATCTTCCCGTTTGGGACCAGCTTCGCCAGGCCGTTTAAGACAAAAAGCTGCTGCCCGTCGGAAATCTTCGGCAGCCCCGGCGCGAAGCGCCCCAGATCGCCCTTTTTCGACTCGGCCTCCACGGCCTTCTGCTCCCGCTTCCAGTCGATGCCAAAGGGCGGATTGGAAATGCAGTATTGAAATGTGTAACCGGGAAACTGATCGTCAGACAGCGTATCCCCGAACCGCATATTGTTCGGGTCTCCGCCGCGGATCATCATGTCTGCCTTGGCGATCGCAAAGGTAGAAGGATTGAATTCCTGCCCGAAGCAGGTGACTTCGATGTCCTGATTTAGCGCGTGAATGCGCTCCTCCATACAGGAAAGCATCTGTGAGGTGCCCATCGCCATATCGTAGACCGTAATATTGACAGCAGTGGTCAGATCCGCGTCCGAAAGCAGCAGATCCGTCATCAGATAAATGATATCCCGGCTTGTGAAATGCGCCCCGGCCTCCTCTCCGAAGGACTCAGAAAACCGCCGCACCAGATCCTCAAAAATATAGCCGCAGTCCACGGCGCTGATTTTATCCGGGCCAAGATACCCTTTCGGCGTGTTGAACTCCTTGATGACCAGATAAAGCGTATTGCTCTCCACCATGCGCCGGATGATATTATCAAAATCAAATTTGGCCAGCACGTCCTGCACATTCGCGGAAAACCCGGCCAGATAATCGCGGAAATTCGCCTCAATATTATCCGGATCGGTCAAAAGTGAATCAAACGCAAACTTGCTGATATTATAAAACTGATACCCGGACGCGCGGGTAAGAAACCCGTCGATCACCGCCAGGTTTTTCACCTTCTCATATTGCGTAATCACCGCCTCATGCGTGGGCAGCAGGCAGTCATGAAAGCGCTTCACCACCGTCATAGGCAGAATCACTAACCCATATTCATGCGGCTTGAACGGGCCCCGCAACATATCCGCTACGTTCCAGATCATGGTGGCTTTTTCCGCGATATTGACGCCGACCTCGGCGATTTTATCATTTGTCATTTGTGTTCTCTTTTCTTTCGTTTAAACAGGGTTAGATTTTTTTAATTACTTACGATCCCATGTATATACTATCGAGACTTATGTGCAAGTATTTTGCTCCGCAATCTCAATATGGTCAAGTAATTTCTTACCGAACAATGTCACATGAAACCTATCAATATTGTTTTGGCTTACTACACCCATTGTATTATGATATTCTACCTCTACAACTCCAAGTCTCTGTAATTTTAATAGAGAACGAACCAGATAAGCCCAGTCATACGTCTCACTTCCATCTTCCATAATACACACTTTGTTTATCATAGCTGATGCACTAACTGTGTTTTGCACATTTAAAATCGTCATGAAATCTTTCCAAAAGATTGTGTATCTACCATATAGGACATTTCTATCATAATACACTTTTGATCGGAAACCACTTTTTTTATCCCCTTTGCTTTTTTCTTCTTCACGTTTATTTTGATCCTCAGCTGCTTTTTTTGCCAACTCTAATTTTGAGTTATACTCCTCACGACTTCCTTTTAATAAATATTCTTTAAATTTCTGCAACAGATACATGTCAAAAGAATTACAGTCTCTCAAGATTTCACAAAGTTCTTCATTCATTTGGTGATGATCATTATCCATCAAAAAAGCGATCATACAATCAATTAATACATCTGTCGTTTCCGGCAAAGCAGACACACAAAGGTGCTTAACATTATTACGAAACACATATTGATCATGTTCATCCAAACGATCTAACCTGTTCCGAAATTCATCGTTAGAAATATTCTGTTTTTCCAAAGCTTTCTCTAATTGATTGAGTCTCTTCTCTGTACTTCTACTGTCAAAATAGGCACACACCTCATTATAAACACTGGCAATAACTGGCACAGCAAGAAAAGCAGGATTAAGTAATGAAGCCGCTGATGCGATTGGTGATACTACGTTTAAAGCATTTTGTACTTTTTTCGATATCGGTATTTTTTCACACATAGCATCACATTCCCCTTGTATCTTCTAAGATACTCTTCAAACCAAACTTTTACAACATCAATTTTCTCATCAAGCACCTGTTCAAACAAACATTTTCACAGTTACGGAAAATCCCTTGAATGAAACCATTATGCCGCTTTCTGCGTCCCATAAACCGGACTCACACAAGGAAGTTTCAAACTTTTTCCTCCGCCCACTTATATCTCAGCTTATACTCCACATACCGGTTATACTCCAGATACCCTTCTTTCTGCAGCCTCCCGATCACAATATAGGGCATGACCCGCTGCGCCGCAGCAAAAGATCGGATCGCTTTTATTCCAAAATCACCCTCTTTCAAAAATTCCGCATATGCATCCGGTTCCAACAGGCAGTTTCCTGCAAAGAGATCTGCCCTTTTTTCCTTCTCTTCATCCATGCCGCTGTCTATAAATTTCGCGCTTCTTCCAATATCTCCGTTTACAATATGCCCCAATTCATGAAACAGAGAAAACCAGAAGATATCCGCAAAGGACCTGCGGATCGTCAGTGCCATTCGATAAACGCCGTCATCCTTGAAAGAAATATATCCTTGTACAGGAGCGCCGTGGAAATTTTTCACGATTAAGAAATCAATGCCATAATTTGCCATAACGGTTCTCAGATTTTTCTGTAAATCGCATGTTTCATCCAACATGACGACTTTTAATTCATCCGTAAGACCTTTGACTTTGTCAACAGCAAAGCTGTTGCAGATTTCACCGTTGTTGATTTCACTGTTGTCATTTCCGGTCTCGCACATGCGAAGCCATGCGCCTAACACATAGGGATCAACGGATACGCCCTCTGCCAATCTGAAGGCTCCCGCTGGTATTACCTTTTTCAAATTACCTATATTGCTGATATGAAGCGCCTTACGCAATGACAGTATCAGGTCATCCCCGCTTCTGTCCGCAGGGATCAAGCCTTTTTTCTGCAAATAGTCCGCTACTTCTTTTAACGATTTCCTTGCCAGTCTTTCTTCCTCTGTTATCGTCTGGCTCTCCATGAATTCCAGCAATTCCGCATCGTAATTGGCCTGTAAATTCAGCCAGAAAGACTTGGGTACGCCCAGAGCGTATTCCAGAGCAAACGCAAATCTGGATGAAATATCTTTCTTTCCCGCAATCACATTGCTGACATACGCCGCAGAAACCCCCGTCTGTACGGCCAGCTCCGCCTGCGTGATGCCGCGTTCTTCCAAGATATCCGCAATTGTTTCTCCAGGATGAATAATGAGTTCACGAGATATACCAGTTTTCTTTCCTGCCATGATAATCACCTACTCCTTCCACTTCAATCTCCGTACAGATCATGACGGTGTTCTGATCCGCCGCCAGTTCCAGAATCAGTCTGACATTTGCTGCCACATGCAGAGAATAACGAATTTGTTTATACCCTGTCAGCTGCTCCGGTTTACCCAATCCAACCTTCAGAAAATCGCCAAAACATTCCGCTGCTTCCAGACGATCCATATGCTTTTTAATGGTTCTGACCCATTCGGCCGGTAATTCTCTCTGCATTCTTTTGTAATCGGTAAAGAATTTCTCTACCCGGCTATTCGCATATGTAATTTTAATGTCAATCCGCCTCCTTCTTAATTAACTGTTTGGTTAATTATTATAT